>JADGEQ010000052.1 GCA_016744295.1 Desulfobacteraceae bacterium | reverse complement strand
GCGCAACCTGTCCATTGCCCTTGCCATCGCCATCAATGCCTTTGGCAAGGAAGGCGCCAGCGCCGCACTGGTGGTCGCCATTGCCTATATTATTCAGGTGCAGTCAGCTGCATGGTATGTAAAATTCACGGATAAAATTTTTGGCCCCCAGGATCTTTAGCAAAAACATCCTGGACCGTCTGTTGCCAAGCCCCATGAAGAAAAAACAGGAGAAACAGGAGAAACAGGAGAAACAGGAGAAACAGGAGAAACAATAGAAGTAGAGTCAACTAGCAGCCAGAACCTTCAAGGGTGGCTGACATCAAAAAAGTATTGGTGGAAATAGAGTTTTGTCCTCTGGCGGAAGAAAATTCTTCCCCACACCAATTATTTTGATCATTTGACCATATTTATCCTTGACAACATTTCATGACCCGCTTATAATTACAGTCAAATGATCAAAACAAAGGAGATTTCATGCCCCGTCCCAAAAGACCAAGATGTATCATGTCCCGTCCGATCATCAAAGAATTCAGGCCTGAAGGTACTGAAAAAAAAGGAGAGGTAATCCTCTCCCTCGAAGAGTTTGAGGCGATCCGACACATTGATTTTGAAGGACTGGATCAAAGCCAGGCAGCCCAAATCATGAACGTATCCCGGCAGACCTTCGGAAGAATTCTGAAAAGTGCTCGGTATAACCTGTCAAACGCCATTGTAAACGCATATTGTCTCAAGATAGGAGGCGGCTGCTATACAATGCACGACACTCAGCAGGGACATGGGTGTCATGGTCACGGCAGGGGGCATGGAAGACAAGGTGGCGGGGGCCATGGCAGGAAAAAAAACTGACGGCCCCAACCACCGGATAATCATAGAACCAATAAAAAGGAGACACTATTATGCCAAGATTTAATCAAAGAGGCCCCATGAATGAAGGCCCCATGACAGGCAGAAAAAGAGGTGCCTGCACAGGCGCTGGTATCGATACCGGTCAGGGTTTTGCAGACAGCACAAACACCAGGGGATATGATGGTGGAATGGGTAGAAGAATGGGCAGGAGAGGATGCCAGACAACGGGACGGGGAATGGGGGGGGGACAATGGAACGCCCCCGCTCCGATGCCGGGTTCTGAGGACCAGACCGCATTGCAAAACAGGGTGAATATGCTTGAAGCTGAGCTGTCCGCCATTAAAGATCAGTTAAGAACTCGATCTGAATAAAAAAAATAGGTGCTGGATAATAAAATAACCATATTATCCAGCACTTTTCTTATCATCCTTAAATAGGGTACCCTTGTTTATTCTTGTCGTTTATACCCCATGGGCAGCTTTTTGAAGCGCCCCCCATGAAGAATGGGATCTCCTTTATATCCAAGAGCTTTAAAATTAATATAGTCGGTTTTATGGATCAACTCATCCACATCCCTTCCTTTAGATTTCATAAACGAAAAGTCTGTGCCTTTCTGGGCAACCTTTTTAAAATCAACATTGCGATTTTCCTGGTGGCAGCGATTACAGGTTTTATCCCCCTTAAGGCTGTCATGGCACTGGACACAGGACAAGGCCATTTCCTTGGGCATGACCTCATGTTCCAGCCGCCAATACATCCAGGTTTCTTTCCATTTGAAAGAACCGCTGTATTCAAGGCCCACCGCAGCCATACCATCCTGGAACGCTTTTTCCCAGTCAAAGTGTTTCCAATAGGCGGTATTGTCCTTTTTGTCCCTGGGGAAAAGATGGGGAACCAAGATATAATCCGTCTCCGCATCAACTGCCTGAATGGCCTTCATCAACTTGAAGGGAACAATTTTGGAACCCGGATCATGGATAGACCCCACAGGCTCGGTAATATTGATGACATCTGCATTGATATCAACCTTATCACCGATTAACACCCGTTTCATATATCCTGAATCCCAGGCATAGTCGGGGACCACAGACTCATCCCATAAAAACTCCCCTTTTTTCTTATTATAATCGGGTTTTCCGTATTTATCTTTTTTGGGCTGGCGCTTTTTATCACCGGCCTTGGACCAGTCCCACCAGGTTTTGGTAGGTTTACATTTTGCAAAAACCGGTGAATGACACACATTGCAGTCAAGGGTTTTGGTATGCTCATTTAAATGATGGTCCAGAACACTCCCGCAATAATGGGGTTCATCTGAATGGCATTGCTGGCAGGTGACAGCCCCCTCGGCAACGGGGACCGATGAGCTTCTGCCGTCAATTTTATGATTTCTTGTTTCATGACATTCGGTACAGGTAAAATCATATCCCCCCATATGAATGTCACAGCTTCTGTCGGGTTCCAGAAGCTGTCTTGACAAATCCGCATGTTTGATGGCATCCCCTCCGCCTCCATTAAAATGGCAGGCACCGCAACTGGCGCGGCTTGAATGCCCTACATTCTGGGCGACCAATTTCAAATCAACATCTTTTGCAGGCATGCCGGCTGCCGGCCCAGCTTTTTTATAGTTGCCGGTGGTATCATGGCACACCAGACAATCCATTTTTGTCTTATCGGTAAAATCAAAACTATCGTCTTTCCAACCATATCCGGCATGACAACTTGTGCAACGAGCCTCGTTGCTTATGGGACTGATTCAGTAGTTGTTCAGGGCGGTTGTGCCCTTGCCGTGCATGATATCCTTTCGATGGCCGGTTGTATAGGGGGACGGCCCCTTCCACAGCCAATGGGCCGTGGTCAGCATATCTTCTGCCTGGGCATCGTGGCACCGCAGACATTCTGCGGTCACCTGAAATGCATCCGGATTATCCGGCAGATCCACCAATTTCTTATGATCGGGAACGTTCTGCAAATGACACCCCTTACAGCCCACAGGTCCTTTGGCTTGTTCCTGATGGCATTCGATACACTGCTGGTGATAGGCTGCTTTAAGACCGATCCGCTCGGGATGATCCGGATTAAAAGATGCCTGATGACAGGCCGAACATCGGGTTGTTTCCAGAGCTGCCTCCTCTTTTGGCCGATAGTGATGACATTTGCTGCAGTCATTGGCAAGATTTGCATGGCGCTTGTGGGAAAACCGCACAGGTCCGTAATGGTCTTCTCTATCTTTGATGATGGGGCTGTCCATCAAAAAATATACATCCTGAACATCATCCAGGGAAATGCCTGCATCCATCAGTGACATTTTCCGGGCAACCTTATGGTCATCCTTGTATTCCTTGATAAAAGGAACCACCTGTTTAGCCCTTTCCTTTGCCCGTTCCTGGTCCGGCGCTCGCCAGACCTCAGCCGCACACAGGCCAGAGGTCAGGAGCAAAAGCCCCGCCAGGAAAACAATTTTCTTTATCACGACGACACCTCCTTGGGAGCCTGTAAAACAGGCAGATAGGTCACAACAAATCTATAAATAAACATCAATGTTGCGATAAGACCGAGCGTAACCAGAATTTCTGTGAGTGCAGGAAAATATCCATTTTCGCTTAAAGGCGGTTTATATCCCACGATGAACACATTAATCCGGTTGATCACCACACCCGAAACAATCAAAGATGCCGCAATAAAAACACCGCTCCTCGAATTTCGTACCCGTTCAAAAAGCAGCATCACCCAGGGTAGCAGAATGCCGCAAAGCATCTCCACAATAAAGGAATTGGTTTGATAGGTTCCGTCCAGAAGATACACATAGGTTCCTCTATAAACCATATCCCCCACTTTGAGAAACAGGTAAATTCCCAGAAGGAAAATGGTAATCCGGGTTAAAGGCGCCAGAATATTCATCTCGGAATCCAGCTTAAAAGAAGCGGTAACAAGGGTTGTTTCAAAAACCACCATTGGGAAACCAACCGCAACGGCTGAGGTAAGAAACAAAAGGGGCAAAATAGGGGTATACCACAAGGGATGCAGCTTTGTCGGCGCCACCAGCATAAGAGATCCCAAACTGGATTGGTGCATACAGGACAAAACAACCCCCAGAATAATAAATATCCACATAATTTTCCCAATGATGGCATCCCCCACCTTTAAGATCATATCCACCAGGCCATTAAAAGCAGACCCAAACCCCGGAAGATTTACTTGGCCTTTAAATTGTTCTGCAATAATGGGAAAAAATTCAAAATACAGCACATGAAGATAGACCATCACGCACATGGCCACTTCAAAAAGGACTGAGTTGGTGTTCCAATTAAAAATGGGTTTCCAGATGGCCCAGGATCGACCGATATCCACCAAAAGTCCCAGGACAACGAAGGTGTACCCCAGGGCAGCTGTTAAAAGGGCCGGTCGTGTAACAGGTTCGTATAAATGTTTCCCTGCAATATGGGCCAACCCAGCCGTGGTGAAACCGCCGGCGGCAAGGGCAACACCGGTTGCCACATCAACACCCACCCAGAGTCCCCAGGGCCGGGCATTGGTAAGATTGGTGACATAGCCGATGCCGCCGGTAAATCTTGCAATAATACAGATGGCGCCTGCAATCATAAACACCAGCATGACAAGAACACCGGGTGTCCAGAACTTTCTATTTAAAGGAGTTGCGCTATGTTCCATCAGGCGCCTCCTTTTTTTTCAATCTTTTCCACAACTTTGTTTGATTTATACATGAATGCTCCCAAAAGGCCAAAAAGTGCGATGGGTGACCATAGATAACTGAACAGCGAATGCTGTATGGTTTCGGAAAGTTTGGGGGAGGGTGTATCCGACAATACAGGCAGGTTTACGGTTTCAAATGGCACTGAAGAAATATATAACCATGAGGTTCCCCCCACCTCTCGTTCACCATACACATGATCAACATATTCACCGGGATTTTCTTTCAGCCTCTTTTTGGCCACCGTTAGCAGTGATTCCCTCTTTCCAAAGGTCAACGCTTCGGTGGGGCAAATGGTGGCACAGCCTGGAATCCCCCCGTCCTTGGATATTCTGTCGTAACAGAAGGTGCATTTCATCACCCTGGGGGTGAAGGGATTATCATATTCATAGGCGGGTATTTCAAAGGGACAGGCCACCATACAATATCGGCAGCCAATACATTTATCCACATCATACCTGACCGTTCCGGTCTCGTCCTTGGTCAAGGCGCCCACAATGCAAGCGGAGACACAGGCCGGGTCCTGACAATGCATGCACTGAACCTTGGCATAGGTGGGCAGCGGTTTGTCAAACCCATCCAGTTTGCCTGTAAAATACCGGTTTACCACTGTATATGCCTTGTGATCCGGTCTTCTTTTCTTGTCAAAAATAGTACATTGACAATTCACCCGCTCGGGTGCGGGCAAATCATTTACCTCGGCGCAGGCCTCTTCGCACTTGCGGCAGCCAATGCAGCGGGTCAGGTCCACCAGGCATCCATGGGGATCCGGGGGCGCCTTTGACTCCCAAGCACTGGCAGAGGAAGGCAGCGCAACGGCAGATGCTCCAGCTCCCATATATTTAAAAAAACGTCGTCTACTTAGTTGCATTTTCCCTCCCTTTTTTAATTTTTGGGTCCTTTTTCGATGCCAAGACAAACATGATCGGCCCTTTTCCTGGTATAAGCCACTTCATCACTGGAACGCTGAATAATCATTTTCAAATCCTTTACCACATCAATATCTGCAACAAGAACCTCTAAAAGATCCCCTTTTTCCATGGCGCTAAGACAACTTTTGCATTTGAGCAGATTCAAGGGTGAGATAACCCCCCTAAGATCCAATACATTTTTTGATGTCATGCACACCCCAAGTGTTAAAATATTCCATTATAAAAATTTTGATTGCAACAGACATACCGCAGACACCCAAAAAAACACGAACTCCCTTAACTATCTGTTTTTATAAATTTATATATCGAATAAACACCCATGACTTGACGATTTATTTATTTAGGTGTAGGAAAGATATGTTTAAATATTATTAGTGCTTAAACATATGTTTAAACACTTAAACAATTGTTAAAGGAGGAGCGTAATGAATGACCATGAAATGAACACCTTCTGGAAAAAAATAGTGGATACGATTAACGACGGGCTCATGTTTATCGGTCCAGAGGGGTCCATTTTAATGGTCAACAAAGCCTTTGAAACGCTTACCGGCTATACATCCGAACAAGCCATCGGTATGCCTTGCCACATGTTGGGATGTGATGCCTGTGAACAAACTCTGCAGACGGGCAAAGAATCGGTATGGTGCAAATTATTTGAAAAGGGTCAGGCAGATATGAAAAAATGCCGATGCCTTATCCGATGCAAAGATGGCAGTTTCCTGCCGGTTTTAAAAAATGCCTCGGTACTCTGGGATGAAAAACAGGCCGTTCTCGGCGTTGTAGAAACCTTAACCGATATCTCCGAGCTTACCCGACTGGATGAAAAGGTCCATATTCTTTCCAGACAAAGTGACAGGGAGGCTGATTTTTTCGGCATGGTGGGCAAATCACCTGAAATGCAGACGGTCTTTGATATGATCCGAAAAGCCGCTGAGAGCATGGCCCCTGTTATCATACTGGGTGAAAGCGGTACCGGCAAGGAACTGGTGGCAAATGCCATCCATTTATGCGGATCCAGGAAAACCGGTCCGTTCATTCAGCTCAATTGCGCCGCTCTAAATGAATCCGTCCTTGAAAGTGAATTGTTCGGCCATGCCAAGGGCGCTTTCACCGGGGCATACAGCAACCGCATCGGCCGATTTGAAGCGGCCAATCACGGGGATTTCTTTCTGGATGAAATTGGCGACATCCCCTTATCAATTCAGACCAAATTATTACGGGTTCTTGAGTCAGGCCAGTTTGAACGGGTGGGGGATATTTCATCGATCAAAGTTGACGTGCGCATCATCACTGCCACAAACAAAGACCTTGATGCGCTGATCGCCAGAAATGAATTTCGACAGGATCTGCTTTTCAGAATCAACGTCATCCCCATACACCTGCCGCCCTTAAGAGACCGGAAACAAGACATCCCTCTTTTGATCAATTCTTTTATTCGCAGCCTGAATATAAAAACCGGTAAAACCATTACCGGAGTAAGCCATGATGCCATGGACGCGTTTATGGAGTATCACTGGCCGGGCAATATAAGAGAGCTGAAAAATGCCATGGAATATTCGTTTGTTACAGCTGAAAGCCCTGTTATTCAGCCATATCACTTGCCCAAAAAGATAAGTTTTCCCTCTCCTGTCAAAACAGTGCCAAAAAAAGAAGAGCCCAATGAAAAACGTCAATTAATCCAAGCACTCAAACAGACAAATGGCAACCAGTCAAAGGCGGCTATCCTTCTTAATATTAACCGGGTAACCGTCTGGAACCGAATGAAAAAATATGGAATAGACCTTAAAAAAGTTTTATCTGTTTAAAATATCAGTTGTCGCTAAAAAGTTCAGTGCATCAACACGCTTTCTTTCAACCGTGCACAGTTCGACAGATCTGACAACAATGACCTTATGAATGATACTTTTCGCTTTTAAAGCGCATTTGCCCCTATCAATCGTCGCCTATTTGCTACTTAATATGAAATTTTGTTATCCGCTGTCTTAAATTATTTATCATAACCATGCATAATAATTTACTTTTTTAAATTTAAACTTTTATTTGGGGACTGGTATAATCCTTGCTCTAATAATTAACGAATAGAGAGAACATCGCTAGAATAAAAAGATGGCTCGCATAAAACAGAGGCTTGGAAAAAGGGACAAGGGAATGAAACCCTAAAAAGCATCCCGGACATGCCGCAACATTAAAAGTTGAAGAGGCTTATTCTATAGCTGAAAAACGGTTAGAGGTATAATTTAATTTCAGGAGTAAAATATGAATCAAACAAGGGTCTTTGGCCCTGTCCCATCAAGGCGTTTGGGTAAAAGCGTCGGAATAAACAATATTCCTCCCAAAATATGCACCTATTCTTGTGTGTATTGTCAACTGGGCAAATCTTTAAAAATGCTCACGGACAGGTCCGCCTATTATAATCCGGAAATACTGTTGGCAGAGACAAAAGAAAAAATCAAAAACGCTCATTCGAACAGTGAACCCATTGATTATTTAACCATTGTGTCGGATGGAGAACCCACATTGGATGTAAACCTAGGTCAATTGATTGAAAAGTTAAGCCTGCTCGGCATCAAGATTGCCGTCATCACCAATTCAACCCTGCTCAACAGGCCTGATGTTCGCCAAGAATTGTGCAAAGCAGACTGGGTCTCTGTTAAAATCGACACCCTGGATGAAAAAATATGGAGAAAAATAGACCGGCCCCACAAAAGAATTAAATTTGATGCCGTATTAGAGGGCATCTGTTCATTTTCAAAAGAATTTAAGGGACAACTGGTAACCGAAACCATGCTGGTAAAAGAGGTGAATGACGACAAGCAAAGCCTTGGAAAAACGGCCCAATTTATTAGCGGGCTCAATTGTTCCCAGGCCTATTTGAGTATTCCCACAAGACCACCGGCCCTAAAATGGGTCCGTCCCCCTGAAGAACAAAAAATAAGCAGGGCCTATCACCTGTTCGATGCACACGCATTAAATACCGAATATTTGATAGGATATGAAGGAAATCAGTTTGCCTATACAGGAAATATAGAAGCAGATATTTTAAGCATCACATCTGTTCATCCCATGCGGGAAGATGCAGTTTATGCCTATTTAAAAAAAGCAAAAGGTCATTTTTCAACCATAGAAAAATTGTTGGCCGAGAATAAAATTCTTGTCTCAACCTATAATAATGAGCGATTTTATATAAGAACACTGACAACTCAATAGATACCGTTAAGGGCACCCCCCTGTTGCAGTCAAACACCAGGGCATCGTATAATAATGCACTTTGTGTATATTTTCGATAGGGCAGATCTTTGAAAATGCTCACGGACAGGTGCGCATATTATTTTGCCTTATTGTTTACGGCAAATGATTAATTTGCTTGGCACAAATGGATCAAATGTTGTTGCCTTCACCTTGACAGTGCTTGTTTCTTTCTTTATTGTCCCAGTCGGAGCCCATGGCATGAAATCAAAAATCAACATACCCGACCCCCTCAAGAAAAATTCTGAAAAACACAATCCTTTGTCCCATAAAACATTTCTAACAAAAGAAGTTTTGGTTATTTTGGACAATGAAATGGGCATTACAAGCTTTAATGGCAAGGCCCAGGCGGTTCTCGGACCTGTTTTGAAATATGGCAACACGCTTAAGATTGATCATTTTATCCGTAAAAAAGATTGCGATATCGTTAAAGATGCTATCCATGCAACCATTTCCAAAGGTGTAGCGCGCAACAATATTTGTGCCCAGATGAAAATGATCCAGGGTCAACACATCCCGATCCTGTTTTCAACCTATCCCCTTTATTTTGATAATAAAACCATTCAAGGGTCTGTGTTTTCATTCAAGGGCCGTAAAATCATCCACCCAACAGAGAAAACAGCAATCGCAACCTTTGGCAACAGCCCTCTGATGGAACAAAAATCATTGCTGGAAGCATTGCCCGAGGGTGTTTTTACGGTCAATACCAAGTGGCAGATTGCCTCTTTTAACAAAGCCGCTGAAAACATTACAGGATATACAAAACAGGAGGTTTTGGGCCATTATTGCTGGGAAATATTCCGTTCAGATCTTTGTGACCTGGGCTGTCCCCTCAGGGATGCCCTTGAAACAGGAAAGATAGGAACTGAACAGGATGTAAGAATTTTGAGAAAAGAGGAGGGCCCCCAGACAATTCTTGTGAATACCGGGGTTTTAAGGGATGATCAGGGGTTGATTGTGGGGGCGGTTGAAACATTTAGAATTCTTACCGGCAACCTTAACCCACCCAAAAAGCCCAAAACCTTTTCAGATATTATTGGCCAAAGCAAAGTGATCCAGCGACTATTTAAAACCCTTCCGGATATTGCCGCCAGTGAGGCAAATGTATTTCTTACCGGAGAAAGCGGTACTGGCAAGGAATTATTTGCCCGTGCGATCCATGATAATTCTTCCAGGGCAAAACACCCCTTTGTTGCCGTGAACTGTTCTGCATTAGCGGAAACCCTTCTGGAATCGGAATTGTTTGGTCACGAAAAATCCGCATTCACAGGTGCTACAAAAACCAAACCAGGCAGATTTGAATTGGTAAAACAGGGAACGCTTTTTTTGGATGAAATCGGTGAACTGAAACCAAGCTTACAGATCAAACTGCTCCGGGTTCTTGAGCAAAAAGAATTTGAACGTGTGGGCGGGACCATACCGATTCAGCTGGAAGCCAGAATTATCAGTGCCACCAACAAAGATCTGTTCCGCGCCATGGAAGACGGTTCTTTTCGGAAAGATTTTTATTATCGGTTGAGAACGGTGCCCATGGTGATCCCTCCCCTGCGGGAACGTAAAGACGATATTCCGCTGCTGGTCAATTATTTTATCCGTGTTTTCAATGCCCTGTTTAAAAAAAAGGTAAGAGGCTTGGATACCGGGGTGATGGACTTGCTTTTAAGCTATCACTGGCCGGGGAATGTCAGGGAACTTGAACGGACAATGGAACATGCCTTTGTCTTTGTTAAAGGACCGGTCATCCTATTTGACAACCTGCCGCAAATCGATATTTTTACAAAAAGCCCCATCCACAAACCATTGTATCCCAATGGGCTCAGCCTTACCCGGGAAAAGATTGTTCAGGCACTTGTTCAAACAGAGGGAAAGAAAAAAAATGCAGCGATTTTACTGGGCATCAGCCGGACATCTCTGTGGAGAAAGATGAAAACACTCAATCTTCTGGGGTGATGTTTCATACATGTTTCAAACGTTTCAAATGTTTCAGCCATGAAACGTTTATTTAAGTTGCTATATATTCAGATACTTACCCCATATATTTATTCAAAACACCTCCCTTCTGTTTCAGTTGCAGAAGTGTCCATTTTTTCAGCCCCATTCAATAATATATATTCCCTTTAATTTCAAGTACATAAAGAACTTGGCCCGCTCCTTGCTATACAAGATACGATCTGGAAAGGGGTGCATTCAAACTGAACAAGGAAGGCACAAATGGCCAAAGAAATTGGGCGAAGATAGCAATGTTAAACAATGACACGAACGCTACAGGGGAGAATGCGGTGGGAATGATAATCCTTTCAGCATCCCTTGGTCTTATGAGCATCAATCCCGGGGCATGCGGAATCCTTGGGATATCACCCCAGCCAGGCAAAAATTATCAACTGGAAAAAATATTTACCCCGGATTCTTTTGACACCGCTGACAAACAGCTGAGGAAAATTTTAAACAAGGGCATTGCCATGGACGAAGTTATGTTGAATCTTGTTCATTCAGGGGGCAAACAGATTCCTTGTAGCCTTTGCGGAGTTCCTCTGCTTGCAGGGGATCAAAAAATTGTCGGGGTGATACTTCGGTTTACGACCCTGCCCCCAAAAAACGCTTCCGGCTTAACATACCTTCCCCGCATTGGCTACCAACATCTTTTAGACGGTTTACCCGAAGGGGTTTTTTCCATTGATCTTCAATGGAAAATCACCTCCTTCAACCGACAGGCAGAACAACTGACAGGCTTTAAAAAAGATAAAATTATCGGGAAATATTGCTGGCAGGTTTTTCAATCAGGTCAATGCGCACACCAATGCCCTTTTACCCAAATATTTGACCCAAAGATCTTTAACCCCAACATATTTAAAACAGATAGTTCCTGCAAAAATCAGGAAATGACCATTTTAAACCAGAACGGATTAATCAGAAAAATTTTTGCTACTGCAGCCCCATTAAAAGATGAGAACGGGATTCTTGTCGGCGGCATTGAAAGTTTTTCCCTGGCGCCTTCGCCCTCCCCAAAAAAAACTTTCCAGGTATTGGAAAGTTTTGAAGGAATGGTTGGAAAAAGCCCAGGGATGAAAATGATTTTTGACAAACTTTTCGACATTGCACAAAGCCCAGCCAGTGTATTGATCACAGGAGAAAGCGGAACCGGAAAAGAACTTGTTGCCCGGGCAATTCACAACCTGTCAAAACGGCAAAACAAACCATTTCAGGCGGTAAATTGTTCTGCCCTGCCGGAAACCCTGTTGGAATCGGAATTATTTGGTCATGAAAAAGGCGCCTTTACCGGTGCGGATCAGTCAAAACCAGGCCGATTCGAACTGGCTGCCAACGGGACATTTTTTCTTGATGAAATCGGGGACATGCCCCCCTCTCTCCAGGTAAAACTGCTCAGGGTTCTGGAACAAAAAGAATTTGAAAGGGTCGGGTCAGACAGGCCCATAAAATTAACTGCCAGAATTATTGCAGCCACCCACCATAACCTGAAAGCGGCACAGGAGAGCGGACGGTTTAGAGAGGACCTTTATTATAGGTTGAGAACCATCCCCATCCATCTTCCGCCTTTACGGGAGCGCACCGAAGATATTGGCTTGCTGGTCACCTATTTTATCAAAAAATTCAACCATCAATATAACAAGCAAGTCCGTTTGGTGGACCCGGCAGTACTCTCTTTTTTTTCAACCTATGCCTGGCCCGGAAATATCCGGGAACTTGAACGGGTGATGGAGCATGCCTTTGTTTTTGTCAAAGGGCCCATCATCTTTTCAAGATACCTTCCGGAAAGCCAAGAATTTTTACCCATCAGCCACCCGATAACATCTGACCAGCCCAGGTCGGAAAAAAACAAGATCTTACAGGCACTAACCGAAAATGACCAGAATCGAATGCAAACAGCAGCCTTTTTAGGCATCAGCCGTTCTTCGCTCTGGCGAAAAATGAAAACCTTTGGGCTTTTGGACAAAGACCTAGGCAGATGAATATAAACCACAAAGGAGAGATTAAAATGACGGACCCAGTTCAACATATTGATGATTTAATGGATCAATATCCATCTAAGCCGGAATACCTGATTGGCCTGTTGCAAAATATTCAAAGCCACTACGGCCATATTTCCCAGGATGCCATGGTGCTGGCCAGCGAACACACCAAAGTCCCCCTAACCCAAGCCTATTCCGTGGCAACATTCTACCAGTCTTTTAGGCTTGATCCTCCCGGAGAAAATGAAATTAAGGTGTGCCTCGGGACCGCCTGCCATCTGAACGGGGGTCAGCGACTGGTTGACGGACTGTCAAGGAAACTGGGTATCGAACCTGGAGAAACCACAGAAGATATGATGATAACCCTGAATACCGTCAATTGTGTGGGTGCCTGTGCCATTGCTCCGGTTGCCATTGTCAATGAGGCGTATCATGCTGGCGCAACACTGGGCAAACTTGAAAAAGAAATTAAAAAAATAATGCAGCCTTCAATGGATACAGTGGAAACGATTGAGGGAGAGACAAATGCATAATCAGAGTGTAGCGTTACAACAGGATTTGTGTCGGTTGCAGTCCCTGGATGATTTAAACCAGTTAAAAAAACAGCTGGAAAAAAACATTGACCCTGATATGCCCCAGATCGTTGTATGTCATGGCACAGGGTGTCTTGCCAATGGCTGTGAAGCGGTGACTGAGGCCATTCGAACCGGTCTTGATGAATCAGGGATAAAAGCTGCAGTTATGCCGGGTATTAAAACCACAGGATGCCAGGGGTTCTGTTCCAGGGGTCCCCTGGTACAAATCCTTCCCCAGGGAATCTTTTACCAGCGGGTAACACCAAAAGATATTGATGAGATCATAGAAAAAACCGTTAAAAATGGTGAAATCATTGAGCGGCTTTTGTACGAAGATCCCCAAAGCGGTGAAAAAATAGTACATGAAGAAGAGATCCCCTTTTACAAGCTTCAAGACCGAAAGGTGCTGCGCAATGTTGGTAAAATTGATCCAACTAGCATCGACGATGCCATCATTGCCGGAGGCTATCAGGCCCTGGCCAAAGCCCTGGCCACCATGGAACCCGAAGATGTTGTCAAGGAGATAGAAATTTCCGGTCTCAGGGGCCGGGGCGGGGCTGGTTTCCCTGCCGGACGCAAATGGCGCTCGGCCCTCCAGGCCATTGAAAAAAAAGGCCGTCCGGTCTATGTCGTGGTGAACGGGGATGAAGGTGATCCCGGTGCGTTTATGGATGGTGCTATTATGGAGGGGGATCCCCATTCTGTCCTGGAAGGACTTATCCTGGGTGCCTATGCCCTGGGTGCTGAGCAGGGGTTTTTATATGTCAGGGCAGAGTACCCCCTGGCCATTAAACACCTGGAAATGGCCATGGAACAAGCGCGGGCACACGGGTTGTTGGGGAAAAATATCCTCAACTCCGGGTTCTCATTTGACGCCCGGATCACCAGGGGTGCCGGTGCTTTTGTCTGTGGTGAATCAACCGCATTGTTCACCTCAATTGAGGGGAAACCCGGCAATCCCAAGCCCAAATATATCCGATCTGTTGAAGAAGGGTTGTGGGGGAGACCTACTGTTTTAAACAATGTCGAGACCTGGGCAAATATTGCGTTGATCATCGACCGTGGCGGAGACTGGTACAATCAAATCGGTGTTTCCCACAGCACGGGAACCAAGGTTTTTTCCCTGGTGGGAAAAGTGAATAACGTGGGTCTTGTGGAGGTGCCCATGGGACTACCGTTGTCAACCATCATTGAAAAAATTGGGGGCGGGGTTCCGGGAGGCGCTCCCTTTAAGGCGGTCCAGACAGGCGGTCCTTCCGGTGGATGCATCCCCTATTCTTTGAAGGAAACTGCGGTGGATTTCGACTCATTGACCAATGCCGGTTCAATGATGGGTTCCGGTGCCATGATTGTAATGGACAACACCGATTGTGTCGTTGATCTGGCCCGGTATTTCCTTCGTTTTCTGGAAGAGGAATCCTGCGGAAAATGCATGCCCTGCAGATTTGGACTGACCCGGATGAGAGAGATTCTGGATGGATTTTCCCAGGGCCATGGAACACAACAAGACATTGATGATCTTTTAAGTCTTTCCGCGGCCATTCAGGACGGCGCCCTCTGCGCATTGGGTTCCAGTGCGCCCAACCCCGTTCTGACCACTATCCGGTATTTTAAAGAAGAATATCTTGCCCACGTGGAAGACAAAAAATGTCCTGCCGGTGTCTGTAAAGATCTGATCCGGTTTCAGATTGACCCTGAAACCTGCACCGGATGTACCAGTTGCGCCAGAAAATGTCCGACAGGTTGTATCTCGGGTGATAAAAAAGAACCCCATACCATTAATGTCAACGAATGCATCCGATGCGGAATCTGCAAAGAATCCTGCAAATTTGATGCAATCCGGATCATATGAGAAAGGTGACCATGAAAAAAGCAAATATGATAAAATTTAGGATCAATGACAAACAAGTGGAAGCCAGACAAGGCTGGACGGTATTGGAGACGGCAAAAGAATACAACATTGACATCCCCACACTCTGCCACCACCCTGCTGTTACAGCCAGTGGCTCATGCAGGCTTTGTATGGTTGAATTAAAGGAAGGGGATTGGTCAAAACTGGTTGCCTCCTGCATTTATCCTGTGAAAGAAGGCATCAATATCTACACGGAAACACCAAGGGTGCACAATGTACGGCGATGGATTTTTGAAATGCTCCTGGCATCATGTCCGGCCAGTGAAGAGGTCAGGCAAATGGCTGAAAAATACGGGGTGATTTCCACCCGTTTTTCTGTCCACGATCCCAACCAGAGCTGTCTTGTCTGCGGGTTATGCCAGCGGGTATGCGAAGAGGTGGTCGGCCTTTCCGCCATTGCCGTTATGGATCGCGGGGTTCATAAAAAAGTGGGGGCTCCTTTTTTAAGACCGACGGATATCTGTGTGGCCTGCGGGTCTTGTGTCACTATCTGCCCCACCGATGCCATGGCAAAAATATTTGACACCGTCCGTGGCAAACCCGAATTACCGTTGAGCCAGCTGGCATAAAAAGGAGAAATATGATGAATGCAAGAATAGGTGTTTTTATATGTAAGTGCGGGGATAATATAGAACCGCTGATTGATTTAGACAGCCTTAAGGATTCCATCAAAGGGTATGCTGCGTTTTGTGACATCCTTACCCAACCCTGTTTGACACCGGGAATGGAAGATATTATGTCTGCCATTTCACAGCATAACTTAAACCGGATTATCCTGGCCGGGTGTGACGGGAGGATTATGCTGAAAAAATTTGAAACCGCCCTTGCGCCCACAGATATTCTCAAAGGCCAGGTGGACATGGTAAATCTTCGCGGCCACGTGGCAGCGGTCTGTGATACAACGCCTGAACAAAAGGCCAAAAAATCAGAAAAACTGATCAAGGCTGCCATCGCTGAAATGGAGGCTTTAACCCCCACCCAGCAGGAAAGAGCAAAACTTGAAGGCCCTGTGGTAATTGTCGGCAACGGCATCGGTGCTTTTCCGGCAGCCCAGAAACTTGTCAGGGCCGGAGTGGAATGCGTATTGTCCCTGGACAGTTGTGACCCAAAAGAGATCATTGACAAGATGCACCTGTCCTATCCGGGTGAACGCCGGCATTATGAGCGTGTCCAACAGATGATTGAAAATGTCTTAAGCCATGAACATCTCACCATCATGGAAAAGAGCCGGTTAAAAGAACTTATCGGAGTTACCGGGGATTATACCCTTCTCATGGAAGATAGCAATGGTATGGAAACGTCCATACGAGCCAGCATGATCATCGCGGCTTTGGATGCCCAATTGTTCCCTCCGGGCCCGGAATTCGGATATGACGGACAAACAGTGTTAACCCAGCCTGAAATGGAAACAAGAATCAATCAAAAGGGAATTCCCAAAGGGGATCTGGTATTCTGGGTCAGTGACTATGAATATGACACACCGGATTTTGCAGGGCTTTCTGCACAAACGGCATGGTCCATGGCCCGGCATATAAAAGAAACGTCGCCTTCCACCCGAATCATACTCTTTTACAATCAAATGATGGCCCTGCCGCTTTCTGCGTCGGAAAAAAGTATCAGCCGAAGATTGGGTATTTCATGGGTTCCCTATGACAAGGCAGTCAAACCGACTGTTCAGGATGGTTATATTACCTTTTGCCACTTAAAGGATCATGTTGAACATGAAATCAGCTGGGATTTTCTGGTAATTTCACCCAGAAGAGCCCTTCGCGGTCAGGCGCAAACAACAGCCCGCACCCTTGGACTCGTTCACAAACAGGCTCCCTTCTTAACCGGACACCATGCAAGGGTAAGGCCGGAAATGATCGGCAGAGAAGAGACCTATATTGTCGGGAGTGCCCGCTACCCCTGTGATCTCCAGGAAACATTGAACCAGGGAAGAAAAGCCGGAAACAAGAATGCTGAAATGATAGAAAAATCGAAAAAATCACAATTGTTTATTCCCCGCAATGTTTGTGTTGTAGACCCTGAAAAATGCGTAGGCTGCGGCCAGTGCCAGGAATTGTGTGATTGTGGCGGCATCGGTGTCGGCGAATATCCCGGCGGCGGACTTCCAAGGATGGTCGACCCCATGGTCTGCACCGGCGGCGGCACCTGTGCCGCAGCATGCCCATACAATGCCCTGGTTCTCCAGAACAACAGCACCGATCAAAGGGAGGCGAGGATAGCAGCGCTTTCACGATTATTGGAACCCTGCGAGGTGGTTTCCCTGGCCTGTGTCTGGGGCGGTCTGCCTGCTGCTGATCATGCATATCGTAAAAAACTGACCTATGACCCCGGCATTCATATTTTAGGCGTCCCCTGTGTCGGACAGATAGATCCTTCTGTAATGGCCCGGGCATTTCTTGAAGGTGCTCCCGGACTCATCCTTATCGGGTGCGACCCTGAAGAGTGTCACCACTCCTTCGGGGTTGACCATACCTGGAACCGGGTCAATCTGATTAAAAAGCTGTTCAGCCTGTGCGGATTTGATCGCAGAAGAATTGCCCTTGCCCATGCAGATTTGAACAAGCCCGAGGAATTTGTTAAGACGGCCAATGCCTTTACATCTCTCATCAAAAGTCTGGGCCCCATCGAAAAAACCCAGGCCAATCAGGATAAACTAAACGCCATATATAAATTATGTAAACACAATAGCCGCATTCGTACCCTCTTGTCCGTTGCCCTCAGGAGACCCGAAGAAAAAACATACCGGGGGGATCAAAAACACGCCCTGGCATTTGACAAGGATTTTAACCAGGCCCTGGAAGAGGAATATGATTATCCGGAAAGCGCACTTTTCGGACCGGAAAAACCAGGAAAAGGCGTTTTGTACGCCTGATCTCGACACAAGAATTTAAGGACCGCAAATGAAATAAGTAAACTATTCCGCTTATCTATATATAGCGGAATAGTTTACCTGCCATTAATAATAGCAGGGTTTGCCTGAAGTCATATCAGCCAGGGCCAGATAAAATGCACCCACGGCAAGCTCTGCACAATGGTGATGGTCTTTGGGCAGCGTCTCTAAAAAATCAATCACCTGCTCAGGGGTAATGTCCCAGGCTTCTTCCGAGGACTGCCCCTGGGCAAAATCGACAACCGTATTGCTGCAGGCAACCGTGTTCATGCACCCCTGAACCAGAAAGGAAACAGACTTTATTTTGTCCCGATTGCCCTTTAAAAAAAACTCCACCATATCACCGCAGTCCCCCTTTTTTTTACTATACCCGTCGGGATATTGAATGCGCGCCATCCTGTCGGTACGCATTGCCATCTCAATATAGTTCAAGGAGTGGTGTTGAAAAAAATCTTTATCGTTGTTCAAGAGGTTTACCTGAATTCATATAGTTTGTTAGTGCATCCTGAATGGTTAGTGCAGCAAGAGAAGCACAGTGTTTATCCTCGTCGGGCAGACGGCCGATTTTATTTAAGACATCCTCTCCGGTTATATCTGCCAGTTCATCCACACTTTTCCCAAGTATCAGTTCCACGGCAAAAGAACCGCTGATGGAACTTGAACCACATCCATCTGTCATATAAGAGCCTTCCTTGACACACTCATTTTCAAATTTTAAAAAAATTTCCATGGTATCACCACAGGACCCTGTCACACGGCCATGGGCATCCGGGTTGGTCATAATACCAGCAAAACGAGGATTACGCCAGCGCTGGAATCCTTTTTCCCCAAACGCCTGGCGTGTTTCTTCAAATATCTGCTCTTGTAAATTGTCTATAAAGTCATCCAGGCTGTCCATTATGACATATTTCCCCCGCAGCAGCTGCCCGGTCCGGCACAATTAGATGCCTGGCCAGGGGATGATCCGCAGCAGGCAGTATCACCAACCCCCGGCATGCTGTTTTTAACCGGCCCTGATACAGAAGCATGTGCAGAAAACAGCTTTTCCATTGTTTGGCTCTTGCAAAAACTGCAGACCAATGTATCCTTGGATCCGACCATCAGAATTTCACTGACCTTCCCACAGTCCTTGCATTTGTATTCAAAAATGGGCATATTTTTCCCCTTCAATATTTAAGATAAAGCAACCGTATTTAATCCGCCTGCAGTAAAAAAGTATATAAAGGTCTTTATGTTGCAAAGCATATGCCAAAGATGAAACCATGGAAGCTGTTGACCGGATTTGCTTGAATTCAAGCAGGTTATATTTATGGATCAATTGTATTTGCAAGGTCACATGATGATTAAAAAGTCAACCGATGAACAAATGAGACTCTTAAAATTGCATTTGTGAGACCTTTGTTGCCACCCCTGGTCGCTTCTGCTATTTGGCCACGGGTTTGGTGTTGACTATTCGCCTTGCCAACACTTAAAAATTTTTGTGAATTCATTCCCGCCAAATCCACACTGGCAATCCCCCCCCCCGACCTCTTGACAAAGGCCAACCATCATTCGTCGCCTTTGTATTCATAATTTCAATCCGGGGACCACCTTACTTCCAATAGATATAAATACAATTTTTTCCTTTTACATTTTGACTGGTTATGATATGCATCAAGTGATGCACAAACCATGATGCACTATTTTTTTAGATACAATCCCGTTGCTGAAAAGGAATAACTCTTATCATGCCTCCAAAATTTAAGTTCACCCGGCAAGAAATCATTGACACAGCCTTTACCCTTGTCAAGGAAAACGGGTGGGAAACTTTGTCTACCAGGGCTGTCGCCTCCCGTCTCGGAACATCCGCCAGGCCCATTTATTCTTTTTTTACATCCATGATCGAGTTGGATAGGGAATTGGTGAAAAAAGGAGTGGATCTTCTTCATGGCTACATGACAAAAACATTCACTGACGATCCTTGGCATAATCACGGCATCGGATACGTCCGCTTTGCCATGACGGAAAGGCATTTGTTCTCCGGAATGACAGACGGCAGACGGGTGGACTGGTTCAAAAAATACGGAGATGTCATCTGGGAAAACCTGACCCAGTCCCTCAAAGAATATCCGCCTTTTCAGGAATTCTCCCAGGAAGAAATCTACCAGGTTCAGCTTACCCGATGGCTATTTGCCCACGGGCTTGCATTCCAGGCCTGCAATCCTCCTGAAGGAGTCTGGACCAAAGAATTGTTCGATAGCATGATGCAGCAGGGCAGCGATGCCATTCTGGCCGGTTGGAAAGTCCGGTTCGCATCGGGTAGCCCCTTACCCATAAAAAAAGGAGAAAAAGACATGGCAGGTATTGATCCAAGAAAAATGGCCCTTCAGATCGCAGGCCTCAGGGCTGCGGAATCCCTTCTTCCTGAACCGGACCGGGTATTCCACGATCCCTACGCAATCGAATTCTTTGACGAAGAAGCAAAAAGACAAATCCAGACCCCTGATCAGGCCAAAGTTCAGATCGAGTCCTACAACAACATGATGCCGGGCGTTAACGGGGCCATAGTGTCTCGGATCCGTTTCATTGACGAGGTGGTGGACCAATGTCTAACCAATGGTTTCAAGCAGATGGTCATCATCGGTGCCGGATATGATACTCGGGCCTATCGTATCGATGGTGTCGCCGAAGAACTGAAAGTCTTTGAAGTCGACCACCCCCTGACCGGAGAGATTAAGACAAAAACCATTGCCGCTGTCTTTGGCGGTCTTCCAGGCCACGTCACCTATGTGCCGCTTATTTTCGGGCAGGACCGGATAGATCAAAAACTGATGGAGAACGGTTTTCAGAAAGGACTTAAAACCCTTTTCATCGCAGAAGGACTTCTGATGTATATACCGCCCCAGGCGGTGGATAGTCTCCTGGCCTTTGTCACAGCCGCATCCTCACCAGACAGTGTATTTGTAGCTGATTATTTCCCATCGGATGTCATTGACGGTACAAGCCAGTTAAAGGAAGCCCGGGTGCTCAGGCAATTTGTTAAAAATGAAGGCAGCGACCTGATATTCGGTATAGAAGAGGGGACCGCTCTCGACTTTTTCGTCAACCGGGGCTTTTACAACATCAATCTCGTTCCGGCACCATCCTTAAAAAAGGCTTATTTCAGAGGAGAAAGTACAAATAGACAGGTTTCGTCCATGTTTAACTTCGTCAAAGCATTTGTCACTCCTTAACCTTGTTTGCTATTCCTGGTTGATTAAACTCCGTGAAATTGGACACGGCATCAAACTTCTTTCCAGTGAAATTTTGGATTTGAAAAAGAGAACATTCTGTCTATCATTACGGGGTAAGGCCAAACTGCGACCATTTTTGCTTAGGTTAGATACAGCAATGCAAATTACGCAAAGATTCTGTTCATGCCCCACACGAAAAATCGTTCTTCACGCCTCAAGGGCTGCGATGGCGGTGTCCAGCATTCGATTGGAATACCCCCATTCATTGTCAAACCAGGCCTGGATCTTGATCAGGCGTTTGCCGGAAACCCGGGTTTGTGGCAGATCAACGATTGCGGATCGGGGATCATGATTAAAATCACAGGAGACCAGTTGTTCATCGCTGACACCCAAAATCCCTTTAAATTCTGTTTCGGAAGCCCGGGTCAACAGATTGTTGACAGCAGCGGCACTGGTTTCACATTTTCCCAACAGGGTAATATCCATGATGGAAACATTGGTGGTGGGAACACGGATGGCAAGGGTTTCAAACTTTCCTTCCATCCGGGGCCATATCCTTACAATCCCCTTTTCCAGGGATGTTGTCACCGGAATAATCGAATGAAGGGCAGACCGGGTCTTTCGCAAATCTTTATTATAGGCATCAATCACCGGCTGGTCGTGCATGGCCGAGTGGATGGTGGTGATGGATCCGCTTTCGATGCCCAGGTGCCGTTCAATAACATCCAAAATTGGGATTAAACAATTGGTGGTACAGGAGGCATTGGATATAATGGCATGATCCGGGGTTAAGGTTTGATGATTGACCCCATAAACAATGGTGGCATCCATTTCATCCTTGCCCGGATGGGAATAAATCACCTTGCCCGCCCCGGACAAAAGATGAAGTTCTGCGGATTCCCTGTCGTTGTGCACCCCGGTACAATCCAGCACCACATCCACACAAAGATCCTTCCAGGGCAGATTGACGATATTTTTTTCCTGGAAAATATGGATCATATCCTCCCCGATTAAAAGTCCCTGCTTACATTTTTTAATTTCAAGGGGAAAACGGCCATGGGTCGAATCAAACCGGGTCAGATGATAAATGGTTTCAATGGGTGCGGTTTCATTTATGGCGACCAGATTTAATTTACCATAAAATTGTTTTGATTCATACAAGGCCCTTGCCACACACCGTCCGATTCTTCCATACCCGTTAATTGCTATATTGAATGTCATTTAAAATCACCAAGCCTAGCTGTTATTCCAATTAATTGGCCGTATCCATCCGGACACGGCCCTGTGAAGCTATATCATAAACCTCCATGAAATTTAAGAAAAAATGACAGATATAAAAATTTAAATGACCTTGCCTAGCAGACAACCACCACAATGGGGATCTATGTTAGATATTTTCAGCCTGCCAGGGCCATAAATCTGTTTAGCCATCATTTGAAAACCGCCATATTTATTGGGAACTGGCAAAGAAAACTTCCTTGATTTGACTTGCCCCATGGGAGTGTGATAAAACCTCCTTCACATTGAAATATGATGCATGTTGTTAGAATTAAAACAAAATTTGATATTAACCGGCAATTTACCATTAACATTTATACAGGAATTTGATCCGGTAGAATGAAATTAAAATTGGGCATAACAAGCAAACTGATGATGCTGTTTTTCTTTCTGGTTTTTATCTTTTACACAACCCTTCTGGTATTATTTGTCAATATTCAAAAATTGATGGAAACATCCCAGCATATTATCAGTATCAATAACCGGGTTGCCAGCCTGTCCAGGGGAATGCTTGACAACCTCATCAGCATGGACGTGAACCACAAAAAATTCAGGCTTCTTAAAAAAAAAGTATACCTCACTTATTTTGAAACAGCCAAAAAAGAATATTGCGACGGGCTGGGTAAAATTTTAATTTTGGATTCACCCCAATATCCGATTTCCAACCAATGGGAAGTAATTCGCAAAAGTTTTGAAGACAATACCGACAATTCAGCACTATCTGCTAGGGCTGAATCAGCAGCCTGGGTTGAAGACAGCTTGATGAACAATTGGATGATCGTTATCTCAACGGCCAGAAAAGATAACCAGCAACAGATTGAACAGGCCCTTGTCAAAATAAATAAGTTGGGCAGACAAAGCGTTAGAAATAGCCTCATCGGATTTTTAGTATCCATTTTTGCCGGTATTATGGGAGCGGTCTTTATATCCAAGTCAATGATAGGACCATTGAGAAAATTGAAACACGGACTTAACGATATATCCAAGGATAACTATAATCTCATAAAGATAAACTCCCAGGATGAATTTGGAGAACTTGCCGCAGCGTTCAATGACATGAGCAGACAGCTCAAGGAGGATGAGGATATCCGATCTGATTTCATTTCCGTTCTGAGTCATGAAATCAGAACACCGCTTTCATCCATACGGGAATCAGTGAACATGATCATTGAAAAGGTTCTGGGACCTGTTAATGATACCCAAAAAAAGTTTTTAAAAATTGCAAGCTCCGAAATAAGCAGAATAAGCGATCTTTTGGATCATCTCCTTGATGTTTCCATGTTGGAATCATATTCGGGAAAAATCAGCCCGGAACCCATTGCTCCCAACCAACTGCTAGGAGACGTTTCCAACAGTTTAATCGCCAAAGGAAAGATTAAAAATGTCACCATAAGATTCCACGAACTTTGTGATGCACCAATGGTGCTTGGGGTCAGGAAAGAAGTCATTCAGGTATTATTGAATATTGTTTATAATGCCGTAAAATTTTCCGACCCAGACAGTTTTGTGGATATCCGTTTACTGAACCAAACATCAAATAAAAAATTGATCTTCCAAATTTCCGATCAGGGACCCGGAATACCCGAAGAAGAACAATGTTTAATTTTTAAAAAATATTACAGGGCCAAAGGCGTAAGGAAAAATATGGATGGTGTGGGGCTTGGATTGAGTATCTCCAAAAGGATAATCCATGCCCACGGCGGAACAATTTATATGGAGAACAACAAGAAAAAAGGGTGTTCCTTCTTTTTTACCCTGCCCAAAACAAATAAAAAAGCCATTGCCCAAGGACAGACATACCCCAAGGACACATATAAATGAGGTTAAAATTTCCATTTAATAACAGCATCTGCAAACAGCATTCTCTTGGTCATGGGTGCGGATATTGGTCACTCCTGTTGCTTGTTTTTGCCTTTTCAGGATGCTGTCTTGTAAATCCTGGGAAAATGCACCCGGAAACGATTCGGCTCAAGGCAGGGGAAGCCGCATTTTTCCAGGGAGAATATAACCGGGCAGATGCCCTCTTCTCAGAAACAGCAGAAAAAAGCCAAAATCCAACGATTCAAAACATTGCCCTCTATAATCTTGCCTGCACAAAGCTGGCTCTGTCTGACAATGAAGCTGAATTTGTTGCGGCAATGGAATTGTTAAAAAAATGGCAGCCTCTAAAACCAGAAAAACCAAATTTGGAAAATCCCCTGCTTGTTATACAAATCATCCAAAAGGTCACCCGGTTAAAACAACAAGAACGTCTGAAATACATAAAAACCAATAAACAGATGAAGGCCATTGTCAAACATCAGAACCACCAAATAAGCGAACTGGAAAAAATGATTAAAATCCTTCAATATCAGATCTCTGAACTTGAAAATATTGACCAGGAAATCCAGGAAAAGAGGAAAACCAATTGAAAGGACAAGTTAACATACTGATTGTCGATGATGACCCCAACATACTTGAAGTTCTGGATGCAAGACTCACCGCCGCAAAATTTCATGTTTTTAAAGCAAATAATGCCAGAGATGCCCTTGAGCTGCTTAAAAAACAGCCCATTGCCCTGATGATTTCAGACATGAAAATGCCGGCCATGGGCGGGATGGACCTCCTTTCTGAAATAAAGCAAACCTTGCCCGATCTTCCGGTAATATTTTTGACTGCCTACGGAACCATCCCGGATGCGGTTAATGCTTTAAAACAGGGCGCTGTGGACTATATTTCAAAACCATTTGACGGCCGGGAACTGATCGCTAAAATAAATGAAATTCTTGTCGGCACCCCCCCCGTCATTGAACCGGATAGGAATGAATTAAATTCATCTTTAATCGAAGATGGTTTCTATTGGGGAAAAACACCGGCAATGAAAGCACTTTATCTTACCGCCAAAAAAGTGGCTGCAAGCAATGCCAATGTTCTTATTCTTGGGGAAAGCGGTGTCGGCAAAGAATGTATCGCAAAATTTTTGCACCATTACAGTTTAAAGAAAAACCATCCCTATATTGTAGTAGACTGCGGTTCCACCCCTGCCGGAATATTGGAGAGCGAATTGTTCGGCCATATGAAAGGCTCTTTTACCCATGCGGTTCAGGATAAAACAGGACTTATTGAAGCAGCACACAAAGGCACCCTGTTTTTAGATGAGATTGGGAATATTTCCCAGGACATGCAGAGCAGGCTGTTAAGATTTCTTGAGGATAAGAAAATTCGTCGGGTTGGTGCCATTAAAGAGATTAATGTTGACTGCAGAGTTTTATCAGCAACAAATGCCGATCTTCCCGCGGACATTGAAAAAGGCAGTTTCCGCCGGGATCTTTACTATCGACTGAAGGTTGTCACCCTCACCCTGCCGCCCTTAAGGGAAAGACAAGAAGATATTCAAGCCCTGGCTAAATTTTTTGTCGCTAAGTATACCAGGGAACAGAAAATTCCCCGGGTTAGGCTTACCGATAAAACTTTAGAATTATTACAAAACTACTCCTGGCCCGGTAATATCAGGGAATTGAAAAATGCCCTCGAGGCAGGTATTATCTTGTGTAGAAACAATAGTATTCAGCCCTCTGACCTGCAGTTGGAAGAAGCCCAAGAGGCAAACCCTAAATCCGAGATCACCCCTGATTTTTCCATTGGAGACAGTGAAAAAAACACCATCATACGAGCCCTTAAGCAGGCCAATGGCGTCCAGAAAAATGCAGCCGAACTTCTGAGAATCAGCAGGCGATCCATTCATTACAAAATCAAAAAATATAACATTCAAATATCTGAATGTAAAAACTGAATAAGAAAAGGGGTGGAGAACCAAAAAGTTTCCCACCCCTTTACATGCCGTAACCTAACGATATCGAAACTTCAATCAGGTTGAATTATTATATCACCTCTGCCTTGGCAACAAAAAGAGTGATGATAAGGTCACCCTTTATGACCTTGCCGCGAATCTTAACGGTTTTCCCGACCAGCGTTTCAAGGTTTTTGCCTTGGAGCAGATAGGCTGAATCTCCTGCCATCAGGGCAATACCATTTTCTGTATTGACAACTTTACCCTCATAAACCTGGTTTTCCATTTCACCAGCCTTGGTTAGGCTCTCTCCAGAAACTGCATTCTGGGGAACTTCTTTTGCCTTGGCAAAGCTAAAACCTGCCATTCCGATGATTCCAATAATTAGCACTGATGTCAAAAATACTCTCATCTTGGTTACTCCTTTTTAAATTTATTATTACCGCCATGTTAATTCTTTTCAAATAAACCAAATTTTTTAATTAATCTTTGGTTTTGAAAAAATCACCCTTTGGGATGGATACCTTCCACCTCCATGGAGTGTTGCTCTATGTATAGCAATCCCTGTGCCATATAGATAAGGCACTGTATTGTTGTGATTATTTTGATTTTAGTAAAATTTAACAACCTTTTATAGTTACGAAAAGATCCCCCAAAGTTACAATTCTTGCTTCTTTTTCAAATCCGAAGCATCTTTTTTCCAGGCAACCCTGGTATCCGGACAAACCCCATGGTATTCTGCCAGCATATCTAAAACCTGTTGAATAAAGTGCGCTGCCATCACAAATGTACAATGAAAATATCAGATGTCACCCTTTCTGTTTTTCATTGGAAGCAGCCCAAAAAAAGCCAACAACCAAATCCAATGATGGATGTGAGACCCATGAAAAGAATCAAAGATTTACTGCCGGGGGAAAGGCCACGGGAAAAACTCATGGCAAAGGGAGCCAAATCACTGTCAGACGAGGAGCTGCTGGCCGTTATCCTGGGCAAGGGGACCCAACGCCATGGGGTATTATCCCTTGCCCAAAAACTGATTAAAGTCATCGATAAAAAAGGGATAGGTCTGGATGGTCATGATCTTATGACCATCCAGGGAATCGGGGAGGCAAAAGCCGCCGCCATTGCAGCAGCTGTTGAATTTGTCAGAAGACGGATCAAGCCCGAGGGATTGAGAATAACCCTCCCCATCGATGTGCTTCCCCTGATCCGGCATTATGGGGACCGAAAACAGGAACATTTTATCTGTATCTCAATCAACGGGGCAAACGAAGTCATGAATGTCCGGGTGGTAACCATAGGCCTTGTCAATAAAAGCCAGGTACATCCCAGAGAAGTGTTTGCAGATGTGATTGTTGAGCGGGCCTGCGCCATTATCATTGCCCACAACCACCCTTCTGGGCATCTCACCCCAAGCAAAGAAGATATCGCCATTACACAACGAATCAAAAAAGCGTCAACACTTCTGGGAATAACGCTTCTGGATCACATTATTTTTAATTCCAGGGGATATTATTCCTTTGTTGAAAAAGACGAATTATAGA
This sequence comes from Desulfobacteraceae bacterium, assembly GCA_016744295.1. GTDB lineage: Bacteria > Desulfobacterota > Desulfobacteria > Desulfobacterales > Desulfobacteraceae > NBML01. The sequence continues at coordinate 16,843 of JADGEQ010000052.1, read as the reverse complement.
AACACCAGATATCCGCGGACAATTTTTGGAATAGCTGTGTCTGCACAGTATATCATGCCAAATATGGTTTTAAATAACCTCCAAGAAAATTTCCGGATGCGGCAGCGTTTTCCAGAAAGGAAAACAGGTATCCAGGTTTGATACCCCCGATTAAACGGCCTTTCTCGGGGTCTTTTGGGTCTTCATACTCGACCATCTTAGAAAAATCGAATCCAGCCGCTGCCCCGGCGGCCATAAAACTTTTTTCCTGGAAACTGATATAATTGTTGGTTGCCTGGATGAGATTTCCCAGAAGAGGTCCAGCAGTTGTGGCCACATTAAGAAATAGGCTGCGGTTGTGGGTTGTCAACCGGTTGGTAAGCCCCATAAACTCTTCTAGGACCCCCTGTTCCTGGGCATCAACAGAGGCGCTCAGAAAATTATCTTTTTCCAGGCCCACCAGTTTATCCGTCAACTTGAGAAATTCCTCCAGATTTTTGCCACTCTCAGCGGCTACTCCCAAGAAATTTTGTACATTTTCTCCACCCAGATTGCCCAAAACATCCATGAATTTTTCCCGGGTTTCACCGGATAATTTTTCGCCCATATCCAAAAGATGAGAAAGCTCTGCTTTTGCATCGGCTGCTGCAGAAAAAAAGGAAGACCGGTCATTTACGGTTTCCGATTGAGCCAAAAGCCGTTCTGCCTCATCCTCATTTCCTTCATAGGCAATTGCCGTCAAAAAGTCATTGTACTCGTCGGCATCAAGAAAATTTGTCAGATGGACATAGTCAGAGGCCATGGGCTGACTTTCTGTCAGGATAACAGCAATCCTGGCATCGGCAATAACTTCTGCCCGTTGGGCACCGGCATCCATATTATTTATGCGGTTTATAATGGAAGGCGTCTCTTCACTGTTGCCATTGGCAATGACCAAAAGCACCCCGGTCCGTTCCTCCCCGGTAAGTTTGCCCACAAGATCCATATATTCATCTTGATGGTTTCCAACCTTTGAGGCCCCGAATAAAAAGTGACTTCGCTCAATCCCGGATAATAGTCCTGCCTGGTCAATGAAATCGGTCAGTGTGGAAGATTGCATTTCCCCTGCCCCGTTAACAAAGTTTTGCAGATCAGCAGCGTTTAAATTCCCGACAAGCTCTAAAAAACCGGACTGCTTATCACCCGCTTGGCGGGTCAGAGAGAGCAACGCTCCAATATCCTCTGTACGAGAGGCTACCGCCAAAAAGTTATCAAGATCAGCACTGTTCTTCCCTAAACTTGAAACCTGGGCAAGTAAATCTCCGATTTCCTGCCCTGCCCCGGCCCCAGCCTTTAAAAAAGAAGCTCTTTGACTACCCTGAAGACCGCTTGTAACTTCATGGAGAGCCGCAGTTTCATCACCACTATTCATGGCGGCAGCAAGATAATTATCAAATTCATCCTGGGAAAGCGCCCCTGCCATTGACACGATATCCTTTTGGAATACCTTGCCCGACAAACGGGTTGAAAGGCCGACAAGTTCTTTTAGGGCCTTACCGGACTTGGCGGCAGCAAATAGGAAATCAGATCGTTTGTCGATATCCAGGTGCTGACTATTGGAAATCAAAAGTCCAAGATTTGGGCTGTCTGCTGCCGCTTTCAAAAAATACTCCCGATCCGTTTTCCCTAATTTTTGAGTCATCTTGACAAGTCCACCCATTGAATCAGGATTGTCTGCAGCAGCCTTGATAAAATTTGCCAGTTCTTCACCTTCCAGGTCCCTGGCAAGGACTAAAAAATCAAGATGTTGTTCTGTATTGCCAATCCGCCCGGCAATTTTAACAAGGTCAGATGAGGAGTCACTTCCTGCTTTTGCAGCCAGGGCCAGGAAGTTATCCCTTTCTTCCGGGTTCAGTTTAGAAATTAAATCAATCATGCCACCGGCACTATCTCCTGCAGTTGCAAGGGCCGAGAATAAATCGGTTTTATTTATGGACGGATCCTCTAAAATTTCAAAAATATCAGCCCATTGGTCCTCTCCCAGATTAGTGACCATGGAAAACAGGTTCTGGGCGCCATCCCCGCCGATGATGTTCGATGAAATTTTATCGATTTTGTTCAACCCTGTTTTTTCCATGGAAACATCCAGTTTTCCAGATTTTGAAGAAATCAAAAGGGATTGGGTTATCCCTTCTTTACTTATGGTCACCTTTACTGCCGACCCGTTCCTAGAACTTGTTCCAGAAGATGAGGGTTCATTTGATGGATGTCTGTGGAATTGAATACTGGTTGTGGTGGTATTGGACTGAAAACGATTATTATTCTGAATTGTGTTGTTCATATTGAAATCTCCAGGATGTGAATTCTGAATACAATTATCTTATTATTTACTGATTCGACATTAATGAGGAAAACTTTAATATTATAAATTCTTCCCATGGGAATGATTTAAAACAGATCGTTCTTCATTTGCGCTTGTTAAACGTTATTGCTTTGGCTAAAAAATATCAGGAGATATTTTTAAGAACAGCCTCATTTCAACGCTATCAAGAAAGAATAGCACCCAGTAAGGTGCTATCAAATTAATAAACATGAATCGTAAAGGTTGCATTATCCATCTTTATAATGTTAAAATTATCGTCACTGCTGTTCTTCACTACCCTGTCTGTACTGATATTTCCTAACTGGCGGGGAGAAAATTGATCATAAAAATGCTTAATGACGAATTTATTTCGTTAATCACCTCAATTAAAACAACAAAAAGGAGTAAACATGAAAAAATTACTTTTTGCATTGGCAGTTGTACTTCTAATGGCAACAATGGGCTCGACAAATGATAAAATAATCAGTTCTGCATCAGACCCCTGGCCCCCCTTTGTGGATCCGAATCATCCTAAAATGGGGATTTCAATTGAAGTTGTCAGTGCAGCGTTTAAAACACAAGGATACGAGTTTAAGCACAAAATTATTCCCTGGGCCCGTGCTGAAGATGGTGTAAAAAAAGGCATAATTGATATCCTGCCGAACACATGGAAGACTGAGAAACGAGAAGGATATCTGATGTACAGCACACCCTATGCATTTAATGAGGTGAAGTTCATTAAACGAAAAGGGGACACCTTTGAATATAACGGACTGGATAGTCTAGCCGGTAAAAAAGTTGGCATCATGCTCGGATATGGGTATAGTGACGATTTTATGAATGCGACAACCTTCAAACGCGAAACTACCAGTGAATTCATTTCAAATATCAAAAAATTGGATAGTAAAAGAATTGATCTAACATTGGAAGATGAAATCGTCGCACGTAATAAGATCACAAAAAAAACGCCGGAACTTTTAAACAAAATTGAATTTACTAAAAATTTTCTTTCCAGTAATGGTTTGTATGTTACCAGCGGGTTGAAAAATCCAAGACATAAAGAGCTAATTGATGCATTTAATAAAGGGTTGGAAGAGATAAAGTCCAATGGGACCCTTGAAAAAATTTTTAAAAGTTATGGTTTACAATAATCTGCAAATCAATGGCGTAAAATAGATTAACCCGGCACTTAAACAAAAGGCGGCCCCTGCCAATCAAAGGAAACAGGAACCGCCTTTATATATTATACCTTGGTCAGGCTTACGGCACAGACCTTGAGTTCGGGTATCTTTGCAATGGGGTCATAGGCCGGGTTGGTCAGCTTATTGACATTGGCTTCTTCAAAATGGAAGGGCATGAATACCACACCTTTGTCAACCCGGTCGGTGACCATGATCCGGGTGGTAATCTCTCCCCTGCGGGAGGCCACCAAAATTTTGTGACCATCCAGAACATCCAGGGCAGCCGCATCCTGGGGGTTGATTTCAAGGAAGCCTTCCGGCACCTCTCTGTCCAGAGACAGAGAATTTCGGGTCATGGTGCCGGTGTGGTAATGGGCGTAAACCCGTCCCGTGGTCATCCAAAAAGGATAATCCCCATCCACAACTTCGGCAGGCGGCTTGTATTCAACGGCGTGGAACAGCCCCTTGCCCCTGGTGAACTTACCATCCTTATGAAGATAGGGGGTTCCGGGGTGGGATGAGGTGGGACAGGGCCACTGGATCCCGTCCCCTTCAAGGCGGTCATAGGATATCCCGGTGTAGGAGGGGGTAACCCTGGCAATCTCGTCAAAAATTTGTTTTGGATTTTCATACCCCATGGCATAGCCAAACCGGTTTGAAATTTCCTGGATAATTTCCCAGTCGGGCTTTGAATTTCCCACCGGATCAACCGCTTTTCTGACCCTTGTCACCCGCCGTTCCGTATTGGCAAAGGTGCCGTCTTTTTCCGCAAAGGAGGTCCCCGGTAAAACCACGTCGGCAAGCTTTGCAGTTGGGGTCATGAAAATATCCTGAACCAATAGAAAATCAACTTTTTTGAGGGCTTTTTTCACATGATCAGCATCGGGATCCGAGACAACGGGGTTTTCCCCCATGATCCACAGTCCATGAACCTCATCATTTTCAATCCCCTTAAATATTTCCGGGATGGTCAAACCAATATTGGTGGGAAGGGTATCCACCCCCCAGGCCTCGGCAAATTTCTTGCTGGCAGCCCCGATAGTAACAGGCTGGTATCCGGGGAAAACATTGGGCAGTCCCCCCATGTCACAGGCGCCCTGGACATTGTTCTGGCCCCGCAAAGGATTAACCCCGGTACCTTTTCGGCCGATATTTCCCGTTACCATGGCCAGGTTGGCAAGGGATTTTACATTGTTTACCCCGTTGGTGTGCTGGGTGATACCCATGCAATAGACAATGGAACCGCTTTTGGCCTTCCCGTAAATTTTGGCCAGTTCTTCGATCTGGGAGACGGGCACACCAGTTATGGCAGAACAATCTTTTAAGGAGACATCATCGATGAGGGTTTTAAATTCTTCAAACCCTTCTGTGTTGGCATCAACAAAGGCCTTATCAGCAAGCCCCGTGTCCAGGATAACCTTCATCATTCCGTTTAAAAGGGCCACGTCGGTGCCCGGTTTATGGCGAACATAAAGATTTGCAAAATTGGCGATCTGATTTTTCCTGGGATCGACCACGATCACTTTTGCCCCGTTTTCAATGGCCCGAAAAATTCTTGTGGCCACCAGGGGATGGGAGGTGGCGGTGTTGGAACCGATGATAAAGATAACGTCTGAGTGTTCAAGTTCAGCAACCCCGTTTGTCATGGCACCACTTCCAAATGCTGCGGCAAGACCTGCCACGGTGGAAGAATGTCAGAGACGGGCACAATGATCAATATTATTGGTGCCCACCCCGGCCCTGGCAAACTTTTGCATGAGGTAATTTTCCTCATTGGTCACCTTGGCCGATGCCAGAAACCCAATGGCATCACTTCCCTTGGATTTTTTTATCTCGGCGAGTTTGGTTGCGGTAAAATCAAGGGCTTCATCCCAGGAGACAGGTTCCAGCTCTCCGTTTTTACGGATCATGGGCTGGGTGAGCCGTTTTTCACTCTGGACAAACTGATGCACATTCCATCCTTTGATACAGAGTTTCCCCTCGTTCACCGGGCTGGTTTTGCAGGGAATGGTTCCCACAAGTTTTTTGTCCAGCACCTCAAGAAAAAAATTACACCCGCAGCCGCAATAGGTACAGGTTGTCAAAATATTCTGGTAATCCATTGTTTCCTCACATGCCTTATTTTGCTTTATTCTGCCTGAGTGGCTTTTTGGGGAGCAGGCCCCATCATACTCAATGGCGAGCGTTCATTTTTATTGATCCCCGAGGTGAAACCAAACTCAGTGTTCATGATCTGGGAGGTTTTCTTGTAGAGCAGGCGCAAAGGGATATCCGAGGGACAGGCCTCGTCGCAAAGTCCGCAGTCCACGCACCGGTCTGCCATGTGCATGGCCCGGGTCAGGTGAAATACCGGTATGTCCACGGGCAGATCTCCCTTGGAAATAAGGTCTTCACATTCCAGGCTGCATTCCTTGCAAAAGCACATGGGACAAATATCCCGGCACCCATAGCATTTAACGCATTTTGAAAACTGATCTGTCCAGAAGGAAAACCGTTTATCCAGGTCCAGTCCATCCATATCCGACAGGGTAGTCTGACCTGCCTTGATGGAATCTTCGGTCCCGATTGGTTCCCCCGCCGAAAGCGCATCGGGAAACGGCTTTTTACATTCACAGGCCAGGGCAAGGCTCTGGGGACAGGCAATCCCAATTATCACCACCTTTTCAACCTCCAGCTGGTTCAGACGGAAAAGAGAGTTCAGCCCTCTTTCATCACAGCCCCTGGCCAGAACCCCCAGAATTTCTCCGGGATATTGCCTGGCGATGGTGATCAATATTTTATTCAAAGGATACCTGGCATCTCCGGCAGTTTTTTGGTCGCCCAGGCTAAATCCTTCAAACCCCTCCCCTTGTTTGTACAAATGGGGTGCCACATGGCCGTTTTGCTCAATAAGCCCCAGAAAACCCGCTATCTTTTTTTCTTTCAGAAGCGCTTCTACTTTTTGTTTTACACTATCAATCATGATACACCTATTTGCCCGGTCTCTATTTTTTCGGTCTCTATTTTTTCGGTGGTCTCTATTTTTTCAGTATTTTTTGTTTTCTCGGCAATCTTTGCCTTCAAAGGAGAGGGCCCCAGTTTCTTTAATGCATCAATAAAGCTGTTCACCTCTTCAACAAACTCAGGCGCTTCAGCCGAGGAAACCCAACTGGCTCTAAGCCGTTCTCGTTCAACTCCGCAAAAATCCAACATCTGGGACAAAAGCTTCACCCTTTTTTCAGTGGAATAATTACCATACAGGTAATTGCATTCACCCAGATGTCAGCCGCCCACAAAAACACCGTCAACCCCCTGTTGAAAAGCCCTGAGCACGTGGTGGGAGGAAACGCTTCCAGAGCACATAACCCGGATAATACGAATATTTGCCGGGTACTGCATACGACTGACCCCAGCCAGGTCAGCAGCGGCGTATGCTCACCAGGTGCACAAAAAGCAGATAATATTGGGTTCAAAATTTTGATCACTCATACAACAATCCTTTATATATAGTCTGAAAATACCAATTTAATGGCATCAGCAAATCATGGGTCCTATTTTCAAGGTCCTAGTTAAGGTTCCTTTTTTGGTTTCAGGCTGCTCCAATCTGGGCCAGCAGTTGTTCGGGCTTATACCCGGCAAGCAGGGCGGAATGGGAGGGACAGGTGGCAGCACAATTACCGCAACCCTTGCACAACACCTCATTTATTTCACAAACCCGCAACTCCGGGTTAAAGGTAATGGCCTCGTAGGGACACATGGACAAACAGGCCATGCAACCCACACAGGAATCCGGATTAATCTTGGCCACAATCGCACTTTTTATCAGTTTATCCTTGAACAAAATTGCAGCCACCCGTGATGCCACCCCAATACCCTGGGTGCGGCTTTCCGTGGCGGTTGCCGGATACCGGCCGGAACCTGCGACAAAAATACCATCGGCTGCAAAATCCAGGGGCCTGAGCTTGGCATGGGCTTCCAGGAAAAATCCGTTCTGGTCCGTCGGCACCCTCAGCAGATTTGCCAATTGACCGGCACTGCTTCTGGGAATCAAGGGGGTTGACAACACCACCAGATCTGCATCCAATTGGGTCGTTTTTCCGGTGAGGGTCTGGAAAAATTCAACACGGCCCTCGGTCACCTGGGGAGGATTTTTGGGATCATACACATCAAAGCGCACCCCTTTGCCCCTGGCATCCCAAAGCATCTGTTCCTTTTGGGTGCCGTACATCTGCATATCACGATAGAGCACCCGCACATCGGTGAGGGGATATTTTTCCTTGATGAGCATGGCATTTTTAACCGCAATCATGCAGCAGATTCTTGAACAATATTCTCTGGAATCATTCCTAGCGCCGGCGCACTGGATAAATACCACCCGTTTTGCATTCAAAGCCGATTTGACTGAATTAGGTTTTACGGAATCAGATTTTTCGGAACCAGATTTTACGAGATCAGTCTCCCCTTCAATTGCTGCTTTTTTTAATTTTTGTTCCAATTCCATAAGCGTCACAACAGAAGAGTTCTTTTTGGCCTTCTCATACCCGAAAATCCCTTCGGGAATAAGGGGCACAGCCCCGGTGGCCACCACAATGGCCCCCACCTTTTCTGTCAGGGTGGTGTCCGGAGTTTCAATTTTAACATCAAAATTGCCGATATATCCGCTGGTTTCAGTCACCGAGGCTTTGGTTACACACCTGACATTGGACCGCTGGGTAACATCATTGATAATTTTATCCAGGCGCTCTTTGGCTGTACCGCCGGTATCAAGGGCATGCACCTGTTGGAGAAGCCCCCCCAAATGGTTGGTTTTTTCAGCCAGGACAATTTCAAGGCCCATGTCGGACAAGGCCTGGGCAGCGGAAAGTCCGGCAATTCCACCACCGATAACCAGAATTTTCCGGATCAGGGAGGACTCGATTTCCTGCTGGGGTTCCAACCCTGCTGCCTTGGCAACCCCCATGCGGATAAGATCCTTGGCTTTTTGGGTGGCATTTTCCCTATTACCCATATGGACCCAGGAACATTGGTCCCTGATATTAACCATTTCAAACAAATAAGGATTCAACCCTGCTTCGGCACAGGAACTGGCAAACAAAGGATGATGGGTCCGGGGGGAGCAGGAGGCTACCAGCACCCGGTTCAGCTTCTGTTCTGTGATGGCCTTTTTAATCTCCACAATTCCCGCTTCTGAACAGGTATAAAGATTTTCCTTGGAATAGACCACATTGGGAAGGGATTTGGCAAACTCAGCCACATCCGGGCAATCCAGATGACCTGCGATATTCGATCCGCAGTCACAGACAAACACGCCTATTCTGGGTTCTTCCACACATTTTGCACTCTTTTTATTTGATATATTATTTGACATATTTTTATCCAACTTACCTGTATCCATAATATCTGTGTCCAACTTACCTGTATCCAACTTATCTGTATATATGTTGGGTCAGGCTTGTTTTATGATGCCTTTTTATGTTTCATGACCGCCTGGACAGCCCGGGCTGCGGCAGAACTTGCCTGGGCAACCGATTCTGGAATATCCATGGGACTGTGGGAACACCCGCAGACAAATATACCTTCCTTTGTGGTATCCAGGGGTTCGGCCGGGTTGGTTTTGAAAAATCCGAATCGATCCAACTCAATGCCCAAGACTTCTGCAACCGCCTGGGTATTTTTCACCGGGGCGCAGGCAGTTGCCAGGATCACCAGATCAAACTGTTCTTTTTTCACCTTTTGTTCCGAGGTATCCTCATAGATCAGTACGGGGTTGTCATTTTCCCCCCTGGTGATCTCGGCCACCCGGGACCGTTTATAGCCAATATTAGAATTATTCCCCCCCCGGATTTTATACTCCTCAAATCCCTTGCCAACCGCCCGGATATCCATGCCGAAAATCACAGATTGGGTATCATTATCATGTTCATGGGCAATGATGGCTTCTTTGATGGAATGCATGCAGCAATAGCCCGAGCAAAAAGGATAAAACCGCAAATCCCTGGAACCCACACATTGGATAAAGGCAAGTTTTTTGGCAGTGGTGAACCCTTTGGCGCTTTGTTCAAGCTCATTTAAAGGCGTTTCAATTTCAAGGTGGGCCTGATATTTGGCAGCCCACTTGGCCGCATCCTTTGTCAGGTCCTGTCCGGCGTCAAGGCTATTGGCCGTAAACGCCTCGTAAAAATCCTGGCTTGTCCGACCGTGTTTTTCTTCAAACCTGTCCAAAGCTTTCCGGGATTTTTTAAATGCTTTGGACAAAAGGGCTATCTTCTGTTCCGCCAACCGGTCTGAAGGTCTGTCAATATGGCCTTCCGTCGGGCCGGAAGCAGACAAAAACCGCTCAAATTCCATGGCGGTTATCACATTATCAAGTTCCCGATACCTGTATTCAGGCATTTTTTCGGGATCAAAAATATCATAACCCGTTGCCACCACAATGGCCCCCACAGAAAGGTTTACCATTTTATCCGTCTGTTCAAAATTAATGGCATTGGCTTCACATTTTTTCTGGCAGACCCCGCAGCGTTTCCCGGTCAAAACCCGGCAATGATCCGGATCCAGCACATGGGTGGAGGGAATGCCCTGGGCAAACCAGGAATAAACTGCCTTTCGCGTAGCATGGCCCTCATTGTAAAGATCAGACACAGTGGTGGGACAGACCTCTGTACAGGCTCCGCACCCGGTGCATCTGTCCTCTTCCACAAAACGTGCTTTCTTCCGGATGGTGGCGGTGAAATTACCCGCCTCCCCCTCAAGTTTAACCAGATCGCTATAGGCCATCAACTCTATATTGGGATGTCGACCGACATCCAGCATTTTAGGCGAAAGAATTCAGATGGCACAGTCATTGGTGGGAAAGGTTTTGTCCAGCTGGGCCATTTTCCCGCCAATGGACGGCAAACTTTCCACCAGGTGAACCTTGAATCCCATTTCCGCCAGATCCAGTGAGGACTGAATCCCGGCAATGCCGCCGCCAAGGACAAGTATATCCGTTGTCACAATCTACCTCCTGTTTTCGCTATATATTCTTCTAACTTGTATTATTGCTTTAAATTGCATTATTGCTTTGTGCATCATTCAGGGTCTTATCTTTAACATCAGGCCACCTGTTTAATATCAGCAGGCCCCAGCTTTTTTATTTGCTGGGTAAACTCATTGGCAACCTGGGCAAATTTATTGCCTTCTGCCGATGAGATCCAGGCAAGTTTTACCCGGGCCGAATCAATTCCCAGCAACCCCAAAAATTTTTTTGTCATTTCAAATGTTTTTTCAGCTTTTACATTACCGTCCAGGTAATGGCAGTCTCCGATATGTCAGCCCGAGACCAGAATCCCGTCGGCACCCTTTTCAAAGGCCTTGAGGATATAATTGGGGTTGATTCCCCCGGAGCACATCACCCGGATAATTCTCATATTTGGGGGATACTGAAACCGGCTCACCCCGGCAAGATCGGCTGCCGAATAGGAGCACCAATTGCAGGCAAAGGTTATAATCTGGGGTTCAAATATGTCGTTCATGGATCTATCCTTATTCTTATTCTTATTCTTAAGAAATGATTTAAGCAATTATTTAAGCTAGGGCGGCTTCAACCATGGCCAGCACTTCATTGTCATAGTGAAAAACGCCGGCAGCACCGGTGGGACAGGCAGATGAACAGGCAGCACAGCCCTTGCAGAGTGCCTGCTGTACCCGGGCCACTTTCATCCCGTTGCTGGTGGTATGGATTTCAATGGCGCCAAAGGCACAGGTGTCTTCACATGCACCACACCCACGGCACAGGGCTTCATTCACAAAAGAAACCACCCCGTCCACCACAACATTCTCCTTTGACAATACCACCGTGGCCCTTGAGACCGCAGCCTTTGCCTGGGCAATGCTCTCTTCAACCGGCTTGGGATAATGGGCCATACCCGCCAAAAACATACCGTCCGTGGCAAATTCAACGGGACGAAGCTTGGCATGGGCTTCCATGAAGAAATTATCATCATTGAGTGTCAGTTTAAACAATTGCGCCAGTTCACTATTCTCCCGGGGTTCGATGGCAGATGCCAGCACCACAAGATCGGCCCTGATTTCCAGGGGCATTCCCAAAATATGATCCCGGGCCCGGACGACCAGGGAGCCGCCCGATTTCTCATCAGTTTTTTCAACCGATTTTTCAACCATTTTCTCAACCACAGGTTTTTCATCCAGGGTATACCGGATAAAGATAACCCCACGCTCCCTTGCCTGTGCATACAGCAGTTCCCGCTGGCCATAGGTTCGAATATCTCTGTAGATAACATAAACCGCCATGTCAGGATTCTTTTCCTTGAGCTTGAGGGCAGATTTTACCGAATGGGTGCAGCAAACCTTGGAACAATAGGGCCGGTTTTCATCCCTGGATCCCACGCACTGAATAAAAACAGCAGAACTGCAGTTTTCCACCAGGGGGTCATTATTTTTCAGGGCAGCATCCATTTCCAAATGGGTAAGCACCCGTTCATCTTCACCATACAAGTATTCACAAGGCTTGCTCTCCAGGGCGCCGGTGGCCATGATTACGGCCCCGTGGTCAATGAATATTTCCTTTGAATCGGCTGTAACAGCGGTTTTGAAATTTCCAATAAAGCCTGATGTCCCGGTAACCTGGGCCTTGGTATAAACATCCACCAACGGGTGATCGGTTACATCCTTTACAAGAGCTGCCACATTTGTTCCAATGGATTCGCCCTTCCAGGTCTGGTTCAGATGCAAAGCGTTGCCGCCCAGCATTTCATCCTTTTCAACAAGGGCCGTGGGAAAGCCTTGATTGGCAAGCCCCAACGCAGCACTAATTCCTGCAACCCCCCCGCCGATGACCAGGCATTTTTGCATCACATTCACTGTGGGCTGGGCAAGAGGCCGCATGAGGGCAGACTTGGCAACGGCAATGCGGACCAGATCCTTTGATTTCTTTGTGGCCAGTTCCGGTTCCTTGGAATGAACCCAGGAGCATTGATTCCTGATATTGGCCATCTCAATGAGATATTTATTCAAGCCGGCATCCTTGAGGGTTTCCTGGAACAAAGGCTCATGGGTCCGGGGGGTACAGGCCGCAACCACAATGCGGTTCAAACGGTTCTCCTGGATCACTGCTTTGAGCTTATCCTGGGTATCCTGGGAACAGGTGAACATATTCTCTTCCACATAGGTCACATGGGGCAGGGTTCGGGCATAGGCGGCCACGGCGGGCACATCCACAATCCCGCCAATATTGGTGCCGCAATTGCAGACAAAGACCCCGATGCGGGCTTCCTGTCCCATTACATCCACCTCTGTCGGGTAGGTACGGGTCTGGGTCAGACTCCCCCGGGAGGTTGAAAGGCTGGTACCGGCATCGCAAGCTGCTGCAGATGCTTCCATGACGGCCAGGGGAATATCCTTGGGTTCCTGGAGGGCGCCGCAAACATAAAATCCCTTTCTCGATGTGCTGACCGGATTAAAACTTGTGGTCTCCACAAAATCATGGGCATTCAGTTCAATGCCCATATCCCGAACACTCTGGGCCAGATCTTTTGGTGTTTCCATACCCACGGACAATACAACCATGTCAAAGGTTTCCGTCCTGTTTTGACCCTCCTGGCTCACATAGGTGCAGATCAGTTTTTTGTTCTCATCCTCTGTGATGGAATGGATTCTGGACCGGACAAAGCGAACCCCTTCCTCTTTTGCCCGTTCATAATATTTTTCAAAATCTTTTCCAAAGGTTCTCATGTCCATGAGAAAGATGGAGGCCTGAAATTCACCGTCAATATGATCCTTTGTCATCATGGCTTCTTTTACCGCGTACATGCAGCAGACAGAAGAACAATAGGCATTGTCACATTTATTCTGGTCACGGGATCCCACACATTGAAGCCAGGCAACTTTCCTTGGCTGGTGCTTGTCCGGGAAACATTCAATGTGGCCGGTTGTAGGCCCACCGGCAGAAAGCAACCGTTCATATTCAATACTGGTAACCACATTGGGAAAATTGGCATATTGATAATTGTCCAGACCCGACGGATCAAAGGGTTTGAACCCGGCTGCCATGATCACAGATCCCACATTCAGGGTGATCTGGGTTTCACTATCCTCAAAATTAATGGCCCCTGTGGGACAAACCTTGGCACAAATTCCACATTTGTCCCGGGTCAATTTGATACATTTAACCGGATCAATGGCATATTTGAGGGGAACAGCCTGGGGATAGGAGACATAAATGGCTTTTCGTTTGGACAGCCCCTCATTAAATTCATCAGGGGTTTTCCCCGGACATGTTTTGGTGCATTCCCCACAGGCAATACACTTGTCCATATCCACAAATCTGGGAGCCTGTTTGATGGATACGGTAAAATCACCCTCTTCTCCTGTAATTTCCTGGACAGTTGAAAGGGTGTGAAGCTTAATGTTCAGATGCCGGCCGACCTCGACCAGTTTAGGTGAGATAACTCACATGGCACAGTCATTGGTGGGGAAGGTCTTGTCCAGCTGGGCCATGACCCCGCCAATGGCGGATTCTTTTTCAATCAAATGAACCAGGTAGCCCGAATCTGCCAGATCAAGGGCCGCCTGCATTCCGGAAATGCCGGAACCAACCACCATCACCGAACCGTGAATATTTTTATTGTTTGCCATTTATAACTCCAAAATTTATATATAGTCCCTTGTTCTGGGTCTAAACAAGGTTGTCTGCAAGAAAGGACACAAGGTCAATAATCTCAAGATCATGGTCTGTATTTTTCTTGGCGCATGTCAAATGAATCTGACATTTGGGACAAGCTGTAATAATTGCCCCGGCTCCCACAGCCTCGGCTTCCTTAAGCCGCTGGATCTGCATGACCTTTGAACAAGAGGAACATTGCATCCAGGCGGTGGTGCCGCAGCAGACTGCATTTTCCCGATTATGTTCCATTTCACTAAGATCGCATCCTGCAACCATCTGGATCAATTGCCGGGGTGCCTCGTAGATACCCGACCGCCTGCCCAGGCGACAGGGATCCTGGAAGGTAACCCTGGCAAGCGCGTTGGTTTTAAAGGTAAGATTTGTTTCCGGCAATTTTTCTGCCAAAAATTCAGTGATATGCCGAATCTCAAAGGCCAAGGGCCCAAACCGTTCGGTAATGGCCTCCTTGAACATGGAATACCCTTCAGGGCACCCAAAGATAACGGTTTTGGCACCACTTTTTTCAATGGTCTCAATATTCTTTTTGGCCAGGGTTTCAAAGGTTTTTTCATCCCCGCACCAGAAGGCATCATGGCCACAGCAGCATTCGTCATTGCTGATAACCGGGCGTATCCCCATTTTATTCAATAACTTTAAATTATTTTTAGCAGACTCAATCATCTTCAGATCAAGATATTCAAAGGCCACATCATAAAAGGATATGCATCCGGTAAAGTAAAAATACTCCCCGGTTTCTGAAATTTTGCCGGTTTCTTTGGCCCAACCAATTCTGTCCTGTTTTGGTCTGTCCTGCTTTGGCCTGCCCTGGCTGGTTCCATCGGGCTTGGCCTGATCTGATTTAGCTTGTGGCTGAAGCATGTCCTGTTCAATTTGAGCAGCCTGGATACTGGTGATGGTGTGAAACATACCGTGGTGGCTTAACTTGGGCAGGTTTTCCTGCTGTCTGGCCTTTTCCCGAAGGCTTCGGATAAAGGCGGGAAAATCAATTTTAACCGGACATCTGTCCGAGCACCGGGAACAACTTAAGCAGGCCCACAAATCAGGGCTGCTCAGGATATCCCCTTCTGGTTCCTTCATGGCGCGTTTGATCATCTGCCGGGGAGAAAACCCCTCAAGTTCCATGGCAACGGGGCAAGAGCCGGTACAAACCCCGCACTCCATACAATAATCAATCTGCTGTTCTGAGAGCTGCATATTTTTTATTCCAAATTTGTAATATAAATCAAAACTAACTATCCTACATTTCTGATTCTAAATGGAAAAGACTTCCAAAAAAAATCAAAGTTTGTTATCTAATATCATTATCCTAAGTGTGTGTTGAATTTCTTAATTTATTCCGACGACCCTGTCGTAGATATTCAAAAAAAATCAGCATTTTTCCTAAGAAAAGGTTCCACTTTAAATAGAAAAAAAGCGTAAGTCAAGCATCATTTTTAAATTTTTCCAATATCTTATCATATTGTTTTACTATGATTTCCCATGAGAACCGGGCGGTGTATTCGGACAAACTTTGACCCATTGATAAATATTTGTTCGACTCTTGCAAAAATTTTTCCAATTTTTCTCTGAGATTTGATGTGGAAGTATAAATAATTTTGTTGTGAAATTTTTCCGGCATGATTTCAGGATAGGACAAACGATTTGGAAGCAAGGGAAAACAACCATGACGAACCGCTTCCACAACAGAAATGCCAAAATTTTCCTGGATGGCTGTACTGACCACCACACTCCCCTTTGCAAGCCAGGATTGATATTCTTCCCGGGAGGAGACATAGCCATATACCAAAATCTCTTCTTTAAATATTTTCTTGGCCGTCTTAAACACCTCGGGGATAATTTCGTATTGCTCGCCAAGAAGGGCCAGATAAAAACCGATCCCCTTTTTTTTCAACTCGGTTAGCACATCAAAAAAAACCTCCGGCTTTTTGTCATAATCCCACCGATGGTTCCAGACAATAAGGGGCCTGTCCAGACAGTTTTTTTCCAAGGGTATGGGCGCTGCCCCAAACCTGCAACCCGGATAAAGAACCTGAGCTTTCTTCTCCACTGCGTCCACCACCCACTCGGTTCTGGCATCGGGCATCTGTTTGACCAGGCGCCTGGCTTCATCAAGAAAGGCTGTCAAATGATACTCTGAATTAAAAAAGAGCCCATTTGCAGCAGCAGCAGAAATAAGATTGGTAAATCCCAGATGGGAATTCTTTTTTCCATGGAATCCCAAGGGATAGGAAAGCTGATTTTCATGGAAATACATGACAACAGGCGGCAGATCCCTGCCGGCCAACCCCATGAAATCCGTTAAATTCATCATGTCAGTGGTAAAAATCAGATCATATTGACCCAGATTTTTGACCTGGTTGATAAAATAGAGAGAAGCCCCCTGCATCCGCCACTTCCAATAGCAGTCCGGCAGGGTCACAAGGTCCACATCATGGGATGAATGGGCTGCAAATCCCAGGGCAAAATCTTTGTGGGATCCCCCAAAAAAGGGTTCAAGAAAGAGAATCTTCACGGGAATCAATCCTTAAATAAATTTTGAATTTACCCTGTTTTGTATACCAGGTCAACCGGGGCAATCTCCCTAAATCCACCGCCTAATTTTGTGCAGACCCGTCCAAAGAAAAATCGGGGAGTTTTTTTCTTGGCGGGGGCCCATTTCGGCCAGACTTAACTTTTTCT
>JADGEQ010000085.1 GCA_016744295.1 Desulfobacteraceae bacterium | reverse complement strand
CGGTAAACCATGAGGCAGCCGGCAATGCCAATGGGAAGGTTGACCCGGAAGATCCACTGCCAGGAGAAGCGTTCGATCAATACCCCTCCGATGACCGGGCCCAGGGCGATGGCAACCCCGCACAGGGCGGAAAGGATGCCGATGGCACGGCCCCTCTCTTTAGCGGGAAAGGCTTCCGTGACAATGGCAAATCCAAGGGCCATGATCATGGCGGCCCCGATTCCTTGGATCACCCGGAAGCCCACCAGGCCGGCCAGGCTGGTTGCCATTCCGCAGAGGACCGATCCCAGGGTAAAGATCACAAATCCCCATCCGTAAATGGCCTTTTTACCCAGGGTGTCACCCAGGCGGCCAAGGGGCAGTATCAGGGAGACCACGGTGACGAGATAGGCCAGGACCACCCACTGGACATAGGCGAATTCCGTGTGAAGGCGGTTGACCAGGGTGGGCAGGGCGATGTTAACGATGCTGCCGTCCAGGGAGGCGAGGAAGGCTCCGGTTGCGACAGTGGTCAGGATCATCCATTTTGACGAGGGGGATTGGGGCGGTTGAGGTAAAAAGCGGCCAGGTTCCATGGGGCTCTCCTTGGTAAGGGGTTGGTGTTTGGGTAATATGTGAACCAAAGTTCATCTTTATGTAAGGAATATGAACTTTGGTTCACATTATCAAGCTAAAAATGAACTTTGGTTCATCTTTTTTTGACATTTGTCATGGGACAGTGGTATACGGTTTTTAACAATCAATTACCGAGGAGGGTGCCATGGAGCTGGGCCAGCACAAGACAAGGAACCCCGTCCAGAAACGGGGGATCGAAACCAGGGGGAAAATTCTGGACGCAGCCATGCGCCTTTTTTCGGAAAAAGGGTTTCACAATACAAATACAAAGGGGATCGCAAGGGCGGCGGGGGTTGCCACGGGTAGTTTTTACGCCTACTTCAAGGACAAAAAGAGTGTGTTTCTCGAAATTTATAAGGGGATTTCCCACAAACAGCTGAAAGAGATGGCCGGGGGTATGGCCGGTCTGGATGACCAGGGGGATACCGACAGGGTGGCGGTCCTTTTGGATGCCCTTATGGATGAGCATGGTTTTTCCCCGGATTTCCAGCGGGAGGTGTCCGTCATGCGGTACAGCGATCCAGATGTTGAGGCCCTTCACAATTCCATCCACGAGGGGCTGCAACAGGAGATTGCCCGGATGCTTGGGACGCAGAAAGAAAGGTTGCGGGTCAAGGATCTTGACGCCGCAGCCTTTGTGATCCTATGCGCCTGCGAAGAGGTGATTCACACCCCCCGGCTCATCACCCACAGGATCGACCGGGACCGACGCCTTTCCAACCTTGCGGATATGATCTCACGATTTCTTTATAAATAGGCCTATAATTCTTGTCGGACCAAGTTAGTCGGCTGATTTTTTTACAAAAAGTTCCCTTTTTTCTTTCCCAAGGCTTAATCCAACACAATCAGAAATCCAATTTTAGTGTTCGCGATCTTGACTTGACACAAGTTTTGAGCTCCTGTAAAAGAACTCGTTTGGTGAAAGATAAGTTGCTCATATAGACCAATAGTGAAAGCGTTATGGAGAGAGTGGCTAAAAGATTTGACAACACAATTTAAATGGACTTGAAATTCTGATTATCAATAAAGCGGTGGAATCTGCTGGGAAAAAGGAACTTGATCCTGAAAACGGGGAAGACTTTTTTCTAGTGCAGATTGTGGCTGCTAAAGCTATTCAATCTCGTTATCGTGCATACCTTAAAAGAATAAGCCTACTAGTGTTGACCGATTTCAAATTATGTGGAATTCCAATGCGCAAATTAATATTATACCTGGCTTTTGCCAGCTTAATAATGGTCACCCCGGGCCTTTCCTATGAAACAATTATTGTCGGCAATTTTGAAGCACAACTTCTTGCACCCGGAGAAACAGCATACGCTGTAGGCGCAACACCTAATAAAGATGGTTATGCAGAGATTTATCGAGAAACGGTAACAGGAGCCGAAGCGTGGACCCAGGGGCATAGGGATGCTATCACCAGAAGTCTGCAAACACTGGAACAGAGTTTTGCCACGGGCAGCCCAAACAGAAAGATGCAGATTGCCTTTACTCTAGAAAAAGGGGCGTATCTCGGGGCCTCACTCGGGACCCTCATTGTCGATCAAACCTATGCAAATATTGTCTCAACAGGAGAGTTGCTCCTGCGGGACAATATTCCCACAGACAATATTCTGGGCAGTGTAGACGATATTATCGTAATGTTCACATCCGTTCCCCTGCATTACGGGCCTGGGGCTCCCGGCCACGGGCAATATGACTTCCAGGCAACTGTAACCCATGAAATACTCCATGCCATGGGTATTATGAATGGTAATAACGAGGATGGAAGCTATCCAGAAGGGATCACAAGGTGGGATTCATTATTAAATGATGCTGACGGATATCCTGCCCCCGGGAATCCTTCTTCTATTACGACCAGCGGTGAACTCGGGACTGTTTTCTGGACTGGAGCGGCTGCCAACGCCACCTATGGAGGCCCTGTTCCCATACAGACTTTTATGAATGAATATATGCAAGGCAGTTCTCTTGTCCATCCGGGTCCTCCCGGAGAACTGATGACCTGGCAGGGGTATCCTTTGGATTTTCCAAGGGCTTTGAACAAGCTGCTGCTTGATATGTACCGGGATATGGGGTGGGATATAAATGATGCTTACTATGATAGTTTTGGCCCTACATATTACGGCAATGACAGAATTATAACCAATACGGATAAGTTTGAAACATCCCACAGCTACACCTATGGCATGTATGTTAATGGCAACAATAATCTTATTGAGCAAAAAGGCAATTTAAAAACAACCAAAGAGCAATCCAACACCCTGTATGTATGGGGAAATAAAAACAAAATCAGGGTTGACGGCAATCTGTCTGCCGATGCAAATTACTCCCACGCCCTCTACACCTTTGGCACATCTAATCAGATATTTATAGAAAAAGAGGGGGTTCTGACCGCCAGTGGGGATGATTCCGTTGGTATTTTGCTTTTTGGTTTTAATAACACCATTTTTCACTCCGGAACTACCCTTGCAAGTGATGGGGCAACGGCCATCAGGATTGATAATCATTTTGCAGGCAGGGGCTACAAGCTGAATACATCGCTGCACATCCAAACCGGCGCTAAGATAGTTGGGGATATTATTAATAGTGATCCTGCTAGTGCTGCAAATATGACCTTTGGCCGTAAGTATGACTATGACGGCATCTATAGTGCTGATCCTGATTTCAATTTTTCCTATAATGATGAGATACAAGGAAATTGGAATTATGATTTTCACAGCGGTACGGTGATATTTGATAAGACGCTCAACCAGCATGAAGGTACAATATTAAAAGGGAATGGTTTAATTGTCGGTAATGTTGACAGCGCGGGTATTATCGCGCCTGGTAATTCTATTGGCAAACTTGAAATTATTGGAAATCTTACCCAAAACAATAGTTCTGATTTGCAGATAGAATTTGGTGACAATGGCTGCGATCAACTTGTGGTGAGCGGTACAGCCCATCTTGACGGCTCACTTTCATTAATCCCCACAGGTTACCTTGCCCCGGGTACTCATCAATTCATGGATGCGGGCGGGGTTGCCGGTAATTTTGCGATTGTAAATAATTTTTCAAGCAGTATTTTGCAAACCTCTGCCTCTGGTTTAGATCCCAGCAGTTTTACCCTGGAGCGTAATAGTTACGCATCTTTAAGTGAAAGCCGGCAACAAAGTATCGCCGGTATTTTTGATCGAATCCGGCCGACTGCAAGCAAAGATATGGCAGATATTCTCAATCTCATGGACTTGATGGATCTTGCTGATATCAGGCAGGCAACAGATGATTATTCACCCTATTTCCACAATTCTGTTACCACAGCAAGTTTAGAAAACATCAGAACAAGATCAACGTTCTTGCAAAATAAAATAAAAAAAGATGGAACACCGCATCAATCTTCACTCTGGTTCTCGAACTACGGCGGTAATGTCCATTACAGCAAGACAAATACCAGCAACGATTTTAAAGCAAAATATGCCGGGTTTATGCTGGGCTTTGATAAACAAATTGAATCTGGATTTCAGCTTGGCGCTGCAACTGCTTTCACTGAGTTTGATATAAACGAAAAAGCGACAACCAGCAACACAACGGGTTCTGTTTACGATGGGTATCTTTACGGCTCATGGTCGCCACAGTCATATGATGCCTTCTTTCTGCAATCAATTTTAGGCATTGGCCTTATTGATTTTAAAACCAATCGTAATATACCCTTTTTAGACAGAACAGCCATAAGCGACCACGATGCAATCTATTACTCTGCCTTTTTTGGCGGTGGTTACAAACACAAGAAGGGTAATTGGTCTTTTGAGCCACGGGCAGGGTTTGAGTACATCGATCTTGCCGAAGACGGTTTCACAGAATATGGAGCAGAAGCCGCCTCCCTTGCTGTTAACTCAAAAGATTCCCACGCATTGGTAAGTTCTCTTGGAATTGAAATTAGTCACACCTTTGATCCCGGCAAAGGGTTATTCTCGCCTAAGTTTCGAGCTGATTGGTTCCATAATTTTTTTGCAGAGAAAGAAAACACCCTGGCCACATTGCAAAGCAATGAAACTTTCAGTGTAGATGGTCGTAAGGCAAGCAAAGATGCCTTAGAACTGGCTATCGGTTTAACATTACGCTTCAGCGATAAGCTGGAGGGTTCTCTTGAATATCAATGTACTTTTGCCGATAATCAGAATAGAGCCCATTTACTGAGTACAGGACTGAGTTATTCTTTTTAAGGGAACATCACCATGTTAACGGCAAAGTTTTGGCTATCGAGATAACCCCCTTCAGCCTTGAACCGTCTATTTTTACGAACCGGCCCCAGTTTCCAACAGACAGAAATCAGAGAATCCCCTGGAAACCCAAATACCTGCAGGCATCAAAAAGTGCCTGCAGGGAATTTTGGGCCGCAAAAACTTACAATAGATCGCTCACCCGTTTCATGGCACAAAAATCGCCGCACATGGTGCAGACACCTTTTTCCAGGGGCTGGGAGGATTCCTTATAGGCACGGGCTTTGCCCGGATCAATGGCAGCGGCAAACTGGCCTTCCCAGTCCAGGTCCACCCTGGCCCGGCTCATTGTCAGATCCTGTTTGCTTGCATTGGGGATTTTCTTGGCAAGATCTCCTGCATGGGCCGCTATTTTTGAGGCCATGATGCCTTCCTTTACATCCTCGAGACTGGGAAGCCGCAAATGTTCCGCCGGGGTGACATAGCAGAGAAAATCTGCCCCGTGCATGGCGGCCAGAGCCCCGCCAATGGCAGAGGTGATATGGTCGTATCCCGGCGCAATATCGGTTACCAGGGGGCCCAATACATAAAAAGGCGCATTGTGGCAGAGTTTTTTCTGGAGTTTCATGTTCATTTCCACCTCGTGGAGGGGGACATGGCCCGGTCCTTCAATCATTACCTGAACATTCTTTTTCCAGGCGCGCTTGGTCAGTTCCCCCAGGGTAATCAATTCCTGGATCTGGGGGGCATCGGTTGAATCCATGATGGAACCGGGGCGCAACCCGTCTCCAAGACTGATGCAGACATCATGCTGTTGGCAGATGTCCAGGAGTCGGTCAAAATGTTCGTAAAAAGGATTTTCATTCCCGGTTTTTTCCATCCACTCAAAGAGAATGGCACCACCGCGGCTGACAATGCCGCAGACCCTGGGGTTGGTCCTGATGCTCTCCGCGCATTTTTGGGTCAACCCGGCATGGATGGTGAGAAAATCAATTCCATTTTCCGCATGGATTTCAGCGGTTTTAAACCAGTCATCCAGAGTGATCTCCTCTGTGGGTTTCCCCGTCCGGGTCAGGGTGTCATAGATGGGCACACTGCCGATCATCACCGGCACTTCGTTTACCAGGCGTTTCCTGAACCCTTCGGTATCCCCGGACACACTTAAGTCCATGATGGCATCAGCCTTGTATTCAAGGGCCAGCATTGCCTTGTTCATTTCCCCGTCAAAGGAACAGACATCCTTTGACACCCCCAGGTTTACATTGATTTTGGTTTTAAGTCCCTGGCCAACCCCTCCGGCCTTAAGGTTAAAATGATTCTTATTGGCCGGGATGGCAATTATACCCTTGGCAACCCCGTCCAAAAGGTCTTGTCTGGATATGGATTCATTTTCAAGTACCTGCTCCATCTGGGGGGTAAAAATTTTTTTCCTGGCGGCATCCATCTGGGTTGTATAGGCTTTACTCATTTTGTTTCTCCTAAAAGTTCTTTAATTTCAGCTATTCTTTGTTTAATATCATCTGCTCCGATGATTTCAGTTACCAGGCAGATGGTTTTGGCTCCCCGTGATATAAGATCCATAATGTGGTGACGCTTGATTCCGCCAATGATAACAAAGGGAATGGAATGATTTTTCACAATATACTCAAGATAATCAAACCCCACGGCAGCACCCACATTTGTCTTGGTCTGGGTGGCAAAGATAGGACCCACCCCGATATAATCCGCCCCATCCTCAATGGCTTTTTTTGCCTGGGCCGGGGTATGGGTGGAGCATCCCACCAGCATGTTGCCGGTCAATTTTTTCACCGCCGGGATGGGCAGATCGTCCTGGCCCTGGTGGATACCGTCGGCTTCCACCATCAAGGCAATATCCAGATAGTCATTTACGATGAAGGGCACCCGGGCATCTGATGTGATCTTTCGGATCTCCCGGCACTCTTCCAGCATTGCTTTCCGGCTCTTTTGGTCTCCTTTTTCCCTATATTGAAGGATATCGACTCCCCCTTCCACCATGAGCCGGGCCGTCTCTACATTGGAGCGGCCCCGGGAAAATTTTTCTCCTAAAATTCCATAAACCCCACAGGGAAAGTGGGGCTTGCCTGCTTGTCCAGACAGATGGACGGGACATTTGTTTGTCCTGTCCTCTTTTGTTTGCTGCTTTATTTTCAAAACACCTCCAAAACAAAAAAATAGTTATCGTTTTGTCCTGAGCAGGTAAAAAAATGTAACGGCGGAAAAAAGAATGGAAAAATAAAGACTGACAAACGAGCAACACTTTCCCTACGCCGGTACTAACCGTATCAGGTTCTAAGGGTTGAAGCTTGCAACTTCTCTCAGCTGATTAAAGCACCCCCAGTGAACTAACGCGGGATGATAAGCTAATTTCTCCCGGCAGTCAATCTGAAATATCAGATATCAACAATTCTCGATATCCGATACTTATCCCACCATACGCTGAAAAATTTACTCGGAACATTTCGGGTGAACCTCCTGACCGGCCGGGGAAGATTGCAGGGTAAGGATTGCACAAATTTATAGCGGTTCTATAGCTGTACTAAAAGCCGTGAACTGCTATCCAGCAGGTCTTCAAACAGCACCTCCTTCTTAACGCTCCACTGCATTAAGCGCCTGTACGCAATTGTAATCGATGATACGCCCGCAATCCCCCCCGACCTCTTGACAAACTCCGCCCCTAACACAATATGTTGTGTCAAATTTTGATGTGGAAATCCCACGCCTTTTAATAATAGTCCAGGATTTCAAATTCAGTATTTGGAGAGATCGGATTCGCCAGTACCGGCCGGGGTGGGATGCAGTTCACGGATTGAACAATTTTGACAGGTTCTAAATTCCGCTACGCTGAAGATGGAAAACTCGCTGCGCTCAAACAATTCCATCTTTTAACCGCTTCACTGCATTAAGAACCTGTACAAAATTGCAATCAACGATACACCCGCATCCCACCCCGACCTCAACCCTAGATCCCAATCGGTCTAAATAATTCAAATCTCACTTATTGAAATTATAGGCTAAGTAAAGTAAAGAATTGAAAAGAATTGATTTCCGGTAGGCAAATTAATAATTTCCCCCAACCACAAAATCTTGTGTTAGGTTCTGATTCAGAAACCCTCGGACTATTAATAAGTAGTCTTCCCTTTTAAATTCAGCCTTGAGGGAGTTTCGTTATAGACATAATCCACAGTGAAAAAATTCAAAGATATATATGCAAATCAAAACTGCTTTCTGATAAAAATTGAAGTCAGGATCATGCAAGAATCTTTGATTCTGGCTAAATTAAAAAAAGGAAATTTAACAGGGCATTAAATTGACTGTTGCAATTTTCGGTAGAGAATGTTTAATCTCTAATGTTTTGATTTTTGACATGAATTCAAATTCATAAAAAAATAAACCTTATCAATATAATCAATCTGGAAACTACAATGAACAATAAAACACTTTCAATCATTACACTTTTAGCTGTTTTGACTGGCCTGCCAGCACTCTCAATGTCATCTGAAACCTCAAGCATAGAACGATATGTGGAAACTCACCGTTTTGTAAGTAACGGAAATGCACACTACGACAAGTTCACAAACCAATATCTGCTGTTACTACCTACGGACTTCACTAACAGGAAAGAGGCTATTCAGGCATGTGAAGAAAGTTCAGCCACAATCAACAAGAAATCACCCGAGTGGCGCCTTGCATCTACTCAATCAGTACTTGAGATATGTGAGAACATATCTCAGTATAGAGGCCTTTCCAGGCTTCAGTCTGACGGTAACCTGCTCGTATCCAAGATTGCTTTTACAAGTGGCAGATCTCTTGTCGTGAGTTTTAATAATTGTAGCATTGAATTTGCTGACATAGACAAGAATGGCAATCTTCTTTCAAAATTACCGGGAAATGGAAAGCTAAACGCATTATGTGTAGCTAACGAGATCTACGGTAATGATATTATTTACAATCGTAGTAAGAAGCTTGCAAAAAAGATCAGAATTAACAAGAGAGCACTAATTGAAGAACGCCACGCTGAGTTATTCGCCGCTGCAAAAAAGACTAACAGCTTAGACGCCTATAATGAATTTATAAGTTCCGCTGACAAAAAATCAAAATTTGTAAAAATGGCAAATCAGCAAATCTCACAACTTAAAGCGACCTCTGATT
Organism: Desulfobacteraceae bacterium; assembly: GCA_016744295.1. GTDB lineage: Bacteria > Desulfobacterota > Desulfobacteria > Desulfobacterales > Desulfobacteraceae > NBML01. The sequence goes on along the minus strand of JADGEQ010000085.1, from coordinate 290 downwards.
TTAAAAACTTATCCAGCTCCGACAATCTCGCAACATATGTCAGCCATATCACAAAATATCCGAATTCTCTTGAGCGAGACAGTATTGAACATAAGATTATTGAAATTGTGAAAGTTAAAAGAAATATTTCCGGTCTGGAATGGTTTGTGAACACATATCCCAACTCAAGGTATATTGCTGATGCGATCCCAGAAATCCATAAACTCGCATATGCGCAAGCAAAGAAAATTAACACTCTCTCCGCGTACAACACCTATATCATTGCTTATCCATATTCAGGCTTTACAGAA
>JADGEQ010000084.1 GCA_016744295.1 Desulfobacteraceae bacterium | reverse complement strand
TTAGTTTCTAAACTCTAATTTTCGTGTTTTTTTGGCAAAAGAATTATGCAAATGGTTCATAAGCCTTTGCCAATTCAGGGATAATAACCATGGTTTTAACTTTCATTCCCATGGTGATTACTTGGCTTCCAAAACGAGTCAAATAGTATTTATAAGTGTGGGCAACTTTTTTGATCATACCGTGGGTATGCAATCTTTTTAAGGTTCTTGAGACTTGACTGCTGGAATAATTTTTAAGCTTACCACGGAGATTTTTATTCTGGAAGCCTCTGATTGTAAACTCACCGGACATTACTGTTTGCAATATGTTCATGTCATCTTCATTAAAAAAGTTAAACCCTTTGAAGGGCCGATTATTTTGAACAACAGTCTTTGAGACTTTTTTAAGTTTTTTTATGCCGACACTCGGATCAACTATATCCGAAATGAATTTCAAAAAACGTTTGTTGGCATTCAATAGTATGCCGGTTAAAGGTCCCAGACTATACAGACCTTTCTTAATGCCTGTGAGTTTCATGGAGCTTGTTCCATCACGGTGTTCTACCTTTCGGTAGTGCCTAAAAAAAGAGACATCATTGGTTGTCGTTTCTATCCTGAGGATGATGCCGTGTTTATCATACATTTTTATTGAGGTGGCTCCCATTCTAAATTTGATACACGTCCCTTCTATCCTTGTGGAAAAATTGTTGCCCATTTCATCTTGATATTGTGGATTAAGTTTTCGGCCAAGAAAAGTGGCAATATTTTCTGGTTTGACAGAATGAATTGCTGTGCGGGTTAAATTTTCATAAATCAATTTCAAATCACTTTGGCGTTTGAAAATAATATCTGTCGCATATTCAACTTGCATGATACTCCAATGATAACCCATAGGAAAATGTTTTATAACCGGACAATAATGATTTGCAAATTCATTTAATTTTTTATGGATATGTTCAATATTTAGAGCGTCGCTGATTTTTTGAGCAGACTTAAAAGATTCCGTTTTCATGACTGCATTGTCCCGTATTACGCTTCGAATGCCTTTTTGTTTCATAGCCGCATCAAGGATATTGTGGCCATTAAAATAAATTTGTAACCGAAACGGACACCATGTAGGCACCCGAACATAGCAAAGGCCCATGTCCTCATCTATAAAATAAAAATAATAATGCAAACACTTCCCCAGAACGGACTTCAGATATGTTTTACCAGTCTTTTTATTGTGCCAGGGTTTGTATGAAGGACATGCCTCCATGGCCGAAATAATATGAACAAGACCTGGATGATCTCCTCTGGATTTAATAATATTTTTTATTACTTTTTCTTTCCGAATATTTCTCTTTGGTAAAAATTGAATATTGATTTCATTGTCTGAAGCAATTTTCTCAGCATTATTTCGGAGTTTTTCTTTAAAAGGTGCGGCAAATTTGGGATAATCAAAAATTCTAATTTTATTGCAGTAAAGATAGCTGGTCATGCCACCTGCATAACAGATTCCGGGAACAGTGCCTTGAATAATAACACGGTCGTAACAATGTAAAACACCAGATATTTGTTTGGAGTATCTTTCTGTAAACAGCATGATTGACCTCCTTTGGGTTAGCCACGGTTTCCAGTGGAGGTTTGATTGCCTTGTAAAGAGCGTATTCTTTGATCATTTTTTACAAGCTCTTGCCGAACGAAATGCCAGGAACAGCAACTGTCTGAGGGAGCGAAGCGAGTGAGTTTTGCTGTTCAAATGAAGTGAGGGTAGAGATTGTAAAATGGTCAAAACCAGCGATTACAAGGTGATCAGACCGGAACGGGTTGACCCATCTAATTGAATGTTAATTATACATTCGCTTATTATTAAATGAAACCTTTTTGGTTCTGGCTTGTCCAGGTTAGGATTATCAGCCAATGAAGCATCACCAGATCATTCAACTTTTTCAAAATTCAGAAAAAGGCTGACCAAAGGTAAATTCGAGGTCATTGAGCATCAATGAAGGAATTGCCATTGACGCCCGTATTGTTAAATCAGCAAGTCGGCTAAAAAGTAATAAAAAATTAGAAGAGATAAAAGCCCGGCGGAATAAGCCTGAAGACAAACTCGACAAGAATGGCAAACCCTTAAAATTTGCGAGAGATATTGAATTCAACTGGACAGTGAAAAACGATAAGCCTTACTTCGGTTTAAAAGAGCACGCAGCGGTAGATGCAAAATATGGTTTTGTTCTTACAACAGTTTTAAGCTATGCTTCTGTTCACGATACCAATTATTTGGCCTACTGCACTTTATACAGTCTTCATATAAAACATAAACTTGCTATAGTTTATGCGGATAAAGGATATCACGGAGAACCAAACCGGTCGTTTATAGCGATGAATGATTTAAAAGACGGCATTATGAGAAAGGACGAGAAAAACGAAAAATTGACAGAACTTGAGATAAATCGAAATAAAAAAATATCCAAAACACGATACATCGTAGAACAATATTTCGGTTTAAGCCATCTTCACGACAATAGACAATAGACAAGGGGCAAGGTTTACAACCATTGATAAGAATCATATTGATATCTGGCTCAGGCAGGTGGCATTCAATATACAGAGGGCTTGAAAATATTTAAAAAGCGGGAAGCAACTGCATAGGTGCGTCCCAGGATAGAGAATGGGCGTTAAGGGCTGAGTTATATCAATATATTGTCTAAAAAATGTAAAAATACGTCATATTTTTTTTGAGAAACAAGGAAAATTTAAAAAATCTGTTCGATTAAAAATTAAACGATCGGAATCTGTAGGATTTAAGTGTCAACCATAATATCTCGTTGGGTTGTGCAAAGCTCTCGGCTTATGAACCATTTACATAATTCTTTTGCCAAAAAAACACGAAGATAAGAGTTAAGAAACTTAATATGCCTACTGATCAAAAAAAAATAATTATCAGAGAAACCACCTGTTGGGTGATGGAGTAGAAATGAATCGCAGGAAAACGATTGTTAACACGGTTTGCTTATTGTCAAATTTGACCGGTGTCGGCATTTATACATATGAAATTACACGAAGGATTCAGGGATCATCTCTTCTTGATTATGAATTTTTTTATGGGTCTATTTCAAAAGAACTCCTTTTGCCTGCAAAATCTGCAAAAAATAAAATCAGTAAATTAAGCCGAATAAAATCGTTTTTAGGCAAATATCCAGATGTTAAGAAACTGGCTCGACAATTATTATTGTTTAGAGCCAATTTTCTTGAACCATATGAGTTATATTGGGAACCCAATAATATCCCCTACCGGCAGATTAAAGCCGAAAAAGTGATCACAACCCTACATGATTTATCTGTTATTCACCATCCGGAATGGCATTTGAAAGAGAGTGTGGCGCATTTCAATAAAAATTTTTGGAAAAATATCAAAAGATCGGATGTGATTATAACTGATTCCAATTATATCCGGAAAGAAGTGATTGAAATATTAGGGTTTAAAGAATATCAGGTTGTGACGATTCCAATCGGTTTGGATCACGACAGATACAGGGTTGTTTGTAATGAGCGATTACTGGCAGAATGCAGGGAAAAATATGGTTTGCCAGAAAAGTTTATTCTGTTTGTCGGCAGTATTGAACCACGGAAAAATTTAGTAAACCTTATCAAGGCATATTCATTCCTTCCTGAAAAGATAAAAAAAGAATTTTCACTGGTTCTGGTCGGCTGTAAAGGCTGGAATAACCGAGGTATTCATCGACTGATTGAGCAGGAAAAGGAAAATATTATGTATACGGGGTATGTTTCTGATGATGATCTGGTAAAGATTTATAATATGGCAACGGTGTTTGCCTATCCATCTCTTTATGAAGGTTTCGGGATACCTCCCATTGAAGCAATGGCCTGTGGGACAGCTGTCTTGACCTCCCGTGTAGCATCACTTCCGGAAGTATGTGAAGATGCAGCATATTACATAGATCCTTATGATGTGGACTCCATTCAGACAGGGCTTCTTGAAATGATTCAGGATGAAACTTTAGGACAGGATCTGGCAGCAAAAGGTCTGAAACAATGTAAAAAATATACATGGGAGAAGGCTGCAAGGCAGCATCTGGAACTGTTTGAAAAAGTTTTGTCCTGAAAAATTTAACAAAATAGAAAGGGAAAAAGATGATAGTACCGGTTATTCTTGCGGGAGGTTCTGGAACAAGGCTATGGCCCATGTCACGGGAGCATTATCCCAAACAACTCATTGCTATGTATAATGAACATACCCTGCTGCAAAATACTCTCTTGCGCCTTGAAGGTATTGAGGCACTGGAATCCCCCATTGTTGTCTGTAATGAAGAACACCGTTTTATGGCTGCCGAGCAGTTGCGGCGGGTGAATATTCCCCCCCATTCCATTATTCTTGAACCTATGGGCAGGGACACAGCCCCGGCCATTGCCCTGGCTGCTCTGAAAGCCATGGAAGATGGGCAAGATCCAGTTTTATTGATTTTACCTGCAGATCATACCATAAAAGAAAAGAGAACATTTCATACAATAGTCCGGAATGGTCTGATCCATGCTGAGCAAGGGAATCTGATTACTTTTGGCGTTATTCCGGGATCTCCTGAGACCGGTTATGGATACATAAAGAAAGGGGATGTGCTGGATGCGGAGACCCATGCCTGTAAAATCCAGAGGTTTGTTGAAAAACCGGATTTTAAAACCGCAAAAGAATATGTGAAATCCGGTTCCTATTGTTGGAACTCCGGTATGTTCATGTTCCGGGCGTCTGACATCATTAATGCCCTTGAAAAAGATGCCCCTGCGATCCTTACACAATGCCGGGAAGTAATTCACCAAGGCCGTCAGGACATGGATTTTTTCAGGATGGATCCGGAAAAATTTAAAGCTATTCCCTCGGATTCAATTGACTATGCTGTCATGGAAAAAACTGAAAAAGGCATCGTGATACCCTTTGACGGGGGGTGGAACGATCTGGGGTCTTTTGAAGCCCTCTGGCAGATCGGTGAAAAAAATACCAATGGCAATGTCATTAAAGGGGATGTACTTACCCATGATGTATGTACATCTTATATAAACGCTGAAAGCCGTCTTGTGGCAGTTGTGGGTTTGGAAAATATTGTTGTTGTGGAAACAAAAGATGCGGTATTGGTTTCGCCTAGAGATCGGGTTCAGGATGTTAAAAAAATTGTAACCCAGCTTAAAGAAAAAAAACGGGACGAGTCAATCAGCCATCAAAAAGTATACAGGCCCTGGGGCACCTATGAAACCATGGATATTGAAAAAAGATTCCAGGTAAAACGCATTACGGTAAAGCCTGGTGCAAAACTCTCATTGCAGAAACATTATCATCGGGCAGAGCACTGGACCGTGGTCTCAGGAACCGCCATTATTGTTCGGGACGATAAAGAGATTCTTCTCAAAGAGGATGAGTCTGTTTATATACCGCTTGGAACCCTGCATCGCATGGAAAATCCGGGGAAGATTCATTTAGAACTGATTGAGGTTCAATCCGGCGCTTATTTGGGGGAAGATGATATCGTTCGGTTCGATGATGACTACGGAAGAAAGGAATTCTCTTAATCTCATGCAGGTTACCCATATTTTTAAAACATATTTTCCTGATACGCATGGCGGTATGGAGGAAGCGATCCGCCAGATATCAAAAGCAACTGTCGAAAAAAAGATTACAACATTGGTTGTCTCTTTATCAAAAGAACCAAAAGAATCTGTTCAGGACGGCGTGATTACCAAATCTTTTTATAATGATTTTGAGTTTTTTTCCAATCCGTTCAGTTGGGCTTTGGTGAAAAACTTTCGGAAAATTATTAAACGTTCCGATATTATACATTTGCATTTTCCATGGCCAACCGTTGAGTTATTGGTTTTACTTTTTAACGTGAAAAAACCGATTGTATTAACGTTTCAATGTGATATCCATAATAACCGATTCTTAAGAAAGATCATTTCTCCTTTTATCCATGCAATTTTACAGAAAAGTAATGTGATTATACCGTCCACTGATAATTTACTAAAGTCAACGCCGATCTTGAAAGGATATAAGGAAAAGTGTTGTGTTATCAGTATGTGGCTGGATGAAGACAGGTTTAAAGATTTGCCTCTGCCATCCTCGGTTATAAAAAGAAAAATAGAACAATTGGGTGACTATGCACTTTTTATAGGTGTCTTGAGGTGGTATAAAGGGCTGGATGTCTTGATAGATGCGGCAAATGAAATTTCAGGCAATATTGTCATCGTGGGCAAAGGGCCATTGCTTGATGCATTGAAAAATCGGATAGAAAAAGAAAAAATAACAAATGTATTTATTATAGGGTTTCAAAATGATGGTGACCTGAAATATTTATTAAAAAAGTGTAAATTTACTATTTTACCGTCAACTTCTCCTGCTGAAGCATTTGGGCAAGTGTTACTGGAATCTTGTTATTTTAAAAAACCAATGGTAACTACTGAGTTGGGCACAGGCACAAGCTTTATAAATTTAAATAACAAAACCGGTTATGTCGTACCGCCTAATCATGCCACCCTGCTTGCTGAAGCAATGAATAAATTGTTTACATCAACATCTATATGCAGTAGGTTCGGACAGAATGCCTATACTCGATTACAAGAGAATTTCACCTATGAAAAACAAGCAGGGAAGTATATAAAAATTTATAAGAATCTCTTTTTGGGAATAAAAAAGTAAATCTTAAATGAAAAAACTTCTTATCACCGGTGCATCCGGATTCATCGGGCATGCAATTGCACAATGTTTTAATCCGCAATATGAAATAATAGCGTTTGATAAAAAAATGTCATCAAATAAGACGAATGGTTATATTTCAATTAATGGTGATATCACAGATGAAAGCTTGTTGAAGTCAGTCTGCAGTCGTTATGTTCCGGATGTGGTTATTCATTGCGCAGGAATCGCACATCAGCCGATCATAAGCCCACTGAGTATGGATGTGTATGACCAGGTGAATCATGTTGCAACAAATAATTTGGCAGTTGCTGCAGTCAATGCAAACTCAAATGTTCATTTTATTTTTCTTTCTTCGATTTCTGTGTATGGGGAAAGTCATAAACATAAAGAAGTAACAGAAGAAGATCAGTGCTGTCCCAACACTGAATATGCCCACAGTAAACTGGATGCAGAACATGGGTTGAAAATTTTTTTTAATGATTATTTTATCAAAAAACTGGATATCTTACGTTTGGCACCTGTTTATGATGTCACGTGGAGTCTGAATCTTGAAAAAAGGGTTTTAGGACCTCAAAAAAAAGTTTATTTGAGGTTTGGATCAGGGAACCAGAAAATGTCTGTGCTTGCAAGGCAGAATCTGATTGATTTTATTTTATATAGAATTGAAAATAATTCAATAAAAAAATTTAGCAATGTTTTTAATGTTACAGATAAAAGGTCTTGTTCTTTTAACAAGATTATTGAAATATTTAAGACATCAAAATACCGGCCTGACAGGAGAGTCGTTAAGGTCCCTCTGTGGTGTGTTTGGCTGGCTACACGGATCGCCGGGGTTTTGATAAAAGACAAAATTAAGTTGATCCATTCATTTTATGATAAGCTTGCGAATGATTTGGTTTTTGATAATAAAAGGATGCTTAATACAGGGTTTGATCCTAAACATACAATAAAGTCTGTTTTTGTTAAATAATGAAAGTGATATAAATTTGTATATATTTGGTTTTTTGATGGGTGGATTGGGTGCTTTCCTTGCAATGAGATTTGGTGGAAGGATAGGAATAAATGATATTCCCAATCACAGAAGTTCCCACGAAAAGAGTATCCCAAGGGGTGGCGGGGTTGGTATTTTAATCGCTTTTATATCGGCAAGCCTGGTCCTGTCAATGCCTGTAAATTTATGGCTGCCTTCTTTGGTTATTGCTTTGGGTAGCCTGTGGGGAGGAGATAAACATCGCTTGTCTGTGAGAGAAAGGCTTGTTCTTCAATTTGGCTGCAGTCTGGTTTTTCTTGCATTCTTTTTTTATTCAAAACAGGTAGCCTTTAGTGCCTATTTATTGACTGTCCCCATATCTGTTTTTATAGTGGGCACTTCAAATTTTTACAATTTCATGGATGGAATAGATGGCATTGCAGGGATTACCGGGGTTGTGGGGTTTTCGTTGCTTTCTTTTTATAATTATTCTTTTGGAACAGATGATGGTTACTCGATCCTATGTCTGATCCTGGTTTTCTCATGCCTTGGTTTCCTCTGTTTTAATATGCCCAGGGCAAAAGTGTTCATAGGGGATATAGGGAGCATTCTGCTTGGGTTTGTGTTTGCATGTTTGGTTATTACATTGTCAGAAAACCTGGTCGATTTTATTGTCATGATTGGATTTTTGGCCACCTTTTATTTTGATGAACTTTTGACAATGGCTGTTAGGATTAAAGATGGTGACTCCTTGATCATCGCCCACCGAAAACATGTTTATCAGCTGCTGGCGAACGAGGTGGGCATAAGCCATTGGAAAGTTTCTTTGGCCTATGGTGTTGTGCAGGCAATAATAGGATTATCTATCATAATGATAAAGCCAATGGGTTTCAAATTTATCTTGCTGGCCTATCTGGCTTACAGCCTGATATTTGCCTGGTTTTCAATAATTATCCGTAAAAGGGTTGCCGTTAAATGAAAGTACGCATTTCCAGAAATTTGTTGATTATTTTTATAATAGATATTGTTTTATTATGCAGTTCTTTTTACCTGGCGCATTTGGTCCGGTTTGACTTTGACCTTCCCGACTGGGCTGGAGAAAAATGTATTGAATTGCTTCCATATGTCCTGGGTGTAAAACTGTTTTGTTTTTATTTCTTTGATTTATACAAAGGCATGTGGCGGTATACCAGCCTTAATGATTTGATGAACATTGTCAAAGCGTGCACAGCAGCTAGTTTTGGACTGATTGTTTTTGTCCTTTTTAAAAACAGGTTTGAAATGGTATCAAGATCTGTTTTCATAATTGATTGGTGCCTCACCCTCATGTCCATTATCAGTGTTCGAATTATTACCAGATTGTGCTTTGAAGAGTTTACAGAGGATATTGGTTTTCGGGCAGTGTTTAATTCGCTCTTGAAAATATTTAAGAGAGGACAGAGAAAAGGCAAGGGGGTTATTATCATCGGCGCTGGCGATTTTGGCCAGAAAATGTGCCGGGAATTTATTGAAAACCCTAATGTGCAGTCCCATGTGATCGGATTTCTGGATGACGATGTTTCTAAAATAGGTAGAAAAATTCACGGGGTATCTGTTTTGAATGTGATTGATGAGCTTGAATATACGGTGAAATCCGTAGATGTGGATGAGGTCATCATTGCAATTTCCAATGCAAGTTCGGAACGGATGAGACATATTGTGAGGTTGTGCAAAAAAGCAGATATTAATTTTAAAACGATTCCCAATATGGGGGAAGTCATTGATGGGAAAATAAATATTAATTCCATCAGAAATGTTGAGTATCGTGATCTTTTAGGCAGGGAGCCTGTTAAGCTTGATAAAACAGAAATTGGAAAATATCTTGGCAATAAGCTGGTGCTTGTTACGGGGGCAGGTGGCTCTATAGGAACCGGTCTTTGCCGTCAGATCTGCAGATATTCTCCTGAAAAAATTATCCTTTTTGAAAGAGCGGA
>JADGEQ010000051.1 GCA_016744295.1 Desulfobacteraceae bacterium | reverse complement strand
GAGCGTGTAAGGTGACCTGTCCGGAACGGGTCGGCACTGTTTGTACCATCATTTTTAAATGATTTACCCCGGTATTGAATGGTGACCGAGAATTGCTGGTTTATGCTGCTACAACTTGATTTACCTCAACTTGATTTACCTCAAATTGTTTTACTGGGGTTTGGTTTGCCCCGGGGAAACAAACGGCGGTTTCAAATTGGGCCCCATATATTCGTTTTGCGATGTCCAGGGTAAAGTCTGCGGGTTTTCCGTCAAAGACAAGGGCTCCATCCTGGATACCGATAATCCTGGTGGCATACTGCTGGGCCAGGTCCACCTGGTGAAGGTTGACAATGACCGGAATATTCTTTGAATCACAAATACCCTTTAAGATACCCAATACCCTTTGGGAACTGGCAGGGTCCAGGCTTGCCACGGGCTCGTCCGCCAGGATAACAGCGGGTTCCTGGGCCAGGGTTCTGGCAATGGCCACCCGCTGCTGCTGTCCGCCGGAAAGGCTGTCCGCCCGCTTGGGGGCCAGGTGTTCAATGCCCACTTTTTTTAAAGCATCAAAACTGGCCTGTTTGTTTTTTTCGCTGAAGATTCTGAAAATAGAGGCCGTTGACCAGAAAAGATTGCCAGTATGGCCGAGTCTTCCGGCCAGAACATTTTCAAATACACTGAGCCGGGGGATGAGATTAAACTGCTGAAAAACCATTCCCACATCACTTCGAAGCTGCTGCAATGATCTGCCGCGACATTGGGTTATATCCCGGCCATTGACCAATACCGCTCCCTTGGAAGAGGGAATAAGCCGGTTAAGGCACCGGAGCAAGGTGGATTTCCCCGCTCCCGATGGCCCGAGAATGGCAATCAATTCTCCTGGTTTTACCGAAAAAGAGACATTATTCACCGCCCTCACCTCTCCCGGATAAATTTTGGTCAGCCCATTTATCTTGAGCACATTCTTTTGGGTCGCGTTCATGTTCAAGCTCCTTTTAATAGTTTGGGGGTGTGGGAGGAATAATGCGGGGGGGCGACCTGAAAGATGAGTCTGCCCGCCGCAAGGGCTATCGTAATATGGGCCCAGGAGTGATCTTGGTTCACAATGATAATGTCTGCATCGGCAGCCGGGGTCAAAAATCCGGGACGGGTGGGGGTGTTTAAAAAAGCCCCGGGGCCCGAGGTGACAGTGGAAAGTGCCGTTTCAAGACCGGTATGCCTGGCCGCCATAAAAGATGCCTGGACCAGGGATTCCGGGTAGTAGTCGGAAACAAGCCCCGTGCAAAGCCCCTCTTTTAGCAGGTCCGAGGCTTTGAGATTGCCGTTGGTGGATGCGTCCCGAACAAGATTGGGTGCCCCCATGAACAGGGATAAGCCCAATTGACTTGCCCGTTTTGCAGCTTCCATTGTCACGGGAAATTCACAGGCACTCACCCCCATGGCCTTTATCAGATGGATTTTATCTTTGGTGTCGTCATCGTGGCTGAGAATGGGAATCCCGGCTGCGGTTACGATGTGGGCAAGCTCCGCCACCAGCTCCCAGGCCAGATGATTTTTCCCTTTTTTTTCCCTTGCTTTTTCCTGGATTTCATTGGAAGAAAGGTCATATTCATCGGTGTGAAAGCGCAGATAGGATTCCATGGATTTGAACTGGCCCTGGCCCGGTGTATGGTCCATGATGGAAATCATGTCCACAAGCCCCTCCTCCACGAGGGCTTTGATGATACGAAAACTTGAGGTTGACCCCACTTCGTATCGAAGATGGGTATGGTGTTTTATCAATGCCTGACCCGAGGTCTGGAAGGCCTTAATGCTGCGAACACAGCGTTCCGCTTCCTTGGGGGATCTTAAACCCAGCTCATTGTCGGCAAAGCTTATGGCATGGCAAAAGGAAGTAATACCGCATCCTGCCAATTGCCGGTCCAGATTCAAAATGGCAAACTCAATGTCAAAAAAGACACCTTTTCTTTTTTCAATGCTTCTTTCAAGGCTGTCCGAGTGCAGATCCACAATTCCCGGCATGATCAGATCGCCATGGGTGTGGATGCAGGTTGCCCCGGCAATGGTCACCTGTTTTTGAAAAACCTCTCGGATGACACCATTTTCAATGAGAACAGACCCCTGGTCATACAATTTGGTGCCGTCAAACAGGGGACCGCCGGTGATAAGTGTTTCCATATGTTTATACCTCCATTGGCTGATTATTTTTTTGGGACAAATTTTCTTTTGAAAGGTCCTTCGTTGAAAGATCCTTTTTTGAAAGATCCTTTTTTGAAAGATCCTTTTTTGAAAGATCAATGGTTCTGTCAGCAATTTTTTCCTGGTCAGAGCGGTTGTGAAAAACCCCCAAAACACAAGATCCCTTCTGAACCGCTTCCTGGATGAGTTCAATGACGATGGCCCGGTTGTTCGGATCCAGGGAGGCCGTGGGTTCGTCCAGGAGCAGAATCGGATAGGGGGCCACAAACCCCCTGGCCAGGTTGATGCGTTGCTGCTCACCTCCTGAAAAGGTGGAGGCGGACAGATGCCAGAGGTTTTCCGGAATTCCCAGGCGGGCCAGGATCTGTCTGCCTTTTTTTTGAGCCAGGCCCGGATTCATGTTCCTCAAGATCAAGGGCTCTATTACCGTGTCCAGGGCGGAAACCCTGGGCACCACCCTTAGAAACTGGCTGACATAACCGATGGTCTCCCTTCGGATTTCATAGATCTTGCCCGGGCAGGCAGTGGCGATATCCACACTTTGTTTTTGGTGTCGGATAAAAATATTTCCCTTGCTGGTTCTGTAGGTGGCATAAATCATGCGCAGCAGGGTGCTTTTTCCCGATCCGGAAGGGCCCGTCAGAATGCTGGCCTGGCCGGGGAAAAATTTCATTGAAAAATTTTCCAACACAGAGATTTGCGTCCCCTGCTGGTGATGGAAGACAAAATCCTTACACAGATTGATGATGTTTAATATAGGATCCAATGGGTTTCCTTTGGTTTAGGGTTTTAAGATGGATGAGACCAATAGCTGGGTATAGGGTTCTCTTGGGTCATCCAGTATCTGATCGCTCAGACCCGATTCCACAATTTCACCCGCCTTCATCACATGGAGTCTGTGGCTTAAAAGCCTTGCCACGGCGAGATCATGGGTGACCAAAACCATTGAAAGGTTCAGGCGACCCACCAGTTTTTTCAGCACATCAATAAGTTTTGCCTGGACAGAAACATCCAGCCCCGACGTGGGTTCATCCATGAGAATCATCTTGGGATCTGTCACCAGGTTGGCGGCGATCTGAAGGCGCTGCTGCATGCCCCCGGAAAAGGTTGTGGGCAGGTCATCCATTCTTGTGCTGTCAATTTCAACGGTTTCAAGCCAGTCTTTGACAATTTTCCGGATTTGACCATAATTTCGCATACCATTGGCCAGCAGCCGCTCTGCTATATTGCCCCCGGCGCTGATATTCATTCGAAGTCCCTCAACAGAGTTTTGGGTCACAAACCCGGTCTGGGACCGGATGATTTTTCGCAACAGCGCCTCATCGGCCCGGCAAAGATCCAGAAACCCCTGATCAGAATTAAAAAAAACAGACCCGTTTGTGGGGGTAATTTTGCCGGCAAGACATTTTAAAAGGGTGGACTTGCCAGACCCCGATTCTCCTACAATACCGATGACTTCTCCTTTGTTCAGCTCAAAATTTACCCCGTGGCATCCCATGGTTTGTCCATAAAATTTTGAAAGATTTTCAACTTGGAGCAGGGGCAGGTTATCACTGGATATCTGCTTATCACGGGGTCTCTGCTTATCACGGGGTATTATTTGGGGTTTGTTTGACATGGGGTCTCCTTTTTCAAGGTATTCTGACAATATTCCGAATCCGAGCAGATAAACATCCGGGTTCCCTGATCATCCATGATGATTTCATCCAGGAAGCTTGTGGACGACCCGCAAATGGCGCAGGACTGGTCCCAGGTTTCCAACTCAAAGGGATAATCTTCAAAATCAAGGCTGATCACATCGGTATAGGGGGGGATGGCGTAGATCCTTTTTTCCCTGCCCGCCCCGAACAGATGAATGGCAGGCGACTGATTCAGTTTGGGGTTGTCAAATTTGGGAATGGGGGAAGGGCTTGCCATATACCGCTGATGGATCTGGACCGGATAATCAAAGGCCGTGACAATGCGGCCATGGCAGGCAATATCCTCATACAGCTTCACGTACATGGCCCCGTATTCCTCAAAAGCATGCATTTTAGAAGCTTCCTGCCTTTTGGGTTCAATAAACTGCAAGGGGTCTGGGATGGGAACCTGATACACCATTATCTGTCCTGATGTTAAAGGGGTTTCCGGAATTCTGTGACGGGTCTGGATAAGGGTGGCATGGCGGGTGGTTTCGGTGATTTCAACAGCAGCGGTTCGCTTAAAAAAATCTTTTATGCTCACGGCATTCACCGTATCATCGGACCCCTGATCAATAACTTTGAGGATGTCCTGTTCGCCCAGAAGGGAGGCGGTAAGCTGGATGCCACCGGTTCCCCAACCATAGGGCAGGGGCATTTCCCGACCGCCAAAGGGCACCTGGAAACCGGGGATGGCCATGGCTTTTAATATGGCCCGTCGGATCATTCGCTTGGACTGTTCATCCAGGTAGCCAAAATTATAGATTGAAGGCATTTATTTTCCTATTTTTATAGTGTTTTTTCTGGTGTTTAATTTTGATGGGGGGTGAGAAAGACTTCTCACGGACAAGAGTTCTGACTGGAAATCAACATAATGGGGCAATTTCAGGTGCTGAACAAATCCGGATGCCTCAACATTATCCGAATGGGCGAGAATAAATTCCTGGTCCTGACCCGGGTATTTCACGGTTTTGCCGTCTTCGGCGTTTTGCAGGGACCGGTCCAGAAGCGACACGGACATGGCTTTTCTTTCATTTTGACCAAATACCAGCCCATAGCCGTTCTCAAAGCCCGGGGCCCTGTTCTTTTCTCCATTGAACCGGTTAATCATAAAGCATTCGGTGATTTTGATCTCTCCGATTTTGATCTCAAACCCCAGTTCCGGCGGGGTAAACATCACCGCAACAAACCCCACCCGCAGTTCTCCCAGAAACGGGTGGCGATCCAGGCCAAACCCCCGCTGAAGGGAATAGGCCGAGCTGAGCAAAAAGCCTTCGTCCCCCCGGGCAAGGGCCTGGAGGCGGATACTTCTGGCGGCGGGAATCTTCAAGGGCTGCCGGGTCAGATCCTGGGTAGGCTCTCCAATCAAATCCCCGGTTCCTGTCTCCATTAACCCCTGTTTTTCCAGCATATCCATCACCCGGGGCAGGGGCTCCATGGTAAATGGGGTGTTGGTCTTTTCTTTTTTCCCAGGGTCATTTTCCGTTTCAGGGTCAAACTCAATGAGTCGGTGGGTGTAATCATAGGTTGGGCCAAGAATCTGTCCGCCGGGCAGATCTTTAAACGCGCCGGATACCCGCCGGATGGCCTGAATATTTTTTGTATCCACCGGGGTTGAGTTGCCGTATCGTTTCAGGGTGGTTCGAAAGGCCCGGACCAGAAAAACCGCTTCCACCAGATCTCCCTGGGCCTGTTTGATCGCCTGGACAGCAGCCCTTTTATCATAAAGGGCACCTTCGGCCATCACTCTGTCAACGGCAAGACCCAGTTGGTTTTCAACCTGGTCCCCACCAATTTCCGGGACCCCTTTGGGACCCCGCCTTGTCCGGGCAACCAGGCGCCGGGAATTTCGGACGGCGGTTTGCCCCCCCTTTACAGCAACATACATTATAAAATCTCCAGATTGGTTGTTCTGGGAATGGCAACAAAAATGGTGTCACAGACAAACAGCATGTCCACCCCCAAAGGATAGTTGTTAAATATTTTAGCTCTTTGCTGGAAAAACCTATTGGATACCCCGGTTAATTTCAGGTGGGTATGGGTCTGGATACCGGGACCTGTCAATCTCAGAGAACGCCCTTCATCAATACCCCTTGTCTGAACGATGAGGGTGGTTGATTCCTGGGGGGATTCAATGGTTCCCGGACTAAAAGAGCCAGGATCGTCAAGGAGGTCATAATCGGTACAAAGGGCAAAGGCGGCATTTTTTTTCACCCGGGTAAGGGGGGCTCCTGTATGAAACCCAAGCCATTGGATACCCGCTGAATCATGGTCCAGATTTGACCACAGCGGGGTTTCAAAATCCAGGAGCGTCATAAGAATCGCACCTGGGGCAGGATCCATCCCTTCCGGAGGAGAAAGCGTTATGGGCATTTCCATGATTTTTCCTGGATTTGCCATGGCATCCAGCACCCGCCTGAAAACCGCCTGGCTGTCAAATATTTCTGATTGAAATCCTTTTTGCATAACTTATTTCCCTATTCGCCCCGTTTCAGCGTAAAAAATTCTACCCGTGTTTCCGACGCATTCTGTGCCAGGTGTTCATTTTTTGCGGTTTGTTTTATTTTCAGCTGTTTAATAAGGATGTCTGCCAATTTGTCCCGGGTGACCGGATCCTGGAGCAGAGCGTCAAAAAGGGCTGCCAATTCTGCATGGCGAAGATCAGACCCCATTATCCAGGCAGTACCCATGTATTTTTTTTTTATCTCAAGAACACACCTGGAGACCGTGACCTCGCCCAGATTGAACCGGCTGTTTGAACCATCTGCTTTTGCCTGGACCATGATCATACCGGTTTCAGGCTTCACCACATGGGTGATCTCCACCCCCTGGGCATGCTCTTTTTTCACAGTTTCCAGATCCAGCGGATCTGCACTGCCAAGCAAGCCGATCCATTCCTGCCGATCTTTTTGTTTCACAATTGTGTTTTGGCCCTTCATTTTTTTTCCTTGTGTTGAGTGAGTATTGAAGGGCATTTAACACAAATCTTATGAGCGGATGATTAGAAAAATATAATGACTCTGTTAAGAATGGAGGGGGAGGAATCATAACTAGCTTTTCCCCTTTTTCATGGTTCTTTTTCAGGAATAGGGGATCAAGGGATGTGACTTTTTTCTATACTTTATTCGAAATTCATGGGATAAAGACTGGTTAATTATCCCCTTTGGGGGGATTGTCGAGCCCGATCAGGGCATGAATCCTTATGGAAAAAAAAATATGCATATTCGACCAAAAATAAATTTTATTCTCATTATACTGTTAACCCTGGGTTTTCTGTCCGGTTGCACCCATCTGCAACGGGAAACAGAATTAATTCCAATGAAAGCGTTTTTTAAGAATCCTGAACGGACAGGGTTCGAGCTTTCTCCGGATGGCAGATATCTGGCATTCATGAAGCCTTGGAAAAACCGGATGAATGTTTTTATCAAAAAAATAGGTGAACCCGGGGAAAATAGAGTGACCCGAGCAACTGCAAGGGATGTTGCCGGGCATTTTTGGGCAAACAACAACCGTATTGCCTTTATTCAGGACAGGGGCGGGAATGAAAATTTTCATCTTTTTGCTGTAAACATTGATGGAAAAAATTTAAAGGATCTGACCCCCTTTGAAGATGTTCGGGTCAATATTGTTGATGCGTTGGAAGATATCAGCAATGAGATGCTCATCGGCATGAACAGGAGAAACCCCCAGGTCTTTGATGTCTACCGCATAAACATAGATACCGGTGATATGAAGATGATTGCCGAAAATCCAGGAAATATCCAGGGATGGCTCACTGACAATGACGGTAAGCTCAGGATGGCAATGACAACGGACGGTGTTAACCATTCTATCCTTTACAGGCAAACTGAAAAAAAACCGTTTAGAACGATTGCTACCACAAATTTCAGAGAGAAACTTTTCCCCCTGTTCTTCACCTATGACAACCAATATGTTTATATGGCTTCCAACCTTGGCCGTGACAAAACCGCCATTTACAAATACGACATTGTTAACAACAAAAAGCTTGAATTAATATATGAACACCCGGATGTCGATGTCACCGGGCTGTTGAGAAGTAAAAAACGCAAAAAGATCACAGGTGCCGTCCATGTCACGGACAAACGTCATTACCATTTTTTTGACAAGCAGAGAAAAGATCTCCAGACAGACCTTGAAAAACGTCTTCCAGGATATGAAGTTGTCATCGCCAGCAGCAGCCGGGATGAAACTAAAATTTTGGTCAGAACATACAGCGATAAATCCCTGGGAGCCTATTATTTCTATGATTTGGATTCCAAAGCGTTCATGAAAATAGTGGATGTGAGCCCATGGCTGGATGAAGATGAAATGTGCGACCAGAAACCAATCTCCTATGAATCCCGTGACGGTTTAACCATCCATGGTTATTTGACCCTGCCAAAGGGGAAGGCTATAAAAAATCTTCCGGTTGTAGTGAATCCCCACGGAGGTCCATGGTCAAGGGATCACTGGGGGTTCAACCCCGAAGTTCAGTTTCTGGCAAACCGGGGTTATGCAGTCTTGCAGATGAATTTCAGAAGTTCCACAGGGTATGGCAAAGCCTTCTGGCAGGCAGGGTTTAAAAAATGGGGAAAAGAGATGCAGAACGACATCTCCGACGGTGTGGGATGGCTGATTGGAAAGGGCATTGCCGATCCGGCCAGGATCGGCATTTATGGAGCATCCTACGGCGGTTACGCAACCCTTGCAGGGTTAGCGTTTACCCCGGATCTCTATGCCTGTGGGGTTGACTATGTCGGTGTCTCCAACATTTTCACCCTTCTTGCGACCCTTCCGCCTTACTGGGAGCCGGGCAGGCAGATGTTCTACGAGATGGTCGGAGATCCTATAACGGACCGTGAACTTTTAAAAGAGGTCTCCCCGGTATTCCATGCCGATAAAATCAAGGCACCTCTGTTTGTTGCCCAGGGGGCCAATGATCCCAGGGTTAAGAAGGCCGAATCGGACCAGATTGTCAATGCCTTGAAAAAGCGAGGTATTGACGTGCCCTATATGGTAAAGGAGAACGAGGGCCATGGTTTCCATAACGAGGAGAATCGGTTTGATTTTTACAGGGCCATGGAAGTGTTTCTGGGCAAACATCTCATGGGCAGGGTGGGCAAATATTAACCATTATATCAGCCCCTGAATATATGGGGCTGCAACAATGGGAAATCAACGAATGATTGTGGTCTGCATGTCACAGCACCTGAAAGAGGTCCAAAAAAATTATTTATGGCTTGACGGGTTGAGTGCCATTCGTTTGAAAAAAGTATGAACCACCGGCCCCTATTTTTTCCAGAAGGAGGGATAAAAAATCACCAGGGCTGAAAACATTTCCAGCCTTCCCACCAGCATGTTCCAGGCCAAAAACCATTTACCGGTATCCGAGATAAAGGCAAAGTTCTGGGACGGGCCCACCCCGCCAAATCCCGGGCCGATGTTCATCAATGCCGAAATAACCGAACTCATGGCCGTGGTAAAATCCATTGGATCCGAAAGGGTCATAAAACAGCCTCCCCCCATGATCAGAAAAATATTCACAATAAAATAATACACCCCCAAATGGATGATTTGGGAATCCACGGGCCGCTGATTCAAATGTACCGAAACCACGGCCATGGGACGAAAAAAGATCTGCTTGATGACGGCGACCCCAAATTTAATAAGCAGAATATAATGAACAATTTTGATGCCGCTTGTGGTGGAGCCTGCGCAGGCCCCCACAAAACAGATCACATAGAGAAACATCTGAGCTGACTGTGGCCACAGCTCATAATCCGCTGTGGTGAATCCTGTGGTTGTGAGAATTGAGGTGACCTGGAAGGTGGCATACCGGATGGAATCTATCAACCCATAGGTATTTTCCCGCCATAAAATAAAGGACACAATCCCGCAAAAAAAGAGCATGGCCATAAGATACCAGCGCAATTCCGTATTATTTTTTATCACCCGCCAATTACCCTGCATCATGTGATAAAAGAGCATAAAGGTCATTCCCCCTAAAAACATAAACAGGATGATAATCCATTCAAAATAAGCATTGTTATAATGACCTATGCTGGCGTTATAGGGTGAATAACCGGAGGTTGATACGGTTCCGAACGAATGACACAAAGAATCGAAAATTGACATGCCGCCAAAACACAACAACAGGGTTTCCAAAAGATTCAGACCAATATAGATTCCCCATAGCCAGATCATGGTATCCCGGTTCCGGGGGATAAATTTTTCCCGGGTAATAACCTGGCCGGGACTGGACTCCGCCCGGAAAATACGCACCCCTCCCATCCCATGGGGCAGGAAAATAATGGTTAATGTTAAAAACCCCATCCCCCCCAGCAAATGAGTTTGGCTTCGCCAAAACAACAATCCATGGGGAAGCTTTTCAATATCCACAAGTATGGTGGCACCGGTGGTGGTATAGCCGGATATCATCTCAAAAAAAGCATCTGTAAAAGAGGGGATTGATCCATGGATCATATAGGGCAGCCCGGAAACAGCAGAAATCAGAATCCATCCGAAAAAAGCAATGAAAAAACCGTCCTTTATGTTTATCTCGTTACACCGGCGGAAGTACCGCCACAAAGGATAGCCCATTCCAATGGCGGCAAGACCGGTGATACCAAGTGAATAAAGATCATTTTCTCCGTAATACAGGGAACAGATCATGGGAAACAGCAGGGAGATGCCGGTGATGATCAATAATTTTCCCAAAACATTTGCGATGGTTTTGTAATTCATTCAGTATCCAAATCTAATAAAAGGTAAATCAAACCCCGGCTGCATAAACAATGCCCTAAAAACCCACCCTTTTTACCTTATAACCCACCCCGAAATCAAGTGTATTCACAACCTACAACCTTCGGATCCTGGCATGGATCTCCAGGGTTTGTAATTCCGGTTCTGCGTCCAGTTCTTTTTTAAGGACAGCACAGCATTCCTTGAACACATGAAGCGCCTCATTTTTACGGCCTGCATCTGCGTACAGAATCATTAAATTCCGGTAGGCCGCCTCAAGAAAAGGATCGGTTCCCAGAATTATCCGCCAGGTATCCACAGCTTTCTGCCATTGGTCCACCTCCTCGTGGAGCAGTGCTTTTTTCCGGAGGATTTCAATATATTTGAATCGAAACAGATCCCTGGGTCTCCCAATCCATTCCATATAGGGATCTTCGGCAAAATAATCCCCCTTATAAAGTTTGGCAGCCCGGGCATAGCACCCAAGGGCCTCATCGGGTTTATTGTCAGATTCCAGCCGGGCAGCTTCTGCCCCAAGGGCCATGAACTCATCAATATCCAGACGGATCAGTTCCAGATCCAGTGAGACCAGGCCGGATTTCTGACGGATATAGGCATATCCGAACACCTTGATGGGATCCGGCTCCAACCCCTTTCTCAACCGGTGAAGATTAATCTTAAAATTCTTCTCCCCGGCATTGGCATCGGCATCGGGCCAAAGGGCATCAATAAGAACCTCCTTGGGGATATCCCGGGAACCGTTCATGACAATGGCCTTTAAAAGTAGAAGGGGTTTTGCACCCTCAAACACAGATTTTCCCAATGGGGTGTTGTTGACCCACACATTGAATTCTCCCAGGGTATTGATCCTGAGGATAGGTTGCGCAAGTTTGTAGAGGGGTTTGAGCTGTTCTACCCCCTGTATTTGCTCTTTTTTACTTTGAGCGGCCAGCAAATGGCTGATTTCCGCCAATATTTGAGGGGCAAGAATAGGGGAAACCAGGTGAACAAGATAGGGAGAAAGGGGTTGATTTTCAAAAATACCACCCCAAATTCCATCGGTCGATTTGGGCTCAAGTTTGATCATATAGGCCTTAACTATGACCTGGGCCAGGGTTTTTGAATCCAGGAGGGGGAAATAATAGTACCTATTTCCCATGGCCTTTTGAAGTCCTGTTCCCAAATAGGTTTCGCCCTTATTTTCTTCCTTAAGGGAAAAAGAAAGCAGCCCCAGAATAAAACTGGTTTCACAAAAATACAGATCCGATGCGATCCGCTTAAAATAGGCAAGAACTGCTTCAAGCTCTTGTTGAGCCGCCTTGAAATCTTCTGTGTAAAAATAGGTAAATCCAAGAATCTGTCTGGCCATAAAATAATGGATATCCCCTCGTTTTGACCGGCCAAGTTCATTAACCGCCTCCAGGGCTGCATTTTTTGCCTGTTCATACTTTTTTTCCCTTAAAAAGCTCATGGCCTTGATGCGGTGTGAAATTCCCAGATAAAAATCATTCCCTTCCAGGATTGAAAAATCCGACAAATGATCTGCCGTCTGAAGGGCCAGGGTAAATTGCCGGGTACTCACAAAATAAATGGCCCGGGCTTCCACAAAACCGGGATATAAGAAAATCAACCCGAACTTTTCGATATCCGCTTCGGATTTTTCCAAAAGAGCCCAGGCCAGATCAAATTCTCCTTTTTTCAAGGCATAATCAATGTTGGTAATATTTTTCAGAGCACGGTACTCTGGATGGCGCCCCTCCTGGGTGATATTTTGGATTTTTTCCAGCATCTGTCTTGCCCGGGTAAAGTCCCCTGACTGGACAAATCCCAGGGTCAGTATGACCGATGCATTGAGCAGCAGATCCGGATTTTCAATCTGTTTGGCCAACAGAATGGCATTTTTGCAGGCAGAGAGACCCTTGGGGATATCTCCGTTTCCGGCAATATAGCCCAGGCCAATCTGCTGCCAGAGAAGGGCTCTGGCCCAGGTATACCGATGTTTTCCCTTCATGGATTTCAAGCAGATCTCCCCGGCCAGTATCCATTTTAAAATTATCTGGGAAGGCTGGCGGATGAACACGGCCGCCTCAATAAGATAGGCCGTACACAATAACATCCCCCTGGCATCTCCAATCCCCTTAAAAAGATCCAAAGCCCGGGCAAATGCCCGAATATTTTTTTCCCCTCCCTTGATCCTTCGGGTCATGGTTCTGAAAAAAATCAGCCAGGGATCCTTGGCAACCATATCCTTTGGAATTGCCTCTATCCATTCCACAAGTCCGGCCATTCTCCCGGTAATCACATAATCAGTCCCTTTTATTCTGATGATCTTTGCAATATCAGAATAGGCCTCTGCCACAATAAAAAAACGGATGGCCGTCCCATCCTCTTTTCTCTCCCAAAAAAGATCCCCGGCTTTTTTATGCAGGGCCTGGTAAGCATTTTTATCAAGGGAACTAAAAAGATCTGTTTTTAAAAAATCCCGAAACAAATTATTGTATTTGAACACAGGCCAGGGGCTGGAAGAATCGATCTTCTGGATGAACAGGTTCCGTTTTTCCAGCTGGTCTAAAACAGCAATAGGATCAATATCCGTGAAAAATGCGGCAAGCAGTTGGGTGTCCAGAACATCAAACACAGCCGTTTCCATCAAAAACAATCGGGTGGCCAGGGGCTGGGCATTGTATATTTCCCTTGAAAAATAGGCAAAGGCTTCCGAAGAAAGTCGATCCGGTAATCGTTCAAGATCATGAAACCGCCTGACAGATTCAGATACCAGGATAAGACCACCAGCCCAGCCTTCGGTAATCCTGAGAATTTTTTCAACATCTTTAATCCCCATGATGGTTTTACCATGGGAATTCTTAAAAAAAGCAAGGGTTTCATCCAGGGAAAAGGCAAGATCTTCATTGTTGATGAAAATAATCTCCTGATTGATTTTCAATTGAGGAAGGGTCAGGGGCGGCTGGCTCCTGGACAAAAGAAAAAACCGGACCGACCCCGGGGTTTCCATGATCAGCTGTTGGATAAAAGGAAAACAGGAGCCTTTTTCATCAAGGGATTCCAGATCATCCAATACGATATTTAAAGGAGAATCCATTTGATTAAATATCATGGTCAGGGTTTCAATCTGACGGAGAAAATCTTCACGGGTGCCAAGGGTGGTCTGGGGAATTTGAATTTTCCAGATCGGATCCTGATCTTTGAACAATTCATGAATCCCGTTGATGAGGTGGTCAAATAGCCGGGTATGATCCGAGGCATCCGCTGTCAGATGGCACCAGAGGCTGGGCTGCTCCTGCTGACCAAGATAGGAGGCCACCAGGGTGGATTTACCCTGGGCTGCCTGGCCGGTCAAAAGATAGACCCGACAGTGGTCATGGCGTCCAAGCAAGGTCAAAAGCCGCTGTCTTGGGACACTATCGACAACCTGGGGAATATTGCATCTGACCTGGGTCAAGGGGTGGATTCTCCCGGCATTTTGCCGGATATTGCTCCAGGTATTTCTCTTGGCAATTCAGCTTCAATATGCGCCATTTTGTCCAATCCTGCCATCTGGAAAAAGCGATAATAATTATAGGAAAGTCCTTTCATGGAAATGCGTATCCCCTTTTCATTTATCTGCTGAATACTTTCCATGAGCAGGGTTATCCCTTCCCTGTCTATGGAAAAGCTCTCGTCAAAGCAAAAGATTACCCTGATTTTTTTGTCATCAAACTGTGGCAAGGTGTGAAAAGCAATTTTTCCGGAAACAGATAATTTACCCCGTACATGAATCTCAATCCAATCATTTTTTTCCACCGTGTGCAATTCAAATTTTGTATTGGGAAGCAATGCCCTTTTTTCAGCCCTTGCCAGAGCGGAATTCAGGGCCTGACGTTCCACAGGCTTGTTGATAAAATCAGACGCATCCAGATCCAGGGCTTCCACGGCCTTTTCCATGTCTCCGTGTCCGGTGATGATAATCACCTGGGCGGTTGTATTTATTCGCCGAATTTGCCGCAACACCTCAAGCCCGTCGATTCCGGGCATGCGGATGTCCGTAAAAACAATTTCAGGTTTTACCTCTTTGAATAGGGTCAACCCCTGTTCACCATTGTCAGCAATGACCACTTCGTACCCATAGGCCGTCAGAAAAAGTTTGAACATGGAAAGGGTTGGTTTTTCATCGTCAATCACCAGTATTTTCATTGTTTTTTACTCCTTTACAAATTTCGGGGTTGGGCCGGAAATATAATCCTGAAACGGGTAGGGCTGCCATGGGAGCTTTCAACACTGATGGATCCGTTATAATCCCGGACAATACCCTGGATAATCGGCAACCCAAGGCCTAGTCCCTCCCCCATCTCCTTTGTGGTAAAAAATGATTCAAATATATTTTCCATCTGGTCGGGTTTAATTCCCATGCCATTGTCGGCAACAGCCATCCCAACCATACCCTTGTCAGAAAAGGTAGAGATCTCGATTTTTCCCTGTTTTATATCCATCCGTGTTTCAACCCGTTCATTAACCGCATCCCTGGCATTGGTCACCAGGTTGAAAATCACCTGTTCCATGCGGTTGTTATGGGCCAGAATATTGGGGAGGGATTCGTCCAGACATAGAACAAAATCGATATTCTGCAGGGTAATCTGCCGGCCTATGATCTTGTGAACAGCACGGACACATTGGTTTAAACTGATCATCTCCCGGGAAAAATCGGCTTTCCTGGAAAAGGTTTTTAACCGCCCTACAATTTCAGAGGCCCGGGTCACCTGGGAGCTGATCTGGGTGAGCACCATTTTAAGATCGGAAGGGGTTACCTCCCTGCCCTGCTCCTCCATCATGCACAAATATTCACTTCCCATTTTAATGGCATTCAGGGGCTGGTTTATTTCATGGGCGATTCCCACGGACATTTTTTCAAGATTGGTCATTTTAGAGGCCTGGATCAATTGGGAATCCTTTTCAACCAGCTCTGTAATATCCGTTGCCGCCACAATGATCACATCCTTGTCCCTATACTCGGCAGGGCTTGCATGGATGTTGACAAACAAGGATCCCCCGTCCTTTTTAAAAAATCTCACCTTGGAGGAGATCACAACGGATTCTCCTACGGGATAGGTTCTGGCAAATTTATCATTTTCCAGATTTCCCAGACTCAAAAGGCTGCGTCCGATGAGTTCATCTCCTTCATATCCAAACAATTCCGTAGCCTTGGGGTTGGCATCCAATATTTCAAAGCTTCGTTTATGAATCACAAATATGGAATTGGGTCCGCTGTGGAACAGGGAACGATATTTTTTCTGGGACTCCATGAGATTGTCTGTGGAACGTTTAAGTTTTGCTGTCATCTTAATAAAGGAATTGGTGAGGGTAGCTATTTCATCATCCCGTCCGCCCAGATCCCTGGACATGGTGTCCACATCCTCCTTGGAAATCCTAGAAAAATTATTTTGGGTCAGTTGATCTGTGTACCGGATCAAAGAGGCCACAGGCTTGGTAATGTGAAGGGCAAGTCGATGACTTAAAAAGAAAAATATAATGGAGACCACGGATAAAAAACTTACAAAAACAAGCCGAAGGCGGGATATCAAACTTTCAATATGCTGCTGATCAAGCCCCATCTGTACAGATCCGATGGTATAAATTCCTTCCTTTACCGGGACTGAAACATGGAAAACTTTGTGATTGGCCACCTGCATGCGGGTGATGCTCGGGTATTCATGATTCCCTTTTTCAATCTGCTGTCTCAAATTGTCAGGAAAGCCCGTGGTAAAGGTATGTCCCAGGACTGCGCCGGCCTTATCACTGATTAGCAGATAAAGAATAATGTCTTTTCTATTGCCCAGGCGGGCATCATAGGCAAGGGCTGTTAACTCGGCCCTGTTTTTGGTGAGGATAAATACCCGGGAACCGTCTGCAACGCTCTGGGCAATGCCCACCCCCCTTTTTTTCAATTCGTTTGTCAGGCTGGAGATCAAAAGAGCCCGGGTAAACAGGGCAATTAAAACACTGACAATCAGGGTAAACCCCAGGCAGGAGATGAAAATCTTATTTTTCAGTGTCAGTTCATTGAAAAAGATCATTTGATCAGCACCAGTTTGCCCTGTTTTATTCGTGTAAAATAAACCCGGTCCAACCCCTGGTAATCATTTTTACCAAAGGACAAGGGGTTGGAAATTCCCAGATCAAATTCATGGATGGACTCAATGGCCTGGATAAAGCCTTCCCGGGTAATCTGTTTTCCCGCTCTTTTCAGTCCCTCGACCAGAATTTTGGCATTGATATATCCTTCCAGTCCCACAAAACTGGGACGGCTTTTGGGGTAATATTCTTTTAACAAGTCACTATATTCAGTGACCCCCGGCAAATTCTTGTCATTTTTTCCAGGATTGGGAGGCGGCACCACCTGGGTCACCAATACCCCTTCACCAATGGGCCCCAGCCTTCTGGCCAATTCCTTGGACCCCACAAAGGAAACATTGTGAAACAGCGGGGCAAAATGCCGGTCACGGGCAAGCTGTATAAACCGGGCGCAGGAGTCATAGGTGCCGATCATGACCACGGCCTGGGCACCGGACAAAATAATCTTATCAAGGCCTGCTGCAACATCCAGGGTTCCCCGGACATAGGATCCCTTGGCAACGGGAATCAGCCCATAGGGTTTCAGCGCAATCTCGGTTCCCCTGAGCCCGTCAAACCCATACTCGTCATATTGGTAAAAAACAGCCACCTTGTCTAATTTCATCTTTTGAACGAAAAAATCCACGGCAGCCTTTGTTTCCTGGTAATAGGATGCCCTGATATTGATCAGATAAGGGTTGACAGGTTCCCTCAAGCGATTGGCACCGGTAAACATGCCGACAAGGGGAATTTTTGCCTCATTGACCAAGGGTATAATCCGCACGGTTGTGGGGGTTCCCACATAACAGAACAGGGAAAACACTTTTTCCTTGAGGATGAGTTGCTGGGTGTTGTAAAGACACCGGGTGGGATCATACCCGTCATCCAGGGCAATGAGATTGATCCTCCGGCCATGGATGCCGCCGGTTTCATTGATATGATTGATATAGGCCATTGCGCCGTGGAGCATCTGGCTGCCCAGGTAACCGGCATGCCCTCCCAGGGCCAGGGAAGATCCGATGCGAATTTCATCCCCGGTAATCCCGGTCCGGTTTTCATTGGGGAAGCGGGTATCCTCTCCCTTGTCACAGCCAGGCACCAGCAATAAAACCCATACCGCAAACAATAGAATCTGCACCCTAAATAACCTTCGAATAAGAAATAGCCTTTGCAGCCCCCTGTAAATCAATTGTTCTCCCCTGTGCCTGACCGCTTTATGATTGCCCTGCCCCCTTTTTGCATCCAAACAATAAAAGACCGGCAAGAGAATGTCAATCAAACAAGGGATGCCAACCGGCTAAATGGTTCCATCCAGCAACTTACGAACGGTTTCGGTCAGTTTTTTTATGGAAAAAGGTTTCATTATTACCGCCTTTAACCCCATGTTTTTTGCTATTTCCGGTGTAATTTTTTCACTGAACCCCGTACATAAAAGAATGGGGATATCCGGGCGGACAGTGAGCAGTCCAGAAGCAAGTTCATCTCCTGACATCCCGGGCATTGACATATCGGTTATGACCAGATCAAATTGATCCGGGTTGCTCTTAAATGTTTCCAAAGCTTCGGCGGGACTGTTTTTTGACTGAACGGTATATCCAAGCCGTTCCAATGCCTGCTGCTCCATGTGAAGAATCGCCTCTTCATCATCTACAATTAAAACAGATTCTGTCCCTTTAACAATTAGAGATTTCATCTTTTCCTCTTGTTTGTCCTTTAAAGACAGCGATGGCTCAATGGGAAAATACAGTTTAAATTCAGTTCCCTGGCCAAGGGTACTGTGAAGAATGATACACCCATTCATTCTTTTCACAATGCCATGGACGACGGAAAGTCCCATGCCGGTTCCTTTGCCGTTGTCTTTGGTGGTGAAAAAAGGATCAAATATTTTTTCAGTCACCTCTGGGGCCATACCCATTCCAGTATCTGCCACACGCAAACAAATGACCTTTCCGGGTCTGATGCCAAGATCTTTTGAATCCCCGGAATCAATGTCAAGCGTATTCAATTGAATTTTCAATTCACCTCCCCCATCCCCCATGGCATGGAAGGCGTTGGTGGCAAGATTCATTATGATTTGATGAATTTGTGTGCCATTGGCATTCAAGGCGGGACACGATGAATCAACACTTTGTTTGATTTCAATGTTCCAGGGAATGGTTGACCGCAATAATTTTGTTACTTCTTTCAGAATAAGCTGGATTTTAATGGGTTTATATTCAGTGATCTCCTGGCGGGAAAAGGTCAATATCTGCTGAACAAGCTCTTTGGCACGCAATGTACTGGAATATATTTGATTTAAACTGTCCTTTGCAGGGTGATTACTAGGGTGATTTGTTGGGAGATTATCCCCTTCAGCCTCATCCAGCAATATCTCAACATGACCCAGGATCGGAACTAGAATATTATTAAAGTCGTGGGCAATACCCCCTGCAAGGGTGCCGATGGCTTCCATTTTTTGAGATTGTCTGAGTCTATCCAACAGCTGCTTTTTGTCTGTTTCAGATTGTTTGAGCGGCTTCAGGTCAATATCAATACAAAACATTTCTTTTCCACGGCTGGTTTCATGCATGACATGGGAGGAAAAAACAGGAACATCATTCCCAAATTTATCCACCAAAATAAGCTCCCCGGCAGGAATTTTTTCTCCTTTTTCAATCCATTGGGTATGAAGTTTTTTCACCTCTTCTTTCATTTCCATGGGTATGATAAGCTCTTCAAGCTTTTTCCCCAGGGCTTGTGCTTGTGTGTATCCGTATATTTTTTCACTTGCCAAGTTCCAAAAGATCGTATTTCGCTGTTCATCATACCCCTGAATGGATATGGCTGAAACCCCTTCAATTATTTCACGGAAGCGATGCTCGCTGGCTTTTAGCTGTACCAGCGTATCAATGCGCTCCTTTTCTTTTTGGCCCAGCATGAGAACCATATTATCAAATGACCTGGCAAGACTCCCCAGTTCACCGTCGGCATAATCTATGCCGCTGGTCACATTTTCTTCGCCCCGACCTAATTTTTGGGTCATCCAGGTTAATTTTTCCACACGGCGGGCAATCCCGGTACCGCCAACCAGCCAGGCAATGCCCAGAGCTAACATCAGGGACAAACAAACAGAGGCAAACAACCGATATATAATCCCATTGGCCCGGGCCTGGATTTGATCATAGTCATGGCCCATGAACACATACATGTAAG
The DNA here is from genome assembly GCA_016744295.1 of Desulfobacteraceae bacterium. Taxonomy (GTDB): domain Bacteria; phylum Desulfobacterota; class Desulfobacteria; order Desulfobacterales; family Desulfobacteraceae; genus NBML01. Next base: position 26,792 of record JADGEQ010000051.1, on the reverse strand, counting down.
GGTCTTTTCCGTCTCCCAACCGAATGGATTCAAACACAATAAGCCGCTTCACACCGTCGGAAGCCAGGGCGATAACAGATCCGGACCCAGCTCCCCCCGCAATTCTGGTCGCCTGAAATACCGTGTCCTTGATGGGCATTCCAATATTAGTTTTCTCGGAAAAAGGATAACGGAACAATCGCAGCCCCTTATGGTCACAAACACCAAAAAAGGAATTTTCCGGATAGATACCCCGTTCATACAACCGGCCGTAATGGTCCAGGTTGACGCCTATTATAATGGCGCCATTGGGCATTCCATTCCGATTCAGCACTGCCATGCCAAAAGGAAAAATTGATTTTTTGGAAGACTTGCCCACCACAAACTCCCCCGAAGCAAATCCGTTTGACGCGATGGCCTCGGAAAACTGTTTTCGGTCGGCATAATTAAATTGTTTGGCCTTGTGTTGATTTTTACCCGCCGCCACCACATCCCCTTGCATATCCACAAGAATCGCATTGGTAAAGATGGGATTGGCCTCCAGCATGGTGGCCAGAATCACACGTGATTTTTCAACATGCCCCTCTCTTATCTCGGGTATGTTTGCCACCGTTCGCAGCAGGGTTCTGGTGGAATCGGTACTCCTACGCTGGACCTCGGCAAACCCGTTCAAAAATATGGCAGCATCCTTTTTCGCCCCAATGAGCGCATGCTGTCTGTTAACCAGTTCAGTTGCCAAAAGAACCAAAAACACAGGGGTTGTGGCAAACAAAACAAGAATAATCAGCTTTTTGCGAATGGATCCATGGAAAAGTTTCATTTTATGAAGGTCGCCTCCTCGCTGCCATGATCAAAAAATCAATATTATTCATTTTTAACCGGATTGCTTTTATGTGATACCACATCATGATATGGATAAGATATAGAGTAAACAATAATACCGTTAAAAAGAGTTATCTTGGTGATGTTTTTATGATATAAACCCAGACTTTATTCTCACTATTTCAAACAGGGAAGACCCTAGTATGACAACAATAAATCTCAACCCCAAATTTGCAACAGGCCAGCGCTGGATAAGTGAGACAGAGCCGGAACTGGGAATCGGCACCCTGGTTTTACATGACAAAAGAATCATCAAGATTCACTTTCCCACAGGAGATTGTCACCGGCAGTATTCCAGGACAGCAGCCCCGATCAAACGGATTCTTTTCAAAATTGGTGACAAAATCCAATCGGTGGCGTCCAAAGAGTTTTGTGTGGAACATATCCGGGAATCCAATGGATTGGTTTTTTATTGCCAGGGGGAAATTTGTATTTGCGAAACCGATCTTTGTGATACCATGGGATTTTCCCTTCCCCAGGATCAGCTGCTATCCGGCCTGGCTGGTTCCAGCAAAACCTTTGATCTGAGATTTTCCATATTGACCCAGCGGGCAGCCTATGAAAAATCTTTAGTAAGAGGCTTTCTGGGAGGGCAGATCGATCTGATACCCCACCAGTTTTTCATTGCCAAAGAGATCACCTCACGAACCTTGCCCAGGGTGTTGCTGTCCGATGAAACAGGACTTGGGAAAACCATTGAGGCCTGTTTGATTCTCCACCAGCTCTTGATCAGCCACCGCATCCAAAGGGTGCTGATCATTCTTCCAGAATCCCTTGTTCACCAATGGTTTGTGGAACTTTACCGAAAATTTAACCAAACCTTTCAAATATTCAACCAAGAGTATTGCCAGGAGATAGAATCGGCCTCCCCGGGAACCAACCCCTTTTCAGATGGCCAACAGGGTATTTGCAGTGTCGACTTTATCCAGGCCAGTTTAAAACGAAAGCAGCAGATCCTTTCTGCCGGATGGGATATGGTGGTAATGGATGAGGCCCATCATATTTTGGACCAGCCTGATTTTTATACCTTTATGAAATCTTTGGGCAAAAGAACACAAGGGATGATGCTGCTGACAGCCACCCCGGAACAAATGGGGGTCAACACCCATTTTGCCCAGCTGCAATTGCTGGACCCCCACCGATATTTTGATTTAGAAACATACCAGAAGCAAACCCAAACCTATGAAAAAACCGCCACAAAGCTGGCAGCCCTTATCAAGGCGAAAAAAGATCCCGGCCCTCTGCTGGACACCTATGGGCCGGGACGGGTCATTTTCAGGAACAAGCGCTCGGTCATCAAAGGATTTCCCAAAAGAAGGGCGCAACTCATCCCCCTCAGGGGCAATTCTGAACAAATTCGACGGGTCAACCAGGAATATGAAGATGCAAGCCCGGCCATACCCAATTTTGCAACCGGTTTGGCAACGGATCCAAGAATAGTCTGCCTGGCAGCCCTTGCCCAAACGATCAAACCGGAAAAAATTTTGGTTATCTGTGGTTCCAAGGGTAAGGTGGAAGCCATTGACAAGGCCTTAAAAATGCACATTTCCATTGATGTGGCCAAATTTGACGAGACCATGAGTCTGATTGCCCGGGACAGAAATGCGGCCTGGTTTTCCAGACAAGAGGGGGCAAGGCTTTTGGTCTGTTCTGAAATCGGCAGCGAAGGCAGGAACTTCCAGTTTGTCCACCATCTTTTTTTATTTGACCTGCCTGAAAACCCCGAATTATTAGAGCAGCGCATCGGCCGGGTAGACCGCATCGGCCAGCAGCATGACATCCAGATCCACGTTCCCTTTATATCCGATTCAATTGGGGAAATCCTTGCCCTTTGGTATATGAAAGGGCTGAACATGTTTGAAAAAAATATCAATGGGGCCCATGCCATATACAAACAATTTGAAGTCCGGCTGGACAATTTGATCCGGGAAACCCATGCCCTGGGAAAAATTCCCCTGGAGGTTCAGGAACAATTGCTGGAAAAAGCGGCCCGCTACACAGCCAAAGCCCAGGAAAAACTCACCCGGGGCAAAAACATCCTGCTGGAGCTGAATTCATTCAAGCCTGATCCTGCAAACACGTTGATCAAAAAGATCCGGGAGGTGGACCAAAATCCCGCCCTGGAACAATTGATTGAAAGACTGCTGGACCACTATGGAATTGACATGGACAAAACCATTGATAAAAAAGGGGAAAAAATCATCCACTTGAATATGGACCAGCCCGTGGACGAAGCCTTTCCCTCTTTGCCCCGCCATACAAAAGTGATCACCTTTGACCGGCAGACAGCCATTGCCAGGGAAGATCTTGGATTTTTCAACTGGGACCACCCATTTGTGAATAAGGCCTTTGATTTTTTAATCACCCGGGGAGAGGGAATTTCATCCACGGCCTGCATAAAGGGGGAAGAGAGTGGGCTTTATCTTGAATCCATATTTGTCCTGGAATGTGTGGCCCCTGCCCCATTAAACATGGAGCGGTTCCTGTCTGCTGAACCCATCAGAATCCTTGTCAGCCACACAGGTAAAAACCATAGTGAGACAGACCCGTTTTCTGATTTTTATACCCGCCTTGAGCCGGATAATCCCGGCTGGTTCATGGAATTTGAACAAATCAAGAGTCAATTAATTCCTGAATTGCTTGCCCAGGGCAAAGGTCTGGCTCAAAAAAAGGCCGATCTTATCATGGCCGGATCCAAAAAACAGATTTTAGGAACTGTCGGTAAAGAGGTGGAACGATTAATCCATTTGCAGAAAATAAATCCAAATATTCAAGCCAATGAAATCATAATCGCCCGGGATAATTTAAAAAAATTATTGGATCATCTGTCCCGGTCTGCCCTGCGTCTGGATGCGGTGCGGCTTATCCGAATTATGCCCTGATAAAGTATGACCTGACAAAATAAAACCTGACAAAAAAACGAGGGATCAAAAAAACAGAGCCACCTTTTTTTTCAATCTTCTTGAACATCAAACCCTAGTTACAATTGTGTTTTTTCAGCAGTTCATAAAAACGATCTTCGGCCAGGGGTGGAGAAAAATAATACCCCTGGATCTGGTTGCAGTTATTGGCAATCAGAAAATCCAATTGTTCTTTTTTTTCCACCCCTTCCGCCACCGTCATCAGTTTCAGATGCCGGGCCATGGACATAATAGTGGTCACCATGGTATTTGAATCTTGATTCATGGGGATATCATCAATAAAACTCTTGTCAATCTTTAATACCGCAACCGGAAAGAGTCTCAGGTAGGACAGGGAAGAAAAACCTGTTCCAAAATCATCAATGCTGATATTTATCCCCATGGCATGAATCTCTTTGAACATTTTCTTTGCCTTTTCGACATTCGCCATGACCGCACTTTCCGTAATTTCCAATTCCAGATTGCCCGGAAGAATTCCGTGGATTTCCAAAAGGTTCTCTATCTGGGCCAGCATGTCCACATCACGAACCTGTATGGCAGAAACGTTTACCGCAATGGGAAAGGTGTATCCCAGTTTTGCCGACCATTTTCCGGCCTTGACACAGGCCTGGTTTAAAATCCACTCGCCCATGGGTACGATCAGCCCGGTCTCTTCGGCAAGGGGGATAAAATCAAAGGGAGACACCAGCCCTCTTTCCGGATGGGCCCACCGAATGAGGGCTTCAGCACCGCAGATCCGATTGGTTTTTAGGTCCAGCTTGGGTTGGTAATAAAGCACAAACTCATTTCGTCTCAATGCCAGTCTCAAATCATTTTTCAGGTCAAACCGTTGGGCAATTTGCTGGTTTAATTCCTGGGTAAAAAATCCAAACTGGCCTTTTCCCATTTCCTTGGACCGGTACATGGCCATATCCGCATTGGCAATAAGTGTCTCCGTATCTGCCCCGTCATCGGGACAAATGGTAACACCAATGCTGGCCCCCACGATAAATTCTTTACCGGCGATGGTAAAAACCTTTAAAAGAGATTTTCTGATCCGCTCAATGATCTGGATAACAATGTTGGTCTCTTTGGTATCGGGTATGAGGATGATAAATTCGTCCCCGCCATACCGGGCAACTGTATCCTGCTCTCTGACACTTTCCAAAAGGCGTTTGCTGAATTTCTGGAGCAGCAGATCCCCATTAACATGCCCCAGGGTATCATTCACATGTTTAAAATCATCCAGATCCAGGAAGATAAGCGCCAGGCCGGTTTGTTCCCTTCGAAGTTTGCTGATACACATGTTGATCCGATCCCGGAGCAGGGTTCTGTTGGGAAGACCTGTCAGGGCATCATAATTGGCCTGAAAATGAAGCTGTTCCTCCCTTTGCCGGATATCGCTAAGATCATGGAACACCGACATATACCGGACAGGTTCTCCCAGGTGGTTGTCAATGGCAGTTATGGATAACCATTCCGGGTAGGCTTCTCCATTTTTTCTCCGGTTCCATATTTCACCGGCCCAACCCCCGTTTTTTCCCAAATCCATCCACATTTTTTCATAGAAAAGATGGTCATGCCGGTCGGACTTAAGCAGCCGGGGATTCTGTCCGAGGGCCTCTTCCTCGCTATATCCCGTAATCTGGCAAAACCCCTTGTTCACAAACTGAATGGTTCCCTCCAGATCTGTCACCACCACCCCTTCCACGGCATTGTCAAACACCTTTCTGGCCAGTTCGATTTCATCCTTGAACTGTTTTAGTTCGGTTATATCCTGGACAATACCGGAAATTTTCACGGGCATACCCGACGAATCCAGAACCATTTCACCAATTTCCTTGACAATTCGTTCCTCACTTCCGCCACGGATCACCCGGTATTCCAAATCATAGGATTTCTTTGATTCAAGGGCATTTTCAATGGTGGATTGAACATAGCTCAGGTCATCGGGATGGAGAACATCCAGAAAATCCTGGTAGCTGGGACAGGTATTTTCATCCCATCCAAATATCTGATAAAGCTGCTCGGAACAGGAAAGCATCATTGTAGAAACATCCCGCTCACAATCTCCAAGTTTTGCTGTGCGTTGGGCGTCCCGGAGACGGGTTTCATTCTTCTTCATGGCTTTTTCAGCCAATATCTGATCGGAAATATCGGTGGAGGCCCCAATGATCCGAAAGACACGGTTCTCCTTATCACATACGGGAGTCAGCCGGGTCAGCCAGTATTTTTTCTCGTCTGCCTGATCTGTCTGTTCCATGAATGTAATGGTCTTTCGCTCTTGGATACACAGGGAAACCTTGGCAATGATCCGGTTTAGATCTGCTTTGGACATATGGGAAGAAAGGCTGCCAAAGGGTTTTCCAGCCACCTGTTCCCGGAGGATCTGCCGTAATTTTTCATATTGCTGATTAATATTTTCAAAAACAATACGCCCTGAATTTTCCACACCCAGGACAAAAACAGCGATATCCACGCCGCTAAAAATATTTTCCAGAAATTGTTCCTGTTCAATCAACCGGATTTTATGCTTCTGCTGCCCGATTGCCACGGAAAGAGATTCCCCAATCTGTTTCATCAATTGAATTTCAGATGGTTTCCAGGGCCGTGGTTCCATGGAATAGACAAAGATAAATCCCATAATTCTATTGGATTCATGCAAAGGCGTCATCAGATAGGACCTGATATCAGTCCCCTGAGCAAATTCAAATATCCTGTTAATTTTAGGGGCAAGGCAAATATCTGAAACTGCATGGGGGATGAACGGATGATGGGTGTCTGAAAAATATGAACCAACCTGGTTCACTGATAATTTACACCCCAAAAGGTCCGGCACAAAATCCGGCCCCCTGGTGAATTCAATGCCAAGGGTTTTAGCCCCGGAAATGAGACGGGCATAAGCGGCTCTGCAGTCTTTGAACATATGGGTAAGCTGTTCAAGGATTTCATTGATGGTGAACTCAGTACTTTTGCCCTGGATGATGCAGGTGGAGATGGCGCTCAACAACATGAGCCGATTCTGACTATTTGCCAACTCAGCCGTTGCCAGGGCAAGGTCACGGGTCCTTTCCTGAACCAGGGATTCAAGATTTTGACGATGATGGGACAACTCTTTTTCCATGGATTTCAGGGGGGTAATATCATTGCCCACACAGAGGATCTCAAAAAGGTTGTCATCCCCGTCAAGGATCCCCTTGTTTGTCCAGCTTATCCAGACCCGGGTCCCATCCTTTTTAAAATTTTCATTGCTATGGCTTGAATAGGCGTTTGGATTTTTTAATATGGCATCAAATTGATCCCCGGGCGAGTCACCCAAAAATTTTCCCGATAAAATGGTGGAAAAAACGGATTGGCCCAGAAGTTCATTTTCCGTGAACCCAAAAAATTCAATTCCATAGCGGTTTATAAAGGTGATAATCCCCTGGTGATCCATCCGCAGAATAATACTATTGGCTGTTTCAACCAGCCCTCGATAACTGGCTTCACTGACCCTGAGTGCTTTGATCAGATCGGCATTGCCCAACCCGTTACGCAATCCATTGTTCAACTGGTTTTCCCCATCGCCCATATTCTGCCTTTTCATATGTGGTTAGGCACAGGTTAGCTATTTAAATGTCTAAGGGTATCCTGGTAACTCAATCGGGTTGTGTCCTGGTAAAAAATTCCCACACCATTGGGCTCATTCTCGGCAGCCCGCATGGCGGTTTCCATATCATTCTTGTCGGTGTGTACATTTAGTTCATATACATTTTCCTTGAGATTTTTCCAGGTTTTGTTTGTTTTATCAAAGGTCACACAGGGGGTCAGCATCTGGATAAAGGAAAAGCCTTTGTGCAGGGTTCCTTGTTTAATAATCTCCTTCATGCCCTCGGGGTCCCCTGCAAACCCCCTTGCCACAAAAGATGCCCCATAGGCCAGGGCCAGGCGTATGGGATTCAGGGGCGTATCCGGGTTTCCCACGGGGTGGGAATTGGTCTTCATCTCATAGGGGGTTGTGGAAGAAGACTGTCCCTTGGTCAACCCGTAGATGGAGTTGTCAAAAAGGATAAAGGTGATATCAATATTTTTCCTGGCCACATGGGGAAGGTGTCCTCCACCTATCCCAAGGGCATCGCCATCCCCGGCCACGGCAAAAACATTTAAATCCTCCCGGGCAAGTTTTAAGCCGGTCGCCACGGGTATGGAGCGACCGTGAAGGGTATGAAACCCATAGGAATTTACAAAGATGGGGGTCCGGCCGGAGCAGCCAATCCCGCTGACCATACAGATCTCTTCACTCTTAAGTTCAAGTTCCCTGCAGGATTTATAAAAAGCGTCCATGATACCAAAATATCCGCAACCCGGGCACCAGGTGGGCAGGTCGGGGGATCTGTATTTCAAGAAATCGGCTGCACGCACCTGGTCCAATTTTTCATCCAAATAATCTGATTTCATCGTATCCATTACATTTTCCTCATCTTCTCAAGAATGTCTTCCGAGGCCATGGGCCGGCCGGTGATATAGTTCAGCCGCTCAACAGACCGGTTGATGATAACAATGACAAAGTTAGCAAACTGCCCCCCATAATTCAGTTCAGGAACCAGTATTTTCTCGCATTTTGATGCAAAGGAAATAAGGGCCTCTTCTGGAAAGGGAGAGAGCATCATGGAGGAGAAAGATACGGCATTGATTCCCTCCTTTTGGGCAAACATGACGGCTTCATGGGCGGCTCCGGCAGAGGAGCCCCAGGAGATAACCCCTAGATCAGCCCTATCACCGGAAAATTCCGATATGACCGGGGCAGGTGCCTCCAAAAGAACAGAAGCATGTTTTTTAAACCGTTTTTGGGTCATTTTCAAATGTCCCTTGTCGCTGTAATTGGGCCGTCCATATTCATCGTGTTCAAGCCCGGTTGAAAAGAAATTTCCGCCGGGGCTACCGGGAATGGCCCTGGGAGAAATTCCGTTGGGGGTTACGCGATACCGCTGATAATCTTTAAGTTCCGCTTTTGTAGGGGCAATATTGGCATCCAGAAATGTTGGGGAGGGTTTTTCCGGAATATCAATATTTCGAATGCTGTTGGACAGGAAAAAATCCAGAAGAATCACCACCAGGGTCTGGTATTTTTCCGCAAGGTATAAACCCAATACGGTTGCCTGATAACAGGAAAAGGTATCTGTGGGCGCCAGCACAATCCTTGGGCAATCTCCTGTTCCCCCCAATACGGCTGCATTAAAATCACTTTGTTCTGTTTTTGTGGGAATACCCGTGGAGGGCCCCCCCCTCATGGAATTAATAATCAGGGCAGGAACTTCGGCCATGACAGACAATCCGGTAAACTCGGTCATCAGGGCAAAGCCCGGACCCGATGTACCGGTCATGGCCCGGATTCCCCCGAACCCCGCCCCCACCACAGCCCCGATGGCGGCTATCTCATCTTCGGTCTGGAGCAGGGTTCCCCCGTGTTTGGGAAGCTCCCGGCTCAAAATCTCCATGATCTTTGTGGCAGGGGTAATGGGATATCCGGCATAAAATTTTAAATTGGCATCCAGGGCTGCCATGGCCGTAAGCTGGTTGCCGTTGACGATCAGTTTTTCTTTGCCCAAAGGCATACTCACTCCGTCAAAGGAAAAGGAATTTGCTTTTTCAATGTGTTTTTGGGTCCAATTAAATCCTTCTAAAAAAGAATTTACATTGGAATCAATAACAATCTGTTTTTTCTTGGCATACCGCTCCTGTATGGAGTGGGTAAACCCATCCTTATCCACATGAAAAAGGGCGGCAACAGCCCCAAGCGCAACCATATTCCGGCCCCGGGAACTTCCCGCGGCTCTGTTTGCCAGCATGGTCAGGGGGATCCCATAGGTAACGGTTTCGGGATCTGCCCACCCCAAAACGCTCTTGTCTTCTCCATGGGGCTTGGAAGGCGCACTGTCATAGATCAGAATGCCATCCGCTTTCAAGGCCGACAATTGTGAAATGGAATGGCTGTCGTTTAAGGAGATGAGCACATCCGCCAGCTTTCCCGGTGAATAGATCGGCGTTGAGCTGATCCGGGTGTGGGCCACACACTTTCCAAACCCCCTGATTTCAGCAGGATAGGAATCAAAGGACATGATCTCAAACCCCTGCCCGCTCATGAACCGGCTTAGGATTTCTCCGGCAGAAATGGTGCCTTCCCCCGCACTACCACAGATTTCAATTACGATATTAATATCTTTCATGAATTTTGGTATCCCCATATGTCAATTAAATTGATGACGCATCCTCAACATCTTCCCACCAGGTGGTTTTAATTTTCACCCCTTCCAGATCAAAATATTTTCGCCCCGCAGGCGCAATCACCCGGTGATCGCCCAGCAGATTCATGGCGGTGACCTCCCCTTGTACCACGGCATTGGGCCAGCCAATGGAAGTGGTATAGGAATTAATCTTTGGATTATAGATCTGGGCACAGCTGCCGCAGGCATAGATATCAGCCAAATTGGTCTGCATGGTTTCATTGACCAGAATACCGTAGTCAATGTCCAGCCCGCATCCCCTGGCAAAATCCACACTGGGAACAAGACCGTTAAAGGAAAAGACCATATCCACCTGTTTTTCCACACCCTTTACGGTTTTTACCAGATAGGTGTGTTCTTTTTTTTCAATCTGGCGGATATCATCATTGACAAGAACGATTGCCCCCTCGCGGTTAAGGCTTGGGACAATGGTATTCAGAATTTCATCGGTGAGGTTAAAGGGCCAGAAGGCATTGGGATAGATGAGCAGGGTGACCTGTTTGCCCAATTTACGGAGCATCCTGATAAATTTGAATCCCACAAGGTCACCGCCAAAAATAAAAAATTCAGTGGCCGCCTGGATCTGCTCCTTGAATTCCATCACTTGATTGTAGGAGGTAATGTGCTTTAGGCAATTCGCATAGGACTGCATGGAGGGCAGCAGTCTTGCCCTTGAACCTGCGGCGATCACAAGTTTTGTATAATGAACCTGTTCCATGTGGTTGAGAAATACAATTTTATTTTCAGAATCGATTCTGTCCACTGTCTGTCCGAGCCTCAGCCGTATATTTTTTTCCCGGTAAAAGGAAAGGGTTTTTACCGTAAGCCCTTCAACTGTCAGATCCCCGGCAAGATACCGGGTGAGCCCGGGTTTAGAATAAAAGGTAATATTCTCATCGGAGATAATGGTGATTTTTGCGTCTGTATCATTTTCCCTCAAGGTGGCAGCGGCATTATTCCCGGCCGGGCCGTTCCCTATGATGACGTAATGGTCGTTATTTGACATTGTTCCTCCGGTAGTGTTTCGTGTCTCTTATTTCATTCCGGTCTTATTCGCCTGATTTTATTCGCCTGATTTTAATCGTCCGATTCTATTCGTCCAGGTCAATTTCCACCATCTCGGTCTTGGTAACAGAGATGCAATCCATGGGACAGGCTGCATAACACTGGCCGCACCGGATACAGGCATGGTTGTCGATGGTGATGGAAACCACCCTGTCCCACTGGGAGGATTCCTGATATTCCCCATAGCTTCCATCCTCATTAAGGGGAATGGTTTCAACCAATTTAATACAATCCTTGGGTGCCACATCAATGCAGGCAGAGCAATAGATACATCGGAGAGGATCAATCTCATATTTCAGATTGCACAGATAACACCGCTTGGACTCTTCATGGGCCTGGTCCTGGGTATACCCTGTTTCCACCTCATTGGTTGCAACTTCAAGGCGAGGTTCCATATCAATGGTGTTCATCTCAAGTTTTTTGATAAAATCATAGGATCGCAGCCTGTCGGTGGATGCATGGGACTCCAGACGAACCACCTTTTTCTTCCGGGAAAGTCCGGTCAGATATTCATCCACCCCATGGGCGCACTGCCTACCCCCGGCAATGGCGGAAATCACATCGGAAGCACCGGTCACAAAATCCCCGGTTGCGAAAACCCCTTCAAGATCAGTGGAATAGCGTTCTTTATCCATTCCCGAAAGATCCGGGGACAAATCTGCCACATCCGGTGTCTGGCCCAGGGCGGCAATGACCGAGTCGCAGGGTATGGTGAATTCAGAGCCTTTGATGGGAACCGCAATTCTAAAGGGCGGCTTGTCAATGGATTCCAGGCGGGTTCTGACAAATTCAATCCCCGAAACCTTCCCCTCTTCACCCAAAATCCGCGAGGGCTGAACCAGGGTGTGGGTAACAATGCCTTCAACCAGGGCTTCGCGTTTTTCTGTTTCATCAATACGCATATATTCAATGGTTTTTCTAATATTTATCTTCACATCAGAGGCTCCCAGGCGAACGGCTGACCTGGCGCAGTCAACTGCCGTAAACCCGGCGCCGATGACCACAACCCTTTTTCCCACCCGGGGTGTCTGCCCGGCATTGATCTCCTTCATAAAATCAAGCCCATGGAAAACATTTTTAAGATTTTCGCCCTCAACCCCCAGGCGACGGGGTTTCATGCAGCCGGTTGCCACAACCACGGCATCATACTCTTGCCGAAGTGATTCCAGGCTAAAATCCCTGCCAATGGTAAGGGAGGTTTTCAAATCCACCCCCAGCCGCAAAACATTGTTGATCTCCAGCATGAGCAGATCCCGGGGAAGTCTGAATTCGGGGATGCCGTACATGAGCATGCCCCCCGGTTTTTCCATGGTTTCAAAGATCACAGCCTTGTGCCCCAGAATGGCCAGATCATGGGCCGCTGCAAGACCGGCTGGTCCTGATCCCACCACGGCAACGGTTTTCCCCGTTGGGGAATACAGTCCTTCAATAATTCGGTGCATGGGGGATTTCAAATCAGCACAGGCACGCTTTAAATGACAGATGCCCACACTCGCCCCGTTGTCGGGCTCGCCGTGACGACAGGCAGATTCACAGGGCCGGGAACAAATTCGCCCCAGAACGCCGGGGAGGATATTGGCGCCCCTGTTTAATTCATAGGCCCGGCCATACCGTTTTTCATTGATACACCGGATATACCCGGGGATATTGGTCTTGGCAGGACAGGCATCCTGGCAGGGAACACTTTTGGCCACCTGGCCTAAATCCCTGGGGTCCGTTGAATAGGCAATCTGTTTTACCAGATGGGCGGAATAAAGCTTGCTTTCATCCTGGAAAATTTTTTCTTCCTTGGAATAGAGACCATTTTTTTTCACTGTTTACCCCATATTTAAAACAATTTAAATTGCTGAAAAAAATACGATTCAATCTTTTTTGACCGCCATGCCCAGACCATTTTTTAGTTTCGTTTTAAAACAAATTGTCCGAAGGCGATGTCAAAAGACTGCCGGATATGATAAAAAAAGTGATTTCAATTTAGCCTTTTATCATTCCGGTGTCAAAGGATTTATGCCCCTGATTTTTTGCTCGGTCTGATGGCGAAAAAAGTATTTTAGCTGGGGTGTAGTATATTTTTTTTAGCGGCATCTCCCTCAGGATCATGGGTAAAGGTGTAAGGCTCCTGGGTTTTGCCGAGGGAAAGCAGGGTTGCCAAGGGATTCGTGCTTGATTTAATCTCTTTATATTTAGAGGCAAGGGAGAGCATATCATCCCAATCAGACTCAGAATTCATTGCGCTAAGCAAATTGGTGCTGCTGGTTTTAAAAGAGGTGGCATAGTCCAAAAATTCATTGTTTGCACTCAGAGAGTTGAATGCCAGCAAAAACGATTTGTCCTCATTTAATTTTTTTTCAAGCTCCTTTTTACCGGGAAATTTTTCTTCGATGGTAATCTTTGATTTATTATCCAGGGACAAACTTATTTTTTGATTATCATCAATCCCCAGGCTGTCCATAAAAGAGGCAAGGGATGAGGTCACAATTTGTTTCTGATCTTTAGCCGCAGTTTCAAAATCTGATAACGTAAGGCGGCCTGTGGGATTCAGACCAATGATCTCTCTTGTTCTTGCAATGGCCACCTCCGTTGAAAGGGTAACCGTATCCTGAGTCAAAGCCGATGAAGTTGGCTCTGGTGTCGATTTTTTATCCACCGATCCTATGGGTGAATCAACGCGGTTTTCATTGGAAGAACGGTATAAGTCATTTTGGTTGTAGGCTGCGGTGTTGATCAAGGTCATATTATTTCCTCTGAATTTATTATTTTGAGAAAATAGTTAGCAATTTTTATGCCAGGGCATAAAGCAGCAATAATCCTTTACGGATCAATACGTTGATACCCTTGACAAATGATAGACAAAAGTAATATTTGAGAAAAAATTGCCGAAAATAATTTAATGGGGCAAAATTTTCCATAAGGCCTGGTATTCGGCCTTTAATGCGCCTTGTAGATGAACCACCAGATTTTAAAGATTGGCCTGCCCTATTTATGTTCAACTTATTTCATCTGCGGTCCTAGGCAATTTCCTTCGATAATCTTTGCGGTCCTAGGAATGCCTTTCTGCCGGCAAGGCCGGGGAATGTTTCCCTTGCGTGTTTTACTTGTCCAATCTCTATTCTGGTTTCTACAATCATCTGTTCATCTCCGGCACCGGCCAGGATAGTCCCCCAGGGGTCCACCACCATGCTGTGTCCGGCAAACTGACTGTTGCAATTGATTCCCGCTGAGTTGGCTGAAATCAAATAGGCTTGATTTTCAAGGGCGCGAACCCGGTTGAACATTATCCAGGGTTCAATTCTGGGGTAGGGCCAGGCAGAACAGACAAGGAAAATTTGGGCGCCTTTGTCCGCCATGGCTCTGAAAAGTTCAGGAAATCTCAGATCAAAGCAGGTGGCCATTCCAATTTTCCCCAAGGGGGTATCAACCACCACCACCTCTTTGCCCGGGGTAAGCAGTTGGGTTTCCTTTGAGTTGTACCCGAACAAATGAATTTTACGGTATTTGGCAAGAATTTCTCCTTCGGGAGACAACAAAAGGCTTGTATTATAGTATTGGCTGTTATCGCGTTCAACAAAGCTTCCGGTGTGAAGAAAAACATTTGTCCGCCGGGCAAGGGTTCTCAAAAAGCTTATGGTCGGGCCGTTGATATCTTCGGCCTCTTTGATATAACCGTCAAAACTCATAAATCCGATGTTCCATATTTCCGGGAGAATAACCAGATCGGCATCATAGCATTTTTCAATGGCAGCACCTGCTTGCTCGAGTGCTCCCGCTTTGTCATTTTCAACAACAGCCAATTGAATTGAGGCAACTTTCATCCTACACCCCCTTGTGTAAATCATTATTTTTTTTTATTTACGCTCCCACAGACTAAACACCATCCAACGAACAATGGCAAGCCTTGGGAAAGATCTTTTATCCGGTATCCGGGGGGGGGTAACACTTGATAAGTTTGCCCCTGTCCTGGTATAAGGCCAGATGAATGGGAGCAGATGTATGGGACCAGATGTATAGAATCAGAAACAAAGGATTTCCCAAAGTATAGATAATTGGGTAACAAACAGATAATGACCAAAAAAGAAATATTCCGGGTTTCTGTCAGGGATCTGGCAGCAGGCAATGATCAAAAAGGAGACCTGACCCAAGCCTTTGTCAGCCGGACAAGAAGTCTTGATGGTATCCGGGAACACGCAAGGATTCAGGCGCTGCGCCCCAAGGGGTATGAAAAGGAGGTTCCCGTTTCCCTCCGGGTGGACCATGATCTTTTTTTCCTGGACATTTTTGGACGAATTGACGGAATGATGGTAACAGGCGACCGGGTTCTGGTGGAAGAGATCAAAACCACCCGTCAGGATCCCGACCTTTTATGCCAGCACCCTCTGGCCGCCCACAAGGACCAGCTCAAATGCTATGGCCATATGGTTGTAACCGAGAAAAAGATTGAAATAATAGATCTTAAGCTCACCTATGTTCATCCCCTGTCAAAAAAGATGTGCGAGCAGAAAAAAAGATATACAGCCCGGGATCTGAAGATTTTTTTTGACAAAATGGTGGGTGCCTATATTGCCAAAATTGAAACCCGTACAAGTTGGGCACTCGTCCGGAATCAATCCATCAAACACCTGAAGTTTCCCTATGAAGATTTTCGGGAAGGCCAGCGGGATCTTGCCGAAGCTGTTTATAAGATTATCAAAAACGAAAAGATCCTGTTTGCCAGGGCACCCACGGGCACGGGTAAAACCATTGCCACCCTTTTCCCCG
Organism: Desulfobacteraceae bacterium; assembly: GCA_016744295.1. Taxonomy (GTDB): domain Bacteria; phylum Desulfobacterota; class Desulfobacteria; order Desulfobacterales; family Desulfobacteraceae; genus NBML01. Next base: position 10,948 of record JADGEQ010000051.1, on the reverse strand, counting down.
CCGTGAAATCCCTTGGCATGGGCCAGATCGACAAAATTTTTTATCTGACTGCCAAAACCCTGGGGCGCACCGTGGCCGCCAAGGCCCTCAAGGATATTGGGAGGAGCGGGGCCAGGCTGAAAAGCGTGATCCTCACAGCCAAACAAAAAATTTGTTTCATGCCTGACAGTATTTGTGACATGGACACCTGCCCCTATGCCCAGTCCTATTATACCAAACTTAACCAGGCCATGATCGAAGTTAAAAAACATGAACTTTTTGACCAGTCTCTGATTGAAACCATTGGGCAAACCTATCAGATCTGTCCCTTTGAACTTTCCCTTGATATCTCCCTTGTCTGCGATGTCATTGTCTGCGACCTGAACTATGCCTTTGACCCCCGGGTCTATCTAAAACGATATTTTGAACAGGACAATTACAAAATCACCTTTCTCATAGACGAGGCCCACAATCTGCCCGACCGGTTACGGTCCATGTATTCGGCAGATCTTTTAAAATCAGATATTCTTAAAACCCAAAAACTTGTCCGGGATATTTCCCCGGACCTGTCCTCGGCCCTGATTCAAATGAACAAGGAGATTTCCCGGCTCAAGACAAGGGAACTGGATAAAAATGGAGCCGATCCGATTTCCGACCCGGTTTCCAAGCTGGCCCCCCAAGCAGTTCAGGGATGGGTTTCAAATTCTGCCCATGATCCAAATTTCAAACAATTGACGAAGATGCCCCCCCCCTATATGGCGGCAATCGAGAAATTTACGATCACGGCAGATCTCTGGCTGGACAAGCACCCGAAATCTCCCAACCGCGCCGAAATCGTTGATTTCTATTTTAAAGCTGCGGCCTTTTTAACCATTGCAAAGTTATTTGACAGCCATTACCGGTTTTTCATTGAACGTACAGATGACCGGGATATCAATACCCGGTTGTTCTGCATGGACCCCTCCCAGATATTTTCCAGGATTATCCAGCGGAGCACTTCTGCCATCCTGTTTTCAGCCACCTTCTTCCCCACTGCCTATTACCAGGCCATCCTCTTTGGCACCCAAGAGACGCCCAGGGGTGACCGGAATAATGAACCCAAGCCCCCAAACCTCAAAGTTCCCGAAAAGATTATCCCCTATTCCATTGTGCTGCCCTCTCCTTTTCCAAAGGAAAATTTCAAGCTGTTGATCCACAGGGGCATCCAGACAACCTACAGGGCAAGGCAACAGTCCTTTGCCCAGGTGGCTGAGGTCATCACCCAGACCGTGCAAGCCAAAGCTGGTAATTATATGATTTTCTTCCCCTCCTATGCCTATATGAACCATGTGGTAACCATCCTTGAACAAGAAGGACAGCTGGGTGATATCCAGGTTCAGGCGCCCCAGATGAGTGAACCGGAACGTGAAGCGTTTCTGCACCAGTTTACCCTGGACAGCCGGGTCACAGGATTTGCCGTGATGGGGGGAATTTTTGGTGAAGGAATTGATTTGGAAGGAAGACGCCTCATTGGGGTGATTGTGGTGGGGGTCGGGTTGCCCCAGATCTGCCCGGAACAGGACCAGATCCGGGCCTACTACGAGGGGTGCAATCAAGACGGATTTTTCAATGCCTACCAGATGCCGGGATTCAACCGGGTCATGCAGGCCACGGGCCGACTCATCCGAACGGAAAGAGATCAGGGGGTTGTGGTGCTCATTGACCAGCGATTTACCAGAAAAGAGTATAAGGATCTCTTTCCCGACGAATGGCACCCCTATGAAAGCATCTCCAATTGCCTGGAATTAAAGGACAAACTAAAGCTTTTCTGGAAACACGAAAACAAGACTTGATTTTTTTTCAAAAGACGATGAAAATGACTTGTTTTTCCATTCTCTTTATACTATTAGAAGTGCCTTTTATAACTGAGGACATACGATGAAATTTCAAAACATAACCTATTCCATTCCCTGGAACCTGTTCCTGATCACCCTGGGCAGCCTCATCCTTGCCGTTGGACTTAAATCCATTATCATTCCCCACGGCATGATCACCGGCGGCTTTTCAGGCCTGGGCCTTTTGCTGCTCTATTCCTCGGGAAAGTTCACCCCCGGCATCTGGTATCTGCTCTTGAACGTCCCCGTATTTATCATTGGCTGGAGATATATCAGCAAACGTTTTTTATACTACAGCCTCTACGGGACAATTGTCCTGACCCTTGTCATCGACCTTGTAAATTTTAAAATTGCAATTACAGACCTATGGCTGGCAGCCCTTGCCGGCGGTATGTTTGTGGGAGCCGGGGCCGGTCTTATTTTCAGATCCCTGGGGTCTGCCGGTGGTAATGATATTATCTCCATCCTGCTCAATCAAAAATTTGGCATCAGAATCGGGACCTATAATTTTATATTTAATTTTGTCCTCTTTTTCTTCAGTTTCGGAAAACTGGAAACAGATATGATCCTCTATTCCATGGCCACAAGCTATATTTCTTCCCAGGTGATTGAATATTTCATGACCCTGTTCAATCAGCGGAAAATGATCTTTATCATTTCTGAAAAATCCCGGCCAATCGCCAAAGAAATCAACCGGAAACTCAACCGGGGCGCCACCTTTTTAAAGGGTGAAGGCGCCTATACCGGAAACAGCAAGGATATCATCCTCATGGTTGCCAATAACTTCCAGCTCAAACGCATTGAGGAGATTGCCTTCGGCCTTGACCCGGATGCATTTCTGATAACGGAAAACACCTTTAATGTTCTGGGCAAGGGATTTTCCAAACGAAAGGTGTATTGATTACCAATCGATGGGAAAATAATCCTTTAAAAATTTACCGCACCAATGTTTTCCCGTAAGGATACCGTGGAAAAAGGGGTCACAGATTCTTGCAGCCCCGTCCACAATATCCAGGGGAGGTTGGAAATCATGGCGATCCTCCTTGAGCTTTGCCAGAATAGCCGGGTCCTCATCCGTGACCCAGCCCGTGTCCACGGCATTCATGAAAATCCCGTACTTGGCCAGATCCGAGGCTGCGGTGTGGGTGAGCATGTTCAAAGCAGCCTTGGCCATATTGGTGTGGGGATGACGGCTGCCCTTTTTAAACCGCAAAAATTTGCCTTCCATGGCAGAAACATTGACCATATGTTTTTGACCGGTATAGTTTTCCTTCATTAAATCAGCCAGCCGGTTGCACAGCACAAAGGGTGCAACCGCATTGACCAGCTGGATTTCCATCATCTCCGAGGTTTGGATGTCCCCCAGCCGCAGCCGCCAGGAATTGGTTTTCCGCAAATCCACCTGCTGGAGGTCGGCATCCAGTTTTTTTGCCGGAAAAAGGGTGGGCACGTCCAGGGAATGGTCGTAGGAATAGGGAATCTGGGACAATTGAGCAGACATGCGCAATCCCACCCCGGGGGCGGTGCCGTTCCAGGTAACCGGCAACGCCTTTTCATCTCCTAAATTACCTGCCTGGCCATATTCCAATTGGGAAACACAGGCTGAATATTCTCCCAGAAGAGATTGCGCATTCCCGGGCAATAGCCCTTCTGAATTTTCATTTTCCATGAGATGGGCATAAAACCCCGGGGGCCGCCGCACAGTCTGGGCGGCATTGTTGATCAGAATATCAAGGCGCTGGTACCGTTGCTTAATATAATCGCAAAACAACTCCACACTGGGGGTATGGCGAAGATCCAGCCCGTAGACCTGAAGCCTGTGACCCCAATCTGCAAAATCATCTTCCCGGGAAAACCGCAATGCCGAATCCTTGGGAAACCGGGTGGTGGCAATCACCCGGGCGCCGGCCCTGAGCATCATCAGGGTGGCCTGGTAGCCTATCTTCAGCCGGGAGCCGGTGATCAATGCCACCTGCCCTTTTAGGGAAGCGGTCTGGAAGCGTTTCTGGTAATTAAATTCGGCACATTCAGGACACATGGTGTCATAAAAATGATGAAGGCTGACAAATTCGGCCTTGCACACATAACAATTGCGCGGGGTTTCCAGGGTTTGCCGGTTTTCCGGTGCCACCTCTTCGGGGCCGCAAATCTGCTGGGGGGCGGAAAAGACTGCATCCTCCCTGGCCCTGCGAATCCCTGTTGCAGCTCTGAGCCGACGCTCCTTTTCCACAATGGCCAGTCGCTTTTGCGCTTTTCGGTCATTGTTCCGCTTTTTGATCTCTTTTTTATCGGGCCGGGATATTTTTCCCGCCGCGCAAATCAAAGCAATTCTCCGGGATTCCGGCAAAAGGGCCAGCAAGTCTGATTGATCTGCAATTTTTTCCAGAAGCGGAATGCATTGCTCCATGGCTGCCAGAGTTTCCCCTTGGTCGTCGGTGAGCATACCTTCTTGACTATCTGATTGTATATCTGATTGTATATCGGGCGGTATCGCTGTTCTGTTTTTTCTTTCGTCCGGTTTTAAATCTGATTGTATGTCCGGGCTGCCGCTATCTGTGCCGATGGTACTCACTATAATCTATATCCTTGAGTTCTTATAAAAATTCTGTCTGCCCCCATTTTTTTTGATAGGGGTGAAAACAGGGGCTGTGGTTTAATAGAATGAATTTATTATAGATTTTTCATTCTTTTGTCAATCAAACTTATAAATACCATTGACAATACCTTTTCATTGATATATCAAAAAATTGAACAAAAAGTTCAATAATTCAATTTTGGAAAATGTAAGATATGACCATCAAAACAAATAAATATCCGGATCTTTACCAGGCCTCCCTGGAATTGTTTGCCAATTTTGGGTACAAAAAAACCACGGTTGAAGATGTGGCCGGCAAGCTGGATATGACCAAGGGCAATTTGTATTTTTATGTGAAAAACAAAAAACAGCTCTATGAACAGACCATTAACCACGCCCTGACCCAATGGAAAGATCATGTAAAAAAAGCCGTGGATAAAAAAAGCGATCCCGTTGAAAAATTTCGTATCATGGCTATTTCGGCCAAGGGTTATATTGAAAAAAATGATCCCTTGCGCCGGGTCATCATGAATGATCCGAAAATCTTCACCCTCTCCCCCACAGAAGACAGGTTTGCCGAGACCAACCAGGCAGCCATGACAATTCTAGGGGATATCCTTAAACAGGGGGTTGAAGAAAAATGCTTTTATCCCATGGATGTGGACCAGGTGACCACCTATCTTTTCTCGGTTTATATGATGTTCTTAATCAAAACCTATGGTAGGGCAAACCCACGTTCTGCAAAAAAATTATTTGCCGCCGCCCTGGAATTAAACCTTAGGGGGCTGTTGGCCAAAACAAATGAAGAGAACCTGGTGAATAAAACCCCCGTTAACCCCAATTAGGAGATTTCCCATGACCGATGCAACCCTTCTTGCCCTTGACAGCCTCCGTGATCTTTCCATGCTCAAATGGTATGTTGTTCCCCTGCTGTCCATTACCTTTTATATTTATACCCGGGAAATAAAGGAAGCCCGGCAGACCCAGGACTGGAATGCCGTGTTTGCCGGGCTTACCATCTTTGGAGTTGATTTTTTCAACGAGACCTGGAACAGCTGGGTCATGGTTTTAACCGGCAGGTCCGCCTTCTGGACCGCCCCCGGGGACACGGCCCTGAGAACCATGGTGGGGTGGAATATTGAAATCATGTTCATGTTTTCCATCATGGGTATTATCTATTACCATTCCCTGGACGAAGACAAAAATGCAAAAATTTTGGGTATTCCGGATATGTGGTTCTGGGCCATTTGCTACTCACTTTTCAGCGTCTTTATTGAATGTTTTTTAAACCTGGGCGGCCACCTTGTCTGGGAATACCCCTTCTGGGGCAGGTCTTTTCAAGGAGTCTGGCTGATTTTCCTCATCGGCTATTTTCATTTTTTCTGCGCTGCCATCTTTGTGATCACCCGAAAGAGTACACGAGCCAAACTGATCACCATTGGGATTATCTACCTGATCCCGATCGTCATGAATATCCTGGGCATGGGAATCTTTAAATGGAATTATTGATTTTCCCCAGAAATTAAGCCGGCCCGCTACCCCGGGGCAACCCAAATGAATCGAGTTGTCCCAGGGTAAGCTTTAAAAACAACATCAATGCCCGGGTGTACCCAAACCGATTGACTTTATCTCTAATCCTGTCTCCTTGAAGGGTGATGAGTGCCATTGCCGGGATTGGATCCTGGCCGCCCTGAAACAGGCGGGGATCGAATACAGGATCGCCTACACCAGCCCGAGTATGATGGGATTGACCGCTGCCATTTCTGCCGGACTGGCAGTTTCAGACATCATCCAGAGCATTGTGCCGCCGGGAATGCGCCAGCTTCAACCGGAAGAGGGGTTTCCCGCTCTGCCCAGTGCCGCCTTTCTGCTCAACCGAAATCCAGACTCGGACAATTGTGTGGTAGACTCCCTTGCCGACCATATCAAGAAGGCCTTTGCCATTGGAATAAATCTGTGACAATGGATTGCTGAATACCCGGAAGTTGATGCGGATACAACCCAACAGTTAAAAACACGATCCCCTTATCGTTGCTGTGTTGTTTTCATCCCCTGCCAGAGATCGTCATCCTGGATCTCCACGGCCCCGCGTTCCAGGAATCCCTTTCTTACCGATGGGTTTGTCCAGGTGGCCCCATAAATGTTGGCCAGATCAAGCTTGATCCCTGTGCTCAAGCTGATATCCATGAGGCTGGCCTGCCTGAGATCAGCCCCCCGCAGATCTGCTGATCCGAACCGAGCCTTATCCAGAACGGCGAAACCAAGATCCGCCTCCCGAAAATTGGCATTGCCAAAACGGGTATTGCTCAGGTCAGCCCCTCTGAAGCTTGCACCATGAAGGTTGGCGGATTTCAAATCGGCCCGGGAAAGGGAATACCCGCTAAAATCCATCCTGGCCAGCCGGTTTTCATGATCCAAGGGAAATCCCAGCAATTTGCACAAGGCGTCACCACAATGGGCCAGGAGAATATTCCGGGCCGGCCAGATGCTGTGGACCGATTTCGGACTGCCTGTTAACTGATCCAGGGTCAACCCGGTGACTGAGTTTAAATCACTGCCAAGAAAATTTGTCGAATTAAAGCGGGTTTTGGTAAAGTCCACCCCCCTAAGGTCAGCACCGGCAAGATTGGCAAAAGAAAGGTTGGCACCGGCTAAATTGGCATTTGTGAGCCTGGCCCCTTTAAAAACAGCCCTGTCAAGATTGCTCCCCTTTAAATTGGCTTCCCGAAGATCCGCATTCTCAAATCTTATTCCGCGCAAACGGGTACCCTCCATCCGGGCTTTTTGCAGAATGATTCCGGAAAGATTTTCGGGCATCCCGGCCTGGCGCAGGTCTGCTCCGGTTAAATCCGCTCCGCTCATCTCAGCATTCCATAGATATTTAACATCGCCGCGCTCTGTTGATTCCCAGGATAACCGGGCCTTTCTCAGGTCCGCCCCCCGCAGATTTGCTCCCCCAAGCTGTGCTCCCATAAGGTTGGCCCCCCGCAGATCGGCAAATCCAAGATCTGCCCCCCGAAGATCTGCCTTCACAAGAAAGGCATGGGAGAGAACGGCATGGCGCAAGTTTCGCCCTGCCAGGGACGCCCCCTTTACAAACATGAGATGGTCGGGGTTGTTCCTGTCAAAATTTGCTGGCGGTGCGGAGATCTCCGCCCCGCTCAGGTTCACATTGGCACTGAATCGAAGCAATTCCAAGGACCGGAAGACCAACCCCGGGGTATTGTAGATACAGCCAAAAGAGACGGCAAACAGCCCAAACCCGACAACAAGCAAAAACAAAAAATGTTTCAAGGAAAAAACCATGCGCCCTGTTTTACGGGCGGAAACCGACTGAATCCCCCTGCCCTCCAGGGTTTGCTTGGCGGTGAGATAAAACAGCAGCCCCGCGCCCATGGTTGCCACGAGCATAAAAACATGGACAAAGGTCCACATCATATCGTGGCGTCGGAGATATCTCTGCCAGACCCAAAAAAGCGTCAGGGGCACCGTCCACCAGCTCAAAAGAATGGAAAGCCCGGTCTGGAGTCCGGCAAGCTTTGGCTGATGGTCTTTCAATCTGATAAAATGCCGACTGATCAACCCGTTCATGAGCCAGGGATAGGCCATTTCAGTTAACGGCCGACCGTTGGGAAACACCGCCGGCAGCTTGGCCAACCCTTCCCAGAGGCGTTGCTGGTAAAGGTGCAGATAGCAGTACAGGCCCACAAGCAGAAAGGGAGCGCTAAAGTAAAAATAAACAATGGGGATTGAGGAACCAATGATGGGCATGGGCGAAGAGGCCGAATTGGTCAGCAGCCGGAGGTCGTCGGTGGTGGCCACGGTCAGGGCGGTGTAGCCGCAGGCCAGCAGCATGCCGAAAAAAAGCTTGCGCGCATTCTGGGACATTTCCTTGACCGACGCCAATCCATCGAAACCGGCGATATACCCGGGCAAAACCGCCCCCGTGACATCTGCCATGGCAAGCTGTTCGCCCAACAGGCCCTTTACATGGCTCAGATCCGCATATTTAAGGGATGCACCGGTTAAAACCGCACCTGAAAGATCGGCACCGGCAAGACGGGCCCGGTCTAAATTCACAGCCCCCAGATGAATTCCGACAAGGGATACCCCTTCCAGCATCGCCCTTTGGCCCTCCGTTCCCTTGGAATCCAGCCAACTTTCATGGTTTTTCAAAACAATTTCTAATTCTTCCCGGGATATGGACAACAGACCCGGGGCATCCCTGAAATCCGCTTTGCTCCCTGGGTGATCCGATGTATTCATTTTCCCCTCCCTTTAATAAAAACCAGGACCACTAAAGCCCCCCCCGACGGCTGGATTGCGAAAAATGACCTAGGTGGTCAGTTTGTATGCACAGGAAATCAGAAGAATCAATCCAAAAGACAACATCAATGCCTGACTCATCAGGTTTCCGAGACGTGTGGATAAGATGTTGGGTCCTCTCTCTTTTATTTAGAAAGATTATTTCGCCAATTATCATTTTTTCATACAGAGAATAGGAGACTAAATCAAGCCGTAAAAACAAAAGAACGCTATCCGGAAAACAAGGTGATTTTATACCAGCATTGGGTCATTAACAAGAAGGATTGTAAAACCTGCCGGTCTTGGACTCACATTTTTCCCCATGAAAATCTGAAAAACGTTTTATTAAAAAAAAGTATCCGCCAAATTAAAACAGATCCCTTCCTACCCGGAAGGGATCTGCAAACTGCCTGGTCCCATTAGAGTTTCATCCCATGTCCCATTCCAATTTGCTGATGAGCCAGGCACCGTTTTGTCGTTGAAAATCCAGGAATAATTTTGTTGTCCAGCGCACAATGGGCGTCATAAACGTGAGGGTCGCTTTGGCCCTGTCATTTTCCACAAGAATGACGGGGTCATAGAGTTCCCCGCTAAAGAAATTGCCATTTAATTCTTCACGGGATGAGGGCCGAGTGAGCTGGCCGTTGCTTCTCCGATCTGCCCAGAATGGCGGAAGCAATTTTTCCAACTCTTTTTTTGACACCATGATTGAACCTGCGAACATAAATTTACCGTTCTCACTCAAACAGGCCAGATAGGTGTGAAGTTTGTATTCGTTTTTCGCCTTGTGGAATTTTTGTATCAGAGAGATGATATCTGCCCCATCGCGGGTTTTAGGAACATACCTGTCCAGCCGGGTTCGAGAAAACATACCGGACAAGGCCAACACGACTAAGGCCGTGACAACAAAAAATATGACAAACAATTCCCTGGGTCTGGAAAAAATCGCTCTTCTTGACTTCACCGGATAATTTCCAAATTTAATTGTTTGGCCATGTCCAGGGCCCGCCTGAATTCATCAGGCCTTAAACACCTTGACAGTTCTTTGATATTATTGGCCTCTCCCATGGGATGGTATTGTGACATGAGATTCACATGGGTATGGGCGGAGACCTTTTCTTTTAAAAATTTCAAAATATGATAGGTTCCATCCAGGTTTCCGGGCATGACAAGATGCCTGACAATAAGTCCTGAGCAGGCAATGCCCTCCCCATCCACCACAAGATCCCCCACCTGATCGTTCATTTCCCGGATAGCTGCCCTTGCTGTCCCGGGATAATCCTTGGCATGGCAATACCTTTTGGAAAGTTCAGGGTCCCAAAATTTAAAGTCCGGCATGTAAATATCAATAATATTTTTTAAAATACCCAAAGTTTCAAGGCTTTCATACCCTGAACAATTGTAAACAAGGGGGAGGTTCAATCCACAATCCACGGCAATATCCAATGCCTTTAAAATATTGGGAACAACATGAGTGGGGGTAACCAGGTTGATATTATGGCACCCTATTTTTTGTAAATGCAACATGATCCCTGCGATTTGCTCATCCTCAACCGCCTGCCCCGTACCCCTGACACTAATATCATAATTTTGACAAAAAACGCATTTCAAATTGCAATGGGAAAAAAAGATAGTTCCGGAACCGCTATCACCAACCAGTTGCGGTTCTTCGCCAAAATGAGCTGAAAAGCTTGCCACAACCGCCTTTTCTCCGGTTGTGCAATATCCCGGTTCTCCCTTTGTCCGATCCACTTTGCATCCCCTTGGACACAAGGTACAAGCGGTCAAAAGCGCCGAGGCTTGTTGGATTTTCTCCAATAACCCGCCCTGGTGTTTTTCCTTAATGTATTTGGGGATGCAGGTATTCATTTGATTATGTTTCATCTCCTCCCATTGTTTGTAACGTTTTCCCCTAGGGTTTACAAGGTGCCAGATCCGTTGAAGGAAGGTTGAAAACTGTATACGGCTCAGACAGGATCCCACGGTGTGGGTTACCTCTGACCAGCATTGCCAGCATGAACACACCCCGCTTCCCCTGGCGCTTTTCCCAGATGAGTGCCATTGCCGGGATTGGATCCTGTCCGCCCTACCCGGTGCCGCCTTTCTGCTCAACCGCTGTCGATGGTCATGTTAAATTGAGCCAAAAATGGTCATTAGAAAATGAGCCACTAGGGAATTGAACAGGGGGGACCGCAGGTTCACTCCCCCCTGTTCA
>JADGEQ010000083.1 GCA_016744295.1 Desulfobacteraceae bacterium | reverse complement strand
GCTCGTTGAAACAACCGGTTCAGCACTACCAAATGATTTTGGTGGATCTAATAGTCATTCCTTTTTATGGGCGGGACTATTGATAAAACGCTTTTAGTTGAGCTAACTGCGGGGTTTGGGGGGTATATTTTAGAACACGGGGGTATTGGTGAATCTCGAAAAGGAATATGAGAACCAGCAAAAATGGAGACACTGGGAGCGGTATCTTGAATATATTCCATACAACGAGGATGATGTGGTTGTTGATTTGGGGTGTTCTGTTGGAAACGTATCACGCTTGTTCTCTATGAGAGTAAAAAAAATTTTTGGTGCAGATTTAAATAGAAATTTCATTGGCTATTGCAAAGCCAAAAGCCAGCAAAATGAAATATATATATCTTGTGACATATCTGACTTTGACTTTAATCTGATTGATCAGTTGAGTGGAGTCTGGGCAAGTTTTTCTCTTTCATACTTAAAAAATCCATCTGAGGTTATCGGGGCAATCTATACTGCCATTAAGAGGGGAGGTTGGATTGCTTTGCTTGATGTATCTTGTTTTATTTCTGGAAATATGTTCAAGGATTGTGACCATTACCAATCTGTAAGGAATTTTGAATTGGAATCATATAAATCTGGAAAGTATGATTTTAATTTTGGTTCAAAAATGCAAGATTTATTAATCAATTCAGGATTTGAGGTTGTTTATCAAAATAATGATGTTACTGACTTAGAACTAAACTTTGACGGGGCCGTCTCCGAAGAAATTCTTCAAAACTGGAAAGCGAGGCTTTCAAGATTGAAGGGTATGCAGAGAGTATTTGGATATGAATACAAGGATATTTGTGATGAAATTATTAGCAGTTTAAATAGCAGCAATCATGAAAAACGAGGCAATGTGAAGTTTATTATTGCCAAAAAAAGATAAAAGCCGTTTAAGGCGACTGCTGGGGGCGAGAGCAGGGAATAAAATATGGGGCAAAGAGCTTGTTGAACCTGTCTTTACAGAAAGCAATAATTGTAAAAACTCAAAATGGCGATAGCTTAATGCTAATTAAATATACAAAATTATTTATTGACAACATGTAGCCACGTGACTACAATCAAACAATGGTCGATATTCAAAAAACTGAACTTTTTGCCAAATGGCTTGATAAATTAAATGATATCCGAGCTCGTGCTCGTATTTTGGTTCGGATTAAGCGACTAACTGCTGGGAATCCCGGAGATGTTAAACCCGTGGGTGAAGGAGTTTCAGAATTACGAATTAATTATGGACCCGGCTACAGAGTCTATTACAAGCAGTTCGGAGAATCTATAATTATTTTGTTGGCTGGTGGAAACAAGAGTACCCAGACAAAAGATATCAAAACTGCCTTACGATTGGCGCAGAATTTATAGGAGTATGTCATGGCTAAAAAAACGATCACTACAAAATTTGATGTTTCTGAGCATCTTCGTAATCCAGAAGAAATGGCGGTTTATTTAGAAGCTTGCTTTGAGGAAGCCAATGGAGATGCTGCGTTCATTGCTAAGGCTTTGGGTGATATTGCCCGGGCCAAGGGAATGTCTCAGGTTGCTCGTGATGCAGGCCTTTCCCGTGAAAGCCTTTACAAAGCACTTTCTGGTGAAAGAAATCCGGGCTTTGATACAATCCTCAAAGTTATTGGTGCACTTGGTTTAAAATTGCATGCAGAAGCGATTCAAATGCCTGCCTAAACAGCCCAGTCAAAAGGCCAACCGGATAACAAATGGCGGCTTTCATTAAATATTAAAACAACTTTGGAACTGTGACAATCTGAGTGCACTTTATTGGAAACCCTCTTGCTGACCGAGACCTTTAACGTTTGTACATCAAATTGTGGTTTGAAAATATAAAAATGCCAAAAAGAAAACGACAATCAAAAAAGAAACTTGTAGGGAAAAGTCGCTTTACTGATGCAAAAAGGTGGCTGTTAAACTACCCTCAAAAAGATTTAATATCATCTTATTCCAAAAGATACGGCTTAAATTACAGTATTGCCGAAGATGAACTAATGAATCTCGGATATTATGATGAACTTTATATTCAGCACTACAAAAAAGAAGGTATCGAATGGGAATATAGAATGGAACCACTATCTGGAGAAATGGTAGTAGTCCCAAAAGATACCGAGGAACTTGAAATCTATCAAATTCATGGCCTCTTTTAAACTGATCCTCCACTAAAAAATGAGACAGGATTAAACCACTTTTTAGAAGGTTTAAAACAAAAAAAATGCTACGGACTGCGCCGCAGATTTTCGTGTTAATAATCCTTGTTGTAACTTTTCAACAAGAAACCTAAAAAAAACCAACAATTAAAAGATTTGATTATTTTCCAAAAACTCACTAATAATGCTATTATTAAGAAACAATAATTAAAGGCAGCGATAAAATGGCAACAGCAGAACAACTAAAAGCTTTGATAAAGTCCCATTTCAGCAACGACAGGGAGCGGTTTTATACCATATCTCTACAGTTAGCTGCACATGAATCAAAGCAGGGTCATACTGCCCTTGCCAAAACCCTTCGGGATATTATCGATAAAGAGCGCCGGGAGAGCCGTACAAACATCATTCCTTTTCCCGGGGAACTTCAAGGGCTTGTGCTGAAGGAAACTCCTGACAAGCTCAAATCCGCTTTTGTCATGACGGAGCAATTGGAAAAAAGGATCAGCCGGATCATTCATGAATACAAACAGCAGGGCAAACTGAAGGCCTACGGCCTGACTCACCGCCGGAAGATTCTGCTGTCCGGCCCACCCGGCACTGGCAAGACCATGACGGCCAGGGTGCTGGCCGGGGAGCTTGGGCTGAACCTTTACACGGTTCAGGTGGACCGCCTGGTCACCAAATTCATGGGAGAAACCAGTGCCAAGCTCCGCCAAATCTTTGACTTGATTCAGTCGTCCCACGGCGTATACCTCTTTGACGAATTCGACGCTATCGGTGCTGAACGGACCATGGATAACGATGTAGGAGAAATGCGCCGAGTTTTGAATGCGTTCCTCCAGTTCATCGAGCAGGACCGTTCCGATAGCATGATCGTGGCGGCAACGAACAACCCGGGCTTGCTGGACCATGCCCTTTTCCGGCGGTTTGAAGACGTTTTGCATTATGCCCTGCCCGAAGATGAGGAACGGCAGACCTTGATCCGTAATATACTTGGCACGTTCATAGGCTCCCGCCCGGTATGGAAATCTATTCTTGCCGAAAGCCGAGGCCTGTCGCATGCGGAAATCGATCAGGCCTGCAAGGACGCCGTAAAAAGTGTTATTCTGTCCGATGGAAAGAAAGTAAACACAGCGCTGTTAACCCAAGCTCTAAAGGAAAGACAGGACTCAATACATAAACCGGAAAAATAATAATGCCAACTTCATATCCGCACATTCTTCTGACCGGCGATCTTCAGATATATCCTTTCAAACCCGTCATATCAGGGGGCAATAATACAAAATCACCTCTTGACCCGGACCGACAAGCCCACAGCTCCCATCTTGAGAACAAACTCCGGCAGGCATGGCAGGAAACGGAATCCCGATACCTGGCTTACCATGCAACCCGGTCCGGGGTTTACCTGGAATTCAGGGAAAATCCGGGGTTTGAACTGGCGACCCAAAGCCTTGAAAACATGCAGTCGAAAAAAATCCGGCTGCTTAATGTGCGCAAGGAAATTGTCGCATTGGCCGACCATCAGCAAGGTATCCCGGAGCAGACCGCCACCTTTGCAACGGTTTATGTGGACAATGAAAAGCGGGATTACTTTCTCAAGAAGATCGAAGAATACGCCACCCGAGACGAGAGCTGTCCCCAAAAACAAAAAGCTTATCAACAGCATTTCCGATATCAGGCAAGCGCTGAACATAAAACCTTTCTGGCTGGATACCCCCGACCTCATCCCGGGCGGCACGCCGGAATGGTGTGAAGTCTGGCTGAGAAGCGATGAAGGCGATGCGGCCAAAGACCGTTTCAACCGCCTTTTAGCTGCGCTTAATATCCACTCCAAATCCGGTTTCATACGATTCCCAGAACGCCTGGTGAAGGTAATACTTGCCAACCGCAGCCAGCTTGAGCAGCTCACGGTTCATTCCGACGACATTGCGGAATTCAGGCGGGCGAAAGAGCTGGCAGGTTACTGGGCTGATATGAATAATGCGGGCCAGGCGGAATGGGTGCAGGAGCTGGTGGATAGAACTAGGTTCAAGCAAGATCCAGAAGTATCAGTCTGTATTCTCGATACAGGTGTTAACAATAGCCATCCTCTTTTGGCTCCCGTCCTCGCAGAAGAAGACCGCCATGCGGTGGAACCGGAGTGGGCCGTACATGACGAGAACAAGCACGGCACGCTTATGGCCGGAGTCGCCGCATACGGAGATATTGTTTCCTGTCTTGCATCTCGGGACCCAATTGAAATAGGGCATTGCCTGGAATCCGCTAAGATTCTTGTAAAGCCCCCCGGTGAAGCAGAGCCGGATTTATGGGGAGAAGTCACGGCCAGGGGGATAGCCCGGGCCGAGATTCAGGCGCCGGACAGGCGGCGTGTTGTCTGTATGGCAGTCAGCTCTGCAGATAAACGAGACAGGGGGCGCCCGAGTTCATGGTCTGGACAGCTTGACCAGCTGACGTCGGGAAGCGAAGATGATACCCGGCGGCTGATGATTGTCTGCGCAGGTAATATCAACGATACGGTCACCGCAAAAAAATATCCCCATGCCCAGATCACGGATTCGGTGCATGACCCCGGGCAATCTTGGAACGCCCTGACAGTCGGGGCCTATACCTGCCTGAACGAGATAAAAGACCCTGATATGTCCGGTTACGAGCCGGTTGCCCCGAAAGGCGGCCTGTCTCCGTTTTCAACCACATCAACTGTATGGAACGACGACTGGCCGGTCAAGCCGGATATTGTCATGGAAGGAGGAAACCTTGCCCGGGACGCCTACGGGTTTGCCAGCGAATGCAGCGACCTGTCCTTATTGTCCACATTTTATAAACCCTATGAATCGCATTTCTATCCCTTTAACATGACCAGCGCGGCAACGGCCCAGGCCGCATGGTTCGCCGCTCGAATTCGGACGGACTATCCTGATTTTTGGCCCGAAACCGTTAGAGCCCTAATGATTCACTCTGCATCCTGGACGGAAAACCTGAAACGGCAGTTCAGCTTTGATGAGAATTCCAAGGCATCCGTCAAGCGCCTGATGCGGATTTGCGGATACGGCGTGCCGGATCTGAACAAAGCCCTGCACAGCGCATCCAATTCCCTGACCTTGATCGCCCAGAAGGAAATCCAGCCGTACAAAAAAGAGTCCGGCAGGAATAAAACAAACGAAATGCACCTCTATGAACTGCCCTGGCCCAAAGAAGAGCTGCTTAATCTCTATAACACTGAAGTTGAAATGAGAATCACTCTGTCCTACTTCATTGAGCCCGGTCCCGGGGAGATCGGATGGAAAAACAAATACCGGTACCCATCCCATGGCCTGCGGTTCCACCTGAACTCTCCCGGCGAATTAAAGGACGAATTTGTCGACCGGATAAACAAAGCCACAAGAGAAGACGAGAAAGAAGGACCTGGTACGGAAAGCTCCCGCGGACATTGGGTGATAGGCACACAGACAAGGCACAAGGGCTCCGTCCATTCGGACATATGGCGGGGAACGGCTGTGGACCTCGCGGCCTGTAACATGATCGCTGTCGCCCCGACCATCGGGTGGTGGCGGGAACGAGGGCATCTCGGGAAGGTGGAGAAAATGACGCAGTATTCCCTGGTGATTTCTATTTCCACGCCTGAACAAAGTGCGGATATTTATATCCCGGTGGCTACGAAAGTCGGAGTCACACCTACTGTCATAGGCGTATAAAATGCCTTGGACTTAAAGGGGAAGAATAAGAAAAGAAACGGGTCTCTATTTGAGTCTTGTTGGATAATAACTCAACAATGAACATGTTACAGTCAAGCAGTAGAAGTTCAGGTTAGAACAATAAAAGTAGAATTTAATGAAATCGATTTCAATAAATAAAAAAAAATTACAAAAAATAGGAATGCTAACAGAACCGTATAGCCCTGGAACTATTAGTTATCTGAGATATCCAAAAAATCGCATAAAATTTAATTATAACAATGATATACTGGTTTTATTTGTACCACCAATGCTTGCAATAGAACTTTATCGGTTGGGTCTAATTCCTCAAAATGAAAATGAAAAATTTTCTGTTGAAGTTAGCGGGAAAAAAATTGGTACATTCAAAGTAATAGACTTTAGATACCCAAAATCCACGACCGATGAATTAGTTAAAATAACAATGCAAAAATAATAGCTTGGAGTGCATGTTTACATCGAAATGGCCCTTCTAAGAGATCATATCAACTATTTTATAGAATCTAATCGGGATAGGACTCCCCATCACTGAGGAGCCCTCCCACACCACCCGGCATACGGATCACGTACCAAGGCGGTTCGGCTGATCAGGCAAGTTAATTCCCAGGAAGGAACAACCCCCGATCAAGGAAATATTTATTCGGCATAGCAATTATCTCCCACTTTATCCTGCTCATACGCCACATCTTCTTACGGGCATTTCCGCACAAGAAGGCATCTCTGCGGAAGATTCCGAGTTTAAGCAGGTTGCGGACTCTGGTTCTGGGATTCTTCCACTGTGTCCAGACAAGACATCTCAATCGCCTGAGTATCCACCCATTCAAGGATCTGAATATAGTCCGACCTTCGGTAAGGCTGTAGTAGTTCCACCATCCTTTCAGGTACAGGTTCAGATTGTAAATTACCTGTGACAGGCTTTTACCGCTGCTGCGGTGGGTCAACGCCCGAACCCTCTCCTTAAAACGTTTAATCGCTTTCTGGTGAATCCGGATTTTAGGTTGACCATCCCTTTTGTAAAAGGAAAACCCTAAAAATTTGCTCCGCCATGCATTTCCAACGGCGCTCTTCTTCTCGTTCACCTGGAGCTTCAGTTTTACAGTTATGAAGCGTTTAATACTTTCCATAACCCTGTTGGCAGCTTTCTTGCTTTTAAGATATATGACAAAGTCATCGGCATACCTGACAAAACGCAGACCTCTTTTCTCCAGCTCCTTATCCAGTTCATCCAGAACGATGTTGGAAAGTAACGGAGAGAGCGGACCACCTTGGGGAGTACCCTCAGTTGAAAACGTCACAAGACCGTCGATCATTGTTCCGGCTGTCAGATATTTCCGGATTAACTTTAAAACACGTTTATCTTTTATCCTGACAGCCAGTCTGCTCATCAATCGGTCGTGGTTCACCCTGTCAAAGAACTTTGACAGATCCATGTCAACGGTATATCCATACCCTGAAGCCAGATGATGCCTGGCCCTGAAGATCGCTTTACGCTGGGATTTTCCCGGCCTGAATCCAAAACTTGAATTCGAAAAGGTGGGGTCCCATATCTCCTGAAAAACCTGGGCTATTGCCTGCTGGATCAGACGATCCAGAACTGTGGGAATTCCAAGCAATCTTACGCCTCCCCCCGGTTTTGGAATTTCTTTCCTCCTGACCGGGGAAGGCTTGTAACTGCCGTTTAACAGGTTTTCCCTGACTTTAGGCCAATGGCGTTTAAGGTATCCCGGTAGTTGGTCAACGGTCATCTTGTCGACACCGGGTGCCCCTTTGTTGCCACGAACCCGTGCTAATGCTTTAAACATATTTCCCCTCTCAAGGATCATTTCCATGAGCCTGGGGCCTTTTGCCAGATGTTCGGTAAACAGATACGCTACAGTTATTTCAGGCGGCTGCTGCATTATAACCATAAGTAATAAGCTCCTAATAATCGTTTTCATTTACCCAAACCAATTGGTCCGGGCACCGTTCGGGCCTTCACCGGGGTGAGTCCTCCGTGTGTTATTCATGGCTCGTTTTCCTGCGGTTACTATGCCCTCTGCTGACTTCTCTCATGCGGTCAAAGCAGGTCACCCTGCCCTCAGCCATTTTCTGCCGCACGCGGCATCCGGTGGCACATGAGAGACCTCCCGGGGTAAACACATGTCTTTCGGTACGTGAGTGCCGGGTTTACGGACACACCTTAAGATGGATAGAGGACTTCGTCTTGTTGTGCAGACTCGTCCCGGCGTGGACGCCTTATACCCGATTCCTGTACGTCACCCCGTACCTTTGCGGTACCCTGCCTCGGCAGGGCGGCTTCCTTCCGAAGCACCGTCACCGGTACCCCGTTGCCATACCGCTATACCCTTCGCCTCCACCAGGCTGGGTTTGGGACTTGCCTTGACTTCCGTATATGGAAATCATAGGTTCACCCTTAAGAACATGTGCCGTGCCCGGCACACACAATCAAAATGCACGCGGTCGAGCCGGTGATTTTGGTGGTTCAACTGGACACGCTCGGGCGGGCTGGCTAATTACCCACCCCACTCCTCGGGCCATTGAACAAGCCAATTCACATTGGACAAGTCAGTGATCTAAACATTGTACGAATAAGGAGATTGTTATGAAAAAAACGCTTATTCCGGGTATCGAATACTCATTCAAATTTACGACAACCGAATCTAAGTCAGTTCCCGGACTTTATCCGGAAGCAGACGAATTCAAAGCAATGCCAAATGTATTTGCCACGGGTTTTATGGTAGGTCTTATCGAGTGGACTTGTATCCGGGCTTTGAATCCACATATTGAATGGCCGGTAGAACAATCTGTGGGAACTCATATTGATGTCAGCCATGTTGCTGCAACACCTCCAGGATTTGAAATCACCACAAAAGTGAAGCTGGTTGAGGTAGATGGTCGTAAGTTGGTTTTTGAAGTTGAAGCTCATGATGGTGTTGACTTGATCACCAAAGGAATTCATGAACGATTCATCATTGACAAAGAAAAATTCGACAAAAAAATGGACAAAAAATCAGAAAATTTGAGCACCTGACCCGTAAGGATAGAGCCAAAACCTGACAAGACCGGGCTCTATCCTTACGGGTTAGGTTTACCAAGACAAGATTAATTTATTGGAGAAGTAGACATGAAAAAGCAGTATGAGTACAACCAGCTCATGGATGTCAAGTTTCAGCACCAAGAACTGATTGACATTTCGAGCATTGTCAATGAGTGTGACGACAAATGGTTTAACCAAACACTAACGCGGATAAATGATAGCGTTGCAAGAATTGGCATTGTAGAAGGAGAGTATCACTGGCATACGCATGATGACGATGACGAGTTTTTCTTTGTATTGAGCGGCAAGCTCTTTATCGATTTGAAAGGCAAGACGATTGAGTTAAATCCGCATCAGGGCGTAACGATATCGAAAGGTACGGCACACCGTCCGCGAGCGCCTGAAAAAACTGTCATGCTAATGGTTGAAACTGCTGCAATAGATCCTGTCGGAAATGATTCTATCGGCGTATAATCGGGTAGCCGGTTTTTTTCCCCCAGCCCCCCACCACCCCACAAGCGGCTCCGCATAGGGCGGTTCACCAAGTTTACCGGGCCGTAACTGGATAATGAATTTTCACCCACTGATCTTTGACAGACCACATCAAGCCTTGCCTGAGCTAAACATAGGTACAAAAAGGGTAACCACTTATAAAAAATATCATTGACGATTGACGTAACGCGTCATATGCTATTGGTATGATTAAATCTTTTAAAAATAAAGATACGGAAAAACTTTTTAATGACTTGGATGTAAGAAAATTCCGGAGTATATCCAGAGCCGCCAGAATAAAACTT
>JADGEQ010000050.1 GCA_016744295.1 Desulfobacteraceae bacterium | reverse complement strand
TAAGAAGGAGTAATAAATGTCTGACGAACTTACACCGGATGAAGCATTAGATAAGATAGATTATAGCCCGGGATCAGGCAATTGGATGGACACCACCAAGTCCGTCCAGATCAGACCCGGGATGTATTGTTATGCCGCAAAGGCTGAAAGTGTCGAGACACTTGGAATGCCCAATGCCAGACCCTGGAACCCCCTGGAAGACGATTGGGACCTGCCGGAAAACTGGCAGCAGATCCTCCACGAGGGCATTAAGGAGCGACTGGGGAAATTTCGGACCTTTAAGATATTCATGGATGTCTGTGTGCGCTGCGGCGCATGTGCAGACAAGTGTCATTTTTTCCTGGGCACAGGCGATCCTAAAAACATGCCTGTCTTAAGAGCTGAGCTTTTAAGAAGCGTTTATAGAAATGATTTTACCGCCGCAGGAAAAGTTCTTGCCAAAATACCGGGAGGTGCTCGCCTGGGCGGTGGTCGTCCCTTGACCATGGAAGTGCTCAAGGAACTATGGTACTATTTTTTCCAGTGTACCGAATGCCGAAGGTGTTCCGTGTTCTGCCCCTACGGCATAGACACGGCTGAAATCACCATCATGGCAAGGGAATTGTTCAACCTCATCGGTCTGAATATTGACTGGATTGCCACCCCTGTTTCCAATTGCTACCAGACCGGCAACCACCTGGGCATCCAGCCCCATGCCTTCAAGGACATGCTCGAATTTTTTGTGGAAGATATTGAAGAAATCACCGGCGTGGACTGCACCCCTCAATTCCAGAAAAAAGGGGCGGATATCCTGTTTATAACCCCCTCAGGCGATGTGTTTGCCGATCCCGGAACTTACACCTGCCAGGGATATCTCATTTTGTTCAAATATCTCAAAGATAAATATGGACTGGATGTGACCTGGAGTACCTACGCCTCTGAGGGTGGTAACTTTGGATTTTTTACCTCCCACGAAACCATGAAACGCCTCAATGCCAAAATGTATCTTGAAGCTGAACGACTGGGTGTCAAATGGATCATCGGTGGGGAATGCGGCCACATGTGGCGGGTAATTCACCAGTACATGGATACCATGAACGGCCCTGCCAATTTCATGGAAGTACCAACAAACCCCATCACAGGAACGGTTTTTGAAAATGCCCGTTCCACCAAGATGGTTCATATCTGCGAATTCACAGCAGATCTGATCAAACACGGCAAGCTGGAACTGGACAAGAGCCGTAATGCCAACCGCATCATGACCTACCATGATTCGTGTAACCCGGCCAGGGGGATGGGCCTTTTGGACGAACCCCGTTATGTTCTCGAAAATGTCTGCGATAATTTTTATGAAATGCCCCCCAACACCATCCGTGAGCAAACCTTTTGTTGCGGTTCTGGATCAGGCCTTAATGCCGGGGAAAACATGGAATTGAGAATGGCAGGTGCCCTTCCCCGGGCCAATGCCCTCAAATATGTTCATGAAAAATTTGGCGTCAACACCATGGGCACCATCTGTGCCATTGACAGGGCAGCGCTTACCACCCTGTGTGAATACTGGGTACCGGATGTTGAAGTATACGGCATCCATGAGCTGGTGGGAAATGCATTGATTCTCCCGGGTGAAAAGGACAGAACCCAGGACCTGAGAATGGAACCCTTGCCGGGTTGCGAGGAGGAGGATGAATAATGAATAAAAATTACATTATCGCAGGACTTGCAGTATTTGTCATCGCCATTCTCTCCCCCATCTGGTTCAATATGGTGACGGTCACCCAGGCGGCACCGGAACCGGAACTGCTGGCCAAGGCCAAGGCCGCAAAAAAATGCGTACTTGATAAGTTTGACATGCGGGCAAACCACATGTCTTTGCTGGATGAATGGAGAGATTCGGTTGTCCGGGACGCAGACAGACTGTATACGGCTGCAAACGGCCATACCTTTAATATGAGCCTTTCCACAGGGGAAAATTCCTGTCTGGGCTGCCATGAAGATAAAGAAAAATTTTGTGACAGCTGTCACGACTATGCATCGGTAACTCCCTATTGCTGGGAATGTCACACAACACCCAAGGAGATTCAATGATGGAAAAGAGCAGAAGAAGCTTTCTTAAAGTAGCAGGTATTGCTGCCATTGGGTTAGGTGCTGCTCCGGCAATGAATTTTGCTGCATCTGATTCCCATGGGGCTGCCCAGCCGGTTAAGACTAAAAACCATGAAGCCCTTGCCGCCCATCGATGGGGCATGGTAATTGATACCAACAAACTCAATGACGAGGTGGTTGAACATATTGTTGAAGCCTGTCACAAGGCCCACAATGTACCGGACTTTAACCACGAAGTGGACGAAGAAAAGTTTCCCAACACCCGCCCGGTCAATCACAAACAAGAAGTCAAATGGATATGGGAAGAGCATTTCCATAATGCGTTTCCGGACAAGGAAGATGAGTTTTTGGCGGAAAAGTTCAAACATCTTCCCTTTCTTGCCACCTGCAACCATTGTAAAAATGCCCCCTGTGTCAAGGCATGTCCGACCCAGGCAACCTTTCAACGGGAAGACGGTATCGTGCTGATGGATTTCCATCGCTGTATCGGATGCAGGTTCTGCATGGCAGCCTGTCCCTATGGTTCCAGAAGTTTCAACTTCAGGGATCCCAGGCCTTTTATTGCTGAAACCGTAGCAGAATTTCCCACCCGGTCCAAGGGTGTGGTTGAAAAATGCAACCTGTGTGCAGAACGCCTTGCCAAGGGAGAACAGCCCCATTGCGTTGAAGCATCCGAGGGTGCCATTGTTGTGGGTGATCTTGAAGATCCTGAATCAGAAGTTCGGACTCTTCTTAATGAAAATTATTCAATCAGACGTAAACAGGCCCTGGGCACCGAGCCCTCTGTTTACTATGTCGTTTAAGAGAGGCGAGTATGCTTGAAATAGCGTTAAAAGGAAGTAAAAACTATTGGTTGTGGATAGTCCTTCTGCTCGCCGTTATGGGAGCCGGGGCAATTGCATATGTTGACCAGTTCATGAATGGTCTGATGACAACCGGCATGACCCGGGACGTGTCCTGGGGCTTTTATATTGCCAACTTTACCTTTCTTGTGGGGGTTGCCGCAGGAGGGGTTATGGTGGTCATTCCCTATTACCTCCATGATTATGAAAAATTTCACAGGATCACCATTTTGGGTGAATTTTTGGCAGTGGCCTGTTTGATCATGTGCCTGCTGTTCATTGTGGTGGATTTGGGCCAGCCAACACGGATGCTCAATGTATTGCTCTACCCCTCCCCCAAATCCATGCTCTTCTATGATATGCTGGTTCTCAACGGCTATCTGACCTTGAATATTGTCATTGGATGGAAGGTGCTGGAAGCGGAAAGAAACCAGGTAGAGCCCCCGGCATGGACAAAGCCTTTGATTTATTTGTCCATCCCCTTTGCCATCGGCATCCATACGGTAACAGCCTACCTTTACTGCGGCCTTCCAGGACGTGGCTACTGGCTGACAGCTGTATTGGCACCCCGGTTTCTGGCGTCAGCTTTTGCAGCGGGTCCTGCCTTTTTGATTATCCTTTGCTATATCATCAGAAAATTCACCAAATTTGATCCGGGTTGGGACGCAATGCAAACCCTGGCAAAAATTGTCTGCTGGGCCATCATTGCCAATTTATTCTTTTTTGTATGTGAATGTTTTGTGGTATTTTATTCGGGTATCCCCAGTCACATGGCCCATCTCCAGTATCTGCTGTTCGGATACCACGGATACAATGCCCTGGTGCCATGGATGTGGTCCGGATTTATTCTCATGGGCCTGGGAGCCGTCTTTTTGATCATCCCGAAATTGAGAAACAATGAGACCCTGCTGCCCGTCACCTGTGCCATGATTTTTATCGGCGCCTGGATTGACAAGGGATTGGGTATGATTTCCGGCGGGTTTGTTCCCTCCCCTCTCCACCATGTGACAGAGTATGCCCCCACGGGCAAGGAGATCATGGTCACCCTGGCGGTCTATGCAACCGGAATGCTGGTTCTGACCATCCTCTATAAATTGGCCACATCGGTTAAGGAAGAAGTCAGGGGTTAGTTGTTTAAATGGGCTAATCATTGAAAATTGATCTAGCAGAATCCTATGAATGAGACAGGGGAGCTTTTTTTACAAAAGCTCCCCTGTTTATTTTGCAGGTATTTTACTGGCCTTAAACCATAGGGACCACAAACTTTATGTTCACCTTATTTCATCTGCGGTCCTAACCGGATAATACAAGAATGCAGGAAGACAACAAAAAAACCAAAGCGGCGGCGGTATTCTCTGGACCGATAAATTTTTCCGGCACGGATACTTTTTTTGAAAAGAAAAAAAATGAATTTCTGGCCGCTGTCTACGACCAAAACGGTTCCCGGACCGAATCAATTTATCACCTAATTTTGAAAAAAGTCCTGGAGAGAACCGGTACCCTCGGAGAAACAGATGAAAAATATCTTCGCCAGATCCAGGTGGCTTACAAACAATTAGCTCCCTTTTTTCTAAGCCGTTGCTCCCACAAAATGCCGGAAATCTATCAAAGATTGCAGTCCTTAATTCGTAAAAATGTCCGACAGTCAATCCAGCCCGGGGCGGTGGATTATAGCGCCTGGAAAACCGGGATGGATCTTGCACCCTGGCAGGAAGATCTTGTGTTTACCAATGCCATCACCTTCCAAATGAGTTCGGGATGTTCCAACTATTGCAGGAGATGCAATGAATGGGCATTGCCAAAAATAAGATCCCATTTTTCCAAAGAAGCGGTAAAACGCATCATCAAAAAACTCATGGAATCCGGAAATACAGATCTTGCACTATACGGTGCTTCAGATCCCCTTGACTGGGAAGACTCATCAACTGACCTTTGTGATATTCTATCCGGCCTGGAGGGTGATCCTAACTTTAGCATCCTGACCAAAATACCCAGGGGAAAAGAACCGCTTTTATTATCCTTGCTGAAAATGGAGATAAACCTGTCCGTTAGCCTCACCCACAGGAACCAGGCCCGGATTGAAAGCCTCGAAAAGAAGATCAAAAAATGCATACCCAAACAGCATGCCTCAAAGGATCTGCTGATCCCCGCCGGACTGGATGAGGATTTTGCCTCTGTCAAGCCCTCCATCACCGATGGATATGGAACAGAGATAACCCCGGAGGGGGTCTGTATCATCATTCCCACATTTACAAGCGGCCTCCATCCCTTTGGCCATAAGAAGCTTCCCATCACAAAAGAAACACCCTTTTTCCCCGTAAAAAAAATTGGCAGACAGGCGCTGTTGGTGGACTATTTCAAACCCCTTGAAGTTGTTGGGAAAGACAAGCAATCCTTTTATCTGTCAACACTTTTGGATGTCCAGGTTGAATCTTTGTTACTTGATAATGGATCCGATGCGCTAACCCCCCCCGGGATGAGAAGCCTAAAGGAATATTTTTCCATATTTGAGGAGGCTCCCAGACGTCAACGAAGAAAAATGGTCCCATCGGTGATAGCGCGGCTCAAAAAAGAGTTTGTACCCAAAGACGGATATGGAACCCTGGCTGCTGACAGAAAACAGCTTTATAGAAAAAAACTAAAGGCCCATCTTGACTTTTGCAACAAGAAACGGGTCGCAGAATCCAGGTGCTGTGCCATCTCATTTTTCCTGGCTGCCGTTGCTTGTTTTGTGGAACGACACCCCATAAACACCCGCATCATTGTATTTCTCCTTGGGAAGGAAACTGCAATGCTGCAAAAAAAATATAATGTTCCGGGAACCCGGGAAACCCTCCTTTCACAATTCTCCCACTCCCAACTCATTCCCTGGGAACGCTTCCGATTTTATGCAACCTCACGTCTCGTTGGTCTCCATGTAAAACCCATTTCAGATTTCATCGCCGCCTGCCCATCAGAATATGACCCCCTGGCAGATCGTTTTATCCCCGCCTCCCGCCAAAAATAAACCCCGGGCTGTACGAACAATTTTTTAGTTGACATCGCAACAATACCTTAATAATATAGTTGCGATAGCAACCATTAAAAGGACGCAAAAAACTATGGAATATAAGGGAAGAGAGACAATCGGCCGCTTCATTGCTACGCTTTACAGAATGGCAACGATATATTTGGGCAAGGAGCTGCCTGCCCTTAAAATCGGTGCAGGGCAATATATCATCCTGGCCGAACTTTTTGATGAAGAGGGGCAAAGCCAGGATGAATTGACACGAAAAGTTTATGTTAACAAGGCCAACACGGCAAGAGCTCTGAACAAACTTGAACAACTAGGTTATGTTCACAGGATTCCCGATGAGAAGGATCAAAGGATAAAACGTTCTTTTCTGCAACCCCCAGCACGGGAAATCGAAGAAGAATTCTGGCAGATCATAACGCAATGGAGCCAAATTCTGACCCAGGACTTATCACAGAAAAGACAAGAAGAGCTGATGGGAGACCTTAAAAAAATGGCAGATAATGCTGCCGCCTATCTGGAGAGATACTAAATCAATTAAGGGGAGCAATAATATCATGAAAAAAGCCTATAAAATTTTGGCAATAAACGGAAGTCACAGATCTGAAAAAGGATTCACCGAAATAGTACTCCAGAAATTTATAACCGGAGCTGAATCAGCCGGTGCCCAATGCGAAGTGCTGCATGTGTCCAAAAAAAAGATAATGGCTTGTGAAAGCTGTGGAAAGTGCCTGTTTGAAACACCAGGGGTGTGTAAATATAACGATGATATGGAATCCATTATCTTAAAAATGGAAGAGGCCGACCTGCTTATATTTGCCAGTCCTGTTTATTTTGATTCCATGTCAAGTAATTTAAAAAAAATGATTGAACGCCTAAGATCAACCCTGGATGCCTTTTTTGAATTTAAAAACAAAAGGACATATCATCTCAAAACAAATAAAACAAAGCAAAAAGCGGTAACAATATTTACAGCCGGCAACCCGGAAAGAGAATCTTTTGTTTCAATCAGCAGAGTTTTTAACCGGATTATAGACAACATGGGCATTCAATTGGCCGGGGAATTTAATTTTCCGGCATCCCATCTTCTTATAAGTGATCCAAAACGTTTGGCAAGTCAACTTGAGGCGGTAACCATGTCCGGGAAAGAAATTGTTTCAGAAGGCAACATCAAAAAAGAATTATTGGAAAAAGCCAATGGGGAATACATTGATGACCCTGAGATTACGCTTCAGCAGATGACCCAGATGATTCTGAAAATGAGAAAAGAAAACAACATGGGGAGAATATAATGCAAATAAGCAATGAGCTGTCCATCTGAATATAATACCTCCGGCAGGTAATATTATCCTCGTTTCCTGCCAAAATTAAACCCTGGCTGGACCTGGATGAGTTTTTTGGTATAGGGGTGTTCGGGGTGCTGGATAATCTTGTCGGCACGATTGACCTCAACAATATGGCCTTCATGAATCACGGCGATTCGGTCGCATAAATAGTTGGCAGCGGCCAGGTTGTGGGTGATAAACAAAAATGTCATATTTAAGGTGTCCCGGATCTGGGTCAACAGTTTAAATAATTGAATGGCAATGGTGGCATCCAGCATGGAGGTGGGCTCGTCGGCCACAATAAATTCAGGATCCAGCACAATGGCCCTTGCAATGGCAACCCGCTGGCGCTGGCCCCCGGAAAGCTGATGGGGATACCGATCATAAAAATCAAGGGAAGGGGACAACCCCACAAGTTCGAGGGTATTCAGCACCTTTTCCCTTTGGCTTGCGATATGGCCAATCCCATGAACCTCCAGGGGTTCGCTGACTGTCTGGGCAATTGACAAATGGGGATTCAAGGACTGATAGGGGTCCTGAAAAATCATCTGAACCTTTGACCGATAACGCTTCAGGGCCTTACCCCTCAAACCGTTTATGGGATTTCCCTTCAAACTTATCCGCCCGGATGAGGGGTCTTCCAGCCGGACCAATAATCTGCCTGCGGTAGTCTTTCCGCTTCCGCTCTGTCCAACCAATCCGAATATTTCACCCTTTTCAATGGAAAGATCAATGCTGTTGAGTGCCAGCACCTTGTGCTGGCACTTGGAAAAAAACCGCTTTCGAGGCGTATACTCTTTTGTTACCCCCTTCATTTCCATCAAGGGAGATTTTTTTAAATTACTCATTGAATTTCCTGATAGTTGTTTCATCGCAGCAAAGGGCCCTATGGGTTTTTGAAATGTTCACCCACTGGGGAACCACAGTATTGCAGGCATTGGAACAAATTTTACAATTAACCGCAAACCGGCAGCATCCGTTTCCAGCGCTCAAATCCGGGGCTTCCCGCATCTCCGGAATAATCACAGTCGACTGGTTGTCCAGGCTGAGATAGGACCCAAGCAGGGTTCTCGTATAGGGATGACGGGGAGAGCCAAAAACCTCTTCCCGGGTTCCCATCTCCACAATCTGTCCTGCGTACATCACACAAATATCGACACAGACCGATGCCACCACAGCAATATCGTGGGAAATAAAAATCATGCCGGTATTTCGAGCCTTCTGAATGGCATCTATCTCTTTGAGTATCTGGTCCTGGACAATGACATCAAGGGCTGTGGTGGGTTCATCGGCAATGATGAGCTGGGGGTTGCAGGCCAGGGCCATGGCAATGATCACCCGCTGTTTCATTCCCCCGCTGTATTCGTGGGGAAAATCCTTCATCCTGGCCCGGGGAATTTCAACCAAATCGAATAACTCATTTATCCGCTTATCCAAATCACCGAGTAAAATATCCGGCGTATGGGTCACAATGGCTTCAATTACCTGTTCATCAACCCGCATGACCGGATTCAATGCATTCATGGCTGCCTGGAAAATCATGGCAATCTCTTTACCCCGGATTGTCCGCCACTGATTTTCGTTTAATTGGGCCAAATCATGGGTTTGAAAATCGATACTTCCCCCAAGAATGCGACCATTTTCCGGCAAAAGCCCCATGAGGGTCATGCCGATGGTGGTCTTTCCGCAACCGGATTCACCCACAAAGCCTGTGGGTCTTCCCTTTTCAATTTCAAAGGATATATTATCCACCGCCTTGACCATGCCATCCTTGGTCTGGTAACCGATGCTCAAATTTTTAACAGCGAGTAATGCCATGGTTCTAGGATTGTCCCTCCTTTCTCAGCCGGGGATCCAGAACCTCGTCCATGGCGCGGCCCAACATATAAAATGCCAATGTCAACAAGGAGATACTGATTCCCGGCGGAATCAGCCAATAGGGCGCCTGAAACATATGACCTGATTTCCAAACCCATTGGAGCATCATCCCCCAGCTTACCTGGGAAGGATCTCCAAACCCCAGGAAAGAAAGGGCTGCCTCAACAAGGATGGCCGAGGTGACCCGAAAGGTCATATACAGGAATGCAAGGGGCAGTACATTGGGCATGATATGCCGAAAAATAATCCGCAGATGGGAAGCCCCGGCCACCTGGGAGGCTTCAATAAAGGGACGTTTTTTCAATGAAAGGGTCTGGGACCTGATCACCCTTGAAACAGCAGGCCAGCGCATGATGGCAATGATAAATACAATGATCCATATGTTAAATTGACCGAATAGGGATGAAAGAATCAGCAGGATAACAAGGGAGGGCATGACCATGATAATATCCGCCATCCGCATGAGAACGGCATCCACCATCCCCCCGGCATATCCGGATACCATCCCGATCACCGTTCCCAATACAATACTGAAAAAAGCGCTGGACAATCCCACAATAAAGGCAACCTTTGCCCCTTCCAACAGCTGGGCAAATATATCCCGGCCCACATTGTCCGTTCCCAACCAATGGCTGAGACTGGGGCCTGTGGAAATCTTTATGTTCGGGTCAATCCCTGTCATGGGATCATACATGGGATCTATATGGGGAACAAAAAAGCTGGCCAGGGCCATGAACATAAACACAGACAAAATAATCACACCGGTTTTTCCCAGGGGATTTTGGATAAAAATTTTCCAGCTCTTTAGAAAACGTTGAATATAATGATTGTTCAGCATAACGACACCTTTTATTCTGCCTTGGGAATCAATAGGTAATCCTCGGATCCAGGTAGGCGTAGAGCAGGTCCACAATTAAATTGGCCACAAGAACCACCAGGGCAATCAGAAGAAAGCAGGCCTGGGCCAGGGGATAATCATTGTTACTCACGGCAAAAATCAGTTCCCGTCCAATGCCGGGCCAGGTAAAAATCTGCTCGGTCAATGCCCCCCCGTTAATGGAAAAAGCAAGACTTAGCCCCACACTGGTAACCACTGGCAGGGCGGCATTTTTTGCGGCATGCTTGTTGCGAATAACCGTTTCACTTAAGCCCTTGGCCCTTGCTGTGATAATATAATCTTCCCTCAGCACGCTGAGCATGGAGGAACGCATGAGCAAAAGGTAAGAACCAAGATTGATGACAAAAAGGGTCATCAGGGGCAGTATCATGTGGTGGATAATATCCAGAACCTTTAAATACCAGGGTGCATTTCCCACCCAGAGTTCAGGGGATAAAATGCCCCCAAGGGGGAAAATCCCCAGCTTGAACCCCAAAAGCCATAACAGCAGCAGGGCAAACCAGGGAATAAACAGGGTGTAGCAGACAAGGGCTGATATGGACAAAACACTGTCCAGTCTGCTCCCCTTGTTCCAGGCGGCTATTTTCCCCAGAAAAACCCCTGCAAAGGCCGCCAGAACGGTGGAAGTGGTAAACAATAAAATGGTCCAGCCCAGCCGTTCCTTGATAATTTTAAAAACGGGCTCTCCATAGTGAAAGGAAACCCCGAAATTGCCGGTGAAAAAATTTTTCAGATAAATCAAATATTGTTCCCAAACCGGTTTATCCAGTCCCATCTGTTCGATGAGATACTGCATATCCTCGGGGGTAAGCATGGGATCAACCACTTTGGAAATGGGATCCCCCGGGGAGAGGCGAAACAAAAAGAACAGGGCCGTCATAATCACAAAGAAAATAATGACAATTTCAATTAATTTACCCAAAATGTAGATCTGATTTCTCATTTTATACCATCCAATGGCCGTGAAAAATCATTCAACCGGCTTTATGACACACATGGACCAAATATTGCCGATACCGTCCACCTTGGCCACCCAGCCGTTAAAGTTTTCATTAAAGGTGGCTTCGATGATATGGGGATTGTACAGGGGCAGATAGGGGATATCTTCCAGAATCATCTCCTGCATTTTCCAGACGAGTTCTTTTCGTTTTCCCGTGTCAACAAGAGAGTGCTGTACATTGGCAATTTTATCAAACTCAGGGTTGCTGTATCCGCTCATATTCCAGCCCCGGGGTTTGTCATTTTTCGAAAAAAAGAAGGACCGCAGGTAGTCCGGATCCAGGTCCAGCTTTCCATACCCAAGGATAAAGGCATCAAATTCGTGTTTTCCCTTGACCGTATCCAGCAGGGAGTTAAACGCCATGGGGCGGGCAGAGGCAGGCAGCCCCAGCTCCCTGATCCACTCCTGAACCATGGTGCCGGCAAAGGCCCGTTTGGGATCATAATCGGCAGGCGGGGTCAGGATAACAAATTTGTTCATTTTTTCACCGGAAGGCAGACGGATATCCGAAGGGGTAACAATCTTCCCCTCCTTTGTTACAGGAGGAATATCCCAGGAATACCCGGCATCCTTTAGCATTTCATGGGCCAATTTAATCCGCTGCTCATGGTCCAGCTCCCGGCCGTATTTTCTCACATTGGGATTATACCAGAAATGGTTTCCCGAGGGCACCACAGAATGCATGGGGGTTCCGAAATTTTGCAAGATCCGCGTCAGGATAAATTCTTTGTTGACCACCGTTGCAACGGCCTGGCGAAGAATCTTGTCATTAAAAGGCGCTTTTCTCAGGTTAAAACCCAGATAATACAAGGAACTTTTTTTATTAAAGTACAAATCAATATTGGTCTGTTCCTTAAGATCCTTGATATAGCCCGGCTGGATATCCCCCCAATAATAATCGATATCCCCTTTTTTCAGAGCAAGAATGGCCACGTCCGAGGTGCCATAAACCCGGAATAAAAGGCTGTCCACATAGGGACCCAGCACATGATTGCCTATTTTACGGCCGGTTCCGAAAAAATAGGGGTTTTTCTGCATGTGGATATAAGCCCCTTTTTTATACTCCGTCAGGGTAAACGGACCGGTGCCGATTGGTTTTTCAATGGCATAATCCTGGAGGGAGCGCAGGGGCTTGCCCTTTGTCAGTGCATCTTTGGCAACAGCTTCCCACTCTCGTTTGGAGACCATGGGCGCTGTCATTACCCGGGACATGAAAATGGCAGAGGGTTTCGCCAGGTGAAAGACAACAGTATGGGCATCAAGGGCTTGAATTTTCTTAATAATTTTCCATTTGCTATAATATCTGGGAATTTTAAAATCAAAAAATATTTTTTTGGTAAACAAAACATCTTCACTGGTAAAATCAGACCCATCAGACCATTTAGCCTCCCGAAGCTTTATTGTATAGGTCAGGGCCTCTCGATCAAAAACAGGTTCTGACCTGGCCAGCCAGGGAATAATTTCAAGAGTTTCAGGATGACGATGATAGAGGGGCTGATATATCTGGGACAAAATTTTACGAGAGTTGGCATCGGTCCCCAGCCAGAGGTTTAAGGACCGGGGTTCTTCGGGGACCCCTATTTTCAATAACGCCTGTTCACTGGATTTTTGACAGGAAAAAAAAATCCCTGTTAGACCCATCAGTATCGCTGCCGACAAAAAAAATATGGTACAGGATTTACGCTGACTTTTTAACCAATCGTTAATTGTTCCCTTGTTTTGCCCCAATTACTTTCTCCTCGATAAAATCCACTATAATTGACTCAAGCTTCTCATTGCTAAACAGGTTAATTCGGGGAATCCCCCCGGGGCTGATACAATTGACCTCAACCAGTTTATCTTCTATCACATCAATCCCCACAAAATACAGGCCGTCTGCTATTAATTTGGGTTTAATAATTTCACAAAGCTTTTTTTGGACAGGGGTTATCTCATGCTTGAATGCCGTGGCACCGGCATGGACATTGGTCCTGAAGTCACCGGTGACGGATTTTCTTCCCATGGCGCCCAGAATTTCCCCGTTCAACAATAAAATTCTGACATCCCCGTCATCCTTCACAGATTTCAAATACTCCTGGACCATGATGGGTGTCCGTTCCGGGTAGGGTTTTCCCGCCTGTACATAATAGTTGATCAAGGAATTGAGATTTTCCTGATCTTTGTTGCTAACCTTGATGACCCCGTGCCCCCCATGTCCGTGCAAGGGTTTTATCACCATGTCCCCCCCAAAATCGTCAATAAGTTTTCGCAATCGGCGAGGATCCCTTGACACATGTGTTTCAGGAATAATATCCGGAAAATTTAAAATATAGGCCTTGCTGTTTCCATTGACCTGCCCCATGGTATTATTAACCATGAAAACCTTGTCACTAACCGGGCCGAGGAACTCCATGGTTTCATAGCTAAGAGGGGGATCTTTCCGCAAAAACAATACATCCAGATCGGTTACTGTTTCAAAAATCAATTCTTCATTGTCCAAGCAGTTGATCAGTTCTCCCCAGTACTCGGTGATGGAAAGATTTTTTATAACTGTTATCTGACGCATCCTGGCAACCACCTGATTCTTCCGAATATAAATATCGTGGGGTTCTAAAAAATAGACCGAATGTCCCCGTTGATTGCATTCATACATGATATAGGCCGTTGTCTCCCAAACCGGATCAATCTGCCGTAAATCATCCATCAAAAAACCGATTTCCATCATCTTTCCGCCACAACTCCCGACTCATTATTTCTGTTACGCTACTGATAAAATACGACTATGAAGACCTCTTCTTTTCTATGACAACCCTCATGGATTGTCAAACCCTTAATCAATCTTCAATAAACCCCGAGACAAAAGATTTCAATTGCTGTATCCTAAACGATTTAAGATCCAAAAGAATCATTACCCATACAAAATATATGGAACTAAAATATGCGCGAAACCCTGTTTAGACAATTCTAAGGCAAGACCAACAGCAACTGGTTTGACCTTTGCAACGGCTTTTCAGATACCTTTGACCTGTGTAAAAGCAAGGGTGACTTTCTTTGGATGGAACACGAAGAAAGGACAGGGCAAGAGAATGGACAAGATCCTAACCCCAGATAATGCAATGCATTATTCAGACTTACCCAACTAAGGACCGCAGATGAAATATGTTGCGCTATTTGGTTCAAATTACAAAATTTGCGGTCCTAAATACTTTTGGAGGAATGCTTTAGGGGTGAGCGGTACCGCCTGTACCGGCCGGGCGGCAGTTCACCCCAACCCATGGAACAGATCCCAACTGATGCTATATTAAAAACCCACCTTGTCTTCTTAACATGTTAAATTGATCCATATGCCAATACTCGGTTTTCGATTATGTCTTTCCCAATTATAATTTTATAAGCACATAACCAAACCCAATGCATTTGGCAATTTTAATCACCCGATTAGAGAGGATAGGGCAAGGTCAGGCCAGTCTGTGTTGACATAAATTTTCAAATGGTTATTGTGTTCTAATATATTAAGGAGGGACGCCATGGAAAATATTGTCACAACCCAGCCGTTTAGAGCATTGGTCAGCCTAGATCCGTTAATTGCTTTCTGGGAAAAAAAGTTGGTACCGGAATGCTCCCATATGAAATCCATGTTTATGGAACTGACCGAGAAAATAAGTCATGTTCCCGAACTCCAGGGTACCATAAAGGATATTGACATATTAAACAAATACAATGATATCATCAGACCATTGATGAGTCCTGTATTTCCGGCGGCCTCCTTCAACACAGATATAATGGGGGCACTGACACCCTGCACCTTTGATCCCTTTTTTGTGACCCCTGAATTCCAGCGTCTTTTTCTTGATAATAACAATTTTCTAAAGGCCAGTCTCCGGGAAAATATTGAAAAAGAAATGTCAAAAAAACTGCTGAGAATCTATTTTCTCATCTTGGAGCGGATATACGGATTCAGCTGCCAGCGGATTCAAAGCCTTGACATCCGTGCTGTACCGGATGAAGAAACCGGATTGTACAGATATTTCGGCGTAACCGCAGACTTCCAATTTGTCAAGATAAGACCCCTGGATACCCCCAGGGATTTGTCTGAAGATGAACTGAACGAAATCACCAATAATCTTACGGATATTGATATCCTGGCCAAATACATCGATCTAAGCCGGTTCGAATTTATTGGATTTACCATTGTGCGCGCCCTGGATGTAACCGAATCCGAGGTTATTTCTGCCCTGGAAAGGGATTTGATCGACCAGCACGCCATCTTTTCCGCCGACGGAATCAAACACCTTGAATCCAGGCTCCGGGTCTTGTTTCAACGGCCTGAACTGGCCGTGGGACTCTGTGCACTCCAGGGGGATCAGGTGATGATCATCAAAAGTGACTGCGACTCCAATATCAACTGCCTCTTTTCCAATTCCCACCACATCAACCTTGAAGAGGTACAAGGATCGGTGTGGGTGCAGGCGGCTGAAAATAATTCTGTTCTAAGAGTGCCGGATCTTTCCCAAAAAGACAACCTGGTTTTGGCCGAGCAGCAGGCAGTAGCAGCCGGCATCCGCTCCATGCTACTCTCTCCTCTGTCCTACCAGGGAAAGACCATCGGCATTCTTGAAGTGTTTACCACCAGTCCCAATGAACTTGGCCCCATGGATGCGATGTTGCTGAAGCAGGTCACCCCTATTTTTTCCGTGGCCTTAAAAAGAGGAATGGATGAATTGAACAAACATGTTCAATCCATTATCAAGGAAAAATGCACCGCCGTTCACCCCTCTGTGGAGTGGCGGTTTGAACGAGCAGCCATTGGCCATATGGAACGCCTCCGTGATGGCAGCACCACCTCTGCAATGGAGCCCATTATTTTCAAGGATGTGGTGCCCTTTTTCGGACAATCCGATATCCGGGGCTCCTCCCTGGCCCGGAACAGAGGAATCCAGCAGGATCTGACAGATCAGCTTACCCTGGCCCTTGGCATCATGAAAACAGGTTCAAAACTAAGACCCTGGCCAATTTTACAGGAATATACATATAGGATTCAAGCCAAAATCCAGGAAATTGCCCTGGGAGTGACCTCCGGCGACGAAAATTCTGTATTTTCACTCTTGAACCGAGAGATATCCCCAACCTTTGAAGATCTTATGGGACTGGGAGAAGATATTGCCCGGCAAATTGACCATTACACCCAAACCCTTGATCCGGTTGCCGGCATGATCTACAACAAAAGAAAAGATTATGAAGAGAGTGTATCAATGCTCAACCATAAGCTGTCCGGATTTTTGGAACAGGAAGACAATTTGATCCAGACCGATTTTCCCCATTATTTTGAAAAGCGCCAGACCGACGGAGTGGATTACATGATGTATATCGGGGCATCCATGGTTGAGCAACAAAAACTTGCCCATTTTCATATCCAGGACATGACCCTTTGGCAACTGATGCTTGCCTGCGGCCTGGCCTGGCATACTGAAAAAATAAAACCAAAATTAAAAGTTCCCCTGGATACCTGCCACCTGATTCTGGTCAATCACACCCCTTTGTCCATTCGCTTCAGGTTTGATGAAAAACGGTTTGATGTGGATGGTGCCTATGATGTCCGCCATGAAATCATCAAATCCCGCCTGGACAAAGCCTTGATAAAAGGCTCGGGGGAACGGCTCACCCAGCCCGGCAGGATCGCAGTGGTTTATTCCAATCCCTCCGAGGGCAAAGAGATCAGACAGCATATTGATTTTCTCATGAGCATTGGAAAACTTGACAATGATCTTGAAATGCTGAACCTGGATGACCTGCCAGATGTCCGTGGACTAAAAGCCCTTAGAGTGGGGGTAAACATGAAAGCCATGGCCGACAGCAATATCATTGAGATGAAAACAGGATAAATTTTTCACCCCTAATGATAAAAAAAAATAAAAAAAACGGCGTCAGAAGAATCCTTTTAATGGGCGTTTTTTGGCGGATACTTTTCATTGAAGCGGTTTTGCTTGTATATTCACTCGTTTACAAATGGTTCACCGAAGATGCAGGTGCCTCGGATCTGTTCTGGTATGCTGTCAGAATCATCCTTCTTGTGGTGATTATCATTATTTTTATGATGGTTACCCTGAAAAAATTTCTCACGGACAAGATCATTACCCCCCTTGAATCCATTGCCGCCGCCAACAAAGAGATCCAGCAAGATTACACCCGAGTAGAAAAGATAAACCTGCCCGAAAATTCCCCGGATGAAATCACAAGTATTGTCACCTCCAGGGCTGCCATGCTCAGACAGATCATAAGGGTTTCCGAAGAACGGTTAAATCTGGTCAACTTTATAAAGGAAACATTTGGACGGTATCTTTCCCAGGAAGTGGTGGAAGAGATCCTTACCTCACCCGAGGGGCGAAAACTCGGCGGAACCCGAAGGGTGGTAACGGTATTAATGTCCGATCTAAGGGGATTTACCAGCCTTTCCGAAACCCGGGACCCTGAGGAAATGGTTCAATTGCTCAACCGCTACCTTGAAAAAATGTCCAAAATCATTCTTAAATACGATGGGATAATTGATGAAATCATCGGAGATGCGATCCTTGCGGTATTTGGTGCCCCAAAAGGCCATGACAATGATCCGGAAAGGGCAATTGCCTGTGCCATTGAAATGCAGAACTGCCTGGCAGGTTTGAACACAGATCTTCTCAAATCGGGATACCCCTCCCTTGAAATGGGTATCGGCATTAATACCGGCAATGTGATTGTGGGAAATATAGGGTCAGAAGTCAGAATGAAATACGGAATCGTGGGAGATGCTGTAAACCGGGCATCACGAATAGAATCCAACAGTATCGGCGGCCAGGTGCTCATTGGAGAATCCACCTACGAACAGGCCAAAAACAAGCTGGCAGTCATGCCGGCCCAGCACATTATGATGAAAGGCATGAAAAAGCCATTGGTTTTTTATTCTGTGACGGCCATAGACATGGCAGATAAGGCTGTCCTGCTCAGAACATCCGCCCGGTCAGACCCTAGGTTTGACATAAAGCTTTCTTTTCAATGCTGGACCATCCAGGACAAACGAGTGAGCCTTCTGCCCATCATGGGAGAAACAATCGCAATGGATGGGAACAACATTTATGCTACAACAGCCCGGCCCATTGACAGGTTCACAGACATTAAACTAAAATTTGACTTCTGTGTTGACGCCCATTGTTTTGATGATATATATGCCAAAAAAATATCGACTCAGGAACAAAACCAAGTCTGTACAAAATTTTGCATCACTTCCATGGATGAAAAGGACCAGGCAATCATCAAAAAATGGATGAGCGAAGTATCTTCCTAAGGGGGTATGCCCTGTCATTTTCCCCTTTTCCCCTTTTTTACCATTGACAAGGCAGGCAAATTGTAATTGGATGTTTCATATATTTTTCCCGTCAAATTGTTAACACCATCAATACAGGGTCTTAAAATCATCATGAATTTATCCGCATTCTTTAAGTCAGGATATCAAGATAAAATTATTATGGCATCCTTGGTATTTTTTTGCATATTGATATGCGCACCCCTTCCAGGTTCGGCACAGGAAAAAATTATCACCAACCCCTTGGGGATGTCCTTTATTCTTGTTGAGCCCGGTAAGTTTATGATGGGCAGCCCAAAGACAGAGCAATTTCGTGATGCCGATGAATCCCGCCATCCCATGGAAGTTAAAAAAGCCTATTATCTGCAAACAACAGAAGTAACCCTCAAGCAATGGCGGGCAGTCATGGGGAGACAATGGCTCAAAAGGCGTAAAGGGACGGATGACATGCCGGTCACCCAGGTCTCTTATTTTGATTGTCTCAGGTATATCAAAAAATTGAATAAAAAAGGAATGGGAATCTACCGCCTTCCCACGGATGTGGAATGGGAGTATGCCTGCAGAGCCGGCACAACAACAGCCTACAGCTGGGGAGATGCCATAGACTGTTCCAAGGCCATGTACGGCAATAACACCAAAAAAGATGATGAATGCACACTTTTTCTACGAACCTTAAAAATTTCCGCCAACGGACCGGCATCGGTCAAATCCTTCGCCCCCAACCCCTGGGGATTTTATGATATGCACGGCAATGTCTGGGAATGGTGTGCCGACCCTTATCTGCCAAATTCCAACCATAAAACTTATAGTCCCGTGGATGCTAATTCCCGGATCAGACGGGGCGGCAGTTGGTACCAATACGGCCAATATCTTAGAAGTGCCAATAGGACCTATGCCCACCCGGGTTCAAAATTTTTAACCACCGGATTCAGACTGGTCCGTGGGGAAAAATAATGCGCACAAAACTGCTAAGCCTGTTAAAAATATACGAAGAAGAGATCAGCCTCCTGCTATGGACAGCCCTCCTGCTGTTTATTATTCGCAGTTCAGGTATTATCCTCAATAACTATGCAGAGACAACATTTTTAAAACGATACGGGGTGGAATACCTGCCCGTTGTCAACATGCTCAATGCCGTGGTTACGTTTATTATCACGGGTATTTTAACAACCTTTCTTGTCAAGATGTCCGGTGCCAGGCTGCTGTCCTATGTATTTATTTTTTCAGGCATCAGTGTAACCCTAATCCGACTGCTGATCCCCTTTGGATTTGACCTGTTGTACCCCCTGCTTTTCATGCTCAAAAGCCAGTTTGAACTTCTCCAGGCCCTCTTGTTCTGGAACCTGTGCAATGATCTTTTCAATATGCGGCAGTCCAAACGGCTGTTTCCCCTTTTAACGGCGGGGGGGGTAATCGGTCTGATTCTCGGCAGTTTCGGAACCCCCTATTTTTCAAAAGCATTTAACCTGGACAACCTTCTCTATCTATATTTGGCCACCACCCTTATGGGAGCTGTTATTGTCCAGGCGATGGGCCAAAGTTATCCCTCCCTGATCTTTCCAAAAAAGACAGGAAAACCCGGCAAGAAAAAAGCCTCCATGGTCCAAGAATTCAAAAATGTACTGCCTTTGGTCAAAGATTCTGTGCTGATAAAAATCGTATTGGTCCTGACCTTTATGCCCAATGTGGTCATCCCCATCATGAATTATCAATTTAATTATGCCATCAATGACCAATTTGCCTCGGAATCCGCCATGATTCAGTTTTTCGGCTATTTCAGGGGAATCTTGTATAGCATCAGTCTCATTATTCTGCTCTTTGTGGGTAGAATCTATGGGCGCTGGGGACTGCCCGTGGCCCTGATGTTCCATCCCTTTAACTATATGATTGCTTTTTTTGCATTTCTCTTCCGGTTTGATATGTTCTCGGCCATGTATGCAAGAATGTCCACCAACATCCTCCGAACCACCATCAATATGCCGGCCAATTCCATTTTAATCGGACTTTTCCCAGAGTCCTACCGGAATATGATCCGCCCTTTTTTGCGGGGAACCGTGGTAAGGATGGCACTTTTTACAGGCTCCACCCTGATTCTCATCTCAAGCTCTTTTTTTCACCCACGCTATTTGACCTTTGTGGCCCTGCCCTTTGTACTGGCCTGGATGGCAGCGCCAATTATTTTAAAGTCAAAATATTCCATGATCCTCAAAGATCTTATTTCAAATAATCTTCTGGATATCAAAAGCCTTGACCAGGAGGAGCTTGGAAGCATATTTAAACAGGATAAAATTTTATCTGAACTGGAAACCACTTTTTTATCGGCCAGGGGAAAAGATGCCATCTGGTATGGCAAACTATTAAAAAATTTTTCCCCGGAGCAATTGGATGTTCATATTCTCAATAATCTTGAAGACCAGGACCCGAAAACCCAACTGGCACTGATCAAAATGATCTCTTCCCCGTCCCGGTCAGATGCAGCCAAAAAATTAATCCCCTTTTTAGATCCAGGAAAGTCCGAGGTTACCATTGCCATATTAAAGCTTGTTTGCCAGAATGATCTAGGGGCCATCACCGGGGTGGATTTAACCCCATATATTGAGAGCGAACACCCGGTTGTAAGGGGATTTGCAGCGGCCTGCCTTTATTCAAGGGATACCCAAACCTACCGAACCATGATTGAAAAATGGCTTAAAAGCAACAACAAGGGGTTGCGCCAATCTGGTATTATCAGTGCCGGCTTGAGCA
The DNA here is from genome assembly GCA_016744295.1 of Desulfobacteraceae bacterium. Classification (GTDB taxonomy): domain Bacteria; phylum Desulfobacterota; class Desulfobacteria; order Desulfobacterales; family Desulfobacteraceae; genus NBML01. The sequence continues at coordinate 26,236 of JADGEQ010000050.1, read as the reverse complement.
CTGACAGGGAATATATTGATGGACTGCTTGCCATATTATCGGAAAAAGATATTGACCCTATCATTCCGGACATTATCAGAGCCCTGTCCAGGTTAGGGGCCAGGGAATTAAATACCGTTATTTTCGCCTATCTCGCCTACAAACGGAGGGATGTCCGAATGGCTGCCCTGGATGCCCTGGAGATCAATGATGATTTTTCCCTGAAAAAAGCCATTCTTCTATTGGGAGACAACATTGATCCCATCCATGAATTTGCCAAGGAAAAAATACGGACCGCCGCCTATCAAAACAATAAATTATTGGTTGAATCCCTGGGAATGCCCAGCAACAGGATTCGCAGGGGATTGTTCGAACTTTTAGAAACCCTTGATATCAAAAAGTTTGAAATTGTAATGTTTGCCAAGAAGAACCTGAACAAATGCTATACCTATCTTGCCATGGAGGAAAACCTGGCCCGGCTTCCCCAGGAAAAAATGCGGGATCTTACCATTGAACACCTGTTGCAGAAAAAAGATCTGATCCTTGAAAATATTATTCGGGTTCTTGCCATCCATGATCAGACAGGGAGGATGAAAACCGCCTGGAGGGGGATATTTTCCCCTGACACCCGGCAAAGGGCCAATGCCATTGAATTGCTGAACGATATTCTGGACCGAAAAACCTTTAACGCCATGCTTCCCCTCCTGGAAAGCCCCACTCCGGCGATAGCCCTGGCCGAAGGAAAGAATTTGGTCAAAATTCCAAAACTGGATTCAGAGGGAAGGCAGGTTCTTTCAAACCTGCTGGCCTCGGAAGACTGGGTGGACATTCTCATGGGATTAAGCCTGGTCCGTGAGAACCCCACACGCTATGGAGCAAAGGATAGGTTGTATGCGTTGGAAAATTCAATCCATAAAAATATTTCAAAGGAAGTTCAAATGATTTTAAATAAACCTGCGGAAACCTCAAAAAACACCCAGAAAATTAATTCCACAGAGATAGCCCTGGGCCAGAAAATTCTTCTTTTAAAAGAAATTGAAATTTTTTCCGGGCTGAGCGCTGCCGAGCTTGCCGCCATTGCCGCCGTAACAAAGGAATTGGATTACCCAGAAGAAAGAACAGTGATCAAGCAAAACAATGTGGGAGAAACCGTATTTCTTATCATCCAGGGTCGTGTGGAGGTTATAAAAGAACTTGCCGACGGCAAAAAAGTGGTGCTGGACCAAATTGGACCCGGCGGGGCTTTTGGAGAGATGGCATTGATAGATGATGCCCCGAGATCAGCCACCATTAGGACCGTTGAACCCTCCCAGTTTCTCATCCTCCACAAGCAGGAATTCAAGGAAACCGCCATGGAATTTCCGCGGATTGCCCTCCAGATCTGCTCGGTATTAAGCCGGTATATCCGGGATCTCCACGGCAAATTCCAATAAAAGTAAACAAATTACAAAAGTAAAAATAGAGATAAAAGCTGGTCTGGTATAAACCCCAGGAAAAAAATATCAAGGTAGATATGTCAAGACAGCAGCTTATACACAATCACCCCTTCCTCCTTGCCCTTTACCTTGACCGGTTCAAGCTGCCGGGTGACATAGGAGCCGGTTAAAAGGTCGTGGGTGGTCTGGCTTAGAATTACATCGGTATCATATATTTTTGCGAGGCCTTCTATGCGGGAAGCTGTGTTTACGGTATCCCCCACCAGGGCATAGGACATTCTCTCGTGGCTGCCGATATTGCCTGCAAGCACAGCCCCGGAATGAATTCCAATACCGTGTTCCAGAGGGTCAAACCCCTGTTCTTCTAGGGTAATATTTAATGCTGCCAGTCTTTTTCGCATTTCCAGGGCGGCTTGAACCGCCATTTCCGGATGATCGTCAAACCCGACGGGTGCGCCAAAAACCGCCTCGATCTCATCTCCCACATACTGAAGTATAAGCCCCTTGTGTTCCTTGACAGCCAGGGTCATTTCATTAAAATACTGGTTTAAAATGGTTACCACCTGCCGGGGATGATTTTTTTCCACCATGCTTGTAAAATTTCTCAGGTCGGAAAAAAGCAGGGTAACCCGCTTCATCTCCCCATCCAGGGAAGTTTTACCCGACAGAATCTCTTCCCGGATCTCTTGGCACATATAACGGCCAAAGGAATCCCTTGCCCGCCTGCTTTCATTCAGACTTAAAATCATGGCATTTATCCCCTGGGCCACATCACCCAATTCATCGTTGGACATGATTTCCAGCCGGGTTTCAAGGTCATTGTTTTCGACATCCTTGATGACCCCTTTAATCTTAAGCAGGGGAGTCGAAATACTTTTTGATAAAAAATAGGCCAGAATCAATGCAATGGTCAAAGTATCCATGGAGATAAAAAGCAGCTCCCAATAAAGGGAAGAAATCAGCTTACTTCTGGTTAATGCATCGGCAAGATTAAGCTGGTTAATATTGGAAACAATGGTGGTGGCAATGATGGGAAAGGGAATCAAAATGATCCCCAGGGTGACCACTAAAAACCGTTTCCTGACACTGACTTTAAACACATGCTTTACCCTGTTTAAATGACCTTCGGGAAAAAACCTGGGAATATAGGGACGCCAGGCATTTTCCAGGACAAAAAAAAGAACCATGCAGGTCACCCCTCCGCCCAGAAGGATTATTCCCAGAAACTGCCTCAGACAGAGAACCAGATCAGGGGTTGGCAGATTAAAAACCTTTGCCTGGATCAAAGGTTCCAGAAACCCGAAAACAAATCCGGCCAGATTCCATATCAAAAAGGAAATCACCGTAACCACCATGGGATATTGGAGGGCTCCCCTCTGGAGATGGTGAATTGTGGAAGGGTCAAACTTGGTTATGCTTAGCCTTCCCTCGGCCACCTCATACAGGGTTCTGCCCGATTTTCTTTTTAAAAGGGCAAACCCCAGGCAAGCCAGCATTGCCATACCTGCCAAAAAAAACAAGGTGTCATAATATCCCGGGATGCGAGGATTGTTTTCAGTTGACGGCAAAAAATATTTAAAATAGAAAAAGGTGGAGAAGCCTCCCAACAGATTTCCCAATCCCAATAATATGCCAATTTTTTTCATAATACCTTTTTTAACAAGGAGTCTATTTTAACAATGTTTCAATGGTATCTGCCAGGTCATCCCTGCCCTGCTGTCTGAGCAAAGGAATCATGGGCCTGTAGAAAGGGGGTCGCACCCTAATGGTAATATCAAATTGTTCAATATCCTTTGGGCGCACCACATCTTCAACAAAGGCCCGGGTCTTGTGCAATACTCCCAGGGCGGTCAATTCGGTCATGGTCCGGACACATTTTTCACAGCGCCCGCAGTTCAACCGGTCCGGTACATTGGCAAGACAAACCCTGAAATTCTGGAATGCCACATCCCAGTTGGAAACGATTCTTATTTTTTCAAGGCGGGACAGTTCATAGTCCCGGTGCCGCAGCCGCATATCATAACTGGAATATTCAGGATCCAAAAGGGGGTGGGACCCACAGGGATGCAAATTGGGAATATCATAGGAGGACCCGATGAACATCAGGTTTATTCTGCTGCTGAAGGTATGGGCCATGGCCGCCAGAACAGCCCCGAAAAAACTATCCAGCCACAACCCCCGCTCGTCACACAGATGGCGAAGATTGGTATAAACAGGAATCAGCTGGGTGCCGGCATCCCGGGTGATTTTTGAAATCGCATCCATGGCCCTTTCAAACACATGATATTTCATCCCCCGTTCAACCACACCGCCGATATCAAAACCGTGGAGAAAAAAAGAGTCCTTTACATATCCCGGATGCGCCTTGGGATAATTAAGCCGGTTAAGCCGAAGGGCAGCAAGGGAATCCATTCCCCCGGACATAACCATCCCGGCCCTGGGCATCTCCAATGGAGAGAGATTTTTCCGAAGTTTGGCCTCGATCCGGATCGGGGTATAGCAGCCCTTGGGCCTGTCCTTTGTCCAATGGGACAAAATATTCATGGCCACCGTCACCCCCTCCTTGAGAAAGGGGCAGATCTCCTGGTCAATAAAGATACGTTGCTCTCCCAGATGGAGGGCCGGTAAAAGACATCCCACTAAAAATGCATCGGGGTTGGCCTCAAACCCCCTGGCAAAAGAGAGGGGCGTTTTAATATATACCCGTTGTTCGGGCCTTCCACAATCTTCAAAGATCACCCGGGCAGAGGCTGTTACGAATTCAGCATCACGGGTCAGATTAAAATCAATCAGTTTCATTTGCTTTTTGTTTATCTTCCTTGGGTTAAATTTCCATTGGCATTCTTTGGATTAATTGCTGGCATTATCAATTTCTAACAATACCAGGTTTTGTTAATATCAGGTTTTGTTAAGTCTTATGGGAGTAACCCAGGGTAACATACTCAATAATCCGACGGGAAATATCTTTTCCCGTTGCTTGTTCAAGCCCCCTGAACCCTGGAGAATAATTCACCTCAATCACAATGGGGTTTCCCCCCTTTTCCAGAATCATGTCCACCCCGGCAATGTCAAGATGGCAAGCCCTGGCAGCGTCAAGGGCCAGGTCTGCCCATGCCCCGGGCAAATCATCCGTATCAATGGCAGTTGCCCTGCTGTTTTGATGAATATTGGCCCTGAAATCACCGGGAACCGGTTCAAGGGACATGGTTCCGGCCACGCGACCGCCAATAACCAGCATCCGCAAATCCTGCCGCCCCCCGGGGTTAAAAAATTGCTGAACCAGCATCCCTTTCAAGGAATTAAGTTGGGTGTCAAGGTGTTTTTCAGCCTGGATCCCATTCTCAATCTTCACCACTCCATCTCCCCCCATGCCGTCCACCTGTTTGGCAATAACCGGGAATCCGCCCAGATGCTCAACGGCCTTAAAAAAACTGATTTTCCGGGTAATAAAACAGGTATCAGGAACCCTGATCCCGGCAGCAGCCAAGGTCTGTAGGGTCACATATTGATTTTTTGCTATGGTTATCCCTTCGATCGAGTTGACCAGGGGGATTCCCATCTGCATGAAATGGCGGAGCAGGACAAATCCGTATTCTCCCATGGGCGACCCCTGCCGGGGTAATATCACATCCGGAACCTGACCTGGAATATCCTTGGAAATTCCTAAAGGATCAGGCAAACCGGCAAGACTTGCTCTTCCCATCTCCAGGTAGCAGGAAATTTCATAGGGATTGATCAACACGATTTCATGGCCACGAGCCTTCGCCGCCTCCAGAAGACGCCTGTTGGGATGAAAATCAATCCCATTTACGGTCATGATGCCAATGATCATGATTCCCTGTCCTTGTCTTTATCTATTGGCCAGTCAATCATCTCCTCTGGCATCCACACCCCCATTTGTTTGTCTAGTTTCTCACTAAAATAGGTCAAAATTTTTTTTGTATTGTTCCGAAGAGCAATTTTCTGGGTTGCCAGATTCTCCTCACTGATAATGGAAAAGACCCTGTAATCTTTTGCCCTTTTGGTCAACCCCTCCAATAATTTTGCCCCCACCCCCATGGCGCGGTACTCAGGCCTGACAGAGGTATAACCCCTTTCCACAAAATGGGTAAAATCAACCCCGGTCATCTGTTTGAGGCGTTGTATAAAAGCTGCCCTGGGATGCTTCAAACTGGAATTTCCTATGATCACACCATTTTCCATGGCATACCCGATTTTATAGGCTCGTTCAAGATTGAATCTCACATGGGTGATATCCACGGATCCACCGGCTTCAACCATTTTGCAAATCTCATCTAAAACCCCCGGGGGAAGATCCTTTGGAGATTGATAGGTAAAACTCATCCGGCTCCCAAGAGAAATCACCGCTTGATTTGTCAGATCGGCCCGGAGGCTCCCCAATGACTTGCGGCGAAATTGACTCAAATAAATCAGCAGGTAACCCGGATCGTCCAAAAGGTTCCAAAAAGGAATCCCAGGCAGGGGCTGAACCTTGGCATAGGTCACAAATTTTTGGGGTATGGTCAGACGGACAAATTTCTCCTGAATCAAGGTTTGAACTTTGCTTTGGATTGTTCTTTGATCTGCTCCTTGATCTGCTCCTTGATCTGCTCCTTGAGGAGTATACTGATTTATATCCTGGAAGGAATGGACTATATTTGGATTATTTACGATAAATTTTATCCGGTCTCCATAGTTCTGGTCGCCGTATTGACTGCTGTCTTGACCCGTGAATAAATTTACACTTAGATGATTCCAAATGCCCTGCTTGGATGCCTCCCAGAGTCTCTTTTCCGGAATCCGAGTTTTTTGTATATCACCTTCCCAATGGATCAGCCTGAGTCCTGATGAAAACAGGTCAGACAATATATTTTCATATTCCAGGGGAAAATCCCCCATCCCAAGCAAGATGCTGAAATAAATATGGGGTTGTTTTCGTGAAAACCAGTGGGATAAATGGCGAACTATCTTGGTTGCGGAAAATTTACCGCCATTTTCCAGAAGGTCACACGCTAAATCCATTTTCCCATCAGGAGCATCTGGGTGAAAAGAGGACTGGGCAAATATAAATCCTTTTGCGCCCCGGGAACGAATCTGATCTTCCAGAAAACCGGATAAACGAACAGAATCTTTAAAAAACAGTGGATGAACCAAAACAACGGGTTCAGGGGTCAGATAATCATCCAGGGGTATCCCCCCAAAATCGGGAAGAATGGATTGGAGATTCATTTTTATCCCCCTCTGATTGAAAAAATCAGCCAGTTGAATAAGACCATTTTGCCCCTGGTTCAAAAAAATTTGATCAAAATAGCGTGAGTTCAGAAGGTTCGAACCGATGTTTGTCAGGGCGATGACCAAAACTCCGGGATATCGCAACTTGATGAACCCTGCCATTGTCTGTGCTGCTAACGCCTGATTCGGTGAAGAAATAAAAAAAATGACACTCCCCGGATCATGCCGGGTCATTTTTTTTACCAACCCCTGTTCGCACAACAGGATAAGAGGATTGAAATCCCCATTTACAAACCCTACCCGAGGGGAAGCAGCCAGGGAACTTGAATGGGAATCGGCATGGGAGGCAAGACAGAGGCAGGCATTTATTTTATTCTTTAAAAGGATAAAATAGCCAGGGTCATAAAATTTTTTCCCTTTAAAGGCATCTAGATCAACCCCGACCTCACATGTTTCATACATTTTTTTTAGTGTAAGATAGGTTTCACTGGCAATCTGTCCGGATTTTTTTTTTTTTTGAATCAGATTAAAATAAAAATTTATACTTTCTTTGGAAAAAATATGGGTTCGATAAAAATCAAGATTTGCATCATAACGGCATACATTCAGGTCGGAATTTTTCAGAGCCCCTGCAACCACTGCAGCATCCCAGCAGGGGTATGCCGAACTGACAGCCGGGGGATGAATCAATAAAATAGTAGGTGATATCATAGAAACCAATCTAGCGTAAAAAACAGATTGCCAAAAAAACCATTCATGGTCAGCAAAAAAGACGACTAACTAATTTTTACGAAAATGATATTTCCACCCCTTATCGCGCATACATCTTCGGGAATGGTCGATTTCATTATATTCTCTATACTCTTGCAGTCTTGCCATTGCATACTCCCTGGCTTTTTTTTCACACTTGGCTTTGTCTTCATAAAATTGTCCCTCTGTTTTTTCAGGATGAACTGCCACATATTTATAGCAACCGCTTATGCTGAAGAATAAGATACCCGCCAGCCCGGCAAACACAATTTTTTTCATCTTTTTTAAACTCCTGGATTTAACCGAATGATATTTCTTAAAGAAAAACTTATTTTTCTAAAATAACAATTGATATTTTTTTACGGATCAACTGCCCATTGCTCTGGATAGCCAAAAGAATGCTGTTTTCTCCATTGGGGAGTTTCCCGCCATAGAGGCCTGGTTTATCCTTTCCGGCAGAATAGTCTTTTCGTTCGGCCAGGGCAATCTTTGCCAGGGGAAATATCTGTTTGGAAAACTGCGTTTTTGGACGGATCACCTCATTGGGAATACTCTGTTCCCGCACCCGGGCCGGTTCAATTCCGGCAAAGACAAACCCACCCCGGTTTTTCCCATCATGGAGATACCGGGTTTTGTTCCAGTCAATTTCGATATCGGTATCTGATTTGTTTTCGATATCCAAGGTAAAAAATGAAAAATAGTGGGTATCTTCTTTACCGGGCGTAACGCTGGCAATAAACACCTGGGTCTCGATCCTTTTAGATACAGGACTGCTGGCATATTCATAGACAACAGCTGAACACCCAAGTGATGCCAGCATCAAGATAACGATACCCCCCGTTATTAATCTGGTACGTATATATTTCATGGCACCTCTCTTTAATTTGATCATGGATTGGACCCGCCCATTCCTATTGATACCCTGGGACAGATACACCCATTTGTATTCAAAGTTTAAAATGAAGTCAAGACTGGGAAAATAAAGTTTGCAAATCGCTGCTATATTTTGGCTGGACCCCTGGGCCAAAAAAAGGTATAGTGCGGGCCAATATATAAACTATTTGCTGAATCCCATAAAAAATTAAATAGATATTGACAAAATTAAGAAATAATTATAAAATTAAGAGTTTTTTGAAATTGCAAAAAATATTGATATAATAAGGAGAGTTTAACATGTACGCAGTTATCAGAACCGGAGGAAAGCAATACAAGGTTCATGAAGAACAAATCCTGAAGGTTGAAAAACTTGAAGGAACTGAAGGTTCTCAGATTGAATTTGATGATATCCTCATGTATTCAGACGGTGAAGTGATTACCCTTGGTGCCCCCAAGGTTGAAAATGCCATTGTAAAAGCACACATTATTGAGCAGGGAAGGGGCAAGAAACAACTGGTTTTCAAGTATAAACGCCGGAAAGGCTACCGGAAGATGCAGGGCCATAAGCAGCATTATACAGAAATAAAAATCGAATCTATTTCGGCGTAAGGAGAGGATAAGATGTCACATAAAAAAGCAGCAGGTAGTACCAGAAACGGACGTGACTCCAATGGTCAACGCCGGGGTGTTAAAAAGTTCGGCGGAGAAAACATTTCAGCCGGAACCATCATTGTCAGGCAGGTCGGTACAAAAATCCATCCGGGCAATAATGTAGGCATGGGTAGGGACTTTACTCTATTTGCAACCATAGACGGTGTGGTTACCTTTGAACGAAAGGGTCGCGACAAGAAAAAAGTCAGCGTTTATGCCGCGTGAAATTTGTAGATGAAGCAACTATCACCGTCAGTTCAGGCAAAGGTGGGCCGGGATGTGTCAGTTTCCGCAGGGAACGGTACATTGAATTTGGAGGTCCTGACGGTGGAGATGGCGGAAATGGCGGAGATGTAATTTTACGGGTGGATCCTGGACAACGGACGCTCTACGACTATCGCCGCCAGAAGTTGTTCAATGCCAAGAATGGGGCTTCCGGACTTGGCAAACAAAAACATGGCAAAAATGGAAGTCATAAATTTTTAGACCTCCCCCCCGGAACCCTGGTTTCCGACGCCGATACCCTCGAACCCATCATTGATCTGACCCTTGAACACTCGGAACACATAATTGCCAAAGGTGGCCAGGGCGGCCAGGGAAACAAACGATTTGCCTCGGCAACAAACCGGACACCCCGATTTGCCCAGCCAGGAATACCGGGAATCGAGATGAGGCTGAAACTTGAGTTAAAACTGCTGGCAGATGTGGGGATTGTGGGACTTCCCAATGCAGGAAAATCCACCCTTATTTCCTCCATGTCTGCTGCCCGCCCCAAGATTGCAGACTACCCTTTTACCACCCTTACCCCAACCCTTGGCATGGTAGAGCCCCCTTTTGGCGATCCATTTGCCGTGGCCGATATTCCCGGACTCATTGAAGGGGCCCACGAAGGCACAGGCCTTGGCATTAAATTTTTAAAACATATTGAACGTACCGGGATTTTAATCCATCTGATTGATGTGGGAGAAATTAACCCGGAAACTCCTCTTGAAGCCTTTAGCCTGATCAACAACGAGCTGGCCATGTACAGTAAAAAACTGGCCCAGAAAGCTCAGATTGTGGTGCTCAACAAAATGGATCTCACAGGGGTACAAAACCGGGTGGACAGCTTCAAAGCAGCCGTGCCGAATCTTATGGTACTTACCATTTCAGCAGCTACCGGCCAGGGCGTAAAACCGTTGATCAAACTGCTCGCTACCAAACTTCAAAAAGAGTAATCCATGGATGCAGGACTTTTTGGAGGGACTTTCAATCCGCTTCATAATGGCCATATCGGCATTATTAAATATGTGAAGCAGGCGTTTCACCTTCAAAAAATCTTTTTATTCCCTTCTGCCACCCCTCCCCACAAATCTGCTATTGATCTGGCCCCGATCCAGGATCGATTGGATATGGTCAGGGCCGGGGTTGCAGAATTGGATGGATTTTATACCTCTGATGTCGAATTAAAAAGAAAAGGCCCTTCCTTTACCATTGACACCATTAATGACTTTAAACGCAGCCCCTTTGAGACAATCAGCCAATCCCCTCCTAATTTTTTCCTTTTGATGGGGTCTGATGCATTTTTTGATATCACCACCTGGAAGAACCAGGAACTCATTTTCAAAGCGATTCCCATCATTGTCATGCTCAGGGGAGAGCGAACCGGAATAGCTCCCATTGCATCCTTTATTGACGAACATATCTCAAAAGGATATAAATTAAACATAAGACAAAAAAAGTTCACCCATGAGCAAATGCAACCGGTGCACATTTGCAATGTACCAAAAATCGATATTTCTTCAACCATGATACGAGAACGGGTAAAAGCAAACCGCTCCATCAAAGAACTTGTCCCGGCAAATGTCGAGAACATCATAAAAAAAAAGGATCTATATAAATGAAAACCCCCGTGGCATTGACTGAAGAATTTACGCCCTACCTCACCCCTATTTTTGATCGAAAAGCAAAATCCATAACAGCCATTGATGTTAGAACAATGACCTCCTATGCCGATATGATCGTCATTGTTGAGGGAGGATCTGGACGCCAGGTCACCTCCATTGCAGAGCATATCATCAAGGCGATGAAAACAAAAAAAATCAAGGTATACGGCATGGAAGGCATAAAAGAAGGCGAATGGGCGTTGCTGGATTACGGCCATATCATCATCCATGTATTTGAGTCCAAGGCAAAAGCGCTGTATGACCTGGAAGGTCTGTGGAGCGATGCCCCAAGGATTGATCTGTCCCGGTTCGGCTCCATCATCGATCCGGAAGACGATCAAGCAGATGAAGATGACAACTACTAAAATCGGTCCGGTTAATATTCTGATGATCCTGGATGGATGGGGGATTGCCCCCCAGGGTCCGGGAAATGCCTTTGCCCAGGCTAAAACCCCTTTCCTGGATCATCTTCTGAAAAAATTTCCCAACAGCCAACTTGCCTGCTCAGACAATGCAGTGGGCCTTCCCCATGGAACCATGGGAAATTCAGAAGTCGGACACATGAACATGGGAGCCGGGCGTAGAGTATTCCAGGACTTTGTCCGGATCAATACCGCCATTGAGGACAAGAGCTTTTTTGAGAACCCGGATCTGAAAGATGTCATGGAAACAGCCAGAAGGGAAAATAAAGGCGTCCATCTTCTGGGTCTAGTATCCGATGGCGGGGTTCACAGCCATATTTCCCATCTTTTTGCCCTCATCGACATGGCCAAACAAAACAAGATAAAAAAGTTGTATATCCATCCCATCCTTGACGGAAGAGACACCTCTCCTAAAAGCGGCATCACCTACATCAAGCAGCTCCAGAACCATCTTGACAGAACGGGAATCGGAACAATTGCCAGCATTATCGGCCGCTACTGGGCCATGGACCGGGATACCCGGTGGGACCGGGTGGAAAAGGCCCATCGCCTCTATACCAGCGGGGAAGGCAAAAGGGCAAGAGATCCAATTCAGGCCGTTCAAGACGCCTATGATACCGGTGAAACAGATGAATTTATAACCCCTGTCTTCTTTGAAGACGCTGCCGACAATGACATCGGCAAAAAGAAAAACGGTCAGAAGAAAAACGGATCCATCCAGGATGGGGACAGCCTGATTTTTTTCAATTTCAGGGCAGACAGAGCCAAGGAAATCACCAGGGCCTTCATGGAGAAAAATTTCACCGGGTTTAAACGAAAACAGACCCCTGCCCTGGCCTGTTTTCTCACCATGACCCAGTACGACCAGACCTTTGGTCTGCCAACTGCCTTTGGCCCGAACCCTTTGACCCATATTTTCGGAGAGGTGCTGAGCCGCGAAGGAATAAGCCAGCTCAGGATTGCGGAAACAGAAAAATATGCCCATGTCACCTATTTTTTCAATGGGAGAAATGAGACCATTTTTGATGGTGAACAACGGATATTGATCCCCTCCCCCCGGGAGGTGGACACCTACGATAAGAAACCGAGCATGTCTGCCCACAAAATTGCAAAAACCGCCTGCGAACAGATTGGCTCCGGGAAATTTGAATTTATCATCTTAAATTTTGCCAACATGGACATGGTGGGCCACACCGGTATCCTGGAAGCTGCCATACAGGCCTGTGAAACCGTGGATGCCTGCACAAAAGAAGTAGTGGAAGCTATTTGGGAAACCAATGGGACCGCCTTTATCACAGCGGATCATGGAAACTCGGAACAGATGATTGCCGATGACGGCTCCCCCCATACCGCCCATACCCTGAATCCGGTCCCCTTTATTCTGGCAGGCAAAAAGTTTCAGGATGTACCGGTTCAAAACGGAATCCTGGGTGATATTTCCCCCACGATCCTCAAAGCCCTTGGACTGGTCCAGCCGGATGAGATGACAGGAACCCCTTTAATATAAGAGAACAGATATGTTTGAACCCATAAGAGATTTTATTACCGGACAAGAGATTGACAATGTTGGATCGGAGGTCAGCCGCCAGATTTTTGAAAAGTTTTTGGTGGAATCAAGAGGATTTAAAAAAGAAGAAATAAAGGTAGCCACGCCCCTGGTTGTTCAGTTCAAGGGAGAGGACTATGTCTCTGCCATCGACCTGATTGTCTGGTGCAAGGATACTCCTTTTATGGCAGTCACCTGTGTGGCCGGCTCCATTGGATCCTATGAACGCGAAATCCTGTCCGGCGCCCGGCTGGTGTATGAATTTCAGATCCCCTTTGCCGTGTCCACCGATGCCAGGAATGCCGTTGTCATGGATACAATTTCCGGAAAAACCATTGGACAGGGTCTTGATGCCGTGCCCTCCAGACAAGCTGCAGAAAAACTTCTGACAACCATTGAAAAAACCATTTATGCCCCGGAAAAAAGAGAGCTGGAAATGATCATTTACCGATCTTTTAATATGGAAAAAATCAACAGATAGCCAGATCGTTAAAGTCAGCCGGCAAACCAACGAACAAACAAAGTGGAATAACCATAAAAAAAGCGAGGATAATAAGTGAAGTATTTTCTTTACTTATTGCCCTCGCTTTTAATCTTTATTGCCGGATATCTCTAAGCCCGGGACACCTCTTTGTTGCAATGTTTGCAAAGGGTGGCCCTGTTTTTAATAATCTCCGCACAATAGGGGCACTCTCTTGTGAAATGCCGTTCATGGAGCTGTTCAACGGCTTTGTTCACCCCTTCCTGGAGAACCGGGGAGGGAAATTTATGATTCATCAGATGCTCTGTGGCATCGGAATCACCCAATTCCCCGACCATCTGTGCAGCCTTTAACCGGGCCTTGGGCGGAATTTTCGGATCCAGCAAAATCTTTAAAATTTCATCCCAGTCCTTGGACAGATAATAATCGGTCAACAGGGAAAAGGTTTGCTTGGCCAATTCTTTCTTGGCTTCCCGCTCAATGAGCACTGCATCATCCAGCTTGCCACCGGTGGCACCAACAGGACTGTATACGGGCATATATTCAAAATTTGACCGGCCCGGTTCATTGATACACCGATAGGATGCCGTTGTCTCCATGGTATCCTGGAGATGCTCCCACCCCTTTTTATAGGAGGGGCAGTCATCATTAAAACAGATGAACAAATAGGGCGTTCCCCAGCCCAGTCCATCGGAAACAGCTATCTGGGGAACTTCCCACAGGCTCATTTCCAGGTCACAATGGGGACAATGGGGTTTGTCCATTTTTATATATTTTTCAAGCAATTCTTCTTTTGTTTCAAATGCCATGATTGTACTCTCCTTTGGTAGTCTGCATATTTAAGACTACCAAAATAAGCATAAGCAAAGACTTGTCAAACCAATCATTCGATAACAGCAAGCACGTCGTCCTTGGCCACGGAATCACCACTGCTATAATTGATCGCAACAACCACCCCGCTGGCAGGAGCCGGCAGGGCATTTTCCATTTTCATGGCTTCAATCACCACAATAGTCTCCCCTTCATTTACCGCATCCCCGACATTTTTTTCATATTTAATGACCATTCCGGGCATGGGAGCCTTCACAGAAGTTCCCGATCCAGAAGCCGCCGCCGCGGGAGCCGGAGCCGCTGCTGGAGGTGCTGGTTTGGGAGGTGCTGGTTTGGGAGGAGCTGCTGCCGGTGCGGGCTGCACAGGAGGAGCCGCTACCGGAGGAGCCGCCACCGGAGGAGCTGCAGGAGCAGGAGCTGCAGCCGCTGGGGCCGCGTAGGTGATAACTGGAGATCCCCCAACTTCATCAACCCCCACTTCAAAGTATTCCCCTTCAACAAATACATTAAAGGTTCTGGCATATTCACTTTTTTCCGGCAGGCCATCTGCAGATGTTTTTTCCATAAGTTGCCCTGCCTTGGCCTTTTTAATCATGTCTGCCTGTTTTTCCACATCTTTCATGGTGATGGGCTTGAGGCTTTCAGGCACCTCTTCCTTGCCGTATTTTTGCAGCAGGTATTTTTTGCCGGTCACAGGAAAAAGAGCATAGAGAATGAGATCTTCATCATCCATGGCAAGAGCGCCAATCTGCTCTCTGGCCTTTTCAAGTTCCGGTTCCAACACCTCGGCCGGACGACAGGTAATGGGTTCTTCTCCTCTGTCATATCCTTTCAACGCCTTTTTCTGGACCTCAGCATCAATGGGGACAGAGGTTTTGCCATAGAGGCCGTAACACAAATCCTTTACCTGGGCGGTGATCATCTTATACCGCTCTTCCTTGGTATCAAAGAGAACATTGTTGACGGTCTGGATCCCTACAATCTGACTGGTGGGGGTGACAAGGGGAATCTGGCCCAGCTCTTTTCTAACCCGGGGCAATTCTTTGTAAACCTCATCAATTTTATCCAGGGCATCCATTTCCCGCAGCTGGTTCACAAGATTTGACAGCATTCCACCCGGGGTCTGGTGCAGCAATACATTGATGTCGATCATGGAAACCTTGGTATCATCCAGCAAATGTTTGTATTTGGGAAGAACCTCTTTTTCAAGAATATTGTTGATTTCTGCCAAAGCCCTGATATCAAAGCCGGTATCCCTGTTGGTTCCCAGAAGGGACATAACAAGTGGTTCTATGGCAGCATGGGAGGTTCTGTATGCATATGGGGTCATACAGGTATCAATGATGTCAACCCCGGCCTCAATGGCCTTAAAATGCGTCATGGGAGACATGCCCGAGGTAAAATGGCTGTGGAGGTGAATCAGGGGTTTTACATTGGCTTTTAATGCCTTGACCAGCTCATAGGCATCATAGGGCGACATCAACCCTGCCATGTCCTTGATACAGATACTGTCGGCCCCCATATCTTCCAGATCCTTTGCTTTCTGAATATAATAATCCAGATTATAGACCTCTCCGCCAAGACGGGGCTCGGTCAGCGTATAGCAGATGCATCCCTGGAAATGGGCACCACACTCTTTGATAACCGGCACCACGGTTTCAAAATTCCGATAATCATTCAGAGCATCAAAGGTTCTGAAAACCTCAAGCCCGTTGTCAACGGTCTTTTTCACAAAAAGCTTGGCCACATCATCGGCATAGTTTCTATACCCAACCAGATTCTGCCCCCGAAGCAGCATGGAAAAAGGGGTTTTCTTAAAATACCGTTTCAAGGTCCGAAGCCGCTCCCAGGGATCTTCGCCCAGGAAACGATGCATGGTATCAAAGGTGGCACCGCCCCAGACTTCAACGGCCCAAAATCCAATTTCATCCATTTTCTCGGCAACGGGAATCATGTCTTCTGTTCTTCCCCTTGTGGCAAACAAGGACTGATGACCATCCCTGAGGGACAAATCCTGAACTTTTACCGGATTTTGGGCGGCGGGTCTGTCTTTGTCATAATTCATCTCAACCATTTTGACTTGATTATGCTCACTCATTTAGTTTTCTCCTGAAAAATATCACTCTTATTTAAAATTTTCATTAATTTGCCGGGTAACAGCTTTATTTAAACATTCGTAGCTGCATCATGGTACTGGCCTGCATCAATGCCTGACGGCCGGTCACCCCCCATAAATTCATCCGGGGAGCGGGTGGTGGGGGTTCCGGTAAAACCGTGTCAACAGCAGCCGGACTCTGGCTGGCAGCGGCCTCCCCTGTTTTGATATAAGCTGTTACAGCAGCCATGGCAGCGGCTAATTTTTTTTTATCCATTTTCGTCACCTTTCCTATACAGGAATATTTCCATGTTTTTTAGCCGGCCGCATTTCACGTTTAGTGGCCATGGCCTCCAGGGCGTCAATGAGCCGAGGTCTTGTTTCCGAAGGCACAATCACCGCATCCACATAACCCCTTTCCGCCGCACAATAGGGATTTGAAAACTGTTCATTGTATTCGTCGATTTTCTCTTTACGTTTGGCTATTGGGTCATCAGCCCCTTTGATCTCCCTGGCATGGATAATATTGGCGGCCCCTTCCGCACCCATGACGGCAATCTGGGATGTGGGCCATGCAAAGGCCATATCCGCCCCCAAATGCCGGGAACACATGGCGATATAGGACCCGCCGTAATTCTTCCTTGTGATCAACAATAATTTGGGTACGGTGGCCTCGGAATAGCACCAGAGCAATTTAGCGCCATGGCGGATAATCCCCCCCCATTCCTGGTCGCTGCCGGGCAGATATCCCGGCACATCGGCAATGGTGAGCAAAGGGATATTAAAGGAATCGCAAAACCTTATAAACCTTGTGGCCTTGTCCGAGGCATTGATATCAAGGCATCCTGCCATGTTATTGGGCTGGTTGGCAATGATACCGATGGACCGGCCATTGAGCCTGGCAAAACAGATCACAATATTCTTGGCAAAATACTCATGGGGCTCAAAATACGCTCCGTCATCCACAATGGAGGTGATCACATCCTTTATATCATAGGACCGATTGGGATTGTCCGGAATGATGGTATCCAAAGAAGCATCCCTGCGGTTGGGATCATCGTTAGGAACTGCCATTGGCGGATCTTCCATATTATTGGAGGGCAGATAGGATAAAAGCTTTCTGATATTCATTATACAATCTTCGTCGGATTCACAGGCAAACTGGGCCACACCCGATTTTTCATTATGGGTCATGGCCCCGCCCAGATCTTCAAAGGAGATTTCTTCCCCGGTAACCGCCTTTATCACATTGGGACCTGTGATAAACATATAACTGGATTCTTTTACCATAAAAATAAAATCGGTCATGGCAGGGGAGTAAACAGCACCGCCGGCGGTTGGCCCCATGATGGCAGAAATCTGGGGGATCACACCCGAAGCGGCTGAGTTACGAAAAAAAATTTCCCCGTAACCGGAGAGGGCATCAATTCCCTCCTGGATCCTGGCGCCGCCGGAATCATTCATCCCGATAATGGGGGAACCGGTTTTCAGGGCCATATCCATCACCTTACAGATTTTTTTTGCCTGCATTTCCCCCAGAGAGCCGGCTCTTGCCGTAAAATCCTGGGCATAGGCAAAGACGACGCGTCCATCCACTTTACCGTGACCTGTGATCACCCCGTCTGCCGGGATTTCTTTTTCTTCCATCCCGAAATTGGTACACCGATGGGTCACAAACATATCCACTTCCCTGAAGGTGCCCTTATCAAACAGAATGTCCAGCCGTTCCCTGGCATTTAACTTTCCATTTTCCCGGCGTTTTGCCAGGGCTTTTTCTCCCCCCATCTTTAAAATTTTTTCTTCTTTTAACTTAAGTTCCTGGATCTTATCTGCTGTAACGCCCATAGTACAATCCCTTCCTTTATATTTAAGCTATTTTAGATTTCTTCTCATCTATATTGTCCAGAGTAAACCGCCATGCACAAAACCAATCATCAGGATGATCATCGGGGGGGCATCCGATACACTCGGTTTGAATTCGTGAATCAATGGCCCTTGCAAAATATGTATACTCAACCAGGCCTGCAGACTTACAGGGATAATCATCTAATTTTTTTAGTACCCTTGCTCTCTGAACCCGACATTCATTCATTTGGAATACAAAACTTTTTGGCCCCTCGTCAACAATTGATTGGGTATTTATGAGAGAATACATCCTGAAATTCAAGGCCTTTTTCAATCCTAGAAGCCCTGGAGCCTCTCCCAGGTTTAAAAATTTCTTAATGGCATGGGCTTCATAGGGTGAAAACTGGGCCCAGCAGGAATCGTTGCATCGCTTGGCATCATTCATCCCATGCTCAAACTCCATTGCCTGGAACCAGACCCCGTCATTGACAAGCCAGTTCTTTGCCACGGCCTTCATCAGACTCTCCATGGCAGCCCCATCAAGATCCAGCAACGCTTTGGGCAGCCCATTTTCCATTTCAAAGCCCAATTCCCCAGACAACCGTTTCATACCGATCCCCACACTGTTCTTGGTGGCCTTATCCAAAACATCCAGGGCTTTTTCCATACCTACCTGGTGACGGACCTCTCCAAACCAAAGTCCATAATGAACTACAATTCGGGTAAACATGTCAACAATAAAACTTGCCTTTTCTTCTTTTGTGAGACTGGTGTGATCACCACAGGCATCGGTCATGGGACGGACTCCTTTATAAAATTTGGTTCACTATACTCCGATTAATGGTTGGATCATACCTTATAAATCAGCTTATAGCTTGTCAAGTAACTTGGTAAAAAGAAGCCAAACAACCCAGTGGTTTTCCCAGCCTTTTTTGCGATATTTGAGGTATCCTTTATAAAATAGCCGGACCAGAATTTGTGGCAAGCGTTGTTGCCGGTGGCATTTACCATTGCTTTTCAAAATAATTGAAGTTAGGATAAACAGCGTATGGTTTACTTATATTTATATCATCAGGATATAGAGTAACCCATTGTTGGCGCCGGAAACCACTCTTTAGGGGAAAATGAATGACCTCAGACCATCAGCATAAAGTTCTGGTTGTTGATGATGACGCCCAGGTAGGAAAAGCCATTTGCCGAATTCTTGCCATGAAAAAACATGAATCCGTATATGCCGAAAATGGTGAATCCGCACTGGAGATCCTTAAAACAGCGGAGCAGCCCTTTTCCCTAATTATCTCGGATCAACGAATGCCCGGAATGCAGGGCACCCAATTTCTTGAGCGTGCAAAAAAACAAAATCCGGAAACCATTCGCTTTCTGATAACCGGATATTCGGAAATGAAGACCATCATCAATGCCGTTAACAAAGGTTCTATACAAAGATATATTTCAAAACCCTGGGACAATAACGAATTGGCACTGGCCATAGATTCTGGTATCAGGCAATATACGCAGTTTCTGGAAAATAAAGCCCTCATTTCCCTTGCAAAAAAACAAAATGCCAAATTGTATGAATTAAACTGTGAACTCATGGAAACAACAAAAGCCCAGGCCAAAGAACTCACAGCCATTGACACTGAAATCTTGTCCGCTGAAACACAAATCAAAGAATTGCCTTCTCCCCCCCCCACAAGCCCGACAGAAATTATTTTGGAATTGCAGGAGATTCTTGACCCCCTTGGTGAAAAAGGTCAGGAAATGCTCAACAATCTGTTTTTACAAACCATAACAGCCCTATTCAACAATTTTAATGATCTGGCCCTAAAAAATGGATTTGAAATGCCGGACCCGGTAAGGGGTGATACACATGAGTGAATCCCAAAAGCCCAAACTCATCATCCTTGAAAGCAATGAATCAATAAGCAACCATGCAAGGAAGGTCCTTACCCGGGCCGGATGGGATGTGCAATGCGAAAACGTTTCAAAATCTGCCCTGTTACAACTGGAAGAATCCAAATCCCGGCCCTTTAACCTGTTTATCTCCAGCTTCAAATTACCAAAGATGGAAGGGGATGACATACTAAAAAATGCAAGGGCCATTTCCCCCATGACCCAACGGATGTTAGTTGTTCCTGCTGATGAGTCGGACATGGTCATCCGGGCGATTAACAAAGGAGGCATCAATTCCTGCATCATTTATCCCTTCCAGGATGAGGACCTTGTCAACCAGGCAAAGGACTGTCTTGTTCAATTTCAGCTGTCCATGAAACATCAGCAATTAAAACGGATCACTTCCCACCAAAACAAGCAATTGTTTCAAATTGCCCAGAAGCTAAAAAAAAAAGATGATGCCTGCCAGCAACTCATTGCCGACAAAAAAGCAATCAAATTCAAACTTGGATCAAGTTTAAGAAACGCCCTCAAACAAAAGGAACAAAACAGGGAGCTCACCCTTGGAGAGATGATAGATCAAAAGGAAATCCCCGTCACCCCCGAATCATTCCAGGGTGAATTTTTAATCCTTTGCGATTATATCAAAGCCTTATTTGACGCAACAGCCTCCAAAACAAAGCTTGATCCGGTTGTCCTTAATTTGCAATCCCTTCTGATAGAAAAAAAGCCAACCGCCCCGGCAGCAGATGCTGCTGGCACTTCTGAAGAAGCGGTTCCAAACATGGGGGCAGAGATCACCCAAAAAATTTTAAAGGTAACCCTTTCCTCCCCGGCTGACCAAGGGCCTGGCGCGGAAAGACTAAACACCGGGGATCGAGAAGAAGAAAACCCTCTGGATCCATTGTTTGAGATTTCACTCTCAAGAGATCAGACAAAGGCATCCATTCGCAGGGCCAAAGGAAGGAGCATGGGAATTACCCTTGCGGCCATTCTGGATTTTCTGCGCAACCAGGATATCACCTTTGGCATTATTGAAGATGAGGCCATTGAAGCCTGGATCTCCAAGGGAAACCAGGAGCTGATGGTGGCAAGGGGGGAAGATCCGGTAACCGGCGAAAACGGCAGTATAAAGTTTCACTTTCAAAACGACTTTACAAACCCTGGCAAAATACAGGAAGACGGGACCATTGATTTCAGAGATCGGGGCAATATCCCCTATGTTAAAAAAGGAGACCTACTTGCCAAGAAAACACCGATAAAAGAAGGTAGAACAGGAATGGATATCTTTGGCACCCCCATCCTTGTTGAGGAGCCCATGGATCCGGTCTTTGTTTCCGGCAGCGGGACCGAAACCCAAGAAGAGGGTCTGGAAATATATGCGGCCATAGATGGTCAGCCCCATGTGGATGCCCTGGGAACAATCACAGTTAATCCGGAATTAATGATAAAAGGTGATGTTGACTTTGAAACCGGCAACATTGATTTCAATGGAAATATTGTTGTCACGGGAACCATTAAAGAGGGGTTCACCATCAAAGGCATAAGCCTTACAGCCCAAGAAATTGAAGGTGCTGAAATTGAATTATCCGGAGATCTGAATATCTCGGCAGGTATCACAGAGGCCAAAATACACTCGGTGGGCAATGTTCATGCAAAATTTATCAACCATTCGAGCGTTTCAGGATTCGGAGATCTTGTCATCCAAAAAGAGATTATCGATTCAGACATCATTATCAGCGGCGCTTGCAAAAACCCAACCGGACATATCATCTCTTCAAAAATAAATGCGAAACAGGGAATTGATGCCGGTAATATAGGAACACCTGGATCCAAACCAGCCGTCCTGAAAGTTGGCATAGATGAACACATAAAGATTGCGACCCAAAAAATTGAAAATCTGTTGATAAAATCCCTGGACCTGCTGCAGGCACTAAAGACAAAAATCAAATTAATCGAAACCCAGGACCAGGGGCTTTATGAAACGATCACCCAAAAAGCCCAGATCCAGGAGATTGCCCAAAACGAAAGCAAGGCCATCAGACAGACCATTCCAAATTTAAAAAAGGCCAATGATAGGACCGGCCTGCAGAACGCATCCAGCCAGATAAAAAAACTATCTGAAACAACAGAACAGGCAGAACAGGAATTAAACCAAATATTTGAAACCCAGGACCTGTATGCAAAACAAATAAATCAGCTGAAAGAGCAGGTGCGGTTTATCGAAGAACGAAACAAAAAATATGTCCTTGAAAAAAAGGGACTCAAAGAGCTTTCTGCTAAAACCCCCCCCCTTCCCCAGGTCATCATCAAGGGGAAAATTATCCAGGATACCAAAATTCAAGGGCCCAATGCCTCAATTGTTACAAGAGACGACCTGTCCAGGTGCCAGATCCAGGAGACGTCCATTCAGGAGAATGGACTGGTTTTTCACGAAATGAATGTCACTGATTTATAACCTGTCTTTGTCAACCATATTTATCCCATATTTATCCCATATTTATAAAAGGGGTTTAAAAAGAGACTGGTATAATCCCAGATAATACTGCCCTTCCTCATCCCGTTGACGTTTCAGACAGCCATTGCCGTATATGCGGCATTTTTTTTCCAAAACCTTCCCAGCCATTTTTTCCTGGTCCCTGGAAAGGATTTTGGATTGAATCAGACCCACAATGGAAGCAATACGATATTTATCCTGGGAATGATGAGCCGACAATTGATCTTCATGTCCGCCATGCTTTATGGTACAGGGTTTATCAATTAAATATATGGGATGATCCGCAGCAATACGGAGCCAGAGATCATAATCTTCACAGACCGGAAAATCTTCATTAAACCCCCCCTTTAACTCAAAAAGTTTTTTACGGATCATCACGGCTGACGGGCTTACCAGACACAGATGAAGGGAGGGTTCAAAAATCATGCCCGATGGTTTTTGGTGTTTTATCTTGGGGTTAACCCGTTTGCCTTTTCGAATCCAGATCTCTTCTGTTTGGCAGATAAGGGCGTCTGGATGACTTTCAAAAAAATCAATCTGGCAGGAGATTTTATCCGGTTCCCAGGCATCATCAGAATCCAGAAGCGCAATAAACTTTCCATGGCTGAATTTGATACCCAAATTACGTGCGGCGCTCACCCCACGATTTTGCTGGGAGAGCACCTGGATTTTATCTCCATAGCCGGACAAAAGATCCTGTGTCCTATCTGTGGATCCGTCATCAATGACAATTATCTCAATCGCTTCATAGTCCTGGGCCAGAACCGAATCAACGGCTGCTTTCAAGGCCCAGGCTCTATTGAATGTGGGGATGATTACACTGACCTGTTTTTCAGTAATAGGCTTCATTCCATCGTTTATATCATGGCCTTTTTATATGGTAAATCCCTATTCATAATCCCATGTTGTTTTTGTCTTTCCAAACCAAGTTGGCAGGAGTATAAGAAGAAGGTCCTCGCCGTTGATCATCGAGGAAAGGACAAGAATCAATAAGCTGGGAGAGCAGGATGCAAGCCGAAAATCATAGATTTGATCAGCCTTTCAAGGCCTGTTTTTTCATTCTGGGGTATGCCCTTTTAATGTCGGGCCTGGGCTGTTGTATTAAAATCATTTCCAAGGGTCTTCCCTTTGAAATGATCGTGTTTTTCAGAAACCTGTTTGCGCTGATACTGCTTTTGGGGATGGGATTTCGCCGAAGTCAGCCCCTTGCATTATCCACCCGGGTATTTGGGTTCCATTTCATGCGGTCTGTTTTCGGTCTTGGTGCCATGTACTGTTATTTTTACACCCTGGGAAAAATACCCCTGGCAGAAGCCACCCTGCTGTCCTATACATCTCCTCTTTTCATGCCTTTTTTTGCATTGGTCTGGCTGGGTGAATCTGTTTCTTTGAAAAATTGGATGGCAATTCTTATCGGTTTTGTAGGAATTTTTTTGATTCTCAAACCCGACAGCGATATTCTCAATATGACCTCTTTTGCGGGTATTGGTGCCGGGATGTGTGTGGCACTTGCGGCTGTGACGATTCGCAGAATGTCTGGTACAGAATCCCCCGGGACCATGGTTTTTTATTTTACCCTGATTTCTACTTTTGTATCAGCCCTGCCCCTTTTTTGGGCCTGGCAGTGCCCCACCCTCTCCCAGTTTCAATTATTGATGGTCATGGGTGCAGTGGCAGTTGTCGGCCAGTTTTTCATGGCCAAGGGGTACTCCATTGCACCGGCAGCCCAGGTGGGACCCTTTACCTACGCCACGGTTGTTTTCTCTTCCATTTGGGGGTGGGTATTCTGGAAAGAAGGATTGGATATCTATTTTTTTTCAGGAGCAGCCCTGATCTGTTTTTCAGGAATTTTTGCCAGTCGAAGCCACCGGGTAAAGGCAATAACACCATCACCCGATGGCCCGGCACATCACGCGTGAAGTGTTTGAAGAGCCTGAAAAAGGATTTGGGATAACCATGGCAAACAGCATTGAGATCCTTACTCAATGCGACTTTGGCTAGGATATATCGTTTTTTATTGATTCCCCAGTCAGGAAAAGGTAGTCCTGCCTTTTCCTGACTGGAGTCATATATCGGCCCCCCCTGCCTTGGATCTTCCGGGCCTGGGTATCAACAAGGCTCATGACCGCAACTTTAATCGGGTCAAACAATTCTCAAATCTTTAAGAAAAGATCCTTCAGAGTTTCTTTTCAGATACTTTAAAAACACTTATCATGTTTCTCAGGGTTGTTGACAGGTTAGAAAGATCTCCAGCTCTTTTTTCCATTTGGGAACTTTTATGAAACATGTCGTCGGCAACAGAGTTCGCCTCTGCAATATCCCTTGCTATTTCAGTGGAGACATGGGAGCTCTGGGCAACATTTTCATTGACTTCACTAATACCCGTGGACGCCTGGTTGACATTTTCAGCCACCTCGGCTGCTGCGGTGGACTGCTCTTCAATGGCAGAAGCTATGCTGGTGACAATTTCATTCATTTCGATAATGACGTTAGAAATATTGTCAACCTCGTGCACTGTCTCATCTGTAGAATTCTGGATCCCCTGGATTTTTTCCCTGATATTGAGGGTTGCATCAGTGGTCTGGGCTGCAAGGCCTTTAATTTCACCGGCTACAACAGCAAAGCCCCTGCCAAATTCACCCGCCCTTGCCGCTTCGATTGCAGCGTTCAGGGCAAGAAGGTTGGTCTGTTCTGCAATTTCTGTTATTACTTCTGTAACTTTGCTGATTTCTTTTGCAGCCTCACCCAGAAGTTTCACCTTGCCTGAAGCACTCTCAACTCCTTTGCTGGCATCATCGGAAATCCCCCTTGCCCTGTCACAATTTTGGGCAACCTCACCGAGGGTCATCTTCATTTGGCTGGCGGCACAGGAAACACTGTTCACATTCGTGGCTGCCTGCTCGCTGGCTGCTGCAACTGAATCCATGTTTGAACTCATTTCCTCTGTTGCCGCTGCCACAGTATCGGCCCGCTCAGAAAGATTTTTGGACTCTTCACTCATTTGGCCTGCAACATGAAGAACGTCTCCGGATGCTGCGGTAACGGTCCCGGCATTGGTGCCGATATCCACAATGATGTTGTTTAGTCTTTCAAGAAAGGCATCAAACCAGTTAGCCAGGGTTCCGATCTCATCCTGTCTTTCAGATGCCAGGCGTTTGGTAAGGTCTCCTTCCCCCTGGGCTGTGTCCTTGAGGCCGTCTGAAATCACTTTGATGGGGTTGATGACCATGAACTGCAGCAAAAAACCGATGAGGACAAGGATAAACACAGAACAGGAAATTCCCACAATAATGATCACCTTTTTTATGCTGGAATGTACAGCAGCAGCCGATGCATTCAATATGTCTCCCGTCCGTTTGATGGCCTCTTCGTTTTTCCGGGTGACCTTCTGGAGATCCTTTTTCATCTCTGCCCTCAGGTTGGATGACCCTGAGTCAAGTTCCTGGTTTATCTGGATACCGTTGCTCTGGTTAAGGGTTTTGAACCGCGAGGAGAGCTGTTGAATCTCTTTTATCACTGAGTCCTTGCTGATACAGACGACCATTTTCCCCTGGGGTGTTCCAAAATACTCGATGGGTTGTTCAAGAATAATAACGCCCGGATCCTTTTTTGACTGAGCAACCACAGTCTGGATAAAGTTTCCGCTTTTTTCGTTTTTGAGATATTTTTGAATCCTGATGTCCTTAAAATTAAGGGAATCGGACAGGGAATTCCCGTCTGTGTCGAAAAAAAGCGTATAGACAATTTCATTTGTCTGGGCAGCGGCCTTGCTGTATT
>JADGEQ010000009.1 GCA_016744295.1 Desulfobacteraceae bacterium | reverse complement strand
AATAGAAGTGATAGATACCGCCTTGTTTTGTACGGGGCGTAGCGCAGTCTGGTAGCGCACTTGTCTGGGGGACAAGTGGTCGCAAGTTCAAATCTTGCCGTCCCGACCAAATCATTCCAAGGGTTTTCAGAGTTTCTGAAAGTCCTTTTTTTGTTTAGGGTTGCGGGTATGGGTTGCGGTTTTTTCAAATTTTTTTTGTAAACCTGCCAGAGATCGAATCCATTGCTGTGTCTATCGCACCATCAAGTTCATGTAAATAAATTTCTGTTGTCCTTTGACTGGCATGACCCAATATCTTTTGAATCGTTTTTGTAGAGACCTTTGGATCATCATCCAGTAGGGAGGACATCAAGTGCCGTAATGCATGGAAACCAAAGGGAGGATCTATTCCAGCTTTCTTGCAGAGTCCTTTCATGAATTTAGGACGTTTTAAGAACCTGCTGTTGGTCTGCTCATTATAGAATACCCACGTATCCTGTGTCTTGTTCTTCCACCGTTTCCAGAGAATATCATAAAGCTCGTCATTAATTTTAACACGGATCTCTTTTGGAGAACCATCTCCAGATTTACGGGTCCACTTGCTCAACTGTCTTTTTTTGAAATTGACATCGTTCCAGGTAAGTTTCAAAATCTCGTCTATCCGTGCCAAGGTGTGAAGAACAGTTAAAAGAAGATCTCTTTCATCTGTTTCTGAATCTGCCGCAAGAATTAGCTTGATGATATCTGATTCACATGGAATCTGTTTCTGCTTAACCTGGTGGGGTAGTTTTTTGATTTTGCGAACAGGATTTTTTGAAATAATTTCAAGTGTATCTTTTGCATAAGTGAAAAGAGCTGACAACTCCCTACGGTGCACATTAAAATTGTTATTACTGTGCCTAGTATCTAAATAGGATTTTACCATAGGGGTTGTGATCTCATGCAAGGCAAAATCTTGTTTTTTCAAAAACAACCAGAACTGTTTATAGACATATTTTTTGTAATTGTATGTTTCTTCTTCAAAAGCTTTTCTTGCATGATCCATATATTTAATGACTGCTTCAGAATATGCCATGCCGATCTCGGATTTTTGTGATTTTACCTCTTTCCGTCTGTCTTCCCTGGTTTCTCTGGCCTCTGCTTTTGTCTTGAACCCTCTCCCCGCATAAGTTTTGGTCTGATACTGGAAACTGTAGCACCAGTCTTTCCGGGCTTTGTCCTTCCATAATCCCATAAATAATTTCCTCTCTGAATCGTAATACGCCCAAACCTGCCGGATTAAATCCGCCAAGCTTTTCCCTATGCTTGTAGACCGTCTTTTCAGATATTTGCAGTAGTTCTGCTACATCTGAAGGGGTCAGCAGGTTTGGGCGTTGTTTTGTCACATTGCTTCCGTTTTAAATTTATCCTGGTTTATACCTAAATACCCGGCGTTTCAGCTTTAGAAGTTCTATGGGGTTAAGGTTGAAAAATGATTTTTGCTTATGCGTCGCTTGCTATGGGCAACTCAAGTTGTACTTCAACAGGAAGAGAACCCTCTTCTGTCTGCAGTGAATCATTTATTTTCTGGACACCATCTTCCATAATTACCAGGAGTTCACGGCGTTTATCCTGACTGAGAGATGATAGAAAGGGTACGTGAATATCCGTTAATGCTGTAAGCTCTTTTTTTAATGTTTCGTATCGTTTATTTTCCTGTTCCTCAGGGGATATATTTTGATGGGGTGCTTTTTTGAGAAAATCCTTGAGTTCCTTTTTAACGATTTCCCTATTGGTGTCACTTGTAAAATCAAGTCCTCTGTAGGACATTTTGTCTTCCAGGTAGGGTAGAATCTCCTCTGCATTGGTGTTGGAGTCTTTTATTTTAGAAATCAATTTGTCCAGTGTCTTAACCCCTAAGAATGCAAACGTCTTACAGTCATTGAATTTTGAAATACGGATATAAATTTGCAACGCACGCTTCTTAACAACCCCTTTAAAAGTAGTTGCTACATATTCTCCCCACCGTGCACCCGGGACTCTTAGAACGATCTCTTTGAGGTTAAACGCGATGACACCAATACAAATAATAGTTAATGTGTAAAGTTCAATGGTTCTATCGCGGTACATTTCCGTTACTGGTATCCCTGTTTTAATCAGATTTACGAGTTCAGTCTCACCAATACTATCTGGGGTAAATTCTTCTAGTAGGGTACTGGCTCTAAGCTCAGCTATCTTGGTATCAGTTTCTGCTGTTGAACAGCAGGATTCAAATTGATTAACGATTTCTTGAAAGGGATTGGGGGAGTCTAATTCCGTAGTTATAGTTTGGTTTGATTGATCGGAATTATTGGTTTGTGTTATGTTTTCTACAAGTACCATTCTTTCTGTAGTAGATTCCATACTTATTCTCCTTGATTTTTGATTCTTGCGATAATACCCCTTTGAAAGAGAGCCACTAATCTCGTTTGTCTAGTGGTGACACGAAGACAGTTCATCTCTCTAGCTCATTTAACGAACAAATTTATACTTTTTAATTTGTTGTTTTAATATCAAAGAGTATAGCAAAAACACAGACTTACTTCAAGATGCGAGGCAATATAACTACCCGATATCATTAGGTATTGTTTGGATGCGTTGCGCTTTCGTTAAGAGGTTCGTTAACCTCGTTTCGCTTTCGCTAAAGAAAAATGGAATAAATTTTGTTCATTAAAAGATTTAAATTTATTTTATGAATAGTGTGGTTGTTTTCCTCAAAAAAATCTATGTAACAAATTAATTATGGCTCTGTACAGAAAATCGGTAATAGGAGGCTGAGTTTGGTGTGCAATAAATCTTCTCCCTCTTTCTGATAAAAATTTGAATACCTGTTCTGTTTTCCTATCTGATATTATTTTTTTTGATTCAGATAGGTGATCGTTTATTGGGCGCCCATTTAATTTTTATGTATTGTTTTTTATATGCAGGGTACGTTGTCTTATCTTTCTCCACCCGGTTCTTTTTATTTTAGCTGTTTTGTTGAAAGGGTGGATAATCTGTTTTAATAAAAATTGTACTGAGAAGATGTTTGTTATTTCTTATAATTGAATCTGACATTATTTCAGGTAAAAATATTGCACTGGGGATAAGTTATCTGATTTTTTGTCTTTGTATTCTTACAATGGGGTTGGAAAATATTTTGATTCAACATTTTGGGGGAGGGTGGTGATTATTTTATTTCAGCAGAAAATAGATTCAATAGAATATTTTAATGGAAAGCTGTGAGGTAAAAAAATGGGGGACAGATTAATGTCCCCTTTGTTTAAGGTTATAGTGATTTTCGTTATCCTATTTCCGTCATCAGAGTTTTATGGATTTCTTTGTCTTGAATTCCAAGGTACCGCATTGTTATAGCTGGACTTGAATGGTTGAATCGTTTTGCAATAATCTCATAACCAACACCGTGTTCAGTCCTTTGAATGAAACCCCATGTCTTTCTCAGACTATGAGCTCCAAAATTTCCTTTTAGATGTATGGTCTTTGTCCACTGCTTGATAAGATGGTTGACAGTTTGAATTGAAATTGAATCTCGACCCTTCCGACTCTGAAACAGATAGTTACTTTCATTTTGTATAATTTTCTCCTTATATAACTTGAGAGCTTTAAATACTAATTTGTTGATGACCAAGACGTTGGTTTTTCCTGTCTTTCCTTCTCTGATCTTTAGAACATCGCCACATTTCAGGTTGGAAACATCTTTTACTTTAAGCTTAAGTAGGTCTCCTGTCCTGAGTCCGTTGTTGATTCCCATTATAAAAAGCAAATGATTGCGTGGGTTTGATCTGGTTAATTTTGAAATTGCTTGTAGATCTTTTATAGAACGAATTGGATCAACAGTTATATTTGATCCTTTCTTAGGTCTATTGAAGTTTTGTCCTGGTTTCAATATGTCCCTCCTATGTAAGTTAAGAAATCACGTAATTTATGGACCTAACTTAATATTCAAAAATGGTTTGAATTTAGAATTGATTCGGTATTAAATTAATTCATAGTTAAATCAGTTAGATACGTTTGATTTTGTCGTGAATCTTAACATTTGTATAAAACTTAAGATTCCCAATTGCTTCTGTCTTTGATCAATTGAACAGACACCGCTTTAACTGGGGTCCAATTCTGATCACATTTTATTGCGGCAGAATTTTGATCAAAAGACTGTAATTCTGTAATTGGGATATCTCGCCACTCAGATTTGTCTATATCTACGTCTGGAACAACAATTCCATAAAATGTGTCTTCACCGTTGGATTCAACGACAAACCAGTGTGCTTCATCATTGTATAGATGTAGGTGAACTATTTTATCTTTATTGCTGATAGCCAGATCATCCGTCTCGTATAAAGACGGGATCATTGTTAAATCTTTGTTTTGTAGACATTTGATCATTTCTTTCTCCTTTAAAAGTATGTTATTACCTGATTGTTTTATTTCTCTATAAACATGGCGATTCTTTAAAGGATTTGACAAATTTTCGTCTTGGAAAATATGATTGTCAGATGTGGTATAGTCGAATAAAGTAGGTAAAATGATTTAGCTTAAAGGTGTAAAAGATGGGAGAACTTTTAGTTGATAATGATGAAATCTATTTGAATGTCAATTTTGACGATACCATTCATCAGACTTTTCAGAGTGAGTTTCTATTTTTATTGCGTTCAGTATCGGAATGTTTTTTTTATGATAAAGGTATTTTCTGTATTAAAGACGACGACAACCCTTTTAACGGTAGCATTACTATTAACTTGGAAAAAGAAGGTGACGAGGATGAATATTATGATTCTTCCAGACTGTTTTTTCATATTAATAAATATGAGGAAAACCATATAACAATTGAATTTTATAAATCAAAAATTTATCCCTTTATCTATGCTAATATTTACAACAATTCTTCTAAGAAATATTTTGATTTTATAAATTCCAAAAGACAATTCCTATTAACATTTTGTTCTGAATTTATAGAAAAGTATGGTTTTCATCAGACTTATTGCATCAAAAACAAACTACCATCAAATAACAATGACAATGAAAAGCATATTGATATGCTTTTTTCTGATGAAGATTGTGATATTTCTGAGATATTAGAAAACGCATATCAACTAAAATTAACCGAATGGCCAAATCAAAGAATTGTTTCACATGCTCAATACGGAGCTGCTGATAAATTTCAAGAGATGTTGTGTAAGTTACCTAATCACGAAAATCTCATTCAGGAACTGAGACTTACGTTTGAAGGGGTTTTGTTCAATTTAACGTCATAGTTGGATACTAACATGAAAGAAGATTTTATATTACATGAAGATATTGAAGAAATGATAAACATGTGCTATCAGAAACTATCTGTTTTCGATATTCCTAAAAGAAAAAAAATGGTGGTTACCAGTGCAATCTTATTTTTTTTAAATTCAAATAAGGATTCTCCAGGAATATCTGTTGACAGTCTCTATCATGCAACAAAATTGAAATGTCGAGAAACATACAAAAGTATTGATTTGACAAAAGAACTGTTTTCATGGTGTTTGATTTTTACAATAAATAGTCCAAGATTCAGCTTAAGAGATTTCAAAAATAGCGGGTGGGTAATTCTTGATTTGTATGGAAGGACTTTAGAAAATTCGTACTCTACAGATGTTGTTTTTTAAATAATAAAAAGGACACAGCGTGAGCTGTATCCCTCTGTTTAGCATTTAGATTGGTTTTTGATTTATCGTTACAACTGACTGCTATTTAACTTCCGCACGCGCGTGCGCATCCCAATCTAAACTGGTCGCAACGATAATTGAAACAGATAGAGCTACCACCCGCTATCTGTTTCTGTTTTTACACTATCTATTTAATTTCTATATAATAATTCAGAATAGACGATTTTAGCTGGCTAATTTAGATTCGTTATTTGGTCTCGCTATCCAACGTCAGCTATCAATATATTCTAACTCCTTTTCTATTATGTCTTTCAAAATTTGGTTGATTGAAAGTTATTACAGCAATTTCAATGAAGATGTATAGCTTCGCTGCTCACTATACAGACGACGTTTTAATTTTATAGAAACTTATATGGAAATCATAAAAAATAGTGTTCTGCATATATTTGTTCCATTATTTTAATTCGTTTAACCACTATTTAGGAGGGATTATGAAAAATAATTTCCCAAACGCAACGTTTAATTCATCCATTGACTTTGTATGTTTAAGTCTGACGAGGTTTAATAAAAGTCAGCATCAATTGATTAAGAACAACTGCACCTTTGAAACGCAGTTTAAAGACTCTAAGGGGTTTTATTCTTGGATTGAAGCATACAGTATTAATATTAATGGAAATGAATACGCCATAATGTTGCAGTTTCCATCATCTGTTCATCCATTTGCACCTGTTTGTTTAAAGCTGTTGCATCCGGATAAGAATTTGATTCTGGCTTTTAATCATCTTTTGCGTACCGTACGATACCATGTATCAACAATAGAGTTGTCTTTCGATTTTATAACCAACAATTTAAATCAGATGTATGATTACTTGAAAGAACGAGTATCTTTGAAGTGGCCAGGTTCTCAATTGAATCTCAACCATAAAAGTACCACCTATTATAACAACATTAGAACAGCTCGCAGTAAAGGTTCTCGACTTTACAAAAAAGGAACAGGTATTCCTGTACCAGCAGTTCGATTAGAATTGTTGCTTAAACGGGATCCTCTTAGATCTCATAAAATAAACCGTTTATCTGATGTAAGTAAAATTGATTATAAGTTGATAAAGAAGTATCTTGAGTTGAAAGAATTTAATTTCCGTTTATTCCGTCTTCGTTATTTTAAAGACCATCCAAATTCGTCTGCACAGTATATAAGAATTGAGAATAAAATTAAAACTCTGTTAAATAGCGGCAATTTACATGCGGCAAATAAGCTCGCTAAACAGGTTGTCATTTATTCTTGTTTAAAGGATTGTGTATTTAATAAATTGTTCTTTAAATTATTAGAAAATTATATCTTTATAAAATTCCCAATTTTGATTTAGCGAGACATAATAATTTGAGGTGTTAATTAAAGGGTTCTTAGGTGGGGAAAATAACACACTAATTTTAAAGTTCAGCAATATTCAAAATTACTCCCATAGTTTATTCTTTCAATAGGCTATGGGGGTACTGAACAGAAAACAATTGATGAAAAATTAATAAACAATAAGTTTTAAATTAAGTAGATTTATACAAAAAAAATCATGAGTGATCAGTTCTTGACATTTTAGTAGCATTTCAATAATTGATATTGTGGAAGAAATTTATTTGTATGGTTTTCTTAATTCAGATAAACGGATCTAATAATAGTGTGCTTTTTTGAGTAAGTGGAGCTTAATGCAATGATTGGGGTTGAATTGTTTTCAGGTGTTGGCGGGTTAGCTTTAGGTGCTCATTGGGCAGGGGTTAAAACAAAAGTTGCTGTCGAGAAAGATTTTCATGCAGCCCAAACTTATGCAAAGAATTTATCAGGAACTACTGTTGTCATTGATGACATAAAAGAAATAAAACAATTTGATATAGGAAAAAAGCATATCAATGTCTTATTTGGTGGCCCTCCATGTCAGGGGTATTCAAGTTCCAATCAAAAAACCAGGACTCGTAAGAATCCAATTAATTGGCTTTTTCAAGAATATCTTCGTTGTGTCGAAATGATTATGCCCGATTGGGTTGTTATAGAAAATGTTAAAGGATTTGCTGAATTGAAAAAAGGGATGTTTTTAAAGCACATTCTTAAAGGTTTGGATTCGTTGAAATACACCATCAATTATAAAGTACTAAATGCATGTGATTATGGTGTACCACAAAATAGAGAGCGAGTTTTTATAGTAGCATCTCGACATGGTATAGCGTTTGAGTTTCCTGAACCAGTAACGAAATTACCGATTACAGTTGGAGAAGCTATATCAGATTTGCCCGTGTTAAAAAATGGTTCATCAATAATGGATCTAAACTATAGAGCAAAACCGAAATCCGAGTATCAAATCCATATGAAAGGAAAAAAGAAAAAGGTTTCTAATAATTTAGTAACAAAGAATTCTCAATTAGTTCTTAGTCGTTATAAGCATATTCCTCAAGGTGGTAATTGGAAAAATATTCCTGCTGAATTGATGTCCAACTATAAAGATTCCAGTCGATGTCATCATGGTATATATCGACGCTTATCAGAAAAAAAACCATCTGTTGTTATAGGAAACTATAGGAAGAATATGTTGATTCACCCAACTCAGGATAGAGGACTATCTGTGAGAGAGGCCGCTAGATTACAATCATTCCCTGATTGGTTTGAATTTACTGGTCCACTAATTAGTCAGCAGCAGCATGTAGGTAATGCTGTACCACCTCTACTTTCAATGGCTGTATTTAAAAAAATAGTTGAGTTGACATGAAATTAAATAACAAGTCCATAGATGAGTGGCTAAAAAGACCACCGCTTAGTGCTTTTCACCATAGGAATCGAGAAGATTTTTATACAAGGTACAAATCTTTATTCGATTACTTAAATAGAAATGTCTATGACCAAGTTACGATGGGAGCACACCTTAAAGACCCAGAAATTGTATTGAATGATCATGGTGCGGGGCATGTTATAACTGTAATTGAAAAAGCAACCGAATTAGTTGCTGCTGATGATTGTGATTTTTCTGCGTATGAAATTTATATCCTTTTGTTGTGTATTCTGCTTCATGATGTTGGGAATGTTTTTGGGAGATATGAGCATGAGATTAGCGTTGATAAGATCATTTCTCATGCAGAAGAACTGTGCGGCGAAGATACCGTTGAGATCATGCTTATTCGTAGCATTGTTGATAGCCATGGAGGGAAAATAAAAGGGACTGATAATAAAGATAAAATTAGCCCTTTGAAAAAAGAAGAAAATTGTCTTAAGGGTATTGTCAGAACTCGATCTGTTGCAAGCGTTTTGAGGTTTGCTGATGAATTGGCAGATGATAAAAGGAGAGCTTCTACTAAATTATTGGAAGAGGATTTATTACCACCGAAGAGTAAAATGCATCATGCTTTTTCGGCTTGTTTAGATAATGTATATGTAAAGCATGCAACAAAAACGATTGAATTAACATTTAAAATTTCAAAAACCTTTGCGACTCAATTCTTTGCAAATCAAGATGGTAATGAAATTCTATTGCTTGATGAAATCTATAATAGAATTTTGAAGATGCATTTAGAAAGAATTTATTGTATGCGATTTCTCAAAGGAATGATTGATATAGAAAAGATTTCAATCTCTATTGAATTCTACCATGTTCGGTTAACGATTTTACCGGGACTTAATTTCGAGATTAGTGACTTATTTGGATACCCAAGAGGTAATATTGACGATTTGTTCTTACTCTGTGAACCGTTGGTAAACGATTTTGGAACTAAACTTGATGGGAAATATATTAAAAATAAAATAGATGAAATAGAACTTAATCCCGCTTAAATTGAAATTACATCTAGGAAAATATAAATGATCAATCCATTTGAATATAAAACTCCCGAAAAAATTCCGGCTGAAGATGTTGTCGATTTGTTTGTACCTGTGTTTAAAGAATACTTTAATGTTCCGGACGCTGGTCATACATTTATACATGGTCCTCGAGGATCAGGAAAAAGTATGATTTTCAGATATATGGCTCCTGACTGTCAATGTATCGTTACAGGAAATAAGATTGAACAATTAGACTATTTTTCAATTCATATACCAATTAAAGAAGGGCACTTATCAAAAGCAGACTTATCTATCATTGAAAATAAGCATGGTGAAGCTATTCTTAACGAACATTTTATGGTTATAAATTTTGCGATAAAAATATTCGATTCTTTAATACAGACTGAGTTTGATAAAGCACAAGATAATTTTGAAGAGTTAAAAATATTTTTTAACAATACCTTTTCCAAAGCATTAAAATATTCGAATTGGAAACAAACTGAAACATTAGAGTCTGAAGCTAAAAGTGTTTCTGATGTTTTTAATCAAATGAAAGAGATTTGTTCAGAGATAAACTACAGGTTTAATACAGATTATATTTTTCAGTTGAGTTGTGTTGGAGGTCCGATACCTTATCGAGGAGCAATTTGTACATTTTCTGATTTCTTATTTCCCTTGTTGGAAAAAATAACAAAACTTTCATTTATGCCCAAAGGATCCATTTATCTTCTAGTTGATGATGCTGATAATTTAAGCAACATTCAAATAAAAATTTTGAATTATTGGGTTTCTTTAAGAACAACTAAAATAGTATGTTTTAAAATATCGACTCAGCTCAATTATCCAACCTACAACACAGTAAATAACTCAAGGATTGACACTCCACATGATTATTCAGAAATTAATATCTCTGAAATATATACGACACGGAAAAGTCTTTATACAAAACGTGTTAGCGAGGCTGTGCAAAAAAGATTAAATAAGTTTGGTTTTAAAGGTGTTGAAGCAGAAGATTTTTTTCCAGAAGATGTTGAACAAGAGCAGAAGGTTCAAAAAATTATAAATGAATACCGATTAAAATTTGATGGTAAAAAAGGATATGATCACGCTTATCGGTATGCAAGATCAGATTTCATGAAGTCCTTAAAAGGTAACCTCAATACATATAGCTATGCTGGATTTGTGAATTTAGTTCAGGCGTCTTCTGGAGTTATGAGACACTTTCTGGAATTCTCATCTAAAATGTTTGCTCATCAATTAATAAAATCAGGTGAGGAAGGGTTTAACTGTATAAATGCTGGGATCCAAGATGAAGAAATAAAAGGGTATTCTAATTGGTTCTTTGATGAAAATTTTTCCAGATTAAGAGATGACGATGATAACTCAAAGGACGAAATAAGCGATTGGGATAAACTAAGAAACTTGATTGAAGCTTTAGGACAAACTTTCAACCTGATTCTTCTGTCGGACGCTAGTGAAAGACGTGTTTTTTCATTTGCTCTTCAGAATGAACCTGGAGAAGAACTACGTCGAATATTAAAATTAGGAGTGCAAACTGGATATTTTCAAAAGTCATTAATTGGAAATAAACGTGGGACAGGTAAAGCTCAATTGTATATCCTAAACAGGTTACTGGCACCATATTTCAAATTAGATCCGACCAATTTTGCAGGGTATAAATTTGTTACATGTGATGTTTTGGATGAAGCTTTATATAAACCGAACACAATTATAGGGCGAGTTAAGTCAAAAGGGGTTGATAAAATATTTAATGATCCCCAAATGCTTTTATTCGAGGACAATTAGCCATGCGAATAAAATTGTCAAATTTAACAGATTCTTTGAAGGACGGAGTTGATGTTTTCCTTTGCTCAGCTAGCTTTGAGGAACGTTGTTTTTCAATACCTAATGCTATTAAGGATTTAGAAATACAAGATAAGATCATTTTTTATTTTGATGATCTATATGAAAGCATAAAACAAAATGCAAAAAAAATCCAAAAGCTGTTAGGTCCAAAATCAGAGACTGTGAATCTTCAAATAGGTAATCCCGGTCAAATGTTAAAAACAATGGGACATACAATAGATTCACTTGTTGAAAAAGAAAAAAAACAAAACTTTTTTGTAGATATTACGACCTTCACTCATGAAGGAGGACTAACTCTTTTAAAGCTATTACAGTATAAATTGAAGTCTGATGATCAATTATTTATTTGCTATACAGGTGCGAAAGAATATTCTTACAACGAAACTAATCCAGAAAAGAAATGGCTTTCTAAAGGAGTTAAGTCGGTTCGATCTATTGTTGGATATCCAGGGAATTTCGATCCATCAAAAAGTAATCACTTGGTGATTTTATTTGGATTTGAAAGGGAGAGAACTAAAACATTAATCGATATATTCGAATATGACGTTGTATCAATAGCTTTTGGGAGTAAACATTCCTCTATAACACCTGAGCATCAACTGATAAATGAAAGACGTCACGAAGAACTCTTTGATTTTTATCCAAACACAAAGAAGTTTGAAATTTCTTTAGTTGATCCTTATGAGACAAAGAAAGAGATTCTTAATCATATAACTGAATTTAAGGATTGCAACACAGTTATAGCCCCTATGAATAATAAAATATCTACTATAGGTGCTGGTTTAGCCGTTTTTGAAAGACCTTCAATCCAGTTATGCTATCTCACAGCAAATAGTTATAATTACGAATACTATTCAATTCCTGATGATCATTGTCATTTTTTTAAAATAGAAAGTGACTCTTTGAGTTCTGATAGTTGTAGAATTCCTGGTGAGTGATTTGTAATAAACTGAATAAAAAATGCGGGATCACAACTACTTTTAGAATAGAAAGCTTAACTT
This sequence comes from Desulfobacteraceae bacterium, assembly GCA_016744295.1. Lineage (GTDB taxonomy): Bacteria > Desulfobacterota > Desulfobacteria > Desulfobacterales > Desulfobacteraceae > NBML01. The sequence goes on along the minus strand of JADGEQ010000009.1, from coordinate 171,956 downwards.
AGCATCATTATGCTAAATGGGGCACAAGTGGGGCACCCATTTTTTATCTTTTATAAAATCAATTAGATAACTCAAGGAACACGGGTTCAACTCCCGCATTCGACAACCCAGTTGACTATTCTTACAGAGTCTCTTCAAAAAGTTGCGGCAATATTACCCTCCACATGATCTGTTGATCAAAGGATTATATTCTCTTTGAATAAGAATACTATTTATACGGACTGAAATAGACTGTTTATTTTGCAACAATAGAAATTGTCAAAAAAATAAATACCTTAAGATGTTTGATCCTTTTGGGCGCCCCAGAAAACAATTTAAATTCACGATAAAAATTGTTTTATTCGTTTCGTTAAAATAGAAGAATTTTCGTTATAACTATTTTGAGTGATAGATTTAGATGGGGGAACTATGGGGGAACTATCTTTTAAGGGTTAACCGGTTGATTTTATAGCTATAAATGGCGGAAGTGCATGGGAATCGAACCCAATGCTGTGATTTCGACCGTAATCTTAACTTTTGGTAAAAAATTAACATTCGGCTATATTTTTCAATAAATAAGTGCTCAGTTGATTATTTACTGATAGAAGAGCGTTTAATCGATTGTTGCATGTCGCCAAACGTATTTAAGTCTGCTTCAGAATTGAAACAAATCAATTGAAGAATTAAACGCCAAATCCTAAGAGGGGGAGGCATTTGGTGATAGACAAAAAGCTTACCTGATTGTATTACAAATTTTTGCCAATTTTTAGATCGAACTCAACAAAGTTATTGGCTTTTTCATATAATTATTTCGCGCGGTAATAATTAAAGAGCTTAATAAATTGAATTAATTTCTATGATTTATGCAAAATATCAACTTTATCCTAAAAACAACAAGTTCCACTTGACATTTGCAATTATATACGCCTACATGTTGTGGTAATTATCTGCATTCTTAACTATTTTGTTCTTGCTCGCATAAGGTGACTATGGAAGACTTTGTTGATTTTGGAAAATTCGAGTCAAGTATCACCATTATTAAAAACCATCAAAGTCTTTTTATTGATACCGTATCAAATTTTTTCAAATGCCACGTAGAATTAAATTATTTTCCTCAGGAAAAATTTTATTCAGAATATGGGCTCAATGTAATAGATAACCCGAATAGGAATGTATATATTCTAAATGATGAAAAGGCGTTAATTTTTATTTTTGCCCAGGCTAAAAAATACAAGTTGACCCTTGGAGTAATACTTGAAAAACCCCAAATAGAACTTCCCCCCTCAAAGTTGTTGAATCAATTTGCTGCGACCTTGAGCAAACGGTTAGAAATTGCAATTAGACATCATTACAAGGTAGATCTACAACATTTCGGTAAAAAACTTTTATATAAATCAATCTACAAATTCATCGGGATAAATTTTATACCTGACCATATCAAATTCATTATTGATCTATTATTAGACGTCAGAACTCTTACATTTGAAGACAGATACTTTTCAACAGGACTTATTATAACAAAATCGATAAAAAATTATACTGACGGAAATCGTAATGGCACTTATATAGCTTTATCAAAAAAGGAAAGTTTTTCTCACTCGAAGGTTGATGACAGAAGGTTCTGGAGTCTCGTTGATGGTCATACCTGCTACTATTTAGTGGATAGTACTCTTACAATTCAAGGAATATTTTTCCTTAATAACGATAAAAAACTTATTTCAGTTTCTTCTCTTTCCTTAAAAAACACATTAAAAGGCTCTGATGTGGCCTTCCAAACAGACTTAGGTAAGGAACTTAATATAACTAACGCTCAAGGAATGGAGTTTACTTTTAATGGCTCTCATTGGAACTTTAAACATTTCACTAAAATTATTAATTGTGTCACGTCACTACTCCCCAATTTTGATGACTTGTCTATTGAACGATTAATAGATTTCGTATTAGCGATGATTAGGGAACGAAACAGTTCGTTAATATGGATACCTCTTCGTTTAGATGATATAGAAATTTTTACACTATCATCAGTCGATTTTTTAAGTTCCCCTATTCAAATAAACCGAACACATTTTTCTGGCCATATAAAAAGAATTCTTTCCAGTGATGGTGCAACCATCCTCTCTGATAATGGTAGAATTATTAAAATTGGAGCAGTAGCCGATTTGAGTAAAATCACACTAAAGGATGGAAGAACGGGCACTGGAAGTATGGCGGCCAAAGTATTATCACAATCAGGTATAAGTATTAAGATTTCTCAGGACGGGTTCGCAAAATTCTATAAAATGGGGAATCTTGTTTTGACCATATAATTTTTAATTTAATTATACAGAGAACCAATGACTACACAAAAAATTTGTTTAATTAATCCCAAGTTTCTGATGAGTTTAGGGCATACTTTCTGTTTGTATCGATTTAAGTCAGCTTCATTCATTCAGACTAATGAAATAATCAACAACTTAAATATTGAAGCCTATCACGTAATTGGTCCATTTGATTATTTTATAAAATATTTTGAAGATTCAAATTGTTCTTTTCACCATCTTTTGCATAAGAATGGCATCACAACAAACAATATTGAATGCTACAAAGTTACAGATGTTATAAGATATGCCTTTGATTCCAATTTGTCAGTAGTCCCTCTTGCAGGAAAAAGTACTGAAAGTTTTAGAGCTTTAAATAAAGTCCAAGAAAATTACGAAGACATTCATGAAAAAGAGTTAGAAGATTTGGTAAGTAGTAAATTCATCATAGAGCCACCAATTGAAACAGATTCCTATTGTGATAAATCCCTAATCAAAGTTTTTATTACAATACGATTTCAAGGGGTCAAGAATGATACCGAAAAAAACAAATATAACAGCCTTATTCTGGAAGACATAATTCCTAAATATAATGATACAATTTCAGGATATTATATAGCAACGATTGAAGATGGTTATAGATATCAATATATTTTAGAATGTGAAAATATAAACATTTGGTTAATGTTAGATGACATTGTTGATGAAATTCATCAACAGTTTGGGGTAGGAACATTAACAGAAAGTTTTATATGTTCTAAGCCTTTGTTTTCAAACATAATATATAAATTGCCCGATGAATTAACAAAAACAAAAACCAATACCGATTTAAAAAAATATCTAAACCAAAATTTAGAAAAATCGTATGACAATATTGAATCGATTATTTTCGAACATGCTCCTAAATATTCCCATAAGCTAATGAATCTTGATAGGGCTCAAATATTAGATTGCATCTCCTTTTATGAATTGATTTCTAAAGATTATGAAAGAATTATTGAACTCTCCGTTAAAATAAAAAGTGAATTTGAATTGGAAACAAAAGAAGCCTTAGCTAAAATATTAGCATCAATACAAATTTTTAAAAGCAACCCTTTAACTGACGGTGTGTTTACTTTGGGGAAGTGGATTGAATATCTTGCACGACAAACTTTATCAGATACCATTTTTTCTTCACCTGTAGAAATAAAGACAATACAAAAATTGCTTGATATACAATCAATAAAAAAAACAATGTTTCCCCATAAATTAAATGCGTTTGAAACCGAACAAAAAATATCTAAGTGGGATGATCATTATCCTACAGATAAGATATTAGGCGGAAAAGTTGATTTATGGAAATCGATTCGGGATATAAGAAATGCAGGTGCACATAAAACTCCAGCAGAATACTACAAAGCAAAACATGCCGCATCTAATAGTTTTATATTACTAAGGACAATTTTGGAACGCCGTTTAAAATTACCAGAAGAAAGACAAAATATTTGTGAGGAAACATGAAATATCTCAGGACAATTGATACTATACATTTTGCTGATAAAAAGACAGATGTAAACCCCATTTGGGGATATTGTCAACAATATATCGTCAATGTTTTAGAAGAGATTTTACATGACAATAATTTGCTGGAACGATGCTATTGCGAGCATAGAATAAGAGAATATGATCGTAAGTTTTTACCTAACATATTTTCTCCATCAGATGAATTAATGTCCCCCTCCGAAACACCTCTGAAGAACAATTTAGAAGATATTATTGAAATGTTGGACAGTAGGGTTATATTAATTTTAGGAGATGTTGGAACAGGAAAATCCACGTTTGTTCATCATTTCTTCAAAATCAAACTCCCCAAAAGTAACAATTGGGATGTCTACAGTCCAATTTTTATTGATTTCAAAAAAAGGGCATTGAGACAACCGATAGAAAATTTCATTTCTGAAACGATCAATTCGAAACTAAATGAATTATTTCTTGATGTATTTGGAAAAAGCGAAGCCACATCCTATCACCTATTACGGCAAGTATTTAGTAAAGACTTAATGTGGAATGAAGGACTCTACCAACAATGTTCGAATATAGGTCGAGATGACTTAGTTCAAGAATTGGAATTGAGAGACCTGTTAAGATTTAAAAATGATAAAGCATACTTTAATAGAAGGAGACTCGAATTTTATCAAAAAATTACGGAAAAAAGAATAGTAATTGTTTTTGATAATGTAGACCATTTAACGGACCCGAATGCAATTACTGATATATATTTAACTGCTCAAAGCATCGCGATTAGTAAAGCAGCTTCAATTATTATAACAATGAGAACATACAATGCGTATGGGAATGCCCACCATTATGATTCTTATAGCGCTTTCAACCCCAGGTACCTTCATCTCACGTTACCTGATGTAACCAAGATGTTGGAAAAAAGAGTTAAATACGCTCTTGATAAAATCTCAGTAGATGGGCAAATCATCAGGCCAAGTGGTCCTATATCCAAAATTACAGTATCCATGCCTGTTATAAAAGATGAAGTAGAAAGTTTGTTATCGTCATTTTGTGATGCCAAAATAATAGAAACTTTAAAAAAACTATCGTTTTATGATTTAAGAGAAATATTGAGAATGGCCCATCGAGCTCTTGCTTCAGGACATATTTATCCTAGAGAGAGAAGACAATTTAGACCACGAATCCAAGTACATGATTTAATAAATGCGCTTATTTTAGGGAATTGGGAGTTTTTTAATCCCATGGATGAACAAACATTGATAATTAACTTATTCGATGATGTTTGCGATTGCGAGAATGGCAAACTATTTCTTCGCATCCGATTACTCGATTCGATTAGAATCTTGGGGGCCAATGCTGCTAGAACTATAGATATAATTAGTATTATGAAAAAAATTGGTTTTAAAGAATCGGATACAAAGAGATCGCTACAGTTTTTAATAAAACATTCTCTTGTTTCACCACTTTTTCCAGCTGGGATAGATTTAGATGAAGATAACATCACTGTCGTTTTGTTAACTCAAAAAGGCTCATTTTATTTAGACACAATTCTAAAAGAACCTCGTTATTATGAAAACTTAAAGCATTCTACATATATTGATGAAAATTTTTTTTCAAAGTTGGATAAATTAGGGCACCATTCTGTCTATGAAAGATGTAAAGGTACTCGAGTCTTTATTGAGTATATATGCCAAGCTGAAAAGGATTGGGAGACAAAAGTATTGGATTATGACATTTATCGAGATTATTTTTCAATCGGAACGCTCTTAAAAACTTCTTTCAACGGACTATGTGACAGAATCAATCTGTCAGATACTAATATTAAATTTACTACTCTGTGATAATTGTACTCGAGAGTAACTTATATGAACTGAATAATAGACATTAGCATAGGCACCACAAATATCCCGGTACTCTATTTTTATGACCTGGTCGTAATTCTGATGGAGGGTATTGTAAGTCGGGAATTCGGGTAAGTGGGGATAGTGGGGCTGCTATTTTTTATATCTTATAAAATCAGTTAGATAGCTCAAAGAACACGGGTTCAACTCCCGCAGTCGACAACCCAGTTGACTATTCTTACATAGTCTCTTCAAGAAGTTGCGGCAATATTACCCTCCACATGATCTGTTGAGCATACAAAGTTACAGTTAAAAAGCACATTTTCATAAGCGTGTATTATCATAGATTCCGATGCCTGAAAAATTATTGACTTATTCAATTTTTTTAGATATTTAAGTTTGTTAGTCTTCATTGTTTTTTCAAGTAGATCTCTTTTTCTCACACGACTCCTTTTGATCTTCTATTCATTCGTCTCAATATTTAATTGTTTCATTTTGGAAAAAAATATTAGAGAGGTTAATCTATGGGTACTGAAAGAGTTAAAATAATTCATATCAGTGATATGCACTTATTTGTAGATAAGGATGGAAATGAACGTAACTTTCATGAAATTGCAAAAAGTGTTTTGCATATAAAAAAACTTACAGAAATAGATATAACTCCAGCAGTAATAAAAAGATGGGGGAATGATCTCAATTCTCATTCACAAAGCACATTGGAAGCTTTATTGAGAACTATTCGTAAAATCACAAAAAAATGCACGGATAAAGTTATATTGGTTAATTCAGGAGATTTTGAAGCTTACGGTCATTCCGGTAACGATAGCACTGCTTTTCCTGCAATAGATTATTGGAAAAGTACAAAAGCTGCATTGAATAATGTTGATCATTTTATTGAGATCTATGGAAATCATGATCTTTGGATGGGTTCACCAGTCCATTCTCGTCCAAACCATCTTGAAAAAATTTTATATGCCTTACGCCGTAGATCAGAGTTTTCTGACGCAATGCCGACTCAAGACATAATAAAGCTAAATTCTTGTAGATTAGAATTCTATCGACTGAACACAGTTTGTACCACTTGGCCAATAAACACTTTTGCTATTGGTAAAATTCAAACAGATTACCCTATCCGGACTGGACTAAATAGGTACCCCCTTAGCAATACTACTGATCCTGTGAAGGAGATGGTTGCACAATTAGACGAAACATCAAATAAATTGAATGATAAAGCTATTCGTCTTATTGTAATGCATCACCCTCCACACCACTACAAGGATGACAGAGATATATTCGATCTAATAAGTGGTAAGTTATTAAATAGGAAACCTTTAATTAAAGCACTTGAGGAAAAACGGTTTCATTTTATTATTGCAGGACATCGTCATACCATTAATCCTCCATCCAAAAAAACACCGCTGACTGGCAGAACACAGAAACCTTTACCAGAAAATACCATTCAATTAGTTGCGGGGAGCGCTACTCAAAAAGTAAATAAAAATCGATCAAGAAAATCATCATTTAATCTATATGAGCTTGAGATCAATTCTAATAACGACACTTTAACTACCCATAGAACTATTTTTCACCATCTAAACGATGCTGATAGCCTTTTTATTGAAAAATCTAATAAGCACACTATAATTAACGATATGAAAATATCATGATCCCTCTTCGCCTAAAATAGCTACATCATATTGATTTTGATCTTTTTTGATTTTATAGTCTCTACCATCGACGGTAACAATAATCGGAGAATCAAACAGATCTGTTTCTTCAAAAACCTGTTCTGTGCACATTACTGCGAATTCAGCATCACCCTTATTCAATCCAATAGATTTGGGAAAAGTTGTCCAATCGAATGTATAGTTTTTCCAGAGATAACTTAATCGTTCAAATTGATAATTTATTCTCCCTTTTTCTTTGCATTCATTCAATAATGCACGGAACATTGTAACAACACAAGCTTGTGCTACTGGCATTAACGCTATTTTCAAAGTATGATATCTATCCTTTTCGGTAAGTTTCTCTTCTGATTCTTTTATGTTAACATTTAGCTCTTCTGCTATATTCGCAAGAGTTTCTTTTTCCATATCAGCAATATCTTTCAAAGTAAGGAGACGAATTTGAAGTTTAGCAATTACATCGTCATATAAATTTTCTAAAATTTCTTGTGTTTCCATTATTAATCCCCTTTTGTCTCCCTCTCCATTTAAATGAATCGAAAAATAATTAGATATTTGACAAACCAAATTATTAATAACGCAAACATTCATTAAATAATAATTAGATCTGTTTCCATTAATAATTAAGTTAAAATATCCAAATATTTACCTTGTAAGGGATAAACATATTAATTTGATTATCTGCAAAATCTTATGTTATGATTTCAGTAAAGTTAAAGTGCTCATGGCGGTTTGTTGAAGTGAGGCATGTATAATAAACGGAAAAGATATCCAACAGAAATTGAGAATTTTTCAATTGATCTAATGAAGTTAAGTCTCAGATAAATGCGAAGTAGCGGTAATATTGATATTGTTTTATTTTTACTGTACCATAGAGATACCCAATTGTTAATTGTTTGAATGATCATTCCCATAGACTCCTCCTCTCGTTTGTTCACTATTTCTATATTCTCCTCTCTAACTATATAAAGGATTAACTTTAAGGATTGTGACAAAAAAGTTTTAGGGATAGATTCTATGGAGAAATCAAGCAAGTCTTCAAAATGCAACACAAAAGAAAGCCCGATTACAGTTTATCAAAGGGCTATTAAACTGGTTGCACAGGATAATTTACATGATGCTATCGCTAAAAAAGGACTTGATTTACTGAGACAAAAAATTCCTTATGTTGTGGTTGCTGCTCGATGGCAAAAATACGAGAAACTGAAACGAAAATCGTCTCATGAAATACCGATGGGATCTATGGACTCAATAATACATACGAATTCGATTTGGGATCCGTTTGAACAATTGCTTCGTAATGATACCCTTCGCATTATAGCTGAAGCCCTTTCAGAACTTCCCGATGAAGATATCATAGCAGTTTGGGGGAAATTTGAAGGCCGCTCAGATAAAGAGATTCTAAAAATTTGGGTTGAAAAAAATCTTGGTCCACCTGAGCCACAACTATCATTGATAAGACAACGTAGAGCTCGTGCAATAAAGAAAATAAGAGCTACCCTCAAAAAGAAGTTGAAATAAAATAATAAATTTAAACTACTCTGAAGGGAAAAAAATTTGAATGATCAATGGCTAATACTTAAAGAAAGAAATAATTAATCATTTAAGTGACCAAACAAAATCTTCAAAAGGACAGGTCTTGTTAAAGCAATGTGGGGTCGTCAAAAGTGGGGTAGGGCGAGCACTTCTCTATTACGGAGAATTTTAGATTTGGGTTGCGGGTTGGGTTGCGGTTTTGGTTCCAAAATAGCGATATTTAGAGCATCAGGTAGAATGAATATCCCTGTAAACATGGGGTTTTAGGCGTTTTGAAAAAATAGTATTTGGTCTGGGGGACAAGTGGTCGCAAGTTCAAATCTTGCCGTCCCGACCAAATCATCTCAAGGGGTTTCAGAGTTTCTGAAAGTCCTTTTTTTGTTTCTGGTGTCGGGTCATGGTGTCGCTTTTTCATTCTTTTGGACCTTTTCTGGCTCTTTTGGGGTGAATCTTCCTGATAACGCATCAATGGCATTTTCAACGGCCCCATCAAGCTCATGCAGATAAATTTCAGTAGTCTTCATTTCTGAATGCCCTAAAATCTTCTGTAATAGAGTGTTTCATTCCAAGGGTAAAAAATAGAAAAATATGGGAACAATTTTATCAGAAATGAGGCTTTACGATCATGAAGGGCAAAGATTATATTTAACCGAAAAAGAAAGGGAACAGTTTTTAAATACTGCCAATGAGCAAGAACGGGAAAAAAGAATGTTTTGTCACGTTCTTCATTATACCGGGTGCAGACCTTCGGAAGCTTTAGAGCTTTCCCCCTCTAAAGTTAAACTGATTGAAAAATCTATCATTATTAGAACTCTTAAAAAACGAAGCCATGATAATCAGGGCAGAAAAAAGAAACCGCACTTTCGGCATGTTCCGGTTCCAGAAAAATTAATTGAAAATTTTGACCTTGTTTTTGATTTGCGGGGCAAAAAAAACAACTGATACCCCATTTTGGACTTTCACCAGGGCCACAGCATGGCGGCTTGTTAAAAAAGTCATGCCGGGATCAGTGGGCCACAGGGAAAGGCTTAAGGCACGCCTTTGGAATTGCTATGATTCAAGGCGGCGCACCTGTCACACTTGTTCGTGACCTCTTGGGGCATTCTGATGTAAAAACGACTGAAATTTATTTACAGGTGATGGGTGAAGAAAAAAGAAATCTTGTTATGAAAGCATGGAATAAATAAGCTGCCGCCCGGTGGTGGCCGTTCGTTCATCCAGGGGCGAATTTTTTACAGGAAAATAGCCCCTTTCCTGATCCGATTTAACAGACATTTTTTTAAAATATGTTTAAACCTTGTTGACACATAAGAGTGTTTTTGATACTTTGTATATACGTTCAATTAGTAAAAAATGGAGGTACGAAAAATGGAAATGATTATAAAAAAATGGGGTAACAGTTTAGCCGCCAGGATACCGGCTGCACTTGCCAAAACCTTAAACATTGGTGTTGATCAAAGGGTAAATATGGAAACCAAAGGCGGCAAATTAATAATAACGCCGGTTACAAATATTGAATATGATCTTGATGAACTCTTAAAAAATTGCCCGAAAGAATCTATCACGCTTGATGATGAAGACCGGAAATGGTTAAACGCTAAACCAGTGGGTAAAGAAGTATGGTAAAATCATATATTCCGAAACGTGGGGATATCGTATGGACTAATTTTGATCCGGCAGCAGGACACGAACAAAAGGGTAAACGCCCGGCCTTAATTCTTTCTCCTGAAACATTTAATAAACATTTTGGTATGGCCCTGGCTGCACCGGTCACAAGCCGGGTTAGAGGTCACGCTTTTGAAGCTATTTTAAATCACCCTGATCTAAAGGTTAAAGGCGTTGTGCTTTGTCAGCAAGTCAAGACGATTGATTTTAAAGCAAGGGGTTTGCAGTTTGCAGACACGGCCCCAGGGGAAGTATTAGCCGAAGTTTTAGGAAAAATTAAATCGTTACTTAATTAAGAGAAGAAAAATAGGGGAGAGGACATGGAAACAGAGAAAGCAATTATCTATTTTTGGAACCAAAGTTGGTTTTGGGCAGGTTTTTTTGCTTTTGCCTCTTCAATTATGGCGATTTTAATTAAAGAATTAATTACAACAAAATCTCAAATAAAGCTTGAGCGTATCAAGGCGTATGAGTCGAATATTTTTTCTGCCTAGAATGAGTCATATCAATTTATTCAGAGCCTCTATGCTTTCCTTTATCCTCCGAATGATCCAGAGAGAGACTATCTTTTTATGATGGAAAAGGAATATTTGAAGAATATAAAAAAAAACATGCTATTTTATAACTCCGAGATTCGTGATTTCCTTGGAAAAATGGAATCTCAATATAATTGTCTACTTGAACAAGATTATACACCAAACAAACCCTTTAAATTTTTTTTTAGGGATGACCTTCCAGAGCTTTTAGGTAAAATTGAGCGAATTATTGAAAAAAGAACCGATCTTATTTTAAAAAAATGAAACCGAATAAGGGACTCGGCATGAACAGATGGAAGATTCCCAATTGGCTTGAGCTGGAGGTTCGAGAGAGAGACAAAAGTTGTGTCTATTGTGGTATTCAGATGATTGAAAAAATGCCGAAGGGCGGACCTCGCAAGGCCGTCGCAACCTGGGAGCATATTATTAATGATGAAACCATTATTACTCGGGAGAATATCGCAAGATGCTGTGCTTCTTGCAATTCAAGCAAAGGAACCAAAAAACTTTTGGATTGGATCAAATCGGATTACTGTAACAAGAAGAATATTTCCAAAGAAACGGTAGCTGAGGTGATTAAGAACGCTCTTTAGAAGGGAGTGCAGTCAACATTGAAACAAAATAGGGGAGTGGGTATGGGAAACCGGTTTGATGCTGAAACTCTAAAGAAAGATATGACTAAGGCCCGAAAGATTATTGAGGATCACTCTATCGACATAAGCAAAAATCACTTTGAATATTTTCCAAAAGGTGCTTGCGGAGATATGTGTGCGATTTTGATGGATTGATTGCGCCTGACGGCTATTCCCCCGAGCATAGGGAAATTCAACCCTATCAGTTATTTCGGATGGAGCTTATAAAGATTATCAAATACCCTGAAATCAGTTATAGAAAATTTTGCACTCTCGAATATTTTGGTAAAGAGCGAAAGCAAAACAGGCGTTTTGTAAGGCGCAGCCTTTAAATACCAAAAAACAGATTGATCACACCGAATTAAGTCATTTTCGCAGTGGCCTGAGGTTTAATCAGTTGATGAATATCCTGGTGTACTTCCTCCATTATTTTTATAAATCAGGTTGTCTTGAAAATACGGTTATCCATGGTGTTGACTCGTCCGAGTTACCGTCTGAAATCAATTATCCCCTTTGTACAATTAAGATTAAGGGGAAGAAAATACGCATCTATTCAGACCTCGATTGTGACTGTGGAAAGCGCCGGAAAAAAAGGGATAAATCGTTTTATGTTATTGGGTATAGACTTCACACCTTAACCGCCATTAACCCCTCAACGGGCCATAGTTTTCCATTGGTGTCTATTGTGGGGGCAGCAAATCATCATGACAGTCTATTTTTAAAACCATTGATTAAGCTTGCCCAGGCACTGGGAATCGATATCAAATTGATAACAGCTGACCAGGCTTATCACAATAGCACACTGGAAAAAAGAATTTCAAAAGCGCAGAACATCTATAGCGCGATGAGAATTTGATTGGTTTCAACACCCTCATAGACAGATGTGAATGGACTTACTTTTTTGTTCATATATATTGGATAATATGAAAACAAAAAAAATAAGATCCATTATTTGAAGCTTGAAATCTTGCCGGGACCTTGGCGGCGTAATGCGATATGTCAATACAGCCACTGGGCAATGTTGCAAGATTGGTTCAGAAAAATCGGATTGTTCCAGATGGATAAAGTGATCATCGAAAAGCTTCCCCGATCAATCGGGATAAGAATAAACAGGAGCCGTAAACAAGATATAGGTACAATGCTGTGAGAGGGATCAGGCCGGATTTATTTGCCCGGTCTCACCCTACTCGATTTTTACGAATAAGCAGACATCTCCATATGGATTTTACAAATCCCCCAGGGTTTATACCCTGGTCTTTAAGGCTTCATGCATACCGGGAAATACCGTTACACATATTATCCTGCAGCGATTGGTGCTTTTCGGGTTCAAACCCGGGAAAATAGTCAGCAAAAACAAGTTGCCTTTCTATCCGTGGGAAAAGATCCAGGGCCGTTTCAATCGGCATTTTTTTTGTCCTGGGTGCCGGCTGAATCTGCTGGCAATCATACTCCGGAAACATAATTATTTGTATAAATGTGTTCATTTTTATGACCGTATCCATTTTGCTTCGGGTTTGATTGTCAGATGCTTCATATCATCATCGACATAACCTGTAAATTAAGTTTTTTTTCTGTCTGCAGAAATAAGCGCATTTTTACCAAACTGCCTCCTAGGATCAGGCCGGTTAAACCTTTTTAAAACAAGCTATGAAATTCACACACCTATATTTGAAGTTGAGTTCGCCTCTATGGTTTAGCGGCTGGATCTGTTTCTGGTTGCCGGGGAAATTGACTTGCGAAAAAATACCCGGAATGCTAATGTTCCTCTCTTAATTGAAAGCGGTATGATTAAAACTAAATGTTTAAGGAGAAGGCTTTGATGCCGGGTCTGTGTCGAATTCAAATTTTTGTTTTATTTCTGTTCGGGGTGCTGGTTTTCGGGGCAGGGGGCTGCACAAATGCACCAGAAACTGTTGAGCCCGAATATATTATAAAAAATGGATCTTATGTTGTTTTGCCCGGGGAATTTGCCAAAGAATTGGATTTGAAGCTGGCTGCCTATCCCTATGATTTTAATAAACGTCAGGATGAATACAACCAACTCATATTTGATCTTGCTTCTATCTTGTCCGAAGAAAGCGTACTGCTGGCTGCCGCCCATGACTTGGGAATTCAGGCAACAGATGAGGAGCTTGCCAGTGCAGAGGCCTTTCACAGGGAAGATTATCCGGAAGACAGCTTTCAACAGATGCTGCTGGAAAATGCCATTTCATATTCCCATTGGAAAAAAAATCTCAAAAAGAATCTGATCATCAACAAGTTTATCCAACAGGAACTCAAGGACAAAATTGAAATTTCATCCGAGGATGTTATTTCTTTTTACAAGCGGCACATTAACCAGGAGATAGTTGCAGATGAAAACAAACTTGTCTCTCATTTGCGCTCGGAAAAAAGCCAGGAATCCTATGATGAATGGATCATTGCATTAAAAAAACGATACCCGGTGGATATCGATAAAAACGCCCTCACAAAATTTTTAATAGCGACACAAAAGAATAAAGGACAAATAAATGATTAAACAGACAAAACGTGGCATTTTGTATATTACCTTGATTTTCATTGGTATTTGTTCAATTGCATCTGCCCAAATCGCTGATCGCATTGTAGCTGTGGTCAATAATGAGATTATAACGCTCAGCCAGCTCAATAAGGTCACAAAACAGTACAAAGAAAATATTGACGCTTCTCAAAACTCTTCTGAACAAAAAAAACAATTGATTGAAACCCTTGAAAAGGATGTGCTCCAAAAATTAATAGACAGGTCTCTGACCAGCCAGGAAGCGGTCAAATATAATATTAGGGTGACTGAGAAAGAAATTGATAGTTCCATCGAGAATATCTTAAAGACAAACAAAATGAACCAGGAAGGGCTTGAAAAAGCACTGGCAGCAGACGGAATGCGCTATAAGGACTACCGGGTTAAAATGAAGGAAGAAATTCTTCAATCAAGGCTGATTAACAGGACAGTCCGCTCCCAGGTTATTATTACGGACTCTGACATCAAAGCCTATTATGATGCCCATTTAGAAGCGTTTATCGGGAAAAAAAAATATCATCTGAGAAATATCCTTATGAACAATAATACCGATATCCAGGAAGTTGAAAAAAAATTAGGGGGTGATCTTTCCTTTGACCAATTGGCAAAAAAACATTCCACTGCCACCAATGCATCCGACGGTGGTGATCTGGGTGTATTTGATATAAATAATTTTAGTGAAGAGATCAAAACAAGTTTGCAACCCCTTGGAAAAGGGGAGCACACCCCTGTTCTTCAAGTGGGGCAGGGGTATCAGATTCTCTTTGTTGAAGATATTCTGCTGGAAGGAAATAAAACCCTTGAACAGGCAAAAGAGCAGATCCAGGACCTTTTATACAAAGAAAAGGCACAAAAAAGATTTGTCGAATGGGTAAACTCTTTAAAAAAACATGCCCATATCAAAATCATGCTTTGATAGCGGGTACAATTCAACTAGCAGGGGAAAACAATGCAGAGTGAAAAAATGCAGATTTTGAGTGTCAGCCTGAAACGGCTGCTGCGCCGCGGGGCAACCCGACAATTGATAAATATTATCAATAAGACCCATATGGCGGATCTGTCCATTGTTTTCGAGGAGCTATCACATACGAACCGGGACAAATTGTTCCAGCTCATCAAAGACCCTGAAGAAATTGGTATCCTTTTTTCCAAACTTGAGGAGTCCATCTTCCTTGAATTTGTTGTAAATGTTGAATTTGAAAAATTAGTGGTGATTTTTGACCACATGCCCTCGGACGATGCAGCTGAACTTCTCGGACTTCTGGATGAGGAGCTGTCTGACCGGATTCTTGCTAAAATGAAGCGGGAAGAATCCGACAATGTTGAGCAGCTGATGAGTTATGGAGAGGATACCGCCGGCAGTCTAATGGTCACAGATTTTATTGCCCTGGAAGAAGATGTCACGGCCAAACAGGTGATTGAATCCCTGCAAAATCAATACCTGGATGTTGAAATGCCCTTTTACATCTATGTTGTCGACGGCTATGGCAATCTTGTGGGGGTCAGCTCCCTGCGGCAACTGGTGGTGGTTCATCCCAATAAACCCCTAAAGGAATTTATGGCCACGGACCTTGTCTCTGTGCAGACCTACACCGACCGGGAAGAAGTTGCAAGATTGGTTGCCCGCTATGATTACCTGGCAGTACCTGTGGTGGACGACGACAATAGAATTGTGGGGATTGTAACGGTGGATGATGTCATTGACATTCTCCATGAGGCTGCCACCGAAGATATGTTGAAAATGGCCGGGGTAGGGGATGAATACGTGGAAACCCAGACCATTATCAAGGGCACCAGAATCCGGCTTCCCTGGTTGTTTGCAAGCTGCCTTGGCGGGGTGGCTGCCTTCTTTATCATTGGCGGATTTGAAGACACCCTGGTGAAATTTGCAGGCCTTGCCGCCTTTATTCCCGTGATCATGGGCATGGGGGGGAACATTGGAACCCAGAGTTCCACCATTGTGGTAAGGGGAATTGCCATGGGCCGGATTAATATTAATGATTTTTACCGGGTGATTTCCAAGGAGCTGGCGGTAGGATTGATTCTTGGGGTGACCTATGGGTCCCTGATCGGGCTTGTGGCCAAATTTGTCTATTCTGGTGAACCTTTTTCCTGGGCCCTGGCCAGCTCCGTGGGGCTTGCCATTCTCGTATCCATGTCCGTGGCAGCCCTTGTGGGATCTGCCGTGCCTTTGATTCTTGAGCGGCTCAATATAGACCCGGCAGTCGCCACCGGCCCCTTTGTCACCACCTCCATTGATATTGTCAGTGTGTATTGCTATTTTATGATCGCAAAAGTGCTTCTGGGTATTTAGGGGGTGCATGTCAGATTTTTCTACAGATGCCATTTTATTGCGTAAAATTGAATATGGGGATCATGATTATATTATCACCTTTTTGACCCGATACCGGGGAAAAATTTGTGTGATAGCCAAAAATGCAAAAAAAAGTGTGAAACGATTTTCAGGGGCTCTGGATCTGTTTTCAGTCAACCATATTCAGTGTACCTTTCCCAAGAAGAATAAGGATTCTTTGATCATCCTGGCCCAGACCAACCTTGAAAATGGATTTGTCAATATCCGGTACGATATCTTCAAAACAAGTTATGCATGTTATTGGGTGGAATTGATTAACCTTTGGCTGGAAGAGGGCAAAGAGCAGACAAAGCTATATGAATTGCTCTTTTTTGCCCTTGATATGCTGAACCAGTCTGATATTAAGATGGAAGTGTTGAGCCTTTTGTTCCAGATCCGTTTTATGGGAATTTCAGGATTTAGCCCCAACCTTGAATCCTGTGGCAATTGCGGCACCCCAATGGATGAGATTCGGCAAAAAAATTTTTATTTTGATTTTATGGAGGGTAAAATCCTCTGCAATAATTGCCTGAAAAAAAAATCATCCCATGGGATGCAGGTGTCCAAGGGAACCCTAAAACAGCTTGTCTGGATTAATACCACCGATATTCAGCAAGCAGAGCGGATTAAGTCTTCCCCTTATGCCATAAAAGAGGGAGAACATTTATTGGAATCTTTTATCCCGTTCCATCTGGGACGGGAATTTAAAAGTTTAAAATTTTTAAAACAATTGAGAAGAGAAGGATGAATTTTAATAAATTATTGAAAAACAAATCCATTGAAGCATCGGTTCCCTGCCGGGTTGATTTTGGCGGCACCCTGGATATTTCGACCTTTTACCTGCCCATGGCCCATCTGAAACCGGCTTGTTTTAACATTGCTTTAAATCTGCGTACCTTTGTCACCCTCTCTCCCTGGACAGAGGGCAAAATTCGGATATCCTCCCGGGGATTTGAATCTGCTGAATTTGACCGAAAATCTGTGAGGTTTGATCATCCCATGGGACTTATGTTTGCAATTGCCAGATATTTTAACGCCCATGGTATCCATATTCAAATTAATTCAACCTCCCCTCCAAGAAGTGCGTTGGGAGGTTCTTCCGCTGCTGCCGTTGCCATTATTGCGGCCGTTTACCAGGCCCTTGGGCAAACAATCAATCCGGAAAAGATTGTCTGGCTGGCCCATTATATTGAATCCAGCGTGGCCGGGGTTCCCTGCGGGGTTCAGGACCAGGCGGCAGCCGGATTTGGCGGGGTGAATCTTTGGGAATGGCAAATGGGCAAAACCGGCCCTGAATTTAACCAGATTTCGGTTTTTGATAATCAACAGGATCTTAATGAATTTAATGATCATCTGCTAATAGCTTATTGCGGAATTCCCCATGTTTCAAAAGATATTAATAAACAATGGGTTGACGCTTTTATCCAGGGAAAAACCACGGCTGTTTTTGAAAAAATTGTGGAAATCACAAAAGAATTTTTTCAGGCGGTAAAGACCAGAAACTTCGGCCTGGCCGGGGAATTGATGGTCCAAGAGACACGCCTCAGATTAGAAATGACCCCGGAGGTCCTTGACAAGACAGGCAAAAAGTTGTTTGAAAGAGCTGTGGCATTGAATTGCGGAGCCCGGTTTACCGGTGCCGGCGGGGGCGGGTGCCTCTGGGCCATTGGAGAAAAAGAAAAAATTTCAGACCTGACCATTGACTGGAAGAATTTGCTGGCACCTGTGGAAGATGCCAAAATTCTTGACACACAGATAGATACAAACGGTATTTTGCTTGTATAACCCTATTAAATAAAAAAACGGGAGTAACATGAATTTTCAAGATGTTATCTTAAACCTGAACACATTCTGGGCAGAAAAGGGCTGTGTCCTGATACAATCCTATGACATGGAAGTTGGGGCCGGTACATTCCATCCTGCAACCCTGTTAAAAGCCCTGGGACCTGAACCCTGGAAGGTTGCCTATGCACAGCCCTCCAGAAGACCCACCGACGGTCGCTACGGAGAAAACCCCAATCGGCTGCAGCATTATTATCAATACCAGGTCATTTTAAAACCGTCTCCCCCCAATATCCAGCAATTGTATCTGGATTCTATAAAAATGCTGGGGATTGACCCCATGGAGCACGATATTCGATTTGTGGAAGATGACTGGGAATCACCAACCCTGGGAGCCTCCGGTCTTGGCTGGGAGGTGTGGGTTGACGGCATGGAAGTCAGCCAGTTTACCTATTTCCAAATGACAGGTTCTGTGGAGGTGAATCCCATCCCTGTCGAGCTTACCTATGGACTGGAGCGGTTGTGCATGTACCTCCAGGGAGTAGACAATGTATATGATCTAAAATGGAATGACGAGATCACCTATAGGGATGTCTATCACCAACAGGAAGTGGAGCAGTCTACCTACAACTTTGAACTTGCCAATGTGGATCTGCTGTTTGATCAGTTTAATAATTATGAGGCAGAGGCCCACAGAATTGTCAAAGAAGGGCTTGTGATCCCCACCTATGAATTTTGCCTCAAATGTTCCCACACCTTTAACCTGCTGGATGCCAGGGGCGCCATCTCCGTGACGGAACGAACCGGCTATATCAAGCGGATACGGGATATTGCACGGGTGGCTTCCAAAGCCTATCTTGTCCAGCGCGAAGAGATGGGACATCCGCTATTGAAAAAGGCCCAACTCCAAAAGGGAGGGAACAACTAAAATGAACACACTTTTAATAGAAGTTGGCTGTGAAGAGATTCCGGCAGGATATATCGTCCCGGCGCTCACTGCATTTAAACATAATATTCTGACCGCCCTTACCAAAGCCAGAATCGACCATGGAAAAGCAAAAATCCTTGGAACCCCAAGAAGGCTCACCCTCATGGTGGCCGATGTGGCAGATACCCAGAGAGCCAAAACCTCCACCATTTCGGGTCCCCCTGAAAAGGTGGGATTTGATAAAGAGGGCAAGCCTACCATTGCAGCCCAAAAATTTGCAGCAAAGGCTGGGATTGATGTGGATAAAATCATTGTGGCCGACACAGGCAAGGGAAAATATCTGACGGCTGTGGTGGAAGAAAGTTGTGAGTCTTCAGCCCTTATCCTTGAACAGATGATGGAAAAGCAGATCCTTGCTATGCCCTTTCCCAAGAGCATGCGATGGGGAAGCCTTTCCATTAGTTTTGCAAGGCCCATTATCTGTCTTGTGGGACTGTTGGGAAATCGGGTGTTAAACTTTAGTGTGGGAAATATTGCCTCTTCCAACCAAATTTTTGGTCACAGGTTCATGAGCCCGAAATCGGTAACCATTGAAGCTGCCGATGACTATGAAACATTGGTGGAATCCACCAACGTGATTGTGGATATTGACAAAAGAAAGCAAATGCTTGTGGATTCCATCCAGGCACTTGCAAAAGAAAACCAAGCCCAGATTTTTGATGATCCTGCCCTGGTGGATATTGTGGCCAATCTGGTGGAATACCCCTATCCCGTGGTGGGACACATTGATGAAGAATTTCTGGAGGTCCCCGACGAGGTGTTGATCACGGCCATGCGGGAACACCAGAAGTATTTTGCACTGGTGGATGAAAACAACAGGCTTAAACCTTTGTTCATTGCCGTTAATAATACCCTGGCAAGGGATATGAGCCTGGTGACCAGGGGACATGAAAAGGTTTTACGGGCAAGGCTTTCCGATGCCAAGTTCTTCTATGAAGCAGATTGTGAGTCCAGTCTGGACGCATTTGCCGAAAAGCTAAAAAAGGTCACCTTCCAGGCAAAATTAGGCTCTGTTTACGAAAAAACCCAGCGCATTGGTGTTCTGGTGGATTATCTGGCGGACAGCGCCGCCTATCCGGACAAGCTAACCCTCAAAACCAACCTGGCCCGGGCCGCCAAAATCTGCAAGGCAGACCTTGTAAGCCAGGTGGTGATTGAGTTCACCAAACTCCAGGGACTCATTGGAAGGGCCTATGCCATCAAAGCCGGGGAAACCTTAGAGGTGGCCGATGCCATTGAGCAGCATTATCGACCGGTTCAGTCCGGGGGTAAACTGCCGGGTAATCCAACGGCTTGTCTGTTGGCCATTGCCGACAAACTGGACACCATCTGCGGCTGTTTTAGTGTCGATCTGATTCCAACCGGCGGGGCAGACCCATATGCCCTGCGCCGGTTGGGTATTGGTATCATCCAGATCATCCAGGCTGAAAAGATTGTTTTTTCCCTGACATCCCTCATTGAAAAGGGGCTGGACGGGTTTGTGACGGATCCTGCTAGAAAGGGCAAAGTTGCTGACCAGGTAAAGGGATTTCTCAAAAATCGGATGGTCAATATCATGACAGACCAGGGATTTTCGAAGGAAGCCGTGAATTCGGCATTGGCAGCCTCCTTTGACAATATTCCGGATGTACACCTCAGGGTCAAAGCCCTGGACAGCTTAAGAAAAGAACCGGATTTTGAACCCCTTGCCATCACCTTCAAGCGAGTGGAAAATATCCAGAAAAAGGCCGGGAATATTCAGAATCTGAAAGTGGATCCTTTGCTGTTTGAACAAAAAGCAGAACACAATCTGTTTGAAGCCTGTAGTATTGTCTCATCCAAGGTTGAATTGCTGATTGAAAAAGGGGAATACACCGATGCCCTGAAAGAGATAGCCAGCCTCCGACCCATCGTGGATACGCTATTTGATGATGTGATGGTCTTTGCCGAGGATGAGGCCGTTAAAAATAACAGAATTGCCCTTTTGGCATCTGTATCCAGCCTGTTTAACAACATTGCTGATTTTTCAATAATTTAAATTAAAAAGAACATAAGAAAGGAAATTTTCATGGCAGGTTATGATCCTGAAAAGGACAAGTTGATAAAAGAATGGAAAAATGAAGAAACAGGACTTTTGATCTCTATCCAGCAGTATGGGGAGGGAGAGCCCAAGGTTCAGATAGGGCCGAGAATTCTCAAGAAAAAAGACGGGTCTGATAGAGCCCCTTCCAAGGCGGGCCGTCTTTCCGTTGAAGACATCATGTGGGTCTATGATATTATTGATGAGGTAAAGGATGAATTATCCGACATGGTCGGACCTGAATAATGAATCCATTGTACCGCCCCTAGGTGCAAGATCTGCACCGGATATCGGACCCGTGGCTGTTTTGGTCAGCACGGAACCCGATATCCGGTATTTACGGACAAATCTTGCAAAACCCAAATCCCAGGCATTTTTCATGGGGTCCATTATCACCCAGGACAAAGAAGATGCCCCTTCCATTGCAGGCCCCTATATTGGCGCTCCCTACGGGGTGATGCTGCTGGAATCATTAATTGCCAGGGGGGCCCGTGATATCATTGTATTGGGATGGTGCGGAGGGATTACTCCAGAACTTGCCTGCGGAGATCTTGTCATTCCGGATTATGCCATTGTGGATGAAGGGACCTCTCATAACTACAAAATATTGGATCCTGATCTACCCTGTACCTATCCGGATAAAAATTTATCAGCCTCATTGGCTGCCCACCTGACATCTGAAGGCCTTAAGCATCATTGTTGCCCCATCTGGACAACCGATGCCATTTACCGGGAAACCCCCCAAAAGGTGGCAGGGTTCAGGGGACAGGGGGCCCATGCCGTGGAAATGGAATGTTCTGCCCTGTTTGCGGTGGCAGAATACCGAAACGTAAATATCACAGCCCTGCTGGTGGTGTCGGATTCCCTGGCCTCGGGATCAGGCGACTGGGAACCGGGATTTCGAAAAAAAACCTTTAAAACAGCAAGGAAATCAGCCTGTAAATCAGTGATGAGCTTTGCAGGGAATTTGTAAAATGGACAATCCTCTGAAACAGGAAGCAGAAAAGCTTCAAACAGAATTAACCGAGCACAGCCGTCGTTACCATGTTCTGGATGATCCGGTTATTGCCGACCATGAATATGACAGACTGCTTGCCAGGCTTTTGGAAATAGAACAACAATTCCCGGAACTTTCCCACCCCGATTCTCCCACAAAAAGGGTGGGGGCCCCCCCCCTTGCCTCCTTTGAATCAGCTCCGCACTCCATCCCCATGCTCAGTCTGGACAACGCCTTCGGGGACGATGATGTGATAAATTTCCACCAAAGAAACGTTAAAAATCTTGATTTTGATAAAATTTTCTACACAGCTGAACCCAAGCTGGACGGAGTGGCTGTTGAACTGACCTATGAAAAGGGAATACTTATCCGGGCCACCACAAGGGGGGACGGCATCAATGGAGAAGTGATCACAGAAAATGTGAGAACCATAGGTTCCATTCCCTTGAGGCTGAACAAGACCCAGGATCCTATGCCCTCCCTCCTGGAGGTCAGAGGAGAGGTTATCATCATGCAAAAGGATTTTGAAGGTCTCAACAAGGTTAGGATTGGAAAAGGGGATCCCGTTTTTGCAAATCCCAGAAATGCGGCTGCAGGATCATTGCGGCAACTGGATTCCAGGGTGACTGCCAAAAGACCCCTGACCATTTTTGTTTACGGCGTCGGTATGGTAAAGGGTATTTCCTTTGAAAGTCAGGCCCAAATGCTTTTGATGCTGAAAAATTTCGGTTTTCCCGTGAACGAACATATTCAAACAAATATTTCCATCCAAAACGTGTTAACCTTCTATAAAAAATTGGCACAAATCAGACCGACCCTTGACTATGAAATCGACGGAATGGTGATCAAGGTGGACCGGCTGGACATGCAGCAGGCCCTGGGAGAAAAAATTAAAAGCCCCAGGTGGGCCATTGCCTATAAATTTGCCGCTGTCCAGGAAACCACCACCATCCTTGATATCATTGTCCAGGTTGGCAGAACGGGCACCTTGACCCCGGTGGCATTGCTTGAGCCCACCAATGTAGGCGGGGTTATTGTTTCCCGGGCCACCCTGCACAATGCCGATGAAATCAAACGCAAGGATATCCGGATTGGTGACAGGGCGCTGATCATGCGGGCAGGGGATGTGATTCCAAAGGTGGTCAAGATCATCGAATCCCTGCGTAACGGAACCGAGCAAGTCTTTGAGATGCCGGACAGGTGTCCGGTTTGTGACAGCCAGGTTCGCAGATTAGAAGATGAGGCGGCCATAAAATGCATCAACGTGGCCTGCCAGGCACAGCTGTCCGAACGGATCAAACATTTTGTGTCAAAAAAAGGGTTTGACATGGACGGGCTGGGAAAAAAAATTGTGGACCAACTGGTCAATGAAGGGCTGATCACCTCCTTTGCCGATCTGTTCACCCTTGACACTGATATGTTGGCCAAATTAGACCGCCAGGCAGAAAAATCCGTTTCCAACCTGGTACTGGCCATTGAAAACTCAAAGCAGATCAGTTTTTCCCGGTTTATCTTTGCCCTGGGCATTGACCACACCGGCGAAAATGCCGCCAGACTGTTGGCCAGGCAATTTGAACGTCTTGAACATCTCATGGCAGCTGACAAAACCATGCTTGAAAATATCCACGGCATGGGAGAAAAAACAGCAGCGTCTCTGACTCGGTTTTTTGAAAATCAGGAAAATAAAACGATTATCCGGCAGATCCTGGAGGCAGGCGTTCAGATTAAAAATGAGCTTTTTGCCCTGGAGACCCCTGATCATCCTTTATCAGGCAAAACCCTGGTACTCACCGGCACCCTTGAAACGCTGAAACGAAGTGAGGCAAAAAAACGCCTTGAAGCGCTGGGGGCCAAGGTCACCTCCAGTATCTCCGCAAAAACAGATTTTCTGGCCGCGGGCAGGGACGCAGGGTCTAAATTACAAAAAGCCCTTAACCTTGGGGTCACCGTGCTGGATGAAACCCAGCTTATCCAAATGATACAGGATTAGATGACACAAGATTAAGTGGCACAAGATTAGATCCCACAAGAACAAATAACAAAGTCCCCGATTAAATAAGCCCAATAGGAAAAAGAAACATGATTGAACCTGCCGTTTTAACCCTTTTTATCCCCACCTTTTTTGTGGTTTCCATTACCCCGGGGATGTGCATGACCCTGGCCCTTACCATGGGCATGACCATCGGGGTGAAAAAAACCTTCTATATGGTGTGGGGTGAACTTTTGGGGGTTGCCCTGGTATCCGTGGCCGCCGTCTGCGGAGTGGCGGCCATCATGTTAAAATATCCCCCTTTGTTTTTGGTGTTAAAATATATGGGAGGGGGATATCTTGTCTATCTGGGAATCCAGATGCTCAGGTCCAATGAAAATTTATCCCTGGACAAAAACACCCTGCAGTGTGAGGATATCAGCCCCAAAGCGTTAATGGTCCAGGGGTTTGTCACGGCCATTGCCAACCCTAAGGGCTGGGCATTCATGATTTCCCTGCTGCCCCCTTTTATTTCGCCTTCCAAACCCTTTTTGCCCCAGATCAGTATCCTGGTTCTCATTATTCTGACCACTGAGTTTTTCTGCCTCCTCCTCTATTCCAACGGCGGCCGGATTTTGACCCGGGTTCTTGAAAAACAGGGGAATGTCCGTTTACTGAACCGGATATCCGGTTTGCTCATGGGTGGGGTGGGAATCTGGCTGGCATTTGGGTAACGGGGTACCAACTCAACAGGGGCAAACAAAAACTGCGCCTTTATCTGAACATACGCACAAGATACATGACAATGTCCGGAAAAAAAGTAGCCGTTATCATAGCGGCTACCCATGCACCGAGAAATGGCCATGCCTCCCTTGCTATTGCTCCCATTTTTTCTTTACATACAGGAGCTGCTATCCATAATTGGGGACCCATAGGTGGTGTGATTTCTCCAATCAGGGAATTGGTTACGGCAAGAACGCCATAAAATACAGGGTCAATACCCAAGCTTATAACACTTGGGAGAAACAAAGGAAGCACAATGATGACCATGGGTAGGCTGGAAAAGAAAAATCCCATTACAAGCAGAACTGCATTAACCATAAGCAGAAATCCAAGAGGTCCTAATTCCATTGCAGCCACATATTCGGTAATCATCTGTGGCAACTCGATATAGGCAAACATCCTTCCCATAAGATCAGAACCGATAATCAAAAAATATATCATTGAACTGATTTTAGCCGTATCTATGGCGGCTTCCATGATTCCTTTAAGATCGAGTTCACCATAGACAAACAAACCGACTAAAAGAGAATATAGGGTCGCGACCGAAGCGGCCTGGGTCGGACTGAAAAAACCACCGTAAATCCCGCCAAGTACGATGACCGGCATGAAAATCAAAGGAAGAACTTTTATAAACGTCTGTTTTTTGACTTTCCAGGACGCCTTTGGCATGGTGGCATATTTTCTTTTTTTACATATAATTACCGCAACAATGCACATAAAAAAAGCAGTC
Source organism: Desulfobacteraceae bacterium (assembly GCA_016744295.1). Lineage (GTDB taxonomy): Bacteria > Desulfobacterota > Desulfobacteria > Desulfobacterales > Desulfobacteraceae > NBML01. Next base: position 146,088 of record JADGEQ010000009.1, on the reverse strand, counting down.
AGAAGGCCCATACCCACCCCGCCCATAAAAAGATCCACAATGGAAATACGGTTTAAAGCGCCAAAAATAATAAAAAAGAGACTGGGTGGAATAAGAAGCCCGAGTTCTGCAGAGGTCACGGCAAGACCTGCGGCAAAGGGCCTGTCATATCCGGCTTCCACAAAAATCGGGACCATGACGGTACCGATAATAGCCAGGCAGGCTGCTGCAGAACCGGATATAGACCCCAAAAATGCCGCAAAAATGATTCCGGCCACGGCAAGGCCGCCCGGCAATGTGCCAAATGTGGCTTTGACAAAATCACTTAGCGGAACCATTCCCCCACTTCTAAGGATCAGGTTCCCTGCAAGTATGAAAAAAGGACAGGCCAGAAGCGGATATGAATTTATCGATGAGAAAAATATCTGTGCAAGGGCCTCCAAAGACATTCCCATGGAAAAAAGCGCAATAAGACTGGACCCAAAGGCAAAGGCAATTGCAAGGGGAGTTCCACTCAAAAACATCAGAACCATCAAAGCGATGCCAATATAAACAAAATAATCCAAATCAGCCTCCAAAGAGTAGGGTAGTTTTTTTAAATATTATTTATATTTTTTAATTATTTTAAAAAATTCAATTATGCCGACAATGGTGAAGATTCCCATACCCACAGGGATACATAGTTCAACAATCCACTTGGGTATGGGAAAATATTTTGGGAAGACAGCTTCTCTTAAATAAAGCATCCGGATCAGGGCAAACCCTCCTATCGTAACGGCAAAACCATAAATAATGGTCGCTGTTATATTAAAAAGTTCCAGAAAAAGTCTTGCCCGGCCCTGAAACCTGTTCACCATAAAATCAATGGAAACATGTCCGTTCTCGGCAATAAGGGGGCCGCCAATAAGCAGCATGGCCCAAATGGTAATCCATACCGGCAGGTCAATGATGAAGTCATAGGTAGTATGAAAAACAACACGGCCAACGATCTCCCCAAGACTTATGCCCACTGCAATAAAAAGCAGCAACCCGCAAAATATCTCAAGCATCCTGTAAGCTTTTCGTTCATGGCCTCCCTTATTCATTGCACACCGCCTTTGTTGGTTAATAATTTGGTTTTCGGTATTATCTTGCCATATCTATTGCTTTGATCAATTCAGGGTCAATTTTTTTAAACATATCCTGAAAGGAATCCCTCATGATTTTCTGCCATTTTGCTATTTCAGTCTTATCAAGCTTTACGGCAGTCAGTTTGGGGTTGTCATCCCATTCTTTTAAGGATGTCTGCTCAAACTTTGAATAGAATCCTGATGAATCAATCTGGTCAAAAGAGACACTCAAAGCTGCCCGGGCCTTTTCCGGAAGGGAATTCCACCATTTTGTATTTGCGACCATACAGATGGGCTGGTTGCCAAAAGGAACCACTACTGCATATTTTGTATGTCTTGGAAGTTCAAAATATCCCACACCGCCGGTAAAATCTGTCAACAAGCCCTCAATCATATTGGTCTGGAGGGCGGTTACAACTTCCGTATAGGGGAGTGCGATGGGCGTTGTATTCAGTGCTTTTAGCGCTTTGGCAAAAGCTTCACCGCCTGCAAAACGGATTTTTTGTCCCTTGATATCTGCTAAAGAGTTGATCGGGCCGGTCTTTGTAAACATGTACCATGTGCCCGTATCAAAGAGCCATTTGATAATGGTTACTCCTTTTTTCTGGGCCATTTTTTCATGAAGTGCCTTCCAGGCGGGCGTATCCATTGTTCTTAAATAGTGATCCCAATCTTCAAAAACCCCTGGTGTTTCACCCAATTTCCAGGCAGGATCCAATTCCTCGAGATAGTGCGGCCCTGAGTATGTCATCTGAATGGCTCCGTTGGCAACAGCTTCAAGTGCCTCGCTCTGGTTGCCGTAAAGCATACCCTTGTCATAAATTTTAAATTCGTATTTACCCTTTAATTCCGGATGCGTCTGGGTAACGCCGATTATGGAGTTAATATAAAGGTTAATGCCGATCTGCTCGGCAAATGCCGGATACATAGGTGTCGCCGTTGACATTACAATTTTTTTCGCCTTGCCTGCCATGACTGTAGGGACAATCAAGCTGAAACCTGCGACCAGAAAAAAGATAAACAGGGTCATAATTGTCAAAGATTTTCTTTTCATTGTTTTTCTCCTCATTTATTTAAATATTATTAAAAGGTTAAAACATCACTGTCAGTTGACAGCAAATCCTCTCCAAGCGCTTGACGAAGAATATCCACCGCCTTATCTATCTGGGGTTTAGTGATTATAAACGGAGGGCCAAACATGATCATATCTCCGGACTGCCCCCTGTCACATCCACCCGCGTATTCAATGAACATCCCCCGTTTCAGGCATTCTGCTGCCAGGCGGGCAGAAAATGAAAATTTGGGATCAAGGGGTTTCTTTGTTTCCTTGTTTTCAACAAATTCAATCCCCCTCATCAGCCCGATCCCCCTTATATTGCCCACCAGGGGATGGGAATATAAATCCTGTAGTTTATGATCAAGATATTCACCCATCCGGTTAGATTGCTCGACAAGATTATGCTCATCCAGATAATCAATGGTTTTTGATACAACAGCGCATCCAAGGGGATTACCACCCCAGGAATGACCGGCGCCGAACATACCGGAATTATCGGCTATTTTTTTATGTATATACTCGGGGACAGCAACGGCTCCTATGGGGAAATAACCGCCCCCAAGGCCCTTCCCCAACGCCAGAATATCCGGGACAACATTAAAGTGCTCATATCCAAACATTTTCCCGGTCCGACCCATTCCGGTCATTACCTCATCAAACATTAAAAGCACATCAAATTTGTCACAGATTTCTCTAATGCGTTCAAAATATCCTTTTTTAGGAACAGCCCCGCAAAGTGACATGCCTGAAACAGGCTCTGCAAGAAAAACCGAAACATTATCAGGGCCAATACACATGATTTCATTTTCAAGGGCATCGGCACATTCAAGGTTGCAGGTTTCGGGCATCTTATTAAACCAGCACCGGTAACAATACGCCGGTGGTATATGCGTAAAATTCTGGAGATAGGGTAAAAAATCAGATCTTCGGCTGGTACTGCCGGACCAGGCAAGAGCCCCTGCTGTACTTCCATGATAGCTCTGCCATCTTGAAATCACATGAATTTTAGATGGTTTACAATTATCGAGATGATATTTTCTGGCAATTTTAACACCAATTTCCACAGCCTCGGTGCCGCCTGAAACAAAAAAAACTTTTTCCATGGCATAATCAGACGCCATACAGATTTTTTTCGCGGCCTCTTCAAGGGGGGGATTCGTAAAATCAATGCGATGGACATAGGCAAGCTTCTTGGCCTGATCTCCGATGATCTTTGCCATCTCGTCAATTCCGTGACCAAGATTGCACAGGATAGGTCCGCCGGAGGCGTCTATATATTTGTTCCCTTGAACATCGTAAAGATAAACCCCCTTTGCATCGGCAATGGAAATATAGTCCCGGTTCAGAAAAAAATGAAACACATTGGATGAGTGATTTGAGTCGATTTTTATCATAATGGCTCCCTCGTGTTAATCATTTGCATTGAAAATATATTAGCAATGCTTGTACCAATGGATGAACTTTTCTCTAACCAATTGTATTGATACTATAAATGATAAGCCATCAGTAAAAAATTGATAAAAACGACCATGAAAAGATCGGGCATTTATGCCCTGATATCTTATGGGAAACAATGTGAAAACCCTTTAAATAAAGAGGCTCAAGATATTCGGGCATGAATGCCCGAATGGGGCATTGGCACCCGATCTTTTTCAGGTCGGTCCAAATTTTTTAAGCTTTCGATAGAGGGTTTTAGGGTCGATGTTCAAGATATCGGCTGTTTTTCCCTTGTGACCCTTGTTGGCCTTGAGGATATGGGGAATATAAAATAGTTCAAATTGTTCAATGGCTTCGGTTAAAGGCATATTGCCTTCAATGGTGGGTATGGGCAGGCCCCCTGCAGGCAGTTGGGGCAGGTGTCCGGACAGGTTGACTTCTCCTGTTGCGACAAATCGCTGAAGCTCATTGAAAAGTTCCCGGACATTCCCGGGCCAATCATAATGATTAAAACGATCCATGACCTTTACGGGGAGACTGACTGGTTTATTACCGGGAAGGGGATTTTTGTTAAAAAAATGGGTGACCAAATCCGGAATGTCTTCTTTGCGCCAGCGCAATGGCGGAAGGTCAATGTTCAAAACATAGAGGCGGTGGAAAAAATCACTTCGAATCCGCTTTCGATCAAGAAGAGAGGACAAATCCCGGTTGGTTGCTGCCAATAGTCTCACATCAGCCTTTTGTGAGGATTGTGACCCGACAGGGGTATAGATAAAATCATTAAGGACTCTGAGCAGCTTTGCCTGCATCTCCATGGATAACTCTCCCACTTCATCAAGAAAAAGAACGCCGCCTTTGGCCTGTTCAAAAAAACCAATATGATTTTTATCCGCACCGGTAAAAGCGCCTTTTTTATGGCCGAAAAACAAGCTTTCAAAGAGCTGCTCAGGAATGGAGGCACAATTGACCGGGACAAATGTCTTGTTATAGGTTTCACTCAAATTAAACAGGGTTCTGGCAGTCAATTCTTTTCCGGTACCGGTTTCCCCGTTAATCAGTACGGGTGAGTCAGATGCAGCAGCCCTGAGAATGGATTCAAAAACTTTTTTCATGATATCGGTTTTTCCCACAAGCTCTCCAAACTGGGTGCTGTCTTCCAGAACAGCTTCAATGGTTCTGTGTTCCTGTTTAAAATAAGTCCGCCATGACATGTCCCGTATGACCAGCACCTTGGCATCAAATCCCTGCCAGAGGATATGTCTAACTTTGATATTAACCAGAATTATGGAACCATCCTTTTTTATTCCCGAAAGCTCAATGGGGTGCCCACATCCATTTTCCATATGGTTTCGGACAGGTTCAATGAATTCCGGCACCAACAGGTCAAAGGCATTCGTACCGATCAGATCTTTTCTTTTATATCCCAGCATGGCCTCAAGTGCCGGGTTAACATCGACAATTTCACCATTGCAATGAACCAGGATACCTTCAAAAGTAATTTCAGCAAGTGTTCGCCATCGCCTTTGTTGCTCTACAAGATTCAGTTGTGTCTGTATTCTGGCAAGAACTTCTTTTTCTTCAAAAGGCTTGATCACATAATCAACACCGCCCACGGAAAAGGCCTCAAGCTTATCAAAGGTTTCTCCCAGGGCACTGACAAAAATGATCGGGATATCTTTTGTTTTTTTAGTGGATTTTATTCGTTTACAAACTTCATATCCGTTCATTTCAGGCATTCTGATATCTAATAAAATCAGATCAACAGCATGTTTTTCAAGGACAGCCAAAGCGCGCACACCATTGGGTGCCGGCCAGATTTTATATCCCTCTTCTTCCAGCATGCTTACCAGCAGGCGAATATTCATGGGGTTGTCGTCAACGACCAGAATATTATACCCTTTTCCCCGGGCTGCTTTAGTCATGAAGTCTCCTCGATTAATGCAAGTATTCCGTCAAAATCAAATTCCGTTACCCTTTGTTCCAATGCCTGGGCCAGATCCAAATTTCGGGTATAAATATCTGCGATTGCATGGTTAATGGCATCCACCTCACAATAAGTCGCCGCATCCTTGAGCTTTGAAACAAGGTTATCAGGAAGTGCTGCCACCATTTTTTTCATTTTTTTTTGTCCAAATTTTCCTGTCGTCTCAGGTAGCCTTACCTTATAGTCATGCTCTTTTTTCTCAACAATTAAGTGATCTGTTTCATGAACATGGATGGTAAAAGAAAAAATACTGCCGTTTCCGGGTTGACTGCAGCATATTATCTTACCGCCCATTAATTGTACAAATTTCTGACTGATGGACAGACCCAAACCTGTCCCCTGATGAACTTTTTTTCCGGTCTCCGTCTGGGTGAATGCCTTGAAAAGCAAATTTTTTTCATCCGGTGGTATACCCGACCCGGTATCTTTAACAAAAAATCGGAGGGCTACCAGGGAAGACCCTGTATTGACAGAGGATTTCTCCATATACACCGATATACAGCCCTCTTGGGTAAATTTTATGGCATTACCGATGAGGTTAATCAGCACCTGACGAAGTTTCATTTCATCGGCAATAATGTTGCAGGCCACATCAAGTGGGTGTTCAAAAATCAGGTGTAACCCTTTTTGTTCAGCCTGCTGGTAAAACATGCCTTCAAGCTCTTGAAGAAGACGGTGAGCATCAAAGGCCATTTCATCAAGTATAAGCTTTCCCGTCTCTATTTTCGAAAGATCAAGAATCTGGTTCAGCAAGGCCAGAAGATGCTCACCGCTTTGACGGATCAGGTCCAGATGCTCGCCTTGGCGAATGGACAGTCCTTTGTCTTTTGATACCAACCGGGTAAATCCTATAACTGCATTAAGCGGCGTCCGCAATTCATGGCTCATATTGGCTATAAATGCGCTCTTGGCCCGATTAGCGGCTTCAGCTTGTTCTTTGGCTATTTTCAACTCATTGGTTCGATATTCAACGGTTTGCTCTAACTTTTTGCTATAATTTTTCAGCAGGTCCTCGGCCTTTTTACGATCGGAAATATCGGTGGATACGCCGCATACGCCATAAAGAATTCCAAAGGTATCAAATAAGGGAAATTTAGTTGAAATATACGTATGGATACCGTCATCATGGGGTACATTTTCTTCAACCTCCAAAGGCGAGTTTGTTTCCATCACTTTTTGGTCGTTTACAATGATCGCATCAGCCATATCCATGGGAAAGACATCATAATCACTCTTGCCCGAAACATCCGTTTTGGATATATGGAAAAGAGTTTCAAATTGACGGTTTACAAAGATGAACCTGCCATTGATATCTTTAAGGTATATTAATGCTGTAGTATTATCTATAATTGCCTGGAGTTGTTGCCTGCTCTGATCCAGTTCCGCTTCTGCCCGCAATCGCTCAGCATTTTCTTTTTTTAGTGAAAGGATCTGGTGTTTAATCGAAATGCCCATCCTGGTAAAGCTATCCGCCAGTAAACCGAATTCGTTTTTAGCATTTACATCAACCTTATAGTTGAAATTTCCTTTGGCAATTTCAGTGGAAATTTTAGTAAGACTGATGATGGGTTTAGTCGCTAATCGCAAAAGATACAACAAACATGCTCCGATTATTATGGTCACCAAAGTCGTGTTTAAAATAAGTGTCCCGGCCGCCTGATGAATTGAAGCTTCAGCAAATTTACGGGTCATATAAACCTCAACCCTTCCAATTACTATGGTCTGCCTTTCATCTGAATATAGTATATTGCGAACTTCAACAAATTCGCTCTTGATATTTTGATAAATCCGGGATCCGGTGGGAAGAGACTTCAGAGGGACAATCTGCCAGTTCTTATTTCGGGTATATCCTGCAAAAAGTTCCTCACTGATATTCAAATCCTTTTTTTCATATACAAGAATGGAGAAAACAGACTTATTATTCATTTCGGCAGAAAGTATTTGAAAGGCGAACTCCGGTGCCAGGGCATACAAACTTCGGCCCAAATTCGAAGATAGTCTTGAAGAAACCAGATCGGCCGTCTCCATAAATCCGTTATTGACTTCATTTTTTATTTTTGTGTATTGCAGAGACCCGAGCGCACCCAAAACAACAACAAGGGTTGTTATTACAATTATACTGATACGAAACTGAATACGGCTGTGCCAGGGTATAATATACTTTTTTGTACTTTGAATCGTTTGATTATCGTTACTCATCAAAAATGCGCATCCCATTTTTCGATGTAAACAAAAAGATTAAAGGGTGTTGAAATCAATATATAATTTTAAAAAATACTTTACAATTCCAATCTTTTATATTGGGGAAACCCCCTGTTTTGTGTGTTATCTTCATTCATAGTCATTAACATATACATTCTACACTGTATCTAATAAATATATTTTTTAAACTCTCCATTGATTTTCATCTGTTGCAATTCTATAACTAAAAAAAAGGATTGCTTATGAAAGCTTTATATTTTTTTTTAATTTTTTTCTGCTTAATTTTTGGAGTTTCTTTTGCTCAAGATCCGTTGACAGTAGCTTCGGCCCTTCCTGCTAAACCCTATGCATGGATTGAAGGCAATAAACTTGAAAGCAACAATATGGTCGGCGTTGGCATGGATATTCTTCATGCTTTTTTTGATGAACTGAAGATAGAGCTCCAACCTAAAAAATATCCATGGGCCAGATCTTTACAATATGCAAAATCAGGAGAAATCGATGCGCTACTTACTGTTTTTCATACAAAAGAAAGAACAAAATTCATGGATTTCCCGGAACATTATCTGGATATTGATGTATGTGTAATCGTTTCTAAAGGAAAAACTTTCAAATTTGAAAACTGGGATGATCTTATTGGGAAAAGAGGAATAGGAATCAGGGGTGACAGCCAGGGAAATGAATTTGATAATTTTGACAAGACAAATCTAAACATGTTTAGAGTAACAAATACCAAGCAGGCTTATGCGATGTTAGTGGATAAAGATAGAGTGGATTATCTCATTTATGTTAGAGAAGTTGCGTTAATCGATGCAGCAAAATTAGGCTATTTAGATAATATAGAAATTCTGCCCGTTCCAGTAACTTCCCAAAAATTATATATCGCTTTTGCGAAAAAATCAAAATATGCTAAATACCTTCCTGAATTAAGTAAAAAAATAAAGCTTTGGAAAAGTAATGGTAAAATTAAAAAATGGTATAATGACGCTATGGAAAAATGTTTCCAATAGGCGACAGAGACGATGTCTGTACTCTCAGATCGTATCTGTTTGCCAATGTCCAAGTTGGGCCGGAACAGGCATAAACACCATTGGTATCTGTTGTAAAACCGCCAGGATACCGAAAGCACCCACGATATGCGGGGCAGGAGCAAAACCACCATACCCCGCCACAAAACCGTATCTGTTCTCGGTAATCCCTGCTGCAATCAAGCCTGGATCAAGGTCTGAACCGTTTCAATTTCTATGTTTCAGAACCTGAAAAAAGTTCAGCCCCTCTGTGCTGTATTGCTTTGGTGAAACTATTTTCCCAATCTCTTCCTGCTGACACCGGCAAGACCTGCGAGACCGAAACCAAAAAGAAGAATTGTGCCGGGTTCGGGGACCGGGTTGGTACCAACGCCAGATGCATCACCGCTCATATCATCGACCAACCAATAATTTCCTGAATATAGTGAGTGAATATTTTCCTATATTTCACACTTTGCGTCAACCCGCAAAATATATACCAAAGCCATCCAGTCTATGATATCGGCTCTCTTACTGATCAATCGACTTTTTAAATCACTTTCCGCGATTTGTTTAAGGAAAAACATAACAATTTTTATCTAAATTGTGAAAAAAAATTCACAATTATTGGTTTATCAGATCACTTAATGAGATGGAGGATGGGCAAAGAAGACAAATTTATCGAGCGATTCTTCGTTGATTTTGGGGGCTTGCCAAGGTAATATGCTGAGGTGATGAAAATTTTCCATATTTTATAGGCGGAGCGTTGGCTGTTGAAGATTAAAAAAAAATGTGTTGGCGAACAGGATAAAAAAGAGTCCCCAGGTTCAGGGCCAAATCAAAGGGGAATGATCGTTGCCCATCACGGGATTGCCGTGGATATTTTGTTCGAGTCGGGGGAACGGCGGATGGTAAAGGTGAAACGACGAGCAGGTCATGTGGTGGGTGACAACGTGATCGTGAAAAACCATCGCCTCACCCGGCTACCGCGCCGAACGAAACTTTGCCGAAGGGACTCGAGGGGCAGTGTTAGAATTGTAGGTGCCAATCTGGATGTTCTGGGTATAGTGGTATCCCCCATGCCCATGCCCACACCCGGGTATATCGATCATGCCGTTGTTGCTGCACGGGAGGCGGAGCTTAGGCCTGTGCTGGTGATCAACAAATGTGATCTTGAAGATGCACAACCCTTTGTTGCAGATCTTACCGCCGTCTATGGGAAAATCCTGGATATCTTTGTGGTGAGCGCAAATACAGGAGAGGGGCTTGATGCCTTAACCTTGTATCTGGGGCAGGGGGTCAGAAGTTTTTTTGTGGGCATCACAGGGGTGGGCAAAAGCAGCCTGCTCAATGCCATTTGCCCCTCACTGGATCTTCGGGTTGGGGAATTGTTTACAGCCGGCAACAGGGGGTGTAATACCACCACGGTTTCCACCCTTCACTCACTTCCCGGCGGGGGAGAGCTTGTGGACACCCCGGGTTTCAACGAGTTCGGGTTTGTGGATATTTCAACGGATGATCTGGCAGGATTTTTCCCGGGGTTTGAAGCGGCCATGGAGGACCATTGCCATTTCAGGGATTGTTGCCACCGCACGGAACCCGGGTGCGCTGTTTCAAAACTGGTTGAAAGCGGCGGGATAAGCCGGGAACGGTATGCCACCTATCTGGAGCTTTTTGACCAGATTCTAGCTGGGGATGCCAGGTTTAAGATCCGGCGATAGTTGATTCAGCAGGGTACGGGATTCATCAAAGAGCTTTTTGCGTTTTTCAAGATCCTTTACAGACCAGCAAAGTTTCTGGACGGGTTCTCCCCCATCATCTTTAAAGACGGTCTTGTACCATTCAAAATATTTTTCAGATTTTTTCAAATCATTGAGCACAAAACACAGGGGGAACAATAAATATCTCTTGCCGGCACCGTCATTTTTAATGGTATTCCTGAGATACCGCAGTTGGCTGCAATGTCAGGCAAGACACCTCACATTCTCCGTTTTTAGCAGATACGTAGACAATATTATCGGAAATGGTGATGGAAAGATCCATGGTCCGCTGCACCAGAGCGGCCAATGTCTGTATGTTTTTCCAGTCAAATTGAAAAACAGATACCTTTAAGTTTTTGAACTTTGCCTGTTCCTTTGCCCACCAGCTATTTGATTTCAGGTTAAAGGAATACACCTTGACAACAGGGGAAAGCCGGGTTGCTTTTTTGATTCTGTCCGCTGCCGGTTCTCCAATGTCAATCCACAAGTCGAGCCGATCATCCAATGTACGGGACCAGATATCAGGTTCTTCCACGGCGGAAAGTCCTTTTGTAAAGGAGACGTTTTCTCGGGCATTCATGCAGAAAGCCAGGACCCTGGCCATCATCCGCTCTCGTGATTCAGAGGGGTGCTGGGCAATGGTTAAATCGAGACTGTCATAATGATTGGTGTCGATATCGGATAATGAAATTTTTATTTTGTAAATGGTCGGTTTTAATGCCACGCACACACCCCTGTTCTGTAAAAATAAAAAGAAGCCACGAATTAACCAATCCGGGAGATTGTGTCAACAGGTTTGATGGAAATCAGATGATCGTCAGGCCGCAATATCGGGAAAAATGGGAATGGTAATCACTGGGACAGGAGAATTCTTCATAACTTTTTCGCAGACACTTCCAAACTGGAAGTGTCCTTTTTCTCCACGGGTTGCCATGACAACCAGATCCATTTTTTTTGCTGTAATAAAGTTCAGGATTTCCTGGGCCGGATCCCCAACCGCAATGTGTTTTGCGTATAGGGGACAGCCTTCCATATATTGTTGGCAAACTTGATCCAATTGTTGTCTGGCGGATTTTTCCGAAAGTTTTATCAGCGCCTCTATATGGCCTGCGCCAAAATTGTCATACCAGGATTCAGGATGGGCTATCTCCTGGATAACATACAGCACATGAACCTGGGCTGCATATTGCTTTGTCAGAGATTGTAAGTAGGGAAGCGCCTTCTCGGAATTGCCGGAAAAATCAGTGGGCCAGAGGATTCTTTTTATTTCCATGGTACCCTCCTCTTTGTCAGGGATATCAGGTGGACCAATATCCGGGGGTTACTTTATTGAAATTCCAAGGGATAAGATCTTTTTTTGCATATTATCATAAGGGGACCCTTTTCAGAAAACCTTTTTACACCGAAGACATTGAAAGAAGGTATCAACATATCATTTTGCCTCTCTTGTTGTTTTTTTTGATGGGGAAAATTTAAAAGGGGAAATATAGTCTGGCTGGCGATCCGCTTGCCCAACATTACTTGCCGGAAAACCTCTCCCGCAGCTGATTCACCCGCTTGGCGTTAACCCCGAAATCAGAATACCCAAGCCGGGAGGCCGACCGCAGGTGGATGATTTTTTCCCCGGGAAAATAAAACTCCAAGTCATCGACAAAGCCCATGACGGCTGATTTAAATTCAACATGGAGATAATTGTCCTTTTCTAGGACAATTGTTGCATTTTCAAATGACCCCAGGACGTTTTTCAGATGTTTGATGGCAGCGATCTTATCCCCCTGATAGGTCAAAGGGGCTGTGAAATGATCTTCATCAGCCGCCTGGCTGCTGACACAATTGGGTTTGGAGGGACAATCTGCTAATTGTTTGTTTTGCACCCCTAAATTTTCCGGCTGCTGTCCTGCACAGGAAAAAAACATCATACCGACAATTATCACCATTGCAATTATCCAAACACCAGAACCTTTCATCCTTCACCTCGTTTAATTAAATTAAGCTGTCACACAAAGGACAACATCTACTTTGCCCGAAAAATATCCCTACACCATACCCTGAATACATACAATAGTCGACATGGTCAATTTATGGTTGTTTTAATACCAGAGGGTAAGATTTATTTATCATTGCCTAAAAAAATAGTATGCTATACTGATTTCATCAGGACATAGGCTTGATCGTTTCCCTATAAATATTTTAAAGAGGTTATTATGCTGAAAATATACGCTGCCAAATGGTGCCCCCATTGTACAAAAACAGTTGAATATTTAAAAAACAATCAGATTGAATTTGAATATATTGAAATAGAAGAACAACCGGAAAAGACGGTTCAAAAAATCATCGAGGTAAACGGAGGGGATGACTGGGTGGTGCCAACACTTGAATTTAATGGAAAATGGCGGAAGGGCAAAGTTTATAATGAAATGGAACTGCATTTTGATTTGGTTCAATTGGGTGTCAAATAAATCACTGATGTTTTAAAGTCCTGGCACTGGGTAAAACCTATAAATTTGTCCGTATCATTATAGGAGGCATGTGATGAACAAAGACCAGCTGCAAATGTATCGTTATTTTCTTAAAGACAGTATCAGGAAAAAAATCAACTTCAGATTTACAGATCAAAACCAGGGGATTCCTGTGCCGCCCATTGAAAAAAACTTCCCGGATGGCGCAAGACGCGTTGATCTTCCAGGCCCTGAACTGTGGAAAAATATTCCTCTGGCAGATCTCACCCGGGCCATTGGTAGCAGAAAAAGCCACCGGGTTTATCTGGATCAACCCCTTTCACTGGAAGAACTTGCCTATCTGGTCTGGTGCACCCAGGGAGTTAAAGGAGAGGTAAATCATGGACATGCACATCGAAATGTTCCCTCTGCCGGATGCCGTCATGCTCTTGAAACCTATCTTGCAATTTTCAATGTTGAAGGCGTTGAAGCCGGTATGTATCGGTATCTGCCCCTTTCCCATCAGCTTGTATTTGAATTTTCAGATGAGATGCTGGCACAAAAGATGGTGATTGCCGCTTTGGGTCAGTCCTATCCGGGAAAATCAGCTGTGACCTTTATCTGGGCGGCCATTCCCTATCGGATGGAATGGCGCTATGGACTTGCAGCTCACAAGGTAATTGCCCTGGATGCAGGGCATGTCTGCCAGAATCTTTATCTTGCCTGTGAAACCATTGCTGCCGGAACCTGCGCCATTGCAGCCTATGATCAGGAAGAACTGGACGAGCTCCTCGGCCTTGACGGTGAACAGGAATTTGCCATTTATATTGCCTCGGTGGGAAAGGTTAAAAAATAAAGAAACAACATGGGCGTTGCAGCAGACAATTAGTCTGTCTGCTGACTAATTTTTTTACGGAGCCGGGTATAGTCTACCATGGCACCAAAGGCCTTGGCAGCCCTTTCCGGACTAGGCAACACAGGAACCCCTCTGTCCTGAAGTGATGTAACAAAAGGATTCTCCCGGGTTAAAAATGAAAAGCCAACAATGGGTTTTCCATGGGTTTTCACCAAAGCTGCAATGGATTGGCACTGGGTGTCCACTATATTTTGGATCTGGGTGTCAATTTCATCATCGGGAACTCCCATGGAGGTCAGGGCGGTGTGTATCATTCCGGCTGTGGCCAAAAAGTATATCAGCATTCCGTCGGCCCCTTTTTCCTCCAGCAGCACCTTGGGAATTCCATGAAAAAAGTCCAGTGGATTCTTGGTATAGGTCAGATCAATGGGATTGTTTGCGCTACCGGTATGGGGGACGAAGGGGGCTAGTTTTTCAAGGGTTTCAGGGGAGGGCAGGGGCAGTTCACAACCTGCCCGTTCGCAGGCATCGGCCGCCGCAGCTCCCGGACCACCAGAATGGGTTTGAATGATAAGTTTGTTGCCCACAGGCAGGGGACAAGACCCCAGTACATAGCAAAAATCAAACAACTCTTCGATGGAAGAGGCACGGATGATACCGGTTTGCCTGAAAACACCGTTATAAAGCTGATCCGGTCCTGCCAGGGAACCTGTGTGGGAGAGACAGGCTCTTTTGCCGGTTTCGGAACCGCCCACATAAAAGGCGACAATGGGTTTGTGGAGGGATACCCTCCGGGCGATGTCAATAAATTTTTGCCCCTGGCGTATGGATTCTATATAGAGGGCAATCACACGGGTGTTTGGGCAGGCGCCCAGGTATTCGATACAGTCAACCATGTCAATATTGGCTTCATTTCCCAGACTAAAGCCGGTACTGAACCCCTGGCCGTACCGATTGTTAAGATAGCTGAACATCTGGGTAATAAAACTGCCGCTCTGGGAGGCCATGCCGATGAAACCTGTTTTGCCCTCGGAGGGCAGAAAGGTGGCATTTAGCCGTAAATGTGAATTGACCACACCAATACAATTGGGGCCGGTAAATCTGATATTGTATTGACCGGCAATCTTCTGGAGTTGTTTTTGCCGTTCTTCTCCCTTTCCACCCACTTCATTAAAACCCGCCGAAACAATCACAGCATGACGGATCCCTTTTTCTCCAATGGCTTTAAGTGTCTGGGCCACAATTTTAGTGGGCAGAACAATAAAGGCCATATCCGGGAGGGTTGGTATGTCATCAACACTGGCATAGGCCGGCAGATTTAAAACCGTTTTTTCCCGGGGATGAACCGGATAGAGGGTTCCTTCAAATCCGTCGGACAGAATGGCGTTAAGGATACTTGTGCCCATGGCAGAATAATTATTGGAAGCACCGAAAAAAACAATGCTCTTTGGATTTGCGATGGGATAAAGCGGACTTTGGTTGATTGAAGTGATCATAGGGGACTCTTTTTTCCTAAAATAATGAGGGCATCCACAGCCTTGATTTTACCGTCGGGTGAGATAATCAGGGGATTGATATCGATTTCTGCAATGGATTCTTCTGCCAGACCCAGCTGACCAATACCGGTGAGAATTTGACAAATCGCACCCAGATCAGCCTCTTTTTGTCCCCGGAATGAATCCAGCATGGACCTTGATTTCATCTCATTGATCATATCAAGGGCTTCCAGGTTGTCAAAGGGGGCAACCCGAAATACCGTGTCCTTGATCACTTCTGCCATGATGCCGCCAAACCCCAGCATGACACAGGGACCAAATTGGGGATCCCGGCTCAAACCTGCAACCAGTTCCCGCTGACCCGCCACCATTTCCTGGACCAGAATACCCTCAATGGGGGTTAGAATCTTTTCACAGATTCTCTTGTAACCCTCGTTAACTGCCCGGCAAGTTGTGAGATTAAGTTCAATACAGCCCAGTTCACTCTTGTGCATCAACTCCCAGGAGCATGCCTTCAAAACCACGGGATAACCAATGGTTTCGGCTGCTGCCACAGCTTCATCCGCACTTTGTACCAGGATTTCCCGAGTTATTGGGATACCCAGAGAGCCGAGCAGGTGTTTGGACCCAAATTCAGACAGGGCGGTTTGTCCCTTTGCAATTGCTGTTTTTATTGAATTCATGTAAAGCCTATTATCATTATAAATATTGGTATATCCAGGTTAACGATTCCAGATCACGAATTATTGTAAGCCCTCTGATCAAAGAGACCCGATATTCTTAAAACCAGTGCCATTTTAATGGTTAGCATACAAACGTTCGGTAGCAAACGATTAAATTTGTGTCAAGGATTATTCACCGTTGGAAAAAACCTTGACAATTAAACCCTAAGAAATTTAATACTGGATTCATGAAAAATAACAAAGTGGCGCTGCTGGCTCAAAAAGGGGTGGATATTCCCAATCCCGATTCGGTTTATATTAGTGACGATGTTAACCTTGACCGGATATCAGGGCAGGGGGTTACCCTGTATGCCGGATCCAAGATAATCGGAAAACGATCTTTAATTTTGCCCAATGTCAGAATCGGATATGAGGCTCCGGTCACCCTTGAAAATACGCTGGTGGGAGAAAATACCCGGCTTAACGGCGGATTTTTCCAGGATGCTGTATTTGCCGGAGACAATGTTTTTGGATCGGGTGCCCATGTAAGAAAGGGAACCATTCTGGAAGAAGAGGCCAATGCCGCCCATACCGTGGGATTAAAGCAGACCATTCTTTTTCCCTTTGTTACCCTGGGCAGTCTTATTAATTTTTGTGATTGCCTGATGGCCGGCGGCACCAGCCGGAAGGATCACTCTGAAGTGGGGTCCTCTTTTATCCACTTTAATTATACCCCAAATCAGGACAAGGCCACTGCCTCCATGATGGGCAATGTCCACCAGGGGGTGATGCTCAACCAGAGACCCATTTTTTTGGGAGGCCAGGGAGGATTAGTAGGACCCCTTCGCATGGGATACGGATGCATCACGGCTGCCGGGTCCATTATCAGGAAAAATGAACCCAAAAACGACCGGCTGATTCTCGGGGGCGGATTCAAGAACGTTTCCCTTCCCCGGCGGGTGGGAGTCTACACCCAGGTGGACATAATTGTGAACAACAATATTGCCTATATCGCCGGGTTAATCTCATTACAAGCCTGGTATCACCATGTTCGGCCCCTTTTTGTCCATGATTATTTATCCGAAGAACTCCTTTTGGGAATGCAGCAAAATCTAGCCGACTGTATTGATGAACGGATAAAGCGGTTAAAAATTTTTCGGGAAAAATTAATTGTTTCAAAAGAAATCCTGTTGGCCGGTGCAGGTGCCAGGGCAGACAAAGCCAAGGCAAATAATACTGAGCCAGCTAGTGCTGAGCCAGCTAGCCCTCAACTAACCGATTCCAAAGAGCCCCCTGGCATTCGTTTGCATAATGCTGCCATTGAAATTCTTAAAAAAGCAGAAGATGTTTTCAATAGGGAGCGGACTTCAGATCAGATGACCCGGGAGGGGGAGTCTTTTGTTAGGGCCATTGAAGCAGGGATTGCCAAAAGAGGACAACGCTATATCTTTGTTATCCAGAATCTGGATTCCAAGGAGGCTGCAACCGGCAGTCAGTGGTTGTATGGCATTGAAGAAAAAATCACCGACGCTTTGGGGGGTTGTGGGTAAAAAGATAAATCCGGGGAGTGCTTTCCCCCAGTGAACCAAATATTAAAACAAACAGGAATTGATCTTAGATGGGAAAACTTTTTGGGACAGACGGTATCCGGGGAAGGGCAAACCTTTACCCGATTACCTGTGAAATAGCATTAAAAACAGGCGAAGCTGTTGGCCTGTTGACAAAAAAATCAGGGCAGGGGGCCGTTGTTATTGGAAAGGATACAAGGGAAAGTGGTGATATGCTGGAATCTGCCCTGGCCGCCGGCATCGCCTCGGTGGGTGTTGATGTGCTCCTGGCCGGGGTGATCCCCACCCCGGGGGTGGCCCATTTAAGCACCTGTCTTGAAGGGGTGGGCGCCGGTATTGTTATTTCAGCTTCCCATAATCCCTACCATGACAACGGGATTAAAATTTTCAGCCAGGGAGGGGTAAAGCTCAGTGATTCCCAGGAGGAAGAAATCGAGTTACATATACTGGGCAATAAAATTGTTCCACGGGATAAAATAGGAAAATTGTCCATAATTTCAGATAGTTTAGAAAGGTACTCAAAATTTTTACTGGAGAAGTTTCCTTTTAAGAAACATACTGAGAGCAAAACCAATCAACTCAAAATCATTATTGATGCGTCTAACGGAGCTGCTTCCAACATCAGTCATCTGGTTTTTAATGATCAATTGTTTGACGTACAATTCATCCATGACACCCCTGATGGCATTAATATTAACGATAATTGCGGCTCCCAGCACACCACAGATCTTAAGAACCGAGTGTTAAAGGAAAAAGCAGACCTAGGCCTTGCCTTTGACGGGGATGCGGACCGCCTCATAGCCATTGACGATAAAGGAAATGAAATTACAGGAGACAGGATACTTGCCGTCTGCGCCAAATATGCCAAAGAAAACAATCGATTGAATAACAACACGGTTGTAAGTACAACCATGAGCAACATCGGGCTGGGTAAGACATTGGAATCTCTAAATATTACCCACCTGAAATCAGATGTTGGGGATCGAAAGGTGCTGGAAGAGATGGATCGTTCCGGTGCTGTCATGGGGGGAGAAGATTCAGGACATATGATCTTCTTGGAACACCATACCACAGGAGATGGAATGCTGACCGCCCTGAAACTTTTGGAGGTCATGGTGAATACAGGCCGGTCTTTGTCAGAACTGGCTTCCATAATGGTTGTGTATCCCCAAATCCTAATGAACGTAGAGGTGGATGCCTCCCGGCCTGATTTTACCCTGATTAAACCCATTGCCCAGATTATCCAGAAGATTGAAGAAAAACTGCTGGACAAAGGACGTGTGCTGATTCGGTATTCCGGGACCCAGCCCTTGCTCAGGGTGATGGTGGAAGGTCCTGATAAGGAGAATACCCAAGATTTTTGTGAAGAGATCTGCAGGGTGATCAAAGAAAATATTTAATCTTGAAACAATGAAAGATCACCATGAAGAAGGTGAAAATTGTTATTTTTTTTATATAAAAAACTAAAAAAGGGTGTCCCGATGGGGACACCCTTTTTGTTTAAAAAACAGGTTTTTTCTCTAATTTTATATTTGGTTTTTTTCTACTTCTTAGTCCCGGCTGCCGCCCATGATGCGCAGAAGCATGAGGAACAGGTTGATAAAATCAAGATACAATGTCAGGGCACCCATGATAGCGCCTTTGCGCACCATGGCGCCGGAAGCACCGTCGGGCAGAGTTGCCGCCATTGTTTTGAGTTTTTGGGTGTCATAGGCTGTCAAACCGACAAATACCAGGACGCCAACATAGGAAATCAGCATGGCCATTCCTGAACTTTGTACAAACATATTCACCACAGAAGCGATGATAATACCGATGAGGCCCATGGTCATAAATCCGCCCAGGGAGGTCAAATCACGCTTGGTGATCATGCCATAGATGCTGCATGCAAGAAAGGTAACAGAACAGACCACAAAAGTTGATACAATGGAGCTTGATGTGTAGGCCAGAAATATAAAGGACATGGTCACACCGTTTAAGGCGGCATAAATCACAAAAAGAGCCGTGGCCGTCGAGGCCTGTATCTTTTGTATTCTTGCACTCAGATAAAAAACAAATCCAAGTTCCGCAATGATCAGTCCGTAAAATACCATTTTATTGCCGAAAACAAAATTAATTGCGGCTTCGCTGCTGGAAACATAGTATGCAATAAAGGCTGTCAATCCGAGACCGATGGCCATCCAGTTGTAAACGCTTCTGATAAAAGAATTAACTTTTGTCACCGCGTTGGTTTGTTGGGTTGAAAAAGCTTGGTTCATAGGTTCCTCCAGAAAAAGTTAGGTTTAAAAATTGGCTAAACGTTAATATAACACGGGAAGGGGATATTTCAAGATTACATTTTGGTTAGAAGGGGATTTTAGTTGGACAGAGCATTTTTGATATATTTGGTCATACAATAATAAAAGTTTACATAATATATATTATCGGACAATAAATAAATATATGGTTTTTTTAAAGTGCTTTTAAGATTTTTTTTTGTTAAAACCATGTCATTGTTTTATGATAATTAGGATATTTCAACTTGCGTGGGCACCAAACATAATGAATACTGTAGAAAAAAACAATGGACAAATGTATACGGTTTCGACCCTGACAAGGGAAATCAAATCTCTTCTTGAAGATCGGTTTCCGTTTTTATGGATTACCGGAGAAATTTCCAATTATGCCTTACCAGCCTCGGGCCATTCTTATTTTTCACTGAAGGATGCAAATTCCGTCATTTCCTGTGTGATGTTTAAAAATCAGAAACGAAAGTTGAAGTTTGCCCCGGAATCCGGCATGAAAATCATGGGACTTGCCAGGATTTCTCTGTATGAACCCAGGGGATCCTATCAATTGATTTTTGAACATCTGGAACCCGAAGGTGCCGGGTCATTACAGGTGGCCTTTGAGCAACTGAAAAAAAAATTGGCATCCCAGGGGCTGTTTGAGGATCGTCATAAAAAGCAATTGCCCTTTTTACCGTCCAAAATAAGTGTGATCACCTCGGGAACCGGTGCGGCAGTCCGGGATATCATCCATGTGGCAACCAGGCGAATGCCCGGATGCCACATGGAAATTGTCCCGGTTCAAGTTCAAGGGGAAAATGCTGAACATCTGATTGCAGATGCAATTGAAATTGTGAACAGTCTTTCGAGCAAGGCAGATCTGATTATCCTTGCCAGGGGTGGCGGCTCCATTGAAGACCTTTGGGCATTTAACTCGGAAAAGGTTGCCCGAGCAATTTTTTCATCCAAGATTCCTATTATCACAGGGGTAGGTCATGAAACCGATTTTACCATTGCCGATTTTGTTGCGGATTTCAGGGCCCCGACCCCTTCTGCTGCTGCGGAAATTGCCCTTCCGGACAAAAGGGCATTGATTCAAAAGATTGACCGGCTCAGGGAATCTTGTGCCCATGCCATGAATCAAAAAATAAACTTTTTTCATCAAAAATTAGATGACCTCAATTTTCGGCTTAAATGTCCCGACCGAATACTCAATGACTACAAAATCCGGATCCAAGAGTGCAAAGCAAGGATGAAAAGAAATCTTCAAACCCGTATAGCGTATAATAGGGAAAGAGTTTTCTGGTTGGAAAAGGCCCTGGAAATGAACACCCCTCTGTTCAAAATCAGGGAGCATCGAAAGCATGTGAACCGGTTGTCTGCATCCCTGGAAGGTGGTATTGATGATCGGCTTTCCCTTTACAAAGGCAAAATCAGGGAAATGGTTGTCAAACTGGATGCCTTTAATCCTAAGTTTGTTTTGGATCGAGGATATAGCATCGCCAGAATTTGGCCGGAGAAAAAAATACTCATGGATGCCAGCGACGCTGCCATGGACGATCAAATAGAAATAGTTTTATCGAAAGGACGCCTGGTTACCCGGGTGGAAAATAAAAATGGCTAAAAAAACATTTGAAACAGCACTAAAACAACTGGAAGAGATTGTCAGGGAAATGGAGTCAGGGGATCTAAACCTTGAGCTTGCGGTCAAAAAATATGAAGCCGGCATCACCCATTCCAAATATTGTCTGGACATTCTCGATCAAACAGAAAAAAAAATAACCCAGTTAACCCGGGGCAATGACGGGTCCCTTAAGGAAGAGCCCTTTGACAATGAATAAGCTTTCATTTGATTTATCTGCGTATCTAAAAGAAAACAAATCCCTTGTGGAAAGCTGTCTTGAAAAAATACTCGGCCAGCTTGATCCTAACCTTGAATTGGTTCAGGCCATGGGACATTCCCTCATGGCCGGAGGGAAACGGATCAGGCCGATACTGGGACTGGCCGCAGCAAAGGCATGTGGAAAAAATATACTCACTGCCCTGCCCGCCTGCTGTGCCATTGAAATGATCCACACCTATTCTTTGATCCACGATGACCTGCCGGCCATGGATGATGACGATTTGAGGCGGGGGCTTCCCACCTGCCATAAAAAATTTTCCGAAGCCACGGCCATTCTGGCAGGTGACGGCCTTTTGACCCATGCCTTCCATGTATTGACCCGGCCCGAATCTTTGTTTGAATTTTATCCGGACAAATCCATCCTGCTTGAGCTTGTGGGGAGGATTTCTGATGCTGCTGGTGTCAACGGAATGGTGGAGGGACAGATGCTGGACATGCAAGCCCTTTCCATTGCCGGTAAAAATGGAGAAAAAAATGGTTGGAATAAAGAAAGGCTTTTAGAGCATCTTAAAAAAATACATGGCCTGAAAACCGGCAGGATGATATGTGTCAGTGTGGAAGCTGGCGCTTTGAGTGTGGAAGCCGAACCCCAACAACTTGCGTGTCTTATGAATTATGCCGACAATATCGGCCTTGCCTTCCAGGTTATGGACGACATTTTAAATGTGGAAGGTGATCCTGAAATCATGGGAAAAGCCATCGGCTCAGACCTCTTGCATGACAAAATGACCTTTCCGGCCATCCTAGGTCTTGACAAATCAAAGGATTATGCAAGCGGATTGATTGAAACTTCCCTGACAGCCATTGAAGGATTTGATAAAAATGCCGATCCTTTACGGGCCATTGCCCAGTATATTATTGACCGTGACCGTTAAACAAAACAAAGGTTGGAACCATTGAGTTTGCTTGAACAAATAAAAACTTCCGGTGATATTAAAAAATTGTCACGCAAAGAGTTGCCTTTGCTGGCGGCCCAAATCCGCAACAGGATCATTGATGTGGTTTCCAAAAACGGGGGACATCTTGCCTCCAGTCTGGGAGCTGTTGAGCTTACCCTGGCTATCCACTATGTGTTTGATCTTCCAAAGGACACGCTGATATGGGACGTTGGCCACCAGGCCTATGCACACAAACTTCTCACCGGAAGAAACCAGCAGTTTGATACCCTGCGACAGTACAAGGGAATTTCCGGATTTACAAAGATGAAGGAAAGTGACTATGACGGCTTTACCGTGGGTCATTCTTCAACCTCCATTTCCGCCGGGCTTGGAATCTGTTATGCAAAAGACCTGAACCAGGACGATTCAGATGTGATTTCCGTCATTGGTGACGGATCCATGACAGCTGGCCTTGCCTACGAAGGGTTGAACCAGGCCGGGGATCTGAAACGAAAACTCATTGTAATCCTCAATGACAATGACATGTCCATTTCTGCCAACGTGGGTGCCCTGTCATCCTATTTAAGCCGGACCTTATCTGCCAAATATCTCCAGAGCATGCGAAACCAGTTTGGCGCATTTTTAAAATCTCTCCCCAAAATCGGTGAGGACATGTATGGAATTGCCAAACGCTGGGAAGAATCTTTTAAAACTTTTGTGACCCCGGGCATGCTGTTTGAGGCCTTTAATTTTGATTATTTCGGTCCCATCGACGGCCATAACCTGGACCATTTGATTGATATTTTGACCAACATCAAAAATCCGGACTCCCCGGTGCTACTTCATGTGACAACCACCAAGGGCAAAGGGTATGCGCCTGCTGAAAAAAATCCTGTCTATTTTCACGGTGTGGGCTCCTTTGCCGTTGATACGGGTAAAAGCAATAAAGTTACTGATTGCGTGCCCTCCTACACCCAGGTTTTTGGCACCCATATGGTTCGATTTGCAAAAACAAACAAAACAATAGTTGCGGTAACGGCTGCCATGCCCGAAGGAACCGGATTAACAGAATTTTCAAAATTATACAAAGACCGATTTATCGATGTGGGCATTGCCGAACAACATGCGGTTACATTTTCCGCCGGCCTTGCCTCCAAGGGGCTAAAACCGGTGGTGGCTATTTATTCTACTTTTCTCCAGCGGGCCTACGACCAAATTCTCCATGATGTATGCATTGATGCCCACCCTGTGGTTTTTGCCATTGACCGTGGGGGGATTGTGGGGGAAGATGGTCCCACCCACCATGGATTATTTGATTTTTCATTCCTGAGAAGTATGCCAAACATGACCATTATGTCGCCCATGGATGAAAACGAACTGGCCAGGATGCTTTTGACCGCCATAAATCACAATGGTCCCATTGCCCTGAGATATCCCCGGGGTAAGGGACAGGGCGTTGAAATCCAACAAGAGATTAAACCCGTTGAAATTGGCAAGGGACGGGTGGTCCAGGAGGGGGCTGATCTCATGATCATTGCCATTGGCCAATCTGTTGCTGAGGCAGTCCTGGCCGCAAAAGAACTGGCCCTTAAGGGCATTTGTGCCACTCTCATTAACGCTCGGTTTGTAAAGCCCCTTGACACTGCCCTTTTGGTGGAAAAAGCGGACAGAATCAAAAAGATAATTACCGTTGAAGAGCATGTATTGGCTGGTGGCTTTGGATCTGCCGTTATGGAGATGTATGCAGATAAGGGCATAACAGGTCTTCAGTTTAAACGAATCGGTATTGATGACAAGTTTGTTGAGCATGGTCCCCAGGAGATATTAAAAAAAGATTATGGGGTGGATGCTGATGCCATTGTAAAAGCAGGCTTAGAATTGGCCGGATTTGATTTGGATTTAAATTTGACGGGTTCTAATTTATTAGGGTTTAAAACAGATGGCATCAAAAAAGACGCTTAAAAAAAGGCTGGACCTGGTTCTGGTTGAAAACGGATTGATACATTCCCGGCACCGGGCAAAAGCCATGATCATGGCCGGCAAGGTTCTGGTAAACAACATTTTGGTTGACAAGCCCGGTTCGCTGGTGGATCCCTTTTCACCCATCCTGGTTAAACAAGATGACAATCCCTATGTCAGCCGGGGCGGGTTAAAACTTGAAAAAGCCTTGAAAAGTTTTCCCATATGTGTGAAAAATCTTATCTGTCTGGATATTGGTGCATCCACGGGCGGATTTACCGACTGTTTACTTCAGTTCGGGGCAAAAAAAGTCTATGCCGTGGATGTGGGATATGGGCAACTTGACTGGAAATTAAGGCAAGATGATCGGGTAGTGGTCATCGAACGAAGCAATATCCGCCATCTGGCCTATGAAATAATTAATGAATCAGTGGATATGGTGGTGGCAGATACCTCATTTATCTCACTTAAAACAGTTATTCCCTCAGCTGAAAAATTTATGCGGGAAAGTACCGGGGTTTTGGCGCTGATCAAACCCCAATTTGAAGCAGGAAAGGAAAATGTCGGCAAGGGTGGTGTTGTAAAGGATCCGGAAATTAGGAAAAAGGTGATTGAGGATATTCAGTCTTTTTTCAAAACCAGGGGATACACGGTCAATGATGTGGTGCCCTCCCCTATTCTGGGTCCCAAAGGAAACGAGGAATATATCATATCCCTTACCTTCCAAGGAAAAACAGACAGCGCTATTATTTGAATTTTATTATTTAAATTTTATCAATTATTCAAAGGAGCAGTGATGACAGAAGATATCAAAACCATGAGGAATGTGGCTCTGGCAGGGCATGGAGGTGCAGGCAAGACTACTCTTGCTGAGGCTATGCTTTTTAAAGCAGGGATCACCAACCGCCTTGGAAAGGTGGAAGAAGGCAATACTGTTATGGATTTTCAGCCTGAAGAAACCAAAAAACAGCAGAGTATCAATACATCTTTTATAAAATATACCCACAACAAACATACAATTACGTTGATGGATACTCCTGGTGATCAAAACTTCTTCTCAGCTGCTAAAACCTGTTTCCCCGTTGCCGATGGCATGGGGTTTGTCATTGACGGAGTAGGCGGGCCTTCTGCCATGACAGAGGAAGCCGGCGCCTGCGCCCTTGAATACAATTTACCCGGAGTTGTAATTGTCAACAAACTGGACAGGGAAAGATCTGATTTTGATACCTGTATTACCGCCTGTAACACAGCCCTGAAAAAAAAAGTTATTCCCATTTGCTATCCCATTGGCATGGAAGATGATTTTAAAGGACTTGTCAATATTGTTTCTGGAATGGCCTATCAATACGATGCTGACGGCAAAGCCACAAGGATTGATATTCCAGCTGACATGGCCGATGAAATGGCATTGGCAAAGGAAGAATTCATTGAGAACATTGCTGAACTCAATGATGATCTTCTTGAAAAATATTTGGAAGGGGAAGAGATCAGTGAAGATGAACTCAAGATCACCTTCCGTCAGGGAGTTCTTGATGCCGAGTTCTACCCGGCCATCTGCACCTCCGCAACCAAGATGATCGGCATAGATACAATATTTAATTTTATCAATGATTATATGCCCTCCCCACTGGATCGAGGAGACTGGACAGCAACAGATGAAAATGGTGAACAGGTGGTAGTTTCACCTGATCCTGACGCAGAATTCTGCGGATTTGTTTTTGCCACCATCGTTGATCCCTATGCAGGGCGTCTATCTCTTTTCCGGGTGATTTCCGGGAGTCTGGGCAAGGAAGGCAATATCCTTAATGTTACCAAGGATTCCAAGGAAAGATTCTCCCAGCTATTGGAAATTGCAGGCAAGGAACAAAAATCCATCACCAGTGCAATCCCCGGTTCCATTGTGGCCGTTGCCAAACTCAAGGACACATTGACAGGTGATACCCTAACCCTGGGCAAAGAGATTCAAATTCCATCCCCGTCTCCCATGCCGCCGGTTATTTCCTTTGCCATTTCACCCAAATCTAAAAATGATGAAGACAAAATCCATGAGGCGATCCGCAAAATTTTAGAAGAGGATACAGGTCTACAGCTCAGGCGGGAAGAAGAGACAAAAGAGACCATTCTTTCCGGCCGCGGCCTGGTTCACATTGAAACCACTGCGGATAAAATCCAAAGAAAATTCAACGTGGGCATGGAAATCGCCACACCCAAGGTGGCATATAGGGAAACATTCAAGAAAAAGATCCGTGTTCAGGGTAAACATAAAAAACAGTCCGGTGGCCATGGCCAGTTTGGCGATTGCTGGATCGTTCTTGAGCCCCTGCCCAAGGGGAGCGGGTTTGAATTTGTAGATAAAATTGTAGGCGGTGTTATTCCGAAAAACTATATCCCGGCTGTTGAAGCCGGTGTAAGGGAAAGTTCAACAGCAGGTATTCTTGCGGGTTTCCCCTGTGTTGATTTCAGGGTTACCGTGGACTTTGGTTCTTACCATTCGGTTGACTCGTCTGAAATGGCCTTTAAAACTGCAGGCTCCATTGCCTTTAAAAATGCAGCCAAAGACGCCAGGGCGGCGTTGCTGGAACCCATCATGAAGGTTTCGATTAAAGTGCCGGAAGATGCCACAGGAGATATCATGGGGGATATGAACTCCAGACGCGGCCGTGTGCTGGGTATGGATTCCGAAGATGATAAACAGATCATCAATGCCCTTGTTCCCATGTCTGAAATACTCAGGTATGCACCAGATTTAAGCTCCATGACCGGTGGGCGTGGAACCTTTACCATGGAATTTGAGCATTATGACGAAGTTCCGGGTGATCTTTCCAAAAAGATAATTGAAAGGGTGAATGCAGAAAAAGAAGCCTAAACAATAGAACTACAGAGAAAAATTAGCACCAAACATAGCGAGAACAAAGCCGCATAAAATATTGGCAGCTTTGTTCTCGCTTTTTTTATGGATTATCGATTTGGCCCTAGGTTCTTGGTATTGTGCCCGGAATAAATTATCGTGCTGTCAGCTGAATCATATACCGGTCGGATTTTTCAAAGGGAAGCTGATAATGATCTGTTCTGATCTCAAATTGCGATTCGAGTGCCGGGGTTATCTCTTCGGGCGCCTGCTTCCCCTTGAGGGCATATATTTTCCCTTCGGGTTTGAGCAATGGAAACGCAAATCCCACAAACTTTTCAAGCCCGGCAAAAGCTCTGGATATGACCGCATCATAACGTTTGGCATGGGTATCATCAAAGGCCAAATCCTCCACCCTGGAATGAACCGCTTCAATATTTTCCAGTCCCAGGATCCGGATCACATGTTTTAAAAAATTGACCTTTTTCCTGGATGCATCCACCAGCACAAACCCAAGGGAAGGATTCATAATTTTCAAAGGGATGGAGGGGAATCCCCCGCCGGTTCCCATATCCATTATTTTTTTTTCCTGTCCGAGAAAGGGCAAAACTGCAATGGCGTCAATAAAATGCTTTTCAGCCATGGCCAGAGGATCAACAATGGCAGTTAAATTAATTTTTTTATTCCATCGGATCAGCTCGGCTCCATGGGCAGCCATCAGGGAGATCTGCTCTTGTGTAATATCCACTGCTATTTTCTCACTTCCTGATTTCAGACGACCACAAAATTCCTGCATTCCGGGATTTGCCGGTAAATTACCCATTTTAATTATCCTTCTATATATCCTTCTAAATATTCTTAATTTCCCAGCAACAGGCTGGTGTTGGTGTAAAATGTACCTGCCACACAAGCCGTCAAAAGACAGGCAAATGTTGCAGCGACCAAAGCTTTGACGGCAACAGCAGATATGGCAGCCGTTCGTTCGGGGGCAAGGGCGGCAATCCCCCCCACAAAAATGGCCATTGAGGCCACATGAGCAAATCCGCACAGGGCATAGGAAGCCACAACTGCAGACCGAGGGTGAATAAGGCTATTATTGGTGATGGCCAGGGCAAGATCCTGATAGGAGGCCACCTCTGTCAGAATGATCCTCTCGCCTAGAATCCGGGAAATAATGTCAGCATCTCCAAGGGGAACACCAATGATCAGGGTAAAAGGATAAAATAGATAGCCCAGAAAATCTTTTATAGACCACTGTACGGTGGTGCCGATCCATTGATTGACCAGATTGCCGGCACTTCCAAGTATCAGATCCACCAATGCCACAAGCCCCATCACAGCAATTAAAAGCGCCACAATACTGAAAATCACCTTAAGCCCGGATGCGGAACCGTTAATAATGGCTTCAAAAAGATTTGCATCCCGCTCATAATGGATGTCCACCACCCTGCCAAGGGTTTGGGGGGTACCGGTTTCAGGAAATAGCAGCTTGGACATCACAAGGGCTGCCGGGGCAGATAAAAAGGATGCAGAAATAAGATGGCCAGCGATGGAGGGAAATAGTCCCTGCAGGGTAAACACATACAATGCCAGAACGTTTGATGCCACCGTGGCCATTCCGGCTGTAAGGATGGTGCACAATTCAGATCGTGTCATTTTATCGATATGGGGTTTGATGGTAAAGACCGACTCAATTCCAACAAATATGTTGCTGGCTGCACAAAGGGCTTCGGCACCGGAAATTCGCATCACCCGCGTAAAAAGCTTGGCAAACTGCTGGATAATAAAGGGCAAAACGTTGTAATAATACAACACAGAAACCAGGGCGGAGAAAAAGATAATGGTGGGAAATGCCTGGAACGCAAGGATGAAACCAAGGGACCCTTCCACCCCGGGCGGTAAAGCCAGGGAGCCAAAAACAAAGCTTGCCCCGGCAGAAGCGGTCCCAAGCACGATTACTGCCAGATCATTTATGGTTTGGAACAGAGTGACACCTGCAGGAACCACAAAAATGAACAGGGCAAAAATAAATTGCAGCCCAAGAGACCAGCCCAGCAAATGCCAGTTTATCTTCTGGATATTTTTAAAAACAAACCGTGATATAAACCACGCAATGGTCAGCAATCCAAAAATACCGGTAAAACTAACCAAATTATAGATATCCATTTATTCCCCAATCATATTAAATGTTGCCATATTAAACGTTTCCAAATGTTCGATTAAAACTTACCAGAGGGCCTGACAATAGAATCAATTCTCAGATCCTGTTTCAGGGTGTTTTTATCTGCTTGGGCTTCATTTTTACTGGAATAAATGCCTGACCTCACCAGATACCAGATAATTTGTCCAGGCCTTGTCACGACAAGAATTTTTGCCTTATATCCGTTTTTCGCAAGTTTTTCCTGCATTTTCTCAGCATTGTCTCGCAGCTGAAAGGCGCCAGATTGAAGCTCATAAGTGACACCCCCCCCGGGCAGGACACCATCGTTCAGGCCAGCAAGCTGTTCCCTGGCATAAACCGGGTCAGGATCAATGGAAATTGCCGCTTCATAGGCATGTTTCGCCTGTTGAAGCTGGTTCATCTTTGTATAAAGATCCCCTTTTAAACAGAGCGCAAGATAAAATCCCGGTAAAAGTTCAAGGGTTTTGGCAATATCTTCAAGGCTTTTGTCGTACTCTTTTAGCTCATACAGACAAATCGCCCGGTTAAAATAGGCAAAATGGTTATCTGGAGATAAAAGAATTTCTTGTTTATAATTTTCAATGGCTTTTGGATAATCTGATTTATAATACCAGGCCACCCCCAGATTGCTGTGAAGACCCTTTAAAGAGGGCATAATCTCTTTTGTACGCTCAAAATCCGCTATGGCCTGATCATATAAATTTAATTTCATATAGGCCACGCCCCTGTTTTTATAGGCATCCGGATTCTCTGGTGCCATCTTGATCAATTCGGAAAAGGCAGTCACCGCCTCCTGGTATTTGTCCTGCTTTAAACAACTGACTCCCTTTTCGAACAATTCCTTTTCCGAAACGGCAAAAACAGAAGAAGTCAAACTAATGGATATAACCATTGCAAAAAAAAATTTCAAACCGACGCTCCAATATTTAATATCATATTTAATACCAATCTATAGGGAATGATATTTTAATGAATGGGATGGGTAAATACAATAAAAAAGATTAAAAAATCACTGTGGTTTGCCTGCAATAGCTATGTTCAAAGGACCATTAAGCACTTGACAAACCAGGAAAAAAAGTATACATATCCGCTTTTCATACATTAATTTTAACCTGGATTCAATTTAACAAAATCGCACCAATATTTGAGAATTTAGTATAATTAAAATATAGCAATGCCTTTGGCAATATTTACGCTGCTTAATATTGTTCATGGGAATTTATTTTTATTCATAAGGATGACTTAAAAATGATCAGAGAACTAGAAAGGGTCAGAAACATTGGAATCAGTGCCCATATTGATTCCGGCAAAACCACGCTTACTGAAAGAATTTTGTTTTATACAGACAAAATTCACCAAATCAATGAGGTCAGGGGTAAAGACGGTGTTGGCGCTGTAATGGATTCAATGGAACTGGAAAGAGAAAGAGGAATAACCATTGCATCTGCCGCCACCCATTGCGAATGGGACAACCATGCCATCAACATTATTGACACACCCGGCCATGTGGATTTTACAGTTGAAGTTGAACGGTCTTTGCGGGTATTAGATGGTGTTGTTCTTGTCCTTTGCTCTGTATCCGGCGTCCAGTCCCAGTCCATCACCGTGGACCAGCAAATGAAACGCTATGAAG
The DNA here is from genome assembly GCA_016744295.1 of Desulfobacteraceae bacterium. Lineage (GTDB taxonomy): Bacteria > Desulfobacterota > Desulfobacteria > Desulfobacterales > Desulfobacteraceae > NBML01. The sequence continues at coordinate 114,863 of JADGEQ010000009.1, read as the reverse complement.
TTCCCTGTATTGCTTTTGTCAACAAATGCGACCGGTCCGGTGCCAATCCCCTCAAGGTCAGCGCTCAGTTAAGAGATAAACTGGGGCACAACTCTGTGATGATGCAGCTGCCCATAGGGCTTGAAGATAAGCACGAGGGCATTGTCGACCTGGTTACCATGAAAGCCTATTATTTTGAAGGCGACAATGGGGAAAATATGGTTGAACAAGAGATCCCGGCAGATCTGCTTGAAGAGGCCAAGGCAGCAAGAGAAGAGATGCTCGATGAGGTATCTTTATTCTCCGAAGAACTGACCGATGCCCTTTTAGAAGAAGCCGAGATCACCACAGAGATGATCATGGGAGCTGTCAGAACCGGTACAATTTCAAGAAAAATGACCCCGGTGTTTCTGGGATCAGCTTATAAAAACAAAGCAGTCCAGCCTTTGCTCAATGCGGTCCTCAACTACCTTCCCTCTCCTCTGGACATTGAAAATGTTGCCATTGACCTGGACAATAACGAAGAAAGTGTCGCTCTGGAAAGCGTTTTTGATAAACCAACCGTGGCCCTTGCCTTCAAGCTTGAAGACGGTCAATATGGTCAGCTCACCTATATACGCGTTTACCAGGGTTGTATCAACAAGGGAGATACCCTCATCAACTCAAGGGACGGCAGAAAGATAAAGGCCGGCCGCCTTATCCGCATGCACTCATCCCAGATGGAAGAGGTGGATGCCATTCCAGCCGGCCATATTGGCGCCATGTTTGGCGTTGATTGTGCTTCGGGGGACACCTTTGTAGATCCATCGGTCAATTATTCTCTGATTGCCATGCATATCATGGAACCGGTTATCTCCCTTTCCATTGTTCCCAAGGACAATAAAGCCCAGATCAATATGTCCAAAGCCTTGAACCGGTTCACCAAGGAAGACCCCACATTCAAAACCTATGTGGACCATGAAACCGGAGATACTATCATCCAGGGCATGGGCGAGCTTCACCTGGAAGTTTATGTGGAAAGAATGAAACGGGAATACCAGGCAGAAGTAGACACCGGAAAACCAAGGGTAGCCTACAGAGAGACCATTACCAGAAAAGCCCCCTTCAGTTACACCCATAAAAAACAGACCGGTGGTTCCGGACAATTTGGTAAGGTCATGGGGTTCATGGAACCCACCGAAGAAGAGTTTGAATTTGTCAATAAGGTCACCGGTGGCAGGATTCCCACCCAATACATCTCTTCTTGTGAAAAAGGATTTACCGCCTGCATGGCAAAGGGTCCCAATCTTGAATTCCCGGTTACCGGTATCAAGATCACATTGGAAGATGGTGGTTTTCATGCGGTTGACTCCTCTGAAATGGCCTTCCAGGCTGCTGCCAGGGGTGGATTTCTTGAAGCTTATGCCAAGGCAAAATCTGTTATCATGGAACCTATCATGAAGGTTGTCATTGAGACACCCAATGAATTCCAAGGTGCCTGCATGGGACTTATCAATCAGAGACGGGGAATCATCCAGGGCTCCCAGGAGGAAGGGGTTATGTCTGTTGTAGAATCCCAGGTTCCTCTGTCTGAGATGTTCGGCTTTTCAACCATACTCAGGTCCGGCACCCAGGGGAAGGCACAGTTTTCCATGGAATTTTCTTCCTACAAACAGGTCCCCCAGTCCGTGTCTGAAGACATTGCCAAAAAGAAAGCAGATGAAAAAGCTGCAAAAAATAAATAAGATACTTATTTAAAGAGAGGAATTATGCTTAAAAAAGATCTCATTCTCAAAAGCCCGGTTGAACAAGCCATTGGCATTGAAAATATCACAAAAGGCCAATTTGGTGCGGTTCTTTCCCGGGCAGGCGTTGGAAAAACAAGCTTCCTTGTCCAGATTGCGTTGACACAATTGCTGGCAGATCAAAAAATACTCCATGTGAGCCTTGACGACTCCATGGATAAGATCAACCTGAGATATGATGAAGCCTATACCAATCTGGTTGATAATATCGGATATGTGGATCCCCAGAAGGCTGTCCGCCTGTGGGAAGACATCTGTCCTAACAAAGTGGGTATCAGCTATACTGAGTCCACCTTTAATACAGATAAGATCAGAGATTATTTGAAAAGTTTTAAAAAATCAGGCCTTGCCCTGCCCTCTATCATTGTAATTGATGGTTTGAACTTTGATAATGATGTATCCTCCATGCTGGAAGATTTAAAAGCCCTGAATGCTGATTTTGGTGTCTTTGTCTGGTTTTCCATGAAGAGTCACAGGGAAGAAGCCTTGAGCCAGGATGGGTTTCCGGTTCAGCTGGAATCTGTAAAAGAGCTGTTTGAAAAAGCCATTTTTCTACGGCCGGTTGAGGATAAGATTGAAGCCGTGATTTTAAAAGACGGTGACAGAACCGACCAGAAATATACCCTTGAGCCCGCCACCATGATGCTTGTTCAATAGGCAAAATGCTGTCGGCTGAATAATTGTAAGTCAATGCCCCGGATCTTTCGCCAAGATCCGGGGCATTAATTTTTCGATCCACCTTCCCCTACTATAAAATATTAATTTTATCAGACCCCTGAAATCATACCCATAGTCTGATAAAATTCTCAATGGACTGAAAAACCCTTTCCACCCCCTTGCCAGTCAAAATACCATGTCGGTCATAATCAAACAGATAATATTCCTTGACCATGGATCCCAATTTCTCAAACAATTTATGGGTTCCTTTGGGACTGACCACAGGGTCTCTTCGCGACTGAACAACCAGAACCGGTTTTTCAATCATCTTTAGCCTGGGAGCCAATTGCTCCATAAGCATTTCAAGCTGGTGAATACCTGCAATGGGATTTCGGATATAGTTGATATGGGCATTTTCCGGATTATTTTCAAGAAATTCCTTGGCAATGGCAGACAAGTGAATCTTTTTAATCATGGAATTCCAGGCATCAATGGCCGGCACAAAATAAGATCCCATGTCATTGAGCTGCATGGGCGGGGCCACAGCAAAAATAGCTTCATAATCATCCACCCGGCAGGCAAGTTCAAGGGCAAGGCCTGCTCCGGTTGAAAACCCTCCGATAATAAGTTTATCACAAGAATGCCTGAGAGCGACATACCCCTCCTCCACCGATTCCATCCACTCTTCGTGGATGGTTTTGGCAAGGTCTTCCGGTGCCGTACCATGGCCGGCAAGGCGGGGAACAAAAACAGTAAACCCCCTTTCATGGAGATAATGGGCAAAGGTTTTCATCTCTTCCGGAGCCGCCATATACCCGTGGATCAGCAAAACCCCTGCTATTTCATCCTCATGCTTCAAAAACAGGGATCTTCCTATCCGTTTTTTCTTTGATTCACCCTCAATATAATAGGTATTATATGCTTTGCTAAAATCCACATTCATTTTTTCTATTAAGCGATTTTTGACCAGTTTTTGAATTTGTTTTCTAGATTTCTGCGCTATTTTTTTTAGACAGACTTCCGCTGCGGCAACCGGTTCCACCTCATTGGCCATCACCAAGATAGGGTTTTCCGTGCGGATTGTATGGAAGTTGGAACGAATAAAGAATCGGGCCTGGTCCTTAAAAAAACGATCTCCCTTAATTTCAATCATCTGGGTTTTTTGGGCAAGGGATAAAAATCTGCTAATCCGATCATGACGATCATTAATCAGCAGGTGAACCTGATTTTTCTTGAAGATATCAGACACACAGCAGATCCGATTCAGCACCAGACAGGTAATGGCATAGTAGACCTTACAGATAAATTCATAGATATCAATCCCCTCTTTTTTATAAGGGAAATGCTTGAGGATGCCCGCCATGACATGGTCATAATTCAAGGTGGTCATCTCGTAGACGGCAGACATATACCGCTCCATGATTTCATTTGAAATTTGCTTTGAAATTTTATTGGAATATATATCGCCATCAAAGCGAACCCGCCGGCCAACGTTAAGCATACTCTCAATATAGGGATCATTCAGATAGGGTTTAATTTCAATGGGATCCCCAAACCGTATGGTAATGTCCACCCCGGAAAAAAGCATACCCCCTTCTGTCATCAACTCATCAATGACTCTTTTGGAAGGATCCTTCAGTATTGTTTTTGCGATGGATCCAAGAATATTAGCCCGGGCATTGCCCGGATAATAGGTGATGTTCACCGGAACGATATGAGTGTTTTGTGTCAATACCTGGTCCATGTCTGTTATCTTCAGACTGGCTGATAAACGCTCAAACTCGGGTTTGCCTGTTTTTGAAAGTCTGCGCAATCGTTCCCGGTAAAATTCGCACCGCAATGCAAGGGCTGCAGCCCCGGTATGGGGAGGAAAGACTCCCTGGTCATCTGTCAGGGAAAATCTATTATTTTTGATCAATTTTTTATTTTTGACCATCATCCCTTCCGGAAAAATAATCCATTGCACATGGCCGGATAACAGGGTTTGCAAAATCAGTTGATCCCGTTGGGGATCACTTGTGGAAACAGCACCCAACCTGTTTAAAAGGCCCTCAAGTATCGGAAGATCAAATAGTTCTTTGGCAGCCAGGGACCAAATCTGTTTTTTGGTGATGGCATGGATATGATAGGGTAAAAAAAGGGTCTCTATCCTTGTAAAATGATTGGCACAAAAGATAATGGCGCCACGGGGAATATTTTTTTGGCCTTCAATTTTGATACAGGCCTTTGAAAAACCTGAAAAGGTTTTGAGGGTATAACCGGACAATTCAAAAGCAAAAGGATTCATGGCCTGGCCTTTAAAACAAGATTGTTTATCCACTAACTTTAATATATAAAGAGGAGGTGAAATAAGCTTGACCTGGTAATTATAATACTTAATGTTAAGCTTTTGTCAAAGGGATTTTAATTTAAGGCAAGTTAAGAACGGAGGAAGTTCATTGTATTCCAAAATAGTTATATTACATTTTCCACCAGAGGTTGCCCAGAAAGCACTGGTCTGTCAATTGATAAAAAAATTTGATTTGATGTTTAATATTCTGAGCGCCAGGATTTCCAACAAAAAAGAGGGATTCATGGTTTTGGAAATCTCCTCTGCCAACCGGTCCGGATTTAATAAGGGAGTCAATTTTTTAAAAGATCAGGGTGTTAAGATTTCAAATCCCGAACACCAGATTTTCAAGGATGAAGAGATATGTACCCACTGCGGTGCCTGCACAGCTGTTTGCCCCACAGAGGCCCTGTATATCAAACGTCCTGAAATGGAGGTTCTGTTTAACAAGGAAAAGTGCAGCGTTTGTGAACTTTGTATCCTAACCTGTCCGACCCGGGCCATGGGCCTTTTCAGCAAAGCCACCGAAGAAGTTGTCTGATGAGATCCCCTGTTGTGGCGATTGCCCTGAGCGGCGGTGTGGATTCGCTTGTTACAGGCTTCCTCATGAAAAAAGCGTATGACAAGGTATTTGGTATCCACTTTACCACGGGGTATGAAAAAAAAACCACCAATGTAAAGGCTTTGGAAAGCCAGTTGGGGTTTCCCATCCATACAATAGACCTGTCTGCTGTTTTTGAGGAACAGGTTGTTGATTATTTTATGTCAACCTACCTTGGCGGTAAAACCCCAAACCCCTGCCTGATCTGCAACCAGCAGATCAAGTTTGGCATCCTGCTGGAAAAGGCCCGGGAACTGGGAGCAGATGCAATTGCCACAGGACATTATGCCACCATTGTCAATTCTCTGTCTTTTCCCGACAATCAAATTTCAAACAGCTGGCTTGAAAAGGGTGCAGACCCTCTAAAGGACCAGTCCTATTTTCTTTCCATGCTTACCTGTGATCAGTTGGACCATATCATCCTTCCTTTGGGAGGGTACAGCAAAGCCCAGGTAAAGGTGCTGGCCAAGGAAAACAATCTCACCCCCACAACCCCTTCCGAAAGTCAAGATATCTGCTTTATCCAGGATAAAAGTTTTTCGCAATTTATTATTGAAAAAAAAGGCTTCTCCCCGAAACCAGGCAATATCAAGGATATCAACGGCAAAATTGTCGGCCGTCACAAGGGCCTTCACGCCTATACCATTGGCCAGAGGCGTGGACTTAACTGCCCGGCATCGGAACCCTACTATGTCCGGCACATTGACCTTTCCACCAACACCTTGGTGGTTTGTTTTAAAAATGACCTGGCGCAAAAAAAAATGCTGGTTAAAAACATTGTCTGGAATTATCCAGAAACCCAAGAGATCTCAACAATGAAAACAAAAATGATAACAAAAATTCGATACGCCCATAAGGGCGCAGTCTCACAACTTATACGCAGCGGAAGTTCGGGCCAGGTGATATTTGATGCGCCCCAATTTGCCATTACTCCGGGACAGGCAGCTGTTTTTTATGAAGATAACCGGGTATTGGGTGCAGGTATTATTCAATGAAAAAATTTTATGTTGAAACCCTGGGATGCAAGGTCAACCAATACGAGTCCGACGGTATTGCATCCTGTCTTGAAGCAAAGGGACTTATCCGGGAGCAAAAAAATTTACCGGTTGATCTGTGTATCATCAACACCTGCGCTGTGACCTCAAAGGCAGGTATGCAGTCCAGACAAGCCATCCGAAAAATCATCCGGAAGAACCCTGAAGCCAAGATCATTGTCACTGGCTGCCATGCACAGACAGATCTGGATCTTATCAAAAAAATAGAAAAGGTTGACCATATTGTCTGCCACAAAGAAAAAACCCAGATCGCCGATCAGATCACCGCTCTAATGAACAGCCAGACAACAGACCAGAGTCCATTTGTGTTCCAGCAACCGGACCACAGCAAAAACAATCTATTCCTTTCATTTGATAAGCCGGTAAAGGGAAATATGACCCGGGCATACCTGAAGATCCAGGATGGGTGTAATTCCTTTTGCACCTATTGTATTGTGCCCTATGCTCGAGGATCCTCTGTGAGCATGCCGGAACAAGAGGTTTTCAAACATCTTGACGGACTCGCTCAATCTGGATTCAGGGAAGTGATCCTCACCGGCATCCACACCGGAATGTACGGACTTGACCTGAATCCTGGAACCTCATTGGTGAATCTTGTAGAACGAATGGACCGACTAAAATCTGTGGACAGGATTCGCATCTCTTCCATTGAACCCACTGAAATATCGGATGGTTTGATTGATCTGGCCGGAGATGGTCATATTCTATGCGATCATTTTCATATCCCCTTACAATCCGGAGATGATGACATCTTAAAAAAGATGAAGCGGCCTTATTCATCCTCTTTTTTTGAAGAGACGGTCCTTAGAATCCATGAGAAACTCCCCTTTGCCGGTATTGGTGTGGATACCATAATCGGGTTTCCATCGGAAACAGAGGCACAATTTGAGAACACCTTCCGTCTCATTAAAAAACTGCCCATCTCATATCTCCATGTATTTCCCTTTTCTGCCAGAAAAGGCACTCCTGCATATCATTTTCAGGATAAGGTAGCATCCGAAGTGATCAAGGAAAGATGTGCCAGGATGAGAAAACTGGACCGAGAGAAACGGTCCGCATTTATACTTGCCAACCGTGGCAGGAGGCTTCAATCCCTTGTCCAAAACACAGAAGACCGACAATCCGGGTTTCTAAAGACAATCACCTCCAATTATTTAACCGTTATGTTAAAGAAAAATGATTCTCTCAAGGGAAAATTAGTTGATCTTCTTTATGAACAGTGTGATAGTGACATGAACCTTATTGGTAAACAGACTTGATTAGACTGATCTATTAACCTGATTGACTAAAACCAACGATGTCGGAGACTTACAGCCATGGAAGATGTGTACAAAAAACTAGCTGTTCACCTTGATAACACACCGGGCGGATACCCTGAAACCGAATCCGGGGTTGAACTGAGAATCTTAAAACAATTATTCACACCCGAAGAGGCAGAAGTGGCCTTGTCTTTGGTTATGATGCCCGAACCTGTTGAGGCCATAGCCCAGCGGGCCAATAAAGATCCGGAACAAATTCTGTCCATGCTCATCGAAATGGGGCGAAAAGGGTTGCTCATTCATGTGAACAGAGGCGGACAAGACACCTTCATGTTCGCCCAGTTTGTGGTGGGAATCTGGGAATACCAAGTTAATCGACTGACCCCGGAGCTCATCAAAGATTTTAACGAGTATGTTCCCGATTTGATGAAAACCCTGGAAAAAACCAAAACCCAGCAGTTACGTGTGGTACCGGTAACTAAATCCGTGACCACCGAACTCAATATAATGGACCACGAACACCTTGAAGAGCTGATCAAAACCCAGTCCAAAATTTTGGTTGCCCCCTGTATTTGCAGAAAAGAACACACCATGGTGGACAAGGGGTGCGGAAAAATGGAGGAGGCCTGCCTGATATTCGGAGGCGGTGCCTATATTTATGAAAACCGAGGCATCGGACGGACCATTAGTCAGGACGAGGCCATTGAGATTGTAAGAAAAGGGGTTAAACAGGGGTTGGTACCACAACCCTCGAATTCAGTAAAACCCATTAATATATGCCTTTGTTGCGACTGCTGCTGCCAAATCCTGAGCAACATCAAAAAAACCGATGCCCCTGCCAAAATTGTAAATTCCAATTACCAGGCCGCGGTGGATCAAAACCTGTGCACCGGTTGCCAGGCCTGTGAGGATATCTGCCCCATGGATGCTGTTGAAATGGATGAAGAGAACATTCTGGCAACGGTAAATACCGATCGTTGTATCGGGTGCGGACTATGCGTGACTGTTTGCGAATTTGAGGCAATTGCCCTCACAAACAAGGTTGAGACTGAACGATGGGAACCGCCCCAGACCATCGTTGACACCTATATGAATATCGCCAGGGAAAAAGGACTATACTGATAATCGAAAATTGATCGTTACTACAGTCCTTTTTTAAAAGGTCAATTAGAAACCGATCAGTTTTAATAAGCTCAATTAAAAGCTCAATTTTTCCGGCTTTAATTTCCCAGAGATAAAGAGGCCCTAACCGGTTTGTTAGAGGCCTCTTTCCTGTTTTATATGCTCATAGGCATCCTGGATTTCCCTGAATTTGTCATTGGCAAACTTGATAAACTCTTCAGGAAGCCCCTTGGCCTCAATTTTATCAGGATGATATTCTCTTACCAATATCCTATATTGTTTCTTGATCTCTTCATTGGATGCAGATTCATCACATTTGAGCAGGGCATAATATTTGTTTGTCACCCGCACATACTTTGATTTCAACCGTGTATAATCTCTTTCCGAAACCTTAAAAATATGGATGGCCAACAACAGCATGCGCTCTTCTTCCGGCGACATATGGCCGTCTGCCGTGGATACCCGCAACAAGATATCCACCATCAACTCAATGATATTCGGCTGGGCTTTGAAAACCAGATAAAACTGCTGGGCAAATCCCTCAAATTGTTCAGGAGAATCAATCGCCTGGCGGAAGATACGCTTTGCTGTTTCCTGCCCTTCTTGATCCAACTGAAGATCACGGGCCATGAACGCTTCAACCGCCTGGATCTCTTTTTCAGAAATTTGGCCGTCAGCCTTACAGATCTTAGCCAGCATGGAAAAAGCGGCTGTAAAAAAAATCAACTGAGCTTCTTCATTTGAAGACAACCCCCCCTGTCCCCCGGTTAAGGCGTTTAGATATTCATCTTCTCTCTTATCCACAAAGGTATGTCCGAAGGCAGCCCCAGCCACCGCCCCAATGGGTCCCCCCAAAGCAAAACCGATGGTTCCGCCAATCATTTTTCCAAGCCAGCTCATTCTTAATCCTTCCTAATAAAAGTACTTGTATCATTTTCAAGAGAGTTATATATAAACACTATAACTTTAAGCGTCAAATAAATTTGAAAAAATTAGGGTCTTATGCTGGCAAAAAATATTTTCGGAATTCTTATTCTCTTGTTTAACATGGTCGGGCTGATCTATTTTCTCTACTTGGGAACCCTGACTCTTGTAAAACGAGTTTCTGCCAAGGAGGCTCCCCAAAAAAAAGACGCCCCTGCCCCAAAGAAAAAAACACCACTCATACTCTCTGATACCCTCATTCCGGATGAGGACGATTTACTCAAGGATATGGATTTATCGGATCTTGACAACCTGAATCTTGATGACTTTGAATAATATGAAAAAGACGTTTCTTTTTTACCTGTTTTGTGGATTGATTGCCGGATTTATGGTGATTGGGTGCAGCTCCCAAACGCCCGGTTCACCGGTTTTCAGCGCCTCCGGCCAGGAGAGCCCCCGCTCTTTTTCCTCTCTAATGGATGATTCCATCATTAGTGCCAGGATAAAAACCAAGATGATTTCCGACGATTTTGTCAAAGCCGGCCCCATTGATGTGGATGTTCACAATGGGGTGGCTTATTTAAAGGGAACCGTGGAAACCGATTCCCAGAAACGCATGACAGGTGACCTGGCCCGGGGGGTTGAAGGGGTTATCAGGGTTGAAAATATGATCAAAGTTAAATAAAAACAGGCAAATAATACCAGACAATAGTTACTTCTTTTTTGGCCACCGCTTCTTTTTTATTTTTTCCGCAACCGGTGCACATCTGGTATCAATACACCCTTCCCCCAAAAGTGTTTCCACCTGCTGGAAAAAGGAAGGATCAGAGCAGGTCATATATTCATCGGACAACTTAACCATGACCGGAGGGTTGCCATCATCAATCTTAATTCTAAGGATAGAGGTACAATCCCCGGGATACTGTTCAATTATCGGTTTTAATTGTTCCAGAACTTCGGTATCCAAACCCGCAGCATCCACATCAATGAGGATACCGCTGGTCCATTCTACGCCGGCCCTCTCAATGGGAACTATTTTTTCAGCGATAAGTTTGACAATATTTTCCGTTTTCTGAACCTCTGCCTCCAGGATTACAATCTGTTCTTCGGCCAAAAGCGGATGAACCTTGGCGTAGAGATTGGGAAAAATCACCACCTCCACACTGGCTGCCTGGTCTTCAATGGCACAAAAGGCCATCATATCCCCTTTTTTGGTCTTATGAATCTTTAAAACCTTTATGGTGCCGCCCATGCGAATCATTTTTTCATTGGACATGTCCTGGAGAGTGGTGGCGGTAACATTGGCATATTTTTTTATGATATCACCATATTTATCCATGGGATGACCGGTAATATAAAACCCCAGGGCTTCCTTTTCCAACCCGAGCAAAACATTGTCCTCCCACTCCTCAATATTCGGAAGTTTAGGACGGCTCACCGGAAGGGTCAGCCCCATGTTGGAATCGGCAAACAAATCCAATTGGGAGTCTGACTTTTCCCGCTGAATCCTGTTGCCGTGGTCCAGGGCCTCTTCCAGCACAGCCATCATCTGGCTCCGTTTTGCCCCGCATTCATCAAAGGCCCCGCATTTAATCAATGCCTCCAGCACCTTTTTATTGGCTTTGCTTGTGTTCACCCGCTCGCAAAAATCATAGAGACTCTTATAGGGCCCCTCTTCATTGTCCCGGATGACCACAATGGATTCAATGGCAGCCTCCCCTATCCCTTTGACAGCTGCCAGGCCAAACCGGATACATCCGTCTGACACTGTAAAATGGGCATCACTCGCATTGACATCCGGCGGCAATACGTTGATGCTGTGGCCCCGGCATTCATCCATATATTTTATGACGGCATCGGTGTTGTTCCGCTCGCTGGTCATGAGGGCTGCAATAAACTCAAGGGGAAAATTGGCTTTTAAGTAGGCAGTTTGGTAAGCAATCAGGGCATAGGCAGCGCTATGGGATTTGTTAAACCCGTATCCACCAAATTTTTCCATGAGATCAAAGAGTTCTGCCGCCTTTTTGGGATCATGGCCATTTTCAGTGGCACCCTTTACGAAAAGGCTTCTGTGCTCTTCCATCATGGCAGCGATTTTCTTGCCCATGGCCTTTCTAAGACCATCTGCATCTGCCATGGAGTAGTTTGCCAGGACACCGCCGATTTTCATCACCTGTTCCTGGTAGAGAATAACCCCATAGGTTTCTCCGAGAACCTCTTTCAGTTCATCAAACAGATACACCACCTCTTCCCGGCCATTTTTCCTTTCCACATAGGAATCTGCCATGCCGCTGTCCAAGGGACCGGGTCGGTACAGAGCCACCAGGGCGACAATATCGGAAAAACTGGCGGGTTTGAGCCTTGTGATCAACTCTTTCATGCCGCTGCTTTCAAGCTGGAACACCCCTGTGGTATCGGCATTTTGTAAAAGATCAAAGGTCTTTTTATCTTCATAATCCAGGTGAAGCAGATCCGGGGCGGTTTTACCCTGTTTTTCAATGAGAGCAATACAGTTTTTAATAACCGTCAGGTTTCGCAACCCCAGAAAGTCAAACTTTACCAACCCCAGTTTTTCCGTATAGTTCATGTCAAACTGGGTAATGGTTTCCCCCTCCTTACCCCGGAAAAGGGGCAGGTATTCATTCAGGGGTTTGTCTGCCACCACTACACCTGCCGCATGGGTGGAGGCATGGCGGGGCAGCCCTTCCAGAAGCATGGCAACCTCAAGCATCTGACTTTTTTCTTCGGACTCATTGCATTTGTCCCGGATGGCGGGTACTTCCTCAAGGGCCATTGCAAGGTTTTTAACATTGTCCGGTATCATCTTGGCAACTTCGTCTACTTCCGAGAGCAAAACCCCGAGAGCCCGGCCCACATCCCGGATAACAGCCTTGGCCTTGAGCCTTCCAAAGGTGATTATCTGACAGACATATTCAGGTCCGCCATATCGCTCAATGGTATATTGATACACCTTATCCCGGCCCTCAATGCAAAAATCCACATCAATATCCGGCATGGACATACGGGCGGGATTTAAAAATCGCTCAAAGATCAGCCCGTGCTCTATGGGGTCAAGGGCTGTAATATCCATGGCATAGGCCACCATGGAACCGGCAGCTGATCCTCTGCCCGGGCCAACGGGCACCCCTATTTTGTTGGAATATTCGATAAAATCGGCCACAATGAGAAAATAACCGGGAAATCCCATATTCAGGATAATATCAATCTCATACTTGATCCGCTCCCGGTAAACGGCTTCATCCACATCAGGATTCCTGGCCTTTATCCTTGCAAGCTTTTCTTCAAAACCCGCCATGGCCTTTTCTTTGAAAAGATCATCTTCGGACTCCTCATCACTTTGGGCATACCGGGGGAAATGGTAGGATTTTTTTTCAAATTCCACATTGCACTTGTCCATCACCTCCCTGGTATTTTCAATGGCATTTGGAAAGCTGCCAAGAGAATCTGTCATCTCCTGGGAAGATTTGAAATAAAGCTCATCGGAATCAAATTTAAACCGCTTCTCACTGTTGATCGTGTTCCCTGTCTGGATGCACAAAAGAATCTCATGGGCCCTGGCATCCCCTTTGGACAGGTAATGGCAGTCATTGGTAGCCACCATGGGAAGAGACAGCCGCTGGCTTATGTCTAAAATACCCGCATTGACCTTGTGCTGGATATCCATTCCGTTTTCCTGAACTTCCAGGTAAAAATTTCCCTCCCCCAGGGTATTTATATAATACTGGGCTGCCGCATCGGCAGCCTCCATATCATTTTTCAAAATAGCCTGGGGAATATCCCCCTTCAGACAGGCAGACAGACCGATCAGCCCTTTGGAATGAGCGGCAAGCAACTCCCTGTCAATTCTTGGTTTGTAATAAAACCCCTTGAGCTGGGCTATGGAAACCAGCTTGCATAAATTGGCGTACCCTTCCCTGTCCTTGGCCAGCAGCACCAAATGGTTTAACCCCTTGTGATCCGCCTGGGTTCTGTCATTCAGGGTTCTAGGGGCCACATAGACTTCACAGCCTATTATCGGTTTAATGGAAGCTTTCTTGGCTTTTTCGTAAAACTCAGCCACACCGAACATGGTGCCGTGATCAGTAATAGACACGGCATCCATGCCGTATTCCTGACATCTCTTAAACAGAGAATCCAGGCGTATGGCACCATCCAGCAGGGAAAACTCCGAGTGAAGATGCAAATGGTAAAAAGGAGATGATTGATCTGTCATGGGTGTTTAACTGCTCCCCACTCTATAGTTGGGTGCTTCTTTCGTTATCACAACATCATGAACATGACTCTCCCTGAGCCCGGCAGAACTGATCCTGATAAATTTAGCTTTTTCATGAAGTTCTGCAATGGTGGCAGCCCCCAGATATCCCATACCGGCCTTGAGACCTCCGATCATCTGGACAATATTTTCCCGAACCGTTCCCCTGTAAGGTATTCTGCCCACAATTCCTTCGGGAACCAATTCCTCATCCGCATCTGTATCTTTCTGATAATACCGATCCGAACTGCCCTGTTTCATAGCCTCCACAGACCCCATTCCCCTGTAGGCCTTGTAAGAACGGCCCTGGTAAATGACAAGTTCCCCGGGACTCTCCTGGGTGCCGGCCAACAGACTGCCCAGCATGACAGAATTTGCCCCTGCCCCCAAGGCTTTGGCAATATCCCCGGAAAATTTGATTCCCCCGTCTGCAATGATGGGAACCCCTGTTTTCTTTGAAATTTCCTTGCAGTTTTGGATGGCCGTAAGCTGGGGAACCCCGACACCTGCCACAATACGGGTGGTACAAATGGACCCGGGCCCAATACCGATTTTCACTGCATCGGCCCCGGCATCAATCAGTGCCTTTACACCGGATTCCGTGGCCACATTCCCGGCTACCAACTGACAACTTGGAAAGGCTGCCTTGATTTTCCGAATGGCATCCATTACATTTTTGGAATGGCCGTGGGAGGTATCGATTACCAGGGCATCGGTGCTGGCCCTCATCAGAGACTGAACCCGTTCCATCATATCCGACCCCACACCGATGGCAGCCCCGGCCCGAAGTCTTCCCAAAGAATCCTTACAGGCATTGGGATATTTTTTAATTTTCTCAATATCCTTGATGGTGATCAACCCCTTGAGCTTGCCCTCCTTGTCCACCACCAGCAATTTTTCTATCCTGTGCTTGTGGAGCATGATCTTAGACTCTTCCAGGGTACATTTTTCAGCCACCGTTACCAGATTTTCACTGGTCATAACCGCGCTGGCGGGTTTTTCAAGCTGGGTTTCAAATCTTAAATCCCGATTGGTAACAATCCCAACCAGTTTATCCCCTTCTGTTACAGGAACCCCTGAAATCCTGTATTTGGCCATGATCTGCAGCACTTCGGCGATGGAGGTATCCGGACGCACGGTTACCGGATCAACAATCATGCCGCTTTCCGATTTTTTTACCCGGTCCACCTCAATGGCCTGTTCTTCAATGCTCAGGTTTCTGTGAATGAATCCAAGCCCCCCGGCTCTTGCCATGCTGATGGCAGTATGCGCCTCTGTTACCGTATCCATGGCAGCACTTACGATGGGAACATTGAGTTCAAGCTCCTTGGTAAGTTGAGCCTTTGTGGTTACCTCATCGGGCAGAATAGCTGAATAATCGGGAACTAGGAGGACGTCATCAAATGACAGTCCTTCGTCGGATAGTATATTGGACATAAAAGCCTCCAGAAAGGAAAAAAGTGTTTATTAATACTATTATGGCCAGCTATCTAAAATCTTTTTAAACGGCCAGCCAAATTAAAAGTCATAACAAGTATATAAACACGTACTCTTACCAAAATTTATTGTTTCTGGCAAGTTCAATCGTTTTTTATCAGCAATTCTCGGTCACCGATATTTATTGCACCAACCTCTAAAAAATTTAATCTGAACATTATGGGCGAACCGCCTAGCCTGCCGGGGAAGATTGCAGCATACTGATTGATCAAATTTCTAGGGGTCTCTAAATTGCGATCAATGGTACGCCGGCAATCTCCCCGCCCTCATTACAAACGCCAACCTGATCTTCACATCCCAATTATTCACTATTTGGAAACAATTTATTATATTGGTTGCAATGGGTCAACAATAGCAGAATCAACCCATATGCAAGGATACTTGACTCTTTGGATCCTAAAAAAACAGCCCTGGTTATTTGATTGCTTTAGATACCTAAAAGAATTATGCTCTCCTGGTCATGAAAAATAGTTTGCAATAAAATATTGACTTTAGCAGACCGGAAAAAATGGATACTCAAACAATTATTCTTGCATTTAGTGCATTTTTCATCGCGTCATTCTTAAAAGGATTAACCGGTCTGGGGTTTAGCACACTCTGCCTTGGGTTTTTAGCTGCATTTATTGATATAAAACTCGCTATACCCTTAGTCTTTCTACCCTCTTTATCCAGCAATATCATGGTCATGATTAATGCAGGACGATTTATTGATGCACTAAAGCGATTTTGGCTTCTGTTTCTAAGTGCATTGCCCGGTCTCTTTTTAGGAATTTGGTTTCTGGGTAATAGCAGGAATGAAGCACCTAAAGCCTTACTTGGATTGGTTATGCTTTTATATGGGATCTGGGGTCTTAAAAACGGCTTATTTGAGTTGTCCCGGCAAAAAGAAAAACAACTGACGATTCCCATCGGGCTTATTTCAGGCCTCATCAACGGAGCTACTGGATCACAAATCATGCCCATCATGCCCTATCTGCTCTCTTTGAAAATGGACCGTGATCTTTTTGTCCAAACCATTAATTGCTCATTTACTATCAATACATTGATCATGATGATCTGTCTTGGCAAAATGGGGTTAATTACCCTTCCTGTTTTTTTTGTCTCATCTGTCGGAATATTTCCCGTGGCTTTGGGAATTTTTTTAGGGAGTATACTTCGTAAAAGAGTGACAGAATTGGTATACCGGAAGATGTTATTGATTCTGTTAATCTGCCTGGGCACAAGTCTGGTTATGCGGCTGTTATTTTAAAATTAGCGATTGGTATATAGACCACATTTTTTTAGCAGGGCAGGCCGAGAGGCTCCTTTAATGATTAACCCAAAAGCAGATACTTAAAGAAAGACCACGAATATGAACATTAAAAAAGTATCTGAGTCATACATTTTCGCTAACCGTCGCCTTGTGTCTTTGTCAACCGCCGAAATTGCCATGTTTACCCTTGAGGTTTGGTAGAAAATCCGCCATATTTAATTTTTATCTGATCAAAATAAAATTCGGGCAGGCCCCGGAAAGGAAAAACCGCATGAAACCAGCACCTCAGACCCCGTCGCCGGCTGATGCTGATGCCCGCAAAGCTATCGCTCCCGTAATCTGCTATCCCTTGGATACCTTGCCTCTGCCGGTTATGGATCTCTACAAAAAGGCCAGGGAGGCTTTAGAGAAAGTGGAAGAAGTATTGGTGCAACCCAGAGATGCCAATACCTTTAACGTGCCTGCTGGGCATTTTTTCAGGATTATCAGCATGGATGGTCCCCAAGTGGGAGATCTTAACCTCTGGGCAAAAGACGATCTGACCGAACGGTTTTACAGCGGCAAAACCCGGGCACTCCACGGAACTCACCTTGGCGTCGGAGACCGTATGTGGAGCAGTTTCCCTTATTTGCGCCCCATGGCCACCATCACCCATGATACCCTGGACTGGTATGGGTTTGATGAATTTGGAGGCTCTGTCCATGATGTCATTGGCACCCGCTGCGATCCTTACACAGGACACCTCCTTAGCGGAGATGACTACCATTTCTGCTGCCATTCCAATTTAATTCGGGCCTTGGCTGCTGAGACCGGACTGTCTTCCGACCAGGCCGAACCCCACGTCCATGACGTGCTCAATGTATTCATGTGCACGGGATTTACAAAGGATACCCACCAGTATTTCATGAAAGCAAGCCCTGTGCGGCCAGGGGATTTCCTTGAGTTTTTTGCAGAAATTGATCTTTTGGGCGCCTTGTCTGCCTGTCCGGGCGGAGACTGCAGCTCAGAGCATTCCAGTGATACGGTTGCCTGCTATCCGTTAAAAGTGGAGATTCTCAGGCCTGAAAAAGGAACCTTGGACGGCTGGATACCGCCTGGTCCGTCTAGCTATTGCCGCAGCCACGGCCTTTAAAAAAATAATAGGCAAAAGGGAGGAAAGGTGATGCCTGGCTTTTGTCAAATGGGGTCACGGTTGGACACAGATAAACAAGAAGGCTTATGATGCAGTACATATTGTTCGTTATTACATCTCTGATCTGGGGTGGTGCCTTTTTCCTCATGAAAAAAGCAGGCCTTGCTTTTGGCCCGCTGACAATTGGGGCCAGTACTACGTTTGGTGGCGCCTCTGTTCTTTGGATATCCTGGCTGGTCAAAAAAAATGCGTGGAAGATTCGGCGTCAACATTTGATACCGTTGTCGATTGTTTCTTTGCTTGGTTACATATTCCCCTATGCGGCACAACCTTTTCTTGTCAAACTGATTGGGCATGGGTTTATCGGGATGATGATCGCCTTGGTACCCATTTTTACAATTTTGGTATCCATTCCTTTGTTGGGCGTATACCCCAGTCGAAAACAATTTCTTGGCATTTTGATCGGAATGGTGTGTCTATCATTGATGGTTATTGATGGTTTGGATCGAAATGTCAGTTGGTTTTACTTGTTTATGGCCCTCTCTGTTCCCCTTTGTTATGCACTATCAAATACCCTTGTCCAGCGTTCGCTTCAGGATTTGCCTCCGATCATTCTCGTTGCCCTGTTTATGACTGCTGGAGCCATTGCTCTAACACCATTAGCGCTGATATTTGAAACGATCACAATTGATGATAACTTTGTTCCAGCGATTGTTGCGATTATAATGTTATCGGTATTTGCACGGGGAATTGCCATGCTATTTTTTTATAAAATGATTAAAAGTAACGGCCCCCTTTTTGCTGGCATGGTTACCTATGTCATTCCGGTAGAAGCACTTATGTGGAGTTGGCTGGACAATGAACGTATCACATTAATGCAGGTATCTGCCATTTTAATTGTGCTGTTAGTCGTTGGCGTGGTCCAGCGAGATATCGTTCATCGCAATAAAAAACGCTGAACCCTGGAAATCCTCTTCAGCCTTTTTTTATATTCAACTCAATATAAAAAATTATGCGCCTATCATACTCAATGATTATTATCCAAAGCTGGAGCATTCAGAAGCCCGAAATATCACGGATACCGATACAAGCCTTGATTGACCTTTGAAATCCCTGGACTGAATCCATTATGAATCTGCCCGGTCACTTCATGCATCACTCATGAAGACTGGCGATCCACCGAATTGCCTCAAGATTCCAGTTCCCGGGTTTACCCACCAAATAAGGTTACCTATGTATTAACCTCCCTGTATCAAATTTTCAGACAGGAATGTAATTCTCCAATAATCTTGATTTTCGAATACCATCCAGCTATCATTAAAATGGTTAGACAATGTTCATATCTTTCAACTTATGCTGGTTTGAATAATTTCTTATACATAATTGATCTAAATAACTTCTGTTCATTTTTACGTGATTGCGGGTTGGAAAAAATGAATTCCAGGAAACCGTTTTCAGTTTTGGGTATCAGTTAAATAAAAGGAGAGTAAAAATGAATAAGAAAGTTTTGTTTATAATAATTGCTGTTCATGTTGTCATAATAAGTTTTTTGAGTTCTTCGTGTGCTTTAAAAAGAACAATTGAGGTTAATGGATTAGAAAAAAATATAATAGATTTGGATATGGCAAGGACAAATGTCCCCGGAAATAAAATCAGGGTATTAACCATAAAGAATAAGATGACAGAACCAAGAGGGATATTTTTGATATTCAAGGCAAGAAATGGCAGGTTCAATATGAGAGTGTCTGGTGGTGATGTAAAGTTTGAACACAAAGAGCCTTTCCTAACAAACTTTATGGGTGGATTGGCGAGAGAGAATTTTTTTGTTGTTGCCCCGGACCTTGGACCAATATCAGATCCCAAGAAAAGTATTACGGCAGCATTCAGGGGTAGTGAGGAAGCCATAGATGATCTTAAAGCATTGGTAGAGCATCTCAGAAAAGATAATCCTGGTTTACCAATTTGGGCCTTGGGAGAGAGGGTTGGCGGATTTTCCGCAATTCATTGTGCATTAAATACGAAAGTTGATGGATTAATTTTAATAACACCTGCAATAGGGGTCAAGGGGATGTTCCATGTATATAACCCTGGTTACCCTTATGGATTTTTAAATTTAGATCTTGAAAAGATAGAAGTGCCAACAACAATAATCTATCACACAAAAAATGTATATCGCAACGGGACGGCTGCTCGAAAAATTAAAGATCGTTTAACTTGCCCCACAACTTTGATAGAGTTTAGCTCTGGTAATGAGCAGGGCCCCTTTAAATTTAATGGAATAGAGGATGAATTGATAAAGGAAATGGTTTCAGTTCTTGAGATATAAATGAACTGGATGTGGCCGGTTCTTTCCAAAGTTAAAGAGTACATTTATTACATTAAATACCTCCCTGGAATGGGCACCATTAAATTCTATATAAAAAAGTTAATACGCCAATCTGCCAGGCGCAAGTATTATTATCCTATCCTCAACTTTTACCCGGCTATCCATTGTTAAGAATACAAGACCTAAGTGTGATCTACAAAAGGATTAAATTTTTTACACGGATCATATGGAAGGCCTTTTTTTTCGGGTGCCTGTGATGAACGACGGTGCCGGGTAAAAGGACAACCATTGGAGACAAAAGGTTCTGGGTTGAAAAAAACATTTTATTTTATCCCCCTTCTTTTATCCGTTTTATATATTTGATTTTTTGCAGGTTAGATAAAAATCCCCCCTACCATCGTGAAAATGACTTGACAAGAATTAATACAAGTGTATTATTAATACGCTTGTATTAATAATATATAGGAGACAGCAATGTCGTTACAGCAGGATAATTCCACACGCACAAGACTGTTCAATGCAGGGATTAAAGTTTTTGCCGAAAAAGGCTTTAGGAACGCTACAATAAGAGAAATATGCAAACAAGCCGGGGCTGCCAATATTAACAGCATTCACTATTATTTCGGGTCAAAAGAGATGCTCTATCGGGAAATCCTGGAACTTATTTTTTCTGAATATGACAACTTTGATTTACAGGACTGGGATCGAAAAACACCCCAAGCCCAACTCAAGGAAATGATCTTGAATTTCTCTATACTTCTATACAAAAACAACGCTTTTGCATCGGATATTACGGCGATTTTTGTCAATGAGATGACAAGGCCATCGCCTTTTATCGAAGATCTTGTTGACAAATACAACCGGCCCAGAATCAAGCGGCATCTGAAAATTTTTTGTGACCTTTTGGGAAAAGGAGCTACTGAAAACATGGTGCGGGACTGTCTGGTGTCTGTCTCAGGACAATTGCTCTATTACAGTTTTGCATGGCCGGTTTTTTCCAGGCTTTTCCCGGATTATTCACCCAAAAAGGACCACGAAGCCTGGGCTAACCACGTGTTTGAATTTTCAATGGGCGGAATCGCTTCCATAAAAGAAAAAATAGAAAAAAAAAAGGAAAAGCAGAATGGGAATTAAATTATCTTCATCCTATTTTATCAACCAGGCTATGGAAAAAACAGGTTTGGAAGATTTTGGCGGCCAAACGTTTAAAGAGGGCTTGGGTGTACTGATCAATTCATTGAACAATGACATTGACCTGGCCGATGGAACCGCAGCCTACTTTAATAACCAAATTCTACAGCTTCTCATCAATCGTATTGAAATCACCCGGCTTTTGAAAGAGAATCCTGAAATTTTAGATGAGAAGATTATAGAGCCCGTCTTTATTGTCGGGTTGCCGCGTTCAGGCACTACCATTATGCAAACCCTCCTGGCGATGGACCCGACATCCAGGTATCTCAGAAATTTTGAAACAACAGGCCCCATCTATCCACCACCAGCACTGATTCCGGAATCGGCAGACCCAAGGATACAGGTTTGTCATGAGGCCATGGAAGGCATTTTTAACATGGCTCCTGTTCTGCGAGGGATTAACGGAATCAATTTCATGGCCCGGGGCACGGCCGAGTGTCAGAACCTTATGGCCCATGAGTTTATTCACATGGGGTGGAGCATGGGTTCAAGCCTGTTTTCCCACGGGAACTGGGTAGGTGACTGCAACATGAAACAGGCCTTTCAATGGCATAGGCAACTGCTTCAGGTTATGCAATGGAAACTGCCTAGTCACCGCTGGATATTGAAAGCGCCAATGCATCTGTTCGGCTTGGATCACTTGATGGAAACCTATCCAGACGCAAAAATTGTGTTCACCCACCGAAATCCTTTTGATACAATGGTATCCGGTGTCAGTATGGTCTATCATTGGACCCAGTTTACAACGGGACAGGCAAAGATACAGACGATTGCAGACTGGTATCCTAACCTCTGGGCAAAGGGGCTGGAACGGGCTCTTTTAGTGAAGAAAAATCTGGGCGCAGATCAGTGTCTGGATATTTTCCATAAAGATATATCAAAAAATCCAATAGAAATGGTTGAAAAAATCTATGACCATTTTGATATCCTGCTTTCACAAAGAACAAAAAAAAGAATGACAACCTGGCTGAGAGATCATCCAAGATCCAGGTTCGGCAGACACGCCTGTACCGGGGAAGAATATGGATTAATTCCAGACAGGGAAAAAGAACGATTTACATTTTACCATAACCAATTCGATTTAAAAAAAGATTAAAACACTCTCCAGTACAAGAATCCTGCAAGAAACGATGCAGGAAAAAGGGATGCAAAAGGAAAAATTAAATGATCGTGCATCAGGTAAAGATTGGGGCTCCAAAAACAGATAAACAGATACAAGGAAGACACAAGACAATTTATGTGGGCAGCGCCAAAGCAGATTTGAAATATCGGGATATGCTCGTCTATTTTAGACATAGGTTGGAATTCTACTTAACTGGTACGCTTGATTTTACAACATGCGATAGTAATGGTTTAAAAATTGATCAATGGCAGCAGAAAGCAGAAAAAAAAATCATTGAATCCGACGGCGTAATGATAATTGTGTCAGAAAATACAAAATTGGATGACATCGCTGCTTGGGAGATAGACGCCTCTTTGCATAACAATGTCCCAATTGTAGGCATAGATATCCGACACAAATCTGAAGGTAAAATACCAGAAAAACTGGTTGGAAAAATGACAAGATATGGGTGGGAATGGTTCGCCGAGTTTATAAACTGTTTATGACTCCCCCCCAGGGGTACCTTTTTATTCCGGTCTTAACCCGTATTGATCATCCGCACAAATAAGACCGGACCGCCTCGGTAAACAATTCAACTGCAATGGGAAGTGCTGTTTCATCCACATCAAAGTGGGGCGAGTGGACATTATGTATGATATCTTTATCCGGATTCCCACATCCGATACGCAGGTATGTTCCAGGTACAATTTGGGTAAACAGGCCGTAATCTTCGGCACCCATCTGGGGTTCGTAATATTCTATGTTGTCTTTTTCAAGTATTTTGATTGCTGAGTCAAAGACCGCTGATGTGACAGACCCATTGCATATTGTCGGCGGCACACCATCATGATATTGTAAATCGATTTTAACCTGAAACCCCTTCTGAATACCTTCGACAATTTCTCTTAACCTGTGGATGATCCTATCCCGAATTTTAAGGTCAAAGGTTCTTATGGTTCCGGAAAGCAACGCTGAATCCGGAATGATGTTTGGTGCAGTACCAGCCTCAAACTGACCCAAGGTAACAACAGCTGATTCCAGAGGATCCAGGCTTCTGGAAATGATGCTCTGAACTGCTGTAACAAAATGAGCCCCCGCAACAATGGGGTCCAGCCCTTTGTGTGGATATGCACCATGGGCTCCTTGTCCCTGGATTGTCACATAAAAAGTATCTGCGCTGGCACTGGCAACCTTTTTGTGAAAGCCGATCTGCCCTGTCCGTAAATCTGTGCTCATATGACCGCCGATGATTCGGTCCACGTCGGGATTTTTCAATACCCCCGCATTTATCATTGATTCTGCACCATTGATCGTCTCTTCTGCAGGCTGGAAGAGAAATTTGATATTTCCCCTGAGTTGTTCGGGTAAATCAGATTCCATGATTTTTTTTGCCACTCCCAGCATGATAGTCGTATGGCAGTCATGGCCGCAGGAATGCATAACACCTTCGTTGACGGATTTGTACGGCACATCATTCATTTGTGCCATGGGAAGCGCATCGATATCGGCTCGAAGTGCAATGGTCTTTTCCCCCGGCTGGCAGGGTATTATGCCCACAACACCGGTCTTAAGATCTGGAAATTCCTGAATTCCCACACCTAATTCAGAAAGAATTTCTTTAATTCTCTCGGTTGTACGAAATTCTCGATTTGAAAGTTCCGGATGCTTGTGAAAATCCTGCCGAGTTTTACGCAACCAGTTATACAGGGGGTGTTTTTCATAGCTCATAATCGTTTACCCTTATTTGTTTGTTGATTTACAAAAATTCCATGGAAATTTTTTTAGTGGTTTTTAAAATCTAACGGCGCAAAATTAAAACCTTGGATTCCGCTTCATTCTCGACTCAGGTGGGCAAACCATCTTATTTCCAGCTTTTTTATCAGCCAGACAATTAAAAAGGTGATGGCCATATAGAATACGGCAGCCGCAAGAAATGCCTCATAGGGGCTATAGTACCTGGCGTTGACAATTCGGGCAGCACCTGTGATATCTACGATGGTAATGACACTGGCAAGGGAACTGCTATGGAGCATGAAGATAATTTCATTGCTGTAAGCGGGTAAAGCTCTTCTGAAAGAACTGGGCAGGATAATTCTTCGGAATCTTAAAAAGGATGACATGCCGGCTGCCTTGGCAGCTTCTATCTCCCCGTGGGGGGTGTTCTCAATGGCACCCCGGATAATCTCTATTGTATACGCACAGGTATTCAGGGTAAAGGCAAAAAGGGCACAGAAATAAGCCTCTTTAAAAAAAAACCATAAAAAAGATGTCTTTAATGGTTCAAACTGGCCCATACCATAGTAGATGAGAAACATTTGGACCAGGAGCGGAGTCCCCCTAAAAAAATAGACATATGCCCGTATGGGTCCCGAAATAAACAGGTTTTTTGATGTCCTGAGGACTGCAAGGGGGATGGCAGATATCAACCCGAGGAACAGGGAAACAGAAACCAGGATAAGCGTATTTTTCAGACCTTCAAGGTAAATATCCATATTGCTGAAAATAATTGAAATATCCATGATCAGTCCTTTATAATTCCGGCACTGTATCGGGTGTTGAGCCAATTTAAAATCAAAAGGGAAATTGACGTCAGAATCAGGTAGTTGATGGCAACGAACAGATAAAAGGTAAAGGGCTTTCGAGTTGCTCCTGCCGCAAGGGCTGCCATCCTGACCATATCGTTCAATCCGATAATGGAAACAAGGGCGGTTGTTTTCATCAGGACCAACCAATTATTACCAAACCCGGGAATCGCATGGCGTACCATCAGGGGCAGTAAAATTCTAAAAAACACCTGGAACCGGGACATGCCGTAGGCGTATCCCGCTTCCATCTGGCCGATGGGGACTGCCAGAATGGCTCCCCTGAAGGTTTCCGCCATATAGGCCCCTATGATAAACCCAATGGTGGAGACACCTGCAACAAAAGGGTTGATATCAATATATTCCTCATACCCCAACATCGGACCAATCTGATTAATAAATATCTGGCCGCCAAAGAAAATCAGGAGCATTAGAACCAAATCCGGTATCCCCCGGATAACAGTTGTGTATGTCTGGGCAATCAGGTTTAAAACCCTGACACCTGACAGTTTTGCAAGGGCTGCTATAATACCTAAAGCCGTTGAAATAACAAGGGATGCAAGGCACAATTCTATGGTGAGAAGTGTGCCTTGCAGAATATTTGGACCGTATCCCTGGAGATTAAGCATTAATTTCCATATACATCAAAACCAAAGTGTTTATCCTGGATTTTTTTATAGGTTCCATCGGCAATGATTTTGTCAATGGCATCATTCAAGATATTTACAAGGTCTGTATCCTGTTTTCTAACCCCGATTCCCGCACCATCGCCAAACCATTTGCTATCGGTCAAGTCAGGACCGATAAACTCGAAATCCTTGCCTTCCTCCTTGTTCAAAAAGCCGTCTGAAGCAACAACACTGTCCGCAAGAAAAATGTCGAGTCTTCCGGCAACAATATCAAGACAGACCTGATCCTGGCTGCTGTATCTTTTGACAGCAACATCCTTGCCGTAATTGTCAGTCAGGTATCTATCATGGGTGGTGGCACTTTGAACCCCAATGGTTTTGCCTTTGAGGGCTGCTTTGGAAAAATGGGGAATCAAGCCTTTTTTTGCAACAAATTTTGCAGGTGTTTTATAATATTTTTTGGTAAAAGCAATTTTTTTCATTCTTTCTTCGGTGATGGACATGGAACCAATTATGCAGTCATATTTTCTTGCAAGAAGCGCCGGGATAATACCATCCCAGTCCTGGGTAATAATTTCTATTTCAGCGCCTGTTGCAGCTACAATGGCCTTGGCAATGTCAACGTCAAAGCCGCTGAGTACGCCGTCAGATGTAACATAATTGAATGGAGGGTAGGCGCCTTCCATGGCAACCCGAATTTTTTTCCAATCTTTTGCAAATACATTTCCAGCCGCAAAAACAATAGTCAAGATAATCAATGTGGACAATAACTTTTTCATACCATTTCCTTTTTCTATGAAATTACTTTAAAAAACCAGCCTTAAAAAATTCATCTGTCTATTCATTATTTATTTATTCAATGGTCGCAATAAATTGGGCAAACCGTTCTGATTTCGGTTTTTCAAATACCTTTGCAGGCGCTCCATCTTCTTCAATTTTTCCATTGTGTAAAAAGATTACACGGGAAGAGACATCCCTTGCAAATCCGATTTCATGGGTTACCACGATCATGGTTCTGCCTTCCTGGGCAAGTTTTTTGATCACTTGAAGCACCTCACCCACAAGTTCTGGATCAAGGGCGGAAGTGGGTTCATCAAAAAGCATGATTTCGGGTTCCACGGCAAGGGCCCGCGCGATGGCAGCCCGTTGCTGCTGACCGCCGGAAAGTTGGACCGGGTAATCCTTTAATTTTCCTTTTATGCCAACTTTATCCAAATAATATTCGGCTTTTTCAATTGCCTGGGAGCGAGGGACCTTTAGCACATGGATCGGTACTTCAATGACATTTTCCAGAATCGTCATGTGGCTCCAGAGATTGAACTGCTGAAACACCATGGCAAGCTTTGTACGAATTTTTTCCACCTGCTTGATGTTTTTGGGCTTGTTGATTCCTTTCCTGTTTTTTTTAAGTAGAACTTCTTCTCCGCAAACTGTGATTTTTCCTTTGTTCGGCATTTCAAGAAAATTAATACAGCGCAGCAGCGTGCTTTTCCCGGATCCGCTGGAACCAAGCACGGAGATTACATCTCCCTTGCATGCCCTAAAGGAAATCCCTTTTAATACATCGAGATCACCAAAGCTTTTGTGAAGATTCTCAACTGATAATGCTGTGTTATTTTGATCCATGGAATATAGCCACCATTTTATAAATAATTATCCATTTCTTTATAGAAACCATCTCTCTTATTCGTTTTTATAGTATAAGTAAAGGTTTTTATGAAAGCCTTTGGCAGTCAAGCAACCCAAATGGCCAAAGCCATAGATTTTGCCGGTATTTTCACTGAGAAAAGAATGATTTTTTTATGCAATGGTTATGGGGGTAGCCTAGGAACGTCGTAAAGGCGATCCTTGGGATAATCGCTTTACAAGCAAATTGAATATTGAAGCCAAATAAGGGATATTCAAATGACCATTTTAAAATTCTACTATTATCGCTCCAGAAGGGCATAGAATGTTTCTGGAGCTTAAATTACCCTGATGACAACAAGAATAGTTTACATCTATTACATCGCATTTTTTGTTAACGGGCTTTTACAGAGGTGATTTGCGATAAACCCCAAAATGATTTTTTAATTTAGAAAGGAGAAATTTCAGATGAAAAATTTAATGGGCAATTTGTTAGCAGTCCTTGCCTTTTTTAGTTTAAAGTCAAAGTACCAATATAAAGTACCAATATAGTGAGTGGATCTTTCTTTTTTTACAATGAATTTTCAACACATTTTTGACATGGTCAAGAGATTAAGACTTTTATCCCGGGTCATCTCAACCAGGCGTTATAAAAAAGAGGGATTTAATTTGCAGTGGGCGACAGCGCTTTTATCCAGTAAATGTCCGAGTTCCCCTTCCTTTTTTGAAAAATAACCCATGCATTTTTCCCAGACCTCTTCATCTTCCATGCAAAAGTATAACACAACATTGGGCGCATATTCTCTGATCGTATCAATGAGTATTTTGTACAGGTGTATTCTCAAGGGCTTAAAATACCGCATTTTGTTGTCCAAACCCAGGATAAATTCTCCATAGGGGATGGTGGATGAGGGGAATCTGTTTTCAATTACAGATTTGAGCTGGGGCATGAACCTGAAGCTGCCGATGCTGATCCAGACAACATTGTCCGGGCGAACATGGGAGAATATGGAATGAACAACCTTTTTGTAGTCCTCTTCACATCCCGGATAAATAACCAGGGGATCAAAATGAAAGGCCAGCTTATATCCCTTTGCTTCACATCGCTTGGCAGTTTCAAGCCGGGAGGCCAACCCTGCGGTGCCCTTTTCCTCGGATCCGATGACCTCCGGGGTATTCACTGACCAGGCCAATACGGTTTTCCCATTGTGGTCCAACTCCAGAAGAGACGCCACATTAATGGTCTTGGTCTTCAACTCCAGAAGACTGTTGGACTGTTTTGCAAATTTTTCCACTAAAAATCGGGGCCCCTGGCTGATTTTTTCCCAGATCAAGGAATCGGTGTATTCGCCTGTGCCGATGCGGAAAATTTTATTCTGGGAAAAAGTGTGGTCAAGGGGAGAAACAAAAGAATCAAGTCCATAAAAATACTGGAGAACCGGGGGATGAAAATAGGCCTGGAGTATGCAGTAGGAACAATCCATGGTGCAAAAGGTGCCTGTATGCAAAATTGTATAATCACAGCAGGTGTAATGGCTGGTGCCAGGGCACTCCCGGATGACAGCTCCCCTGTTCCGGGTGATATACAAAAGCGTTTTTGCGGCAGATATTGGATCTTTGGCCCCATTGACAGCATCATAGACCGCTTGAGAATCTGAAACCATTTCAGGGGTAAGCTTAAGCTTTGAACAAATATATTGCGTCTCATCGTCCAGGGGTATGTCGGCGTCCATGAACAGCCGGGTGATCTTCATCGCTTTAAAATCTCCTCCATGGCCCGGGTTGATACCCCTCCAAGACAAGCCACCCTGGTTGTGAATTCATCCAGGGTTTTAAAATCAAGGGAGATGGAATAGGTCATGCTTTCAAAATTTGCCGGCACATTCAATTTAATCCCGGAACCCAGTTTAAGCAAATTAATTTTTTGCCGAATCTCACTGCGTTTTTTCTCAAGAGAGGGAAACCGCCTTTCTGTGAGATAGGTTCGTAAAAGGTTGCCCTTGAGTCCAAGATCCTGACTGTCATGGTCAAGAATCGTCTGGATTTCTTTTTCCAGGTACAGATCAGCAGGATTGATATTTTCCCTTGCTGCAATCTCCATAAAGTTTGTAATGATCTCCATCTGCTTGCTGGCAGACGCCTTTATGGCTGAAAAAAGTGATACAAAACAATGGGCAAGCTCCGAAGGCTCTTCTGAAATTTTTTTAGCGGATTTAATGGAAAGCTGGCCCTCATCCAATAGCTGTCGCACCTTTGGGGGCAGGGTTCCGATTTTTTGCAGAGCCTTTATATATCCGGCGCTAAACTGGGTGTTGAAAATACCCAAAGAATTTTTGGCCATGATTTCTACTTCCATGAACCGGCCGAGGAGCAGAATGCTCTGAATGAGTTCACCAGGGGTCAAAACCCTTTGAAATGCATTGGATGATATTGCATGGACAGCGCAGTCTTCCTCGGAAACATTGGGATAAGTTTTACATACAACTATACCGTTATAACCGTTGCGAACAAGGGCGTTTATCCGTTTAAAGCCCGAAACAACAATATGGGATTCTCCTGATTGCTTTGGTTCCCTTGAGGGTCTGACAAGGGGCAGACTTGTCAGACCTGTTTGTTTAATGGACTGGGCCAGGGCTGAAATATCTTCCGCTTCCCTGGAGATCCTGTACCGGACATCGGCCAGATCAATTCTGGACAAT
This sequence comes from Desulfobacteraceae bacterium, assembly GCA_016744295.1. GTDB lineage: Bacteria > Desulfobacterota > Desulfobacteria > Desulfobacterales > Desulfobacteraceae > NBML01. The sequence goes on along the minus strand of JADGEQ010000009.1, from coordinate 84,844 downwards.
GGGATATGAATAATTTGAATTTCATGGGGCAGATCAGACATGTTCACCCGTTAAACGGTTATAAATTTCTTTATAGGTTTTGCTCGTGTTTTCAATGATTTCCCGGGGCAGTTTTGGTCCGGGGTATTTTTTATTCCATCCAGAGGCTGTCAGCCAGTCCCTGACAGATTGTTTGTCAAAACTTTTTTGTCCTCTTCCCGGCTCATAATCATCCAGGGGCCAGAAACGGGATGAATCCGGGGTCAGAATTTCATCAATGAGGATGATCTCATTGTCCAGCATGCCGAACTCAAATTTGGTATCGGCGATGATGATTCCTTTTTCAAGGGCAAGCTCGGCCCCTTTATTGTAAATGGCAAGACTTAAATCCCGAAGTTTTTCAGCAGTTTCTCTGCCCAAAATATTAATTGCCTCTTCAAAACTGATATTAATATCATGATCTCCAATGGCAGCTTTGCTGGAGGGGGTAAAAAGCGGGGTATCCAGTTTGTCTGATTCTTTAAGCCCTTTGGGAAGAGGGATACCGCAGACATGCCCCTCGTTTTGATAGGAACTCCATCCGGAGCCGCTGATATATCCCCGTACAATACATTCAACTTCCAGGGGCTTTGCTTTTTTAACCAGCATACTGCGTTTATCCAATGCATCTCTGTATTTTTTAAATTCTTCAGGATACTCGTCCACATCAACACTTATGATGTGATTTTTGACGATTCTTTCCATTTGTTTAAACCAGAACAGGGAAATCTGATTCAATACCTTTCCCTTGTCCGGGATTGTATCTGGCAACACCACATCAAAGGCAGACAATCGGTCTGTGGTGACCATTAAAAGGGAATCTTTGGTATCAAATATGTCCCTTACCTTCCCCTGTCTTACCAATGACAGACCTTCAAATTCAGTGGCTGGAATCATTGTCAATTGTCTCTCCTTATATGTTTATATTTATTTACAATAATTATGGTGATTCATATCATAAAGTAAAATATTTTTCTATTATTTCCCTAAAGTATTTGATTAGGTGTTTGATAATAAGACAAGAGGGTATATGGTAAGCAAAATACTGTATTGCAGCCTTTGGAACTGCACTTGACGAAGAGGGTAAAATAGTAATATTGTTGGAAAAAAAATTGTTATTTCAAAATGAGGTGATCAATGAGAAGGATCTTTTTTAGTCTGTTTTTTGTACTTTTTTGTATGTGCTGCTTGGCTCCAGCCTATTCCCAAACCCTGTACTCACTCCGTGATCTGTGCCGAGAGGCCAATAAAAATGCTGAGACCATTAAAATTGCCGATGATGATCTGGTCATTGCTGAACAACAAAAGAATAGGGCCTTGTCTGTACTGATTCCACGGGCAACCGTATATGGCAACTACCTTAATTACAAAAATGAGGATGTCATCTCCCCAGACTCTGTTACCATTGGCGCAAAACTCACCCAGTCCTTTACCCTGAACGGCCGTGAATTGATCGCCTATGATGTCAGCAAAAAAGGAATTGAAAAGGCTGAATTTTCGAAGGAATCCATCCGGGCAGATTATCTGTTCCAGGTGGCTCAGACCTATTTTCACACCTTAAGTTCCAAACGTCTGGTGGAAATTGCCCAGGCAGATGTGGAAAGACTTCAAACACATAAAAATTCTGTCAAAGAGAAACTGAGTGTGGGAAATGTTACCAAAACCGCTCTCTACCGGGCCGAGGCAGAACACTCCAGATCCCTAACAGATAAAATTATTGCCAAGAACAGGGTTGGCCAGAACAAGGCTAACCTTGTGCAACTTGCCGGAATTGGGGATGATTTCAAGGTATCGGCCAAGGATATTCAACAAATGGATGATTTCACGATCACCCTGGAAGAGATTAAACGTCAAGCACTGAATACCCGGTATAAAATCAAGGAAGCCAAAAAGACAGTGGAAATCGCCACCCAGACCATAAAATATGAAAAGGGAGACTATTGGCCCTCCCTTTCCCTGGAAGGCGGATACAAGGAAACCGACATTTCCTATTATTCCATCGACTCTGATACGGAAAATGCCTATATCCAGGCAGAGTTAGTCTTTACGCTTTATGACGGCGGGTTAAGAAAAGCACAGGTACTTCAGAAAGTGGCGGATGAACGAAAGGCAAAACAGGCATTGTCACTGGCCGAAAAACAAATTATTTTTGAATCCAAGGTGGCTTTTCTTGAATTTGAAACTGCCCGTGATGCCCTGAAAAATCTCCAGCATGAATTAAAATCAGCCCAGGAAAATTATAAGGCCGTTGAAATGCAGTTCAAATACGGGATGGCGGACAGTATTGACATGATGGATGCCAATACCCTGCTTGTACAGTCTGAACGAAGAATTACCGATGCAGAATACACCCTCTATCTGTCGATATTGAAAATATTATATACCAAAGGGGATCTGTTGTCCTATTTGCTGGCAGCTTCCTGAAAAAGTCCGGAGTATTGATTATGGTATAGGTGGGAAATTTTAAGATAATCCCTGAATAATATTTGAATGGTCAATGAACCGGGGTTCAACTTTTCAAAAAAGCTGGAAAAAAAATCTTTAACCGAACCTCTCTTGTATCAAGTCTCTTGTACCAATTGTATCACTGAATTTTCCCGGCGTTTAAATGGATAAAACCCATGGTATAAGGCACTGAATCCTTAATGTTTTTAGGTGGGTTCCCTTGACTAAATACACGGGTTTCAATATTCTTGTGGTGTTGTTTTAACTTGAATCCTGAAACCTGTTGCAAAGGAGCAAACCATGTATGAAATTATTGCCAACCCCGAAGATTATCAAATTGATCAGTTAATAAACGGAACCGGAAATGCAAACATTGAACTTTCCAAAGAAGATCGGAATAACTGGGCAGGGGAAATAATTAATTTTAGTGAGAAATTGACTGAATTTGCGAAAAAATCAAAAGAGCTTGCCAAAATTTTTTCCTCAAATGACAAAATTTCAGCAACACCGGCATCTTTGAGAACACTTAAGGTTCAACTTTTCTTGATCAATGATTCACTAAATTCCGCCCTTGAGATAGCCGATAAACTTGAATCTGATATCATTAAAAAATAGGACGAAAATCATTTCCTGTCATTTTTTGTCTTAAAATATGGTCTGTGAGTACCAGTGCCAGCATGGATTCACAGACCATATTTATCCGGGGAATGGCGCAGATATCATGGCGGCCCTTTGTGGAAATCAAGGTAGGCTCTCCCGTATCTGTCAGGGTTTTTTGGTCTTTTAATATGGAGGGGATCGGCTTTACATGAACCCGCACAACAATCTCATCTCCATTGGAAATACCTGCCAGTATCCCGCCTGAATGGTTGGTCACAAAGCCCTTGGGGGTTAATGGGTCATTATTCTCAAACCCTGTCATTTCAGGGGCAGCTGTTCCTGCACCAATTTCAACAGCCTTAACAGCACCGATACTCATCATACCCTTGGCAATGTCGCCATCCAGTTTGTCAAAAACCGGGTCTCCGATACCTGCCGGAACATTGACAGCCTTTATTTCAACAACCCCCCCAAGGGAATCCCCCTGATTTTTGACTCTCTCTATTCGTTGTTCCATTTTTTTGGCAGCCTCCATGTCAGGACATCTGAACGGATTTTTTTCAATGGCGTCTGCATCAAAACAACTGGTTCGTATACCTCCCAACCCAATGGTATAGCTTTGTATCTTAATCTTGTAGGGATCAAGTACAAGCTGGGCCACAGCCCCTGCTGCCACCCTTGCGGCAGTCTCCCGGGCAGATGCCCTGCCCCCCCCCCTGTAATCCCGAATACCAAATTTTTGCTGGTAGGTATAATCGCCGTGGCCCGGACGGAATATGGATGCAATATCTATATAGGAAGTGGATTTGGCATCTTTATTTTCAATCATGATCATGATGGGAGTACCCGTGGTTTTCCCCTCAAATGTCCCTGACAAGATAAGAGGCGTATCCGGTTCTTTTCTCTTGGTGGAAGCTGGCCCCTTACCGGGCTTTCTTTTATCAAGCGCTTTTCGAATAATTGCCTGGTCAATGGGCAGCCCGGGGGGACACCCCTGGATCACGACGCCAATGGCAGGACCGTGGGATTCTCCAAAGGTGGTGATTTGAAATGCTTTACCAAAACTACTGCCTGACATGGGAAACTCTCCTTTTGATAATATTGGCTGCCTCTTTGGGTGAATGACAACCGGTGTCGATTTTAATTTGACCAAGCGCCTGGTACAAAGGAGACCGAAACTTCAGCATTTTTTGGGTCTCCTGGAACAGGGAATCCTTGGAAAACCTGGGTCTGGATTCATGATTTTCATGATCTGAATGAAGCCGGTTGACAATGGTGTCAGCATCGGCATAAAGCCAGACACAAATTCCATGACTTTGAATAAAACGACAATTTTCAGGATCCAAAACAATCCCCCCCCCCGTGGCAATGACACAATTAGCAAGGCTACCCGTATCCAAAAGGGTCTGTCTTTCTTTTTGTCTGAAATACTCCCAGCCCCTTTGGTTTACCATTTGGGCAATGGACATCTTAGATCTTTCTTCAATTATCCTGTCTGTGTCAAAAAACAAACTGTCCAAAAGCGCTGCCAGCAGTTTTCCAGTGGTGCTTTTTCCGGTACACCGGTATCCGATAAGAAATATGGGCTTTATGGTTTCCATTAATTTATGATTCACCTGATTTATGATTCACCTAATTTATGACTCACTAATCTTTAACTCATTATTGGCTTCCGGAAATTATAGAGATTCAAACAGCTGCCAATACCCGGGAAATGATTTTTCCACACAGGATGGATTCTCAATTTCCATGCCATCCACAACCAGCCCAGCCACGGAAAAGGCCATGGCGATTCTATGGTCGTTAAAGGTTTCGATGACCGCCCCCACAGGAGTGCCCCCCGTAATTTCCATCCAGTCATCTCCCTGATTTACTTGAATACCCATTTTTATTAATTGGGAGGAAACCGCCTCAATGCGATCGCACTCTTTTACCCGCAGATGGCCAATATTTCGGATCCTGGTTTTTCCCTTGGCAAAGGCTGCAACAACTGCAATGGCGGGTACGGCATCCGGTGTGTCTGACATATCCACATCCACACCGGACAGCTGATTTCCCTTAACAGCCATACAATTTTTTTGAATAAAGAGGGAACATCCCATTTGCTCAAGGATGTGTATCTGTTTTTTGTCTCCCTGGAGAGAATTTTCCGGGATATTATCCACCCCGATTTTACTGCCGCTGACAGCGCCTGCTGCCCAAAAATACCCGGCATTGGACAGATCAGGTTCCACTGCAACCTCCCGGGGGGCATAGATTTGATTTCCATCAACCTGATATTCTAGGGTACTGATTCGCCGGGCCTTTACATTAAACTGGTTCATCACATCAATGGTTAAATCAACATAGGGAACGGAAACCGGAGGAGAGGGCAGTAAAATGGTCAACCCATTTTCCATCAACGCCCCCATCATGAGAAGAGAAGACAGATATTGACTGCTTTTGGAACAATCAATACGGGTATGTCCCCCTTTTCGGGCACCTCCCTTGATAAAAACAGGGGGGGTGCCCCCGGGATTTTCAGACCAGGCCTCCACATCAATTAAGTTGAGTGCATCCAATAGTTCAATCATGGGCCGTTGGCACATTCGTTCATCACCGGTCAGGGTGTACACACTCTGACCCAGGGCTGCAATGCCTGTTAATAGCCGCATGGAAGTTCCTGAATTGCCAAGAAAAATCGGGGGTTCATGGGGAATGGGCCTGCCGTCAAATCCCTTCACTTCAACAAGACCGGGTGCAAGTTCTTTGATGCAGGCCCCCATGGCAGAGAGGGCCTGGGCCGTCAGGGTCAGATCCTCACTTTTTAACAGATTTCTAATGTTTGACCCCCCCCTTGAAAGGGCGGCACAAATCATCATTCTATGGGAAATGCTTTTGGAGCCTGGAACCTGCACTGTCTGGTCGGTAATTTGTCTGGAATTTATTTGTTTTGTCACTGGTTTTATCCTTGTTTTTTATCCTTGTGTTGGTGCTTTGGCATTTATGCCTTGGTGTCAATCTTCCAAAATACAATCTCATTCAACTGCATTTTGTAAAAAATTTACAGGTTAATGCTGATTATCCAACACAGCATTTTTCATTGCCCGGATGTCTGGTTTTAAACCAGTCCACAATTCAAACTGGGCCGCTGCCTGGGCCACAAACATGGACAACCCATCAATTGTATTACACCCATTTTTCCTGGCAGCTAACAAAAATCGGGTATCCAAAGGGGTATAAACCACATCCATGGCCACCATACCAGGCTTCAGGTTTTGGGCGGGAAAGGGCAAGGCTTCCAAATGAAGGGGAGCCATGCCGCAACTTGTGGTATTGATCACCACATCTGCCCGGATGGTGTCCATTTGGTCCGCCGATATGAATTGCCCCCTGATTTGGGCCGCAAGTTCAGCCCCTTTTTCCCGGGAGCGGTTGGTGATAATCAATTGTCCACCCTGTTTTGAAATGCCGTGGGCGACAGCTCTTGCGGCCCCCCCTGCCCCGATAATACAAATTGTTTTGCCTTTTATTCCATGGGGGATCAGAGGATCCACTGCCGCCTTCTGATCGGTATTATACCCCCTAAGCCAGCCTTCTGTATTCACCACTGTATTCACAGCGCCTATTTCCCGGGCCTGGGGATCAACCTCATCCAGATGGGACATTATACTTTCCTTAAATGGAATGGTAATGGATGCCCCTTTGATGTTAAGGGTTCGTATGGATTGGACTGCCTGTCCAATATCCGGAGGTTCAAATGCCAGATAAACAGCATTAATTTTATTGTCTTTAAAACACAGATTATGCACCAAAGGGCTTTGGGAATGGGCAACCGGACTTCCCAACACACAATAAAGATCTGTGGATGCGTTCATCATATTGTTAGATATCCTCTTTGACAAACACAGGATAGGACCCAAGTACTTTCAGGGTAAGCGAGTATTTTTTTATTTTATCAATTGTTTTTGCGACGATGCTGTCCTGAACATGCCCTTCAATATCAAGAAAAAAATAATAGCTCCAGTTCTGATCTCGGGTGGGCCTGGATTCCAGCTTAAGCATGTTCAGCCCGGCTTTTTCAACCGGTTCCAGGGCTTTAAACAAAGCGCCGGGAACATGGGAAGTGGCAAACATGATAGAGGTCTTGTCCCTGCCTGTTTTCCCGGGGGATTCTTTGCCAATCACCAAAAACCTTGTGACATTTCCGGAATAGTCTTCTATTTTTGATTCCACGGGCAATAATTCATAGATATGAGCAGCTTTCCGACTTGCAATGGCAGCCACATTCTTATTTTCAGATGCCATAAGGGCAGCCTTGGAGGTGGAGCTGGTTTCACAAACTTCTACATGGGGAAACTTTTTCTTAAGCCATCCCTTGCATTGGGCAATGGCCTGGGGATGGGAATAAATGGTTTTCACATCATAGGCTTCTCCTGTTATGGACAACAAATCATGGGAGACCGGTTCATAATGTTCAGCACAGATATTCAGGTTAAAATCCGTGAACAGATCCAGGGTGTGATTGACAGCCCCTTCAATGGAATTTTCAACCGGAACCACACCAAAATGACTTTCATTTTTTTCCACCTCCCTGAATATATCAAAGAGTCCGGGCTGTTCAATAAATTTACCCGAGTGTTTGAAATAATTCAGGCTGGCAATATGGGTATAACTGGCCTTGGGTCCTAAAAAAGAAATGGTCTTGGGTTTCTGAATTTCACGGGTTGCAGTAATGATAACGTTAAATATATATTGAAGCAAATCCTTGTTTGCGGGCCCCTTATTAATTTTCAAAATCTTTTCAATCACCTTTCTTTCCCTGGATTGATCAAGAATCTGGCCGCCTTTTTTCTTTTTAACGGCACCCACCTGTTTTCCAATGGACAACCGCTGATTGATCAGATTTAGAATCTGGGAATCAATTTCATCAATTTCATCTCTAAACGGTGCGAGAGTCTGTTCCTGGGAGTCTTCTTCCTTTAAATCTTGTTTCGGTGGGTTTTGTTCCATGGGGTCGTCATCCTTTTGTCATAACTTTTATCATAACTTGCTACAAAATAAAAAAAACCGCATCAGGTTCTCCCTGCTGCGGTTTTTTAAAGCCTATTCAATATGTGCAGATCAGCTCACCACAGACAGGTAGATAAAAAATACCTAAAAAAGAAAAAATATCTGGGTGTAATTGTCATTTTATACGATCTGCTCCGGTTAAGGTTCAATAAAGTTATAAAAATCTATACTTCGGTTTTCAATCTGTCAAGGATTTTTACATGAACTATTCATTTTTAAGAATAAAAGATTGAATTCTGTTGGCATCCATATCCTTAACCGTAATGGTCCAGGAATCAATCTTAATGGATTCACCTGGTTTGGGAATCCTCTCAATCTCTTCCAGAAAAAAACCGGAAAAGGTATCATAATTGCCTGACTCGGGGATGGATATGCCAATTTCCTTGTTAAGGTCATCAATATCAATCTTACCTGCCACCAGCCATTTATTTCCTTTAAGTTTGACAACATCCGGTACCATTCGATCTGTTTCATCAACAATTTCACCAATGATTTCTTCCACCACATCTTCCAGGGTCACAATTCCTGCAACCCCGCCATGTTCGTCAACCACAACGGCCATATGGCTCTTTTTAACCTTAAATTCCTGGAGCAGGGAATCCAATTTTTTTGATTCCGGGATAAAATAAGGCGTTTTCATGATCTTTTTGACATCAAGAGAAGCGGCGGCATCCTCTTTTAAGGTGGTGAGCCTCTGAAAGCTTGCAAACAGATCTTTGACATGGAGAATACCAATGATGTTATCAATACTGTCTTCAATGACCGGTATCCTTGAAAACCCGGTTTTCAGGGTAGCCTGGATATCAAGTCCGTCGGACACATCAATGACATACATATCGGCCCTGGGTGTCATGATTTCAGAGCAGGAGGTGTCATCAAATTCAAAAATATTTGTTATATAATCTTTTTCTTCCTCCTTTATCTCCCCTTCCTCCTCCACCACTTCCACCATGGTCATAAGCTCATCTTCGGTTACGGTATCCTGGGTGCTATCCTTGGCGCCATGGAGTCTTGGAATAAAATTTAAAACAAGGATCAGGGGCCAGAAAAGTTTGGAAAGCCAGAACAAAGGATAAATCACCCCCCTTGCCACCAAAATATTGTTATGATTGGCAAAGGATTTGGGGAAAATTTCTCCGAAAATCAAAATTAAAATCGTCATGATGCCCGTGGCAATACCAACGGCATTTGATTTAAAATGGGAAATGGCAAGGGAAGTGGCAAGGGCTGAGGCACCGATATTAACAAGATTATTTCCAATGAGAATGGTGGTCAAAAGTGTATGGGAGTTTAATTTCATCTCCATGATCAATTGACCGGTTTTTGAGCCGTCCTTGGCAATATGGAGGGCCTTGATTTTTGAAATGGAGAAAAGAGCCGTTTCCGATGATGAAAAAAAACCGGAAAGGAAAAGGCAAATTACCAGCAACATTACTTCAAACGTCATTACAATTCCTCTGATATTTTTCTAATTATTCGAACTTTTGATGCGTTACACTAATAATTTTTTAGGGTGTTTGTCAAATGCCTATTGCTGTCAAAGATATGGTGCTGTCAACTATTCAACAAAAACTTACCGAATCAAATCAAGGGCAATCCGAGCGGCCCTTTTTGGAGCACCGGGTGCACCCAGAAGTTTTCGAACCACAAGAAGCTGATTTTCATACGTTCCTAGGTTTTTAAGCATTAAGAAAGCCCTTTGACTTATTTTATCCGGGGTGGCCTCGTACTGAAGCAGTTCGGGCATCAATTCCCTGGCTGCGATCAGATTTGCAAGACCGGCATATTTGACCTTTACGAACAGTTTGGCAATCCGATAACTTATGGGGGACATTTTATAAACAATAATGGTGGGCAAACAGCAGAGAGCCGCTTCTAATGTAACTGTGCCGGACGCTGCTATCAAGAGATCAGATTTTTTAAAAATTTCCATGGGTCTACCCTGAATAACTTCAAACAGCCCTGTTTGAGCATAGGGTGCCAAAATTTGCCGGATCCTATCGGAATGCTGTTTTGAAGCTGCTGAAATCAAAAATCGAGCCTTGTTTTTTTGTTCCTGAATTTTTAAGGCGGTTTCTATCATGATCCCAAGCAAATTATTGATTTCCGCTTTCCTGGACCCCGGTAGCAATCCGATCACCGGTTTCAAATCCATTGGTTCCACCGGTACTTTACCGGATTTATGATCTGGCTTAGCCTCCAAACGATTATCCAATATAGAAGCAGGTGAACTTTCCGTTAAAAAGCACTCCCTGAGAAAAGGTTTGGCCAGGTGCTCAGGATAATCGTCCATCAACGGGTTTCCCACATAGGTAGAGGGAATTTTTGCCTTGCTATACAATTTCTCTTCAAAGGGAAATATCAGGGCAGCATGGTCTACGTACTGCTTGATCTGTTTAAGTCTGGATTTTTTCCATGCCCATACCTTGGGCGTAATATAGTAAAAAATCGGGATATCAAATTTTTCTTTTGCATATTGGGCCGCTTTAAGGTTGAACCCGGGATAATCAATGAGAATAATAAGATCCGGTGGATGGGTTCTTAACCGGAATTTAAAGGTGTCAAAGGCCTGTTTAATATACCTGAACTGAAAAAGAACCTCTGTAAGCCCCATGGCAGACAAGCGTTCAATGGGAAAAAAAATATCAACCTGTGCAGCTTCCATGCAGGGTCCGCCAATTCCCGAGATATTCAGGTGTGGATCTATCCTTTGCATGGCTTTGATGAGCGCACCGGCATGGAAATCCCCCGAGGGCTCACCTGTCAAAACCATGATGCTGGATTTTTTACAAGAAGGGATCATTGAGTCTCTTCATGGGTTAATGCAACAATTGAAATACCATGACGATCGGCAAGACAAATCATCTCTTCTCTATCAAAGGAAATGGAAAAATTTGCCTCAAGGACCAATACGGTAGCGCCTGAATCAACCATGGTCTGGATGGTGGCACAGCCCGAAGCGGGTAGATCGAATCTAAGATCCTGGCCCGGCTTGGAAAGTTTCACAACAACGGCACCATTACCAGCGGCAAGAGAGGCGCCTCTTTTTATGGTGGCGTCTGTGCCATCAATGGCTTCAACAGCCAGAACCGTTCCATTGCTAATCACAATGCATTGCCCGATATCAAGCTTGCCGATTTGTTTGGCAAGTTTCCACCCCTGGCTGATATCTTTTTTTTCAGCTTTATCAGGTTTTCGTTTTGTCCAGCAGCCCTGGGGACTGATCAGTTCGGGCAAAAGAAAGGTGGAGGGTTTAATCTGAATGCCTTCCTTTAATAAAAGATTGGCAAAGGAGGAAAGGATGGTATCATCATGGGTCCGGTTTGTTGTTGCAATAAAGGCCAATGCCTTTAAATCCGGCCGGATATCCCTGAAAATATTGGTTTTAGAAATGGTTCCAAGCATCACTGCCTGGTCAACACCATGGAGCTTAAAAAAGTTCACCAACTTTGAGACCTGTCCCAAATAAAGCCATTTAAAATGGGACACCTGCTCTGCCAGATCTTTATCGGCTTCTGAATTGAATCCGACAGCCACCACTTCGTATCCTTTTTGGATGGCTTTTTGGGCAAAAAGCAAGGGAAACTGACCACCGCCTGCTATTACTCCGATTTTCATACGCTACCTGGTAACCCCCCGGTTGGATTCAATGATAAAATTTGTAAAATTTTTCACTTCAGGATTTTGTTCTACTTCTGCCTTTACCCGTTCCGATGCCTGTTTAACGGTCAACCCGATTCTAAAAAAGATTCGATAGGCCTTTTTCAATTGCTGGAGGGTGGTTTTTTGAAAATTATGACGTTTTAATCCCACATTATTCAACCCGTGAAGGGTGGCCCGGTCTCCGGCGGCAATGACATAGGGGGGGATATCTTTTACAACAGATGATTTTCCCCCAATATAGGCAAAGTCTCCTATCTGGACAAATTGATGGATGGCCACCAACCCGCCGACTGTGGCATAATCGCCTATTATAATATGACCGGCAAGGGTTGAGTTATTGGCCAGAATGACCCCTTTGCCTGTTTTACAATCATGGGCAATATGGGTATAGGCCATTAAATAGTTTTCCTCCCCCACCTCTGTGATCCCGCCGCCAAATTCAGTTCCCTTGTTTATGGTAACAAACTCTCTGATAATGGAACCTCTTCCGATCTTCAGGTAGGTTTTTTCCCCATGGAATTTTAAATCCTGGGGAGCCCCGCCAATGGCGGCATATTGAAATATCTGACAGTCAGCTCCAATGGTGACGTCTTCTTCGATGGTGGTATAGGGGCCAATGGTTGTACCGGAACCAATACAAACATTGGCCTTAACAATGGCAAAAGGTCCAATGGTGACATTGGCGGCAATTTCTGCCGATGAATCGATAATTGCACTTGGGTGAATCATAATTACTCCGTTTGTTCTGATTTGCTTTCCAGATTTTTTAATCGTTTTTCAAAGGAAAGCAATTTTTTCCTCATTCCCGGCAGCCTTGGGATAATATTGGATACCTTGAGCCATATTTTATGGGGCATATGGGGAATGCCTGAAACGATCTGCTTTTCGGGTACATCACTTGTAACCCCGGCATATGGACCGACAATGACAGAATCCCCAATGGTCAGATGACCTGAGATAGCCGCTTTTCCTGCAATAATGACATTTTTTCCAATACAAGTGCTTCCGGCAATTCCCACCTGGGCGACCACCAGGGTGTTGTCTCCAATTTTAACATTATGGGCGATGTGGACAAGATTGTCTGTCTTTACACCATTGCCAAGACGGGTTACCCCGAGGGTCCCGCGGTCTATTGTATTACAGGCTCCGATCTCCACATGATCACCGATTTTCACATAACCTGTATGGGCAAGTTTTTCATGGATTCCTGCATTCTGGGTAAATCCAAAGCCGTCGGAACCGATCACAGATCCGGAATGAACCATAACATGATGGCCCAGTGTTGTTCCCTCCATCAGGGTCACATTGGGCTTGATCACCGTGTGATCTCCTATACTGCATCCATCGGCAATATAAACATTGGCCATTATATGAACACGATTGCCAATCATCACATTGTCACCGATCACCACATTGGCTTCAACCCTTGCCCCCTTCCCCGTCATGGAATTGCTGCCAAAAATTGCACCCGGGTGAATATGAGGAACAAGGGGTTTTCCAGGATGAAACAATTCAAGTATTTTGAAAAATGACAATTTAGGGTTTGCGGCTTTCAAAAGGATACAATTTAGCGAAAGGTTCGGTTCCGGGCAAAATGAATCCGGCACAAGAACAGCCCCGGCCCGGCATTGATTGATCCGGGACAGATATATTGGGTCGCAGGCAAAGGTCAAATCATCAGGGCCTGCATCATCAAAGGAAGACAAGCCACTAATTTCAAAATCATTATCTTTAGTCACGCCACCTGGAATAATTTCAATATTTTCCGGGATGAGTTCACTAATTTTACGAATACAAAGTTTCATGTAAATAGTTTTACCCTATTTCTTTTTAGCAGCCTTGGCATTATATGCTGTGATTACTTTGTCGGTAATATCAACAGAAGCCGGCATATAAATAACCCCCGCAGTCTTTCTTTCAACAATCAATAAAAAGTCTTCAGCTTTGCCAATGTCATTGGCAATTTGAAAAACATCCTGTTGCATCTGGTTGACCAATTTAATTTCAATACCTCTCAACTCTTTGGTATAATCTTCCTGCATCTTTTTAAAATCATTGACCCGGATCCTGAAGTCCCTTTCTTTTTCTCTTTTTTTATCCGGGCTTAAAACAAGGGATTCTCTTTCAAAGGCCTTGGATATGGCATCCAAGGAATCTTTTTCATTTTTTAATTTCCCCTGAAACTCTTCCCCTTTCTTTCTCAGATTTTGCTGGGTGAGCTTGCCAGCGCTGGATTCTTTAATAATTTTTTGAAAATCAACCACCCCGATTTTTGCCACATCCGCAGCAAATACCATGGGAGAAAATCCTGCAACAAAGGCCAGTGTTATGACTGCAATTAAAATTTTTTTCATGTTTACCTCCAAATTTTTTGTTTACCTGCAAAAATAATAATTATAAGAAAAATGCTCCAATTAGAAAAATGCGCCAATTGAAAAATCAAATTGTCCATCACCTGTTGTCTTTTCATGCTTTCCATCTATAACAATTCCATAGGCAAGACGGATGGGCCCCATGGGAGAATTCCAACGAAGCTCAAATCCGGTACTGGAAAATTGGTCCATAAGATCGATACTCTGACTGGTTGTATATACATCGCCTCGATCATAAAATAAAACCCCTGCCACACCCATGTCTTCCTGGATGGGAAAAACCAGTTCTATATTAAACTGAATAAACTTTTCACCCCCCCTGAGGATGGCTGCTCCCGGTTCGCTTGTATTGATGTCGTATTGATCAAATCCCCTGATGGAATTGATACCGCCTAGATAAAACCGTTCCCAGTCAATGTCAGGATTTCCCTTTGTCCGGTCATCAAGATATCCGCCCTTGAAGTGAAATGCCCCTGTAAATTTCCAGAAAAGAGGTAGAAAAAGCCCTGACTCCAAACGGTATTTGGTAAAATCAATTTCTCCGCCCAAAAATTCACCTGCATACTGCACGGAAAATTTACTGAACACTCCTTCCGTAGGCAAAAAATAGTGATTCCGTGAATCATAACTGATGTAAGGCTTGATACTGGAGGTTAAATATGTTCCAGGTGTTACACTGGTATTGGCGGTTTGGACATCATAGATCTCAAAATTTTCAATATTATATTCCGCCCCAATGGCCGTATAATCCCAGAACTGCCGGAGCCCTGATCCAATGGTAATCCCCATGGCGTCCCTGTCATAATAGTCGTATTCTTTTTCCCATTTGTATATGTTAGCACCCACAGATACGGGCATATCAAGAAACCAGGGTTCGGTAAAACTCAGGTTATAAAGGGCTGTTTTCTTGGATAGTTTGGTCATAAATTTCAGGTTCTGGCCCTTGCCGAACAGGTTCCTCTCTTCCACGGAAACCTGACCAAAGGCGCCTTCATCACTGCTGAAACCGCCGCCAAAAGAAAAATTGCCCGTTGCCTTTTCCGTTACTTTGACCTCAAGATTACGCTGATTTGGCTGATCCGTATTCACAGGTTTAATATCAACATCCTGATAATAGTCCTGAACACCCAGATTACGGTGACTTCGCTGGATACCTGTCATGCTGAAAAGACCCTGTTCCTGGACTGCCATTTCCCGTCGAATGACCTTATCCCGGGTTTTTGAATTACCGGTAATTAAAATTCGGTTAAAATATACCAATTCTCCCTTGGCAATCTTAAAGGAAATATTCACTATTTTATTTTTTTCATCTTTATCCACAAGGGGTGCTACGTTGACATTGGCATATCCCTGGTTTGAATACAAATCATTCAGGGCCAGCAGATCCTTCCGTATCAATTCCCGATTGTAGAGATCCGATTCCTTTGAAACCAAAATGGAAAGCAAGGCTTCCTTGGTGGCCAGAATATCACCGCTAATATCAATTTCCCCTGTTTTATACTGCTTGCCTTCATTAATCTTGAAACTGACGGTAATACTCTCTTCTCCCAGAGCGATCTTGGCGTCGGACACTTTTACATCAATAAACCCATTGTTTTTATACAAGGATTCAATGCGGATTACATCATTGTCCAATTCGGTTTCTTTTAGATCTCCTGAAGAGCTTATAAAGGACCAAAACCCTTTTTCCTGGGTTTGCATCACGTCTTTTATATCGTCGTCATCAAAATGCTGATTTCCATCAAAGGTGATGGCTTCAATTTTTATTTTCTCACCCTCTTCAATGGTGAATACAATGTCAGCCTGTTCATTTTTAAGTGATTGTATTTCATATTTTATCGTACAATTATGATAATTTTTTTCTGTGTACAGCCGTTTTATTTTTTCCACATCGTTGTTGATCTTGTATATATTTAAAATGGATCCTGTGGTGGTATCCACCACAGCAAACAAGTCTTCATCTTTGTAAACATGATTCTTCTTAAACTGGATATTTCGAACACTTGGCTTTTCTACAACTTCAAAAACAATCTCGACTCCACGGTCCAGTTTTTTCTTCCGGACAATAACATTGTCGAAAAAACCCATTTTATAAATGAGGGCAAGATCCTCGGACAGCGTTTCAGGGTTCACAATTTCTCCGGATTTGGATGTAACCACCCGCAAAATTGCATCGGCTTCAACTCTTTTGTTGCCAACAACTGAAATAGCAGAAATGATTTTTTTCTGAAAAAGTTCTCCTGTGATCTCCTTCCCAAGTTCTGTTGCCGCAGAATAAAGGGTTTCAAGACTCTTTGACTGGGAGAAAAAGGTAAGGGGGGGGTGTTGTTCATAAACATTTTGCATCTGGGCATCAATACTGAGCCGTTGACCGGCAATAAAAATATTTCCGGTGATAATTCTATCAACCCCAAGCTTGATACCTTCTTGCCGGAATCTTGAATAGTCCCATGCTTCCTTGTCGGAAAAATCCTTCACAAAAACAACTTTTGCCCCATCCTTTTCAAGCTTTTCCGCAAGCATGCCGGCCAGGGTTTCACGCAATTTTTCATGGGTCCCAGCTGTTTGATCACCAGCCTGGATATTGCTTTGGCTGGCTTGAATGGAAAAAGGGAAAACAGCAACGGATATCTGCTGTTCGGCTGATAAATTGCTGATCAGAAATAGATAAACAATACAGGTCAATTTTAACGCTCGTTTCATCACACTACTTTTCATCACTTTAATTTTCCTAGGCTCGTCCAAAAATTATTTTTCGTTAATTTCATGCCGATACTATTTTGCCTTGATGAAGGGTAACCATTCTTTCCATCATTCGGGCAAATTTACTATTATGGGTTACAACAATAACTGTCATACCAAGCTCTTTATTTAGCTCATTTAACAAAATATGAATACTCTCACTATTTTTTTGATCCAGGTTGCCCGTGGGTTCGTCGGCAAGCAGCAAGTCAGGTTTCATAACAAGTGCCCGTGCAATTGCCACCCGTTGCTGCTCTCCTCCTGAAAGGTCTTCAACCCGATGGGTACGCCGTGAATCAAGCCCGACTCTTTCAAGTATATCAGCGGCCTGATTCTCAATTGTTTTTTTGTTCATTCTGGCAATCAACCCTGGGATCATAACATTTTCAATGGCGGTAAATCCCTGGAGCAGATAATGAAACTGAAACACGAATCCGATCTGTGCATTCCTAAACAGGGCCAGTTTTTCGTTGCCAAGGGCAAAAAGATCCTGACCCTGGTATAATACTCGGCCTGTTTCTGGTTTATCAAGGGTTCCGATGATGTTAAGCAGGGTTGACTTTCCGATTCCAGAAGGCCCAACCACAGCAATGGTCTCACCACGATAAATATGAAAATTAGTTTCATTGAGAATTTCAAGGGTGGCGGCTTTGCTGTTAAACTGCTTGCTGACCGCCTCAAGGGAGACTAAGGGTAAACTCGAATTATCCATATCGAATGGCCTCGACCGGATCCATTTTGGATGCCTTATAGGAGGGATACAAAGTGGATAAAAAACAGATGATGATGGCAGAAACTGAAATTATTATCACATCTGTATACTCCAATTGTACCGGCAGTGTTGAAAATGGATAAGCTTCAGGAAGCTGGATAAAATCGTATTTTTTTAAAAAAAAGCAGACAATGACCCCGAACAGAGTTCCCAGAAACGTGCCAAAAAGACCAATGATCATTCCCTTGATAATAAAAATACGCCGGATAATCGAATGGGTTGCGCCCATGGCCTTGAGCACAGCAATGTCCTTTGTCTTTTCCATGACCATCATGATCAATGCGCTGGCAATATTAAAGGCCGCCACCAGTATAATCAGGGTTAAAATAATAAACATGGCTGTTTTTTCAAGTTTGAGAGCTGAAAAAAGACTATGATTTATATCCATCCAGTCCCGTATATAAAAAGGGTATTCTATAAAATCAAAATAATCCTCTCTTATCTGCTTGACCTTGAAAACCTCATCCACCCATATTCCGATGGCTGAAATTTTATCCTTTTCCGATACCAATTGCTGGGCCTGGTTCAGATGAACATAGGCCAGCATGCTGTCATATTCCGAAGCACCTGAGGTAAAGGTTCCTTTAACAACAAAGCGTTTCATGGACGGAATCTGTCCCATGGGAGATATGAAACTTTTTGAAGACATCAGAATCACCTTGTCCCCCTGGATCACGCCCACGGAGTTTGCAAGTTCTTTTCCCAGAATAATTCCGGGCAGGGCAGCGGTTTTCGTATCCGTAATAGACGCGGGCTTAATGTTCGGTACCAAAGCCTGCTCAAGCTGCTGTGTGGTAAACCCCTTGATCAAAGCAGATCCGTTCTCCGGAATAATCCCCCGGACCATCACACCGGCAAATGAACCCTTTGTTTTGATCATGGCCTGACCAAAAAGAATGGGTGATGCCACTTGAATGTGGGGATTATCCTTAATAGAAGTCAGCAGGGAGTCATAATTTTCATAACTGCCCTTATAATTCATAACGAGGATATGGGGTTCAAGGCCCAGTATCTGTTTACGGAATTGGGTTTCAGCTCCGCTCATAACGGCAATGACCACAACAAGTGCCATGACCCCAACGGTAACGCCAGCCACAGCAAGAAAAGAAATCAGGGAAATAAACCCCTCTTTTCTTTTTGCCTTTAAATATTTTCCTGCTATAAAAAATTCAACAGCCATTTAATCTCAAGCATTGTGTTTCATGTGGGGAAAAAGAATCACTTCTCTAATGGAAGCAGCATCTGTCAACAGCATGACCAACCGATCGATTCCGATGCCCTCTCCGGCTGTAGGCGGCATACCGTATTCAAGGGCTTCAACATATTCTGAATCCATGATATGGGCCTCCGGGTTTCCTTCATCCCGCTGGCGGACCTGCATCATGAATCGCTCGTACTGGTCCTGGGGATCATTAATTTCAGAAAACCCATTCGCAATTTCCCTGCCTGCAATAAAAAGTTCAAATCGATCGGTCAATTCAGGATCTGCATCAGATTTTCTGGAAAGGGGTGACACTTCAACCGGATATCCCGTGATAAATGTGGGCTGAATCAACTTGGGTTCAACCAGGGTATCAAACAATTTGGTAATAATTTTGCCGTGCCGGTCTTTTTTGGTAATGGAAATCTTGTTTTCTTCTGCAAATTTTAAGAGGGCCTGTGTATCATTAAGAATGGAAGAATCGATACCGCCAATGGTTGAAAGAGACTCAATCATGGGAATTCGTTTCCATCCCTTTGAAAAGTCAATGGTCTCTCCCTGATATTCAATTTGGGGAGTTTTATTAAGCTGTTTAACGATGGATTCAAACATCTCTTCGGTTAGATCCATCAAATCCTCATGGGTGGCATAGGCCTGGTAGAATTCCACCATGGTAAATTCCGGATTATGCCGGGTGGAAACTCCCTCATTTCTAAAATTTCGATTGATCTCAAATACTTTTTCAAATCCGCCCACCACCAACCGTTTAAGATAAAGTTCAGGCGCAATTCTCAAGAAAAGTTCCATCCCAAGGGCGTTGTGCCAGGTCTTAAAAGGAGTTGCTTCTGCACCCCCGGGAAGAGGCTGCATCATGGGAGTTTCAACCTCCATGAATTTTTTATCCTCAAAAAATCTGCGCATGGCGGCAACTATCTGACTTCTTTTTAGAAAAATATCACGGGATGTTTCATTCATGATCAAATCCAGATACCGCTGCCGATATCTTTTCTCAGGATCCTTTATGCCATGAAATTTTTCAGGAAGGGGTCGGACCGCCTTGGACAAAAGCCGAAACTCAAGTGCAAGCAAGGTCCATTCACCGGTCCGGGTCTGAAACAAAGGACCGGAAACACCGATAAAATCACCAATATCCAGTTTTTTGAACATTGCGTAGGTTTCATCACCCACCTTGTCTTTCTGGATATAGGCCTGCATTTGGTCAGACCCGTCCTTAAACCGAATAAAAGAGGACTTGCCCATTTTATTGACGGCCATCATCCTGCCTGCCAAACTAAATTGTCTGCCGGCTTCACCCAGTGTGTCCGGCTCTTTGCCAACAACTTTTTTAACCTCTGAGACACAAGAGGAAGGTTTAAAATCATTGGGATAGAGGGATACACCGCTTTCCCTCAACTCATTTATTTTCTCTTTTCGAACCTGCAACAGCTTGCTTATTTTATCCATAGACTCAATACTTTCATATAATTATTTCGTTTAACACGGTCCACTCTACATACAAGTCAATGACCCGATATTAAATTAAATGCCAAAACATAAGTAACTATCCTGGTTTGCCTTAAATTGTCAAGATTTTGTTGTTCAACCCGAATTTGTTATGGGCCATTGAAGGGTGCTGTATTTTTGAAAATAATGGTAAAAAGGGTGCCTTTACCCGGGATAGATTCAAAATCAATCATTCCGTCATAGGTTTCAATAATGCGATGAATAATGGATAAACCCAACCCGGTCCCTTCTGGTTTTGTGGTGTAAAACGGATCAAAAATATGCTTGGCTTTTCCAGGATCAATCCCCATCCCGTTATCCCGGATGGTCAGGTAGATCCGATTATTTCTCGGTGAATTGAGACGAATATTAATTTTACCTTGGGTTTCAATGGATTCAGCTGCATTTTTGACAAGATTCCACAAAATTTGTTTCAAATGAACCGGGTCAATGGTTACAAAAAGACCTTTTTCAATTTTTGTTGCAATCTGAATTCGTGTTTTCCATTTTTTTGTGTTTAGAAACAAGGCCGCCACGTCTTCAATGGCCTGGGTCATTTCTACCTGACGTGCATTTGCCTTGCTGGGTTTAGCAAAGAGTCTGATATCATTGGAAATTTGCTTAAGACGCTCGGTCTCCCTTAAAATAATTTGCATGAGCTTATCTTCATAGGAACCAGCCTTGGTATCCTCTTTGAGCAATTGAATAGAACCGGATAGGGATGCCAAAGGATTCTTGATCTCGTGGGCTATTCCTGAGATCATCTCGTCCACAGCCGCCATTTTTTCCACCCTTTTCAGGTGTTCCTGGGTGATTTTCAAATCCTGCCTGGCGCTCTTAAGCTGAAGGGAAAGAATACCCGAAAGGATGGCAACAGCAAAACAGGCGGCAATGATGATAATGATCCGATATATGATCTGGGTTTCATCCATACCCATGGAGGGGGGGTATTGTCCCATGAACCCAGGGATAATCCGATAATATTCCAATTCGATCAACAGCCCGTATTGGAGGCTTGAAAAGGTGGCCATGACAAAACTGCCCTTTAAAAGCAAGAGCATGGAGGCGTAGATGATGACCAACAGATAAAGAAAGGTAAAAACACTGTCAAAGCTGCCGGTCACATAGATGATACCGGTTACCAGAAAGGTATCCAGAACAGTTTGAAAATAGGCAAGGATCAGCAGCCCTTTTTTCCGGTTTAGCCAAAAAATATATAAAATGGACAGGACAAGCACAAGGGCTGCCATCTTATACATGGACAAAAATGGCTGGGTAAGGACAGACAAATTGTCTTCTATTGAAAAAAACAGACTGGAAAATATAAGCACAATGGCAAAAACAACCCTTGCCAGGATGGTCCATTTTATCTGGGTATAAAGATCAGTCCTTTGCTGAAACAAATTTGCTCGGTCCAGATTATCCAATGGCACCAGCCATGGAAAAGATGGGAAGGTACATGGCAACGACAAGCCCCCCCACAACAACACCGAGAAAAACCAGCATAAAGGGCTCTATCATGTCTGTCAGATTTTTAACGGCCTGGTCCACCTCATCATCATAAAAGTCAGCTATTTTTTCAAGCATGGTATCCAGGGCACCGGTGGATTCACCCACGGCTATCATGGAACAGACCATGGATGGAAACACCCCGCTTTCAAGGAGGGGATCTGCCATGGACCGGCCTTCTGAAATTCCAATTTTAACATCGTTTATGGCAAATTCCACAATTTTATTTCCAGATGTTTTGGCTACAATATCCAAGGCTTCCAAGATGGACACCCCGGAGGAAATCATTGTGCTGGAGGTTCGGGTAAATTTGGCCACTGCTACTTTTCGAATCAAAATACCCACGACGGGCAACCGCAAAAACATGCTGTCCATCAAAACCCTGCCTTTTTGGGTACCATAAATACGCTTGGTCAAAAACGCTCCCACAATGACACCGATAATAATATACAAAATTTTGTCAATTACAAAATTACTCAACCCCACCACAAACAATGTAGGGGCCGGCAGTGCTGATCCAAAACTTGCAAACATCTCTTCAAATACCGGAATCACAAATACCAGGATAATTGCCACCACAACAACAGCCACCAAAAGGGTAATGGCAGGATAGGTCATTGCCCCCTTGACCTGACTTTTGAGTTTTGCCATTTTTTCCATATAGGCAGACAAGCGGCCAAGAATAACATCCAGGATACCCCCGGCCTCACCAGCCGCAATCATGTTGACAAATAATTCATTAAATACCTTTGGAAACTTTTTTAAGGCGTCGGCAAAGGTTTCCCCGGACTCAACGGATTCCTTGATTTTTTTAAGATTCTGTTTAAATGTCGGATTATCCTGCTGGGACTGCAAAATATCCAGACATTGGAGCAGGGGCAGACCGGCATCAATCATGGTGGAAAATTGTCTGGCAAAGATGATGACATCTTTATCCTTGACCTTGGGCTGTAAAAATTTAATGTTTTCAAGCAGGTCTTTGGGTTTCTTTTTGACCTTTGTGGGGGTAATTTTTCTTCTCTGGAGACTTAAGCGCACCTGTTCTGTGCTTTCAGCTTCCATTTCACCTTTTACTGTATTGCCCTTGGGGTTCTTTCCCTTCCACTCGTATACGACGGCCATGACACATCCTTTTTTAAAGTTTCAATACCGCTGATAACACAAAAACCAAAAAAATTGCTAAAAGAAAAAAATTAAAAAGAAGTATACCAGAATCGGAACATTTGTAAAATCGAAACAGATATACTATATGATTTTGATAATTTGATTTCAACAGGAGTTGATTCTTGAACAAAAAACAAAAAAAAAATTTGGCAAGAACCATTATAACCAGCCATGTGAATGCTGATTTTGATGCCATTGGCGCCATGCTGGCGGCCCAAAAACTTTACCCCGATGCAATTATTATTTTTCCAGGATCCCAGGAAAAAAACCTTAGGGACTTTTTTATCAGCTCAATGAGTTATATGTTTAACATGGCTGATCCGGACACGATAGATTTTTCTGAAACCACTACCCTGATCATTGTGGACACCCGGCAGAAAAACAGATTGACCGGAATTTCCGAATTGCTGGAAAAAAAGGGGCTTCATATAGAAATTTATGACCATCACCCGCCCATGGAAGGAGATATCCCAGCCAATGTCGATATTTCAAAAGACTATGGTGCCACCACCACCATCCTCAGCGAAATCCTACAAGAACAACAGATTGAATTGACCCCTGAAGAGGCGACAGTAATGGCCCTGGGCATCTATGAAGATACAGGGATTTTTACCTATTCCTCCACAACCCAGGCAGATTTTATTCAAGCCGGTTATTTGCTCGCCTGCGGCGCCAGCTTAAACACGATTGCCAGCCTGGTGGTAAAGGAAATTAAAGCCGAACAGGTTACCTGGCTCAACGAATTACTCAACGAAATGAGTGTCCACAGGATAAACGGGATTGATGTGAATATTTCCACTATTTCCGCTCCCTCATACATTCCGGATCTGGCCTCAATTGTGCAAAAAATCGTTAGAATGGAAAACCTGGATATCTTTTTTGCCATTATTCTGATGGGGAGCAAAATTGATATCATCGCCAGAAACAGAATTCCCGAGGTGGATGTGGGAAAAATCATGGCTGAACTGGGAGGGGGGGGACACGCCTATGCTGCCTCGACAAGAATTGACAACCACACCCTTCCCCAGGTGGAAATGATACTTTTGGACAAATTAAAACGGGATGTTAAAAGCATCCAGGTTGCCAAAAGTCTGATGTCATCCCCTGCCATTACCATAGACCCCGGTGCAACCTGTAAGGAAGCCGGGAAAATCATGACCCGGTACAACGTGAACACCCTGCTGGTGGTGGATAGTATACGCAATTCCCATGAAGGATATATTACCCGTCAGGTGGTGGACAAACTGTTGTTCCATAAGCTTGCCGGACAACCCGTGTGTGAATATATGAATTCGGAAACCCAATTTGTTTCTTCCGATGTCGATGTGGCAGAAATTGAGTCTAAAATCATCGGAGGCAAACAGCGAATTATACCGGTCATTGATAATAATCACATAAAAGGGGTCATTACCCGGACAGATTTGCTCAATTACCTTGTTCAGCATAATTGGGAAGTATCCCACACTGAAAATCATCTTTCGCAAAAACACCAGGTCAAAAAACGACACATTGATAATGTTCTGGAAAATCGCCTTTCTGCTGAAACAAAAAAATTATTGAAAAGTATCAGTGATACTGGAAAGGATCTGGGGGTTAACCTTTACGTTGTGGGGGGGTTTGTCCGTGATCTTCTGCTGGATAGAGAGATTGAAGATATCGATATTGTGGTGGAAGGCGATGGGATTGAGTTTGCAAAATTTTATGCAGGGCAGCATGGATGCCGGGTCAATACCCATACAAAATTTGGTACTGCGGTGATCGTTTTTCCGGACAGTTTTAAGGTGGATGTAGCCTCGGCTCGCCTTGAATATTATGCCACACCGGCAGCACTTCCCATAGTTGAAAAAAGCTCTATTAAGAAAGATCTTGCCCGGCGGGATTTTACCATCAACACCCTGGCCCTTTCCTTGAATCAAGATTCCTTTGGAACTCTGATCGATTATTTTGGGGCCACTCGGGACTTAAAAGATAAAACCATCCGTACCCTCCACAATTTAAGTTTTGTGGAAGACCCCACCCGGGTATTTAGGGCCATTAAATTTGCAAACCGATTTGGATTTAATATAGGCAAAGTCACCTCTACTTTGATTAAAAATGCTGTAAAAATAGATTGTTTCAAAAACTTGAGCGGCCTCCGGGTCCTTTCGGAACTTAAACAGATTTTTGGTGAAGACAACCCTATTCCGGCCATTCGTACCATGGAATCCTACGGCCTTGAAAAATTACTCCACAATCAATTGCTGATAACCCCAACCACCTATGAATTATTTGAATCTGTCAACAAAACCCTGACATGGCATGATCTTCTCTATTTGGATGAGGGATATCCCCGGTGGGCGGTTTATTTTATGGCACTTTTAAACCGATGCTCCCATGGGGTTTGCGAACAGATCTGTCATCGTCTCATGGTACCGGTAAAGGAAAAAATCCTTTTGCTGGGGAAAAGATACAAGGCGGAAAACCGGTTGACCCTTATTGAAGCTTCCCATCCCATAACCCGTCAGGAACTTTATTGGGGACTTATCACTTTTAATACGGAGTCTATTTTATATATGATGGCATTGACAAAAAATGAAGCGGTCCGAAAAGCCATATCGAATTTTTATACCCGCCACAGATATGTTAAACCCTTTTTGTGTGGAAAAGATCTATTGGCCCTGGGGATTAAACCGGGGCCTGTGTACACTAAAATTTTGAACCTGATTATCAATGAAAAACTGGACAATAAACTTGAAACTCCTGAAAAGGAAGGTTTATTTGCCACTCAATATGCCCGAAAAAACAAACTTATTGATTAAAACAAAGGGGTTTGATATTTGCCTTTGTTTTAATCAATTAATAAATCAATAAACGCAATTAATACACTAGGAAGCCAAATGAAGAACGCAGATTTTTTAACCGGTATTACCACCAGTGGGACCCCCCATCTGGGAAATTATGTGGGGGCCATTCGGCCCGCCGTTGAATCCAGTAAGAACAAGGATCTCACCTCCTATTATTTTTTAGCGGATTACCACTCCCTCATCAAAAACCATGATCCTAAAAAGCGCCAGCAGTCTGCCCTTGAAATCGCAGCCGCCTGGATTGCCCTGGGACTGGATTATGAAAACTGTGTTTTTTACCGCCAGTCTGATATTCCGGAAATCCCGGAACTAACCTGGATATTAACCTGTTTGACATCCAAGGGGCTGATGAACCGTGCACACGCTTATAAAGCAGCTGTCCAGGAGAATGAAACAGATAAGAATAAAGATCCTGACAAGGGGATTACCATGGGTTTGTTTTCATACCCGGTCCTCATGGCAGCCGATATCCTCATGTTTAACGCCAGACGAGTACCCGTGGGGAAAGATCAGGTTCAGCATCTTGAAATGACAAGGGATATTGCCGCCCGGTTTAATCATCAATATAAAAACTTGTTTACCCTCCCGGAAGTGGTGGTGGATGAGTCGTCATCGGTTCTTTCTGGGCTGGACGGAAGGAAAATGAGCAAAAGTTATAATAATTTTATTCCCTTGTTTGATACCCAAAAACGCCTCAGAAAAATGATCATGAAAATTGCCACCAATTCCCTAGGCCCGGAGGAGCCCAAAGACCCGGATACCTGTACTCTGTTTTCCATATACAAGGCCTTTGCCACAGAATCTGAAACCTTGGCCATGGCAGAACGTTACCGCCGGGGCATTGGGTGGGGAACCATGAAACAAGAATTGTTCGAATATATAGACGAGATCTTAAAAGAGCCCAGAGCCCGCTATGATGAACTGATACAAAACCCTGGTGATATCGAGCTCATCTTGCAGGCAGGTGCTGTCAAGGCCAGGGAATTTTCAGTGCCCTTTCTGGATAAAATAAAAAAGAGCATCGGCCTTTCTTCACTGGGTTAAGCTAGGGAAGGTCATATTCCTGGTTTATCCGATTGAAATCACCGGTCTAAATCACCGGGTTAAACCCTTTATTTCCTGGGCCGTCAGGTAACGCCAGCCGCTTTCCTTCAAACCGCCAAGGTTGATATTTGCCATTCGAATTCGTTTGAGGGTATCAACCTTGTTGCCGGTTTGTTCCACCATTTTACGGATCTGCCTGTTTCTACCCTGCTTTAAGACTATCAAAAAATGATTTTCGGAAATGCGCCTAACCTTGGCTTTTCTGGTTTTTACCCCTTCAATGACGATTCCTTCTGCCATCTTCTTCAACCCCTTGTCCGGAATAGGGGATACTGTTTTGACCCGATACTCTTTTTCATGGTTATGGGAGGGATGGGAGAGCCGATTATGAAGTTCACCATCATCGGTGAGCAGAACTAGCCCCACAGAATCCTTGTCCAGACGGCCAATGGGGTAAACCCTTTGTTTGACGGGCACAAGATCAAGAATAATTCTGGCATTTTTCTGGGAGCAGGAAGTGATCACCCCACGGGGTTTGTTCACGGCAATATAAGTATACCCTGCGGACGCGTTTGGTGGCTTAACATGCTTATTATCAAAAACAACCCGATCCTGTTCAGGATCAACCTGGGTACCCAGAGTGATAATTTTTACATCGTTAACCGTCACCCGCCCTTCCAGAATAAGATTTTCTGCTTTACGCCTGGAGCAGATACCCGCATGGGCTAAAAACTTTTGCAGCCGCATCCTAGGACCTATAATCCGCATTGATTTTTACATAGTTCTCACTAAAGTCACAAAAGAGAAAACGATCTGTTTTATCCCCCAGGTTCAAATCAAGGGTTATATTAATCTCAGACGCTTTCATCAGCTGGGCTGCTTTTTTTTCAGCTTCTAGTCCCAGCCAGCACCCCCCAAGGACCAACGGTGTCGCCTCAAAATACAGATCCATTTTATCGGGATCAACAAAGGCACCGGAACGTCCGGCAGCCGCTGTAATTCTTCCCCAGTTGGGGTCTTCCCCGTAAATGGCTGTTTTGACAAGATTGGAGTGGGCAATGGCCTCGGAGGCCTTAAAGGCATCCGCCTGGGTCTTGGCGCCCCTCACGGTGATCTGGATCACCTTGGTGGCACCCTCCCCGTCTTTTACAATCATTTTACCCAGGCGAAAACATACCGTTTCAAGCAAATTCCGAAACACTTTTAAATCGGCATCATCCCTGATACAGGCAGAACTTTCACCGCTTGCAAGGCAAAGAAGGGTATCATTGGTGCTGGTATCTCCGTCAACGGAAATCCGGTTAAAGGACTTTTCATTGGCCCCTGCAAGTGCATGGTGCAAATCGGGTGCAGCAATGTCAGCATCTGTCAAAACATAGGCCAGCATCGTGGCCATGTCCGGCCGGATCATACCGGACCCTTTGGCGACACCCATGATTGAAAATTCTTTGACCCCTTCCGGAGTATCTATACTGCCCGTGAGCCTGACTATTTTCTGGCAGGTATCTGTGGTAAGAATCGCCTGGGCAAAATCTTCTGCCCTGCCGATATTGATCTTCTCTTTTAACAGGGGAATCCCTGTTTTAAATCGATCCATGGGCAATGGCGCTCCGATCACACCGGTGGAAGATACCATGACAAGCTCCTGGGATATATCAAAGGCCTGTGCCACCATATTAGCCGTTTCCCTGGCATCCAGAAGACCCTGACTTCCGGTGAAACAATTGGCATTGCCCGAGTTCACCAGGACTGCCCGGCATTCTCCTTTTTTGATGGTTTCCTTTCCCAGAATCACAGGAGCTGCCATCACTCTGTTCCGGGTAAATACGGCCGCTGCTGTGGCTGTTTTCTCACAAAGTATCAGCCCAAGATCTTTATGTCCATTTTTTTTGATCCCGGCGCGAATACCGACAAATTTAAACCCTTTCATGCTAAACGGTTTGATCATATCTGATGGTTCTTTGTTAATTGATGGTTCTGTCATCACTGCTTGACTCCTGTATAGTCTGCCGACTCCTCGTAACCATGGGGAGCTTAATAGTTGATTAGGGCCGTTATTATACCCATGATACGAAACTGTGTAAATGGTTTATCAAATGTTTCTCAAAGGGGAAAACCCATTATTTTAATCCGCCATGGTAATGGATTGACATAAAATGAAAAAAATCATATTTGTATGTGCAAATTAAAAGGAGAAATTTTATAAACATGGAATCCCCCAAACACAATTTTCTTGACACCTGTTTATTTTTTAGTACCAATGCATTTTCCAGGCAATTACTCAAACTGGCCGAAGTTGAATTCAAACCCTTGAAACTATCTCCTGCCCATGCATCCATGTTGCTGATGATTTTCGATACACCGGGCATCAATCCCAAGGAATTAAGCCGGTTGCTACAACTGACACCCTCAACCATCAGCCGCTTCATTGACTCCCTTGTTAAAAAAAAGCTGGTTCGCCGGCAAACCAAGGGCAAATCCGCTTATATTTTTCCGACCCAAAAGGGCATGGAGATGCAGACATCTGTTGCCAGCGCCTATAAGAATCTGTATTTAACCTATTCTAAAATTTTGGGCCCCAAAATCGCCATGGACCTTTCTTCTCGAATTACCACGGCCAATGAACTATTAATACAAACCCTGAAAAACCAGGAAGATCGGGAAAATCATGAAAATCACGTTTAAACTGATTATTGAATATGACGGCACCCTGTTTTTCGGTTGGCAGCGGCAAAGGGAAGAAAAAACGATCCAGGGAGAACTAGAATCAGTCCTGAGCCATATTTTGAATCAAAAAATACAGATCCGGGGCTCCGGACGAACAGATGCCGGGGTTCATGCCACGGGTCAGGTGGCCCATTTCCATGCCAACACTCAAATGGATCCCAAGACCTTGAAAAAAGGGGTAAATTCCCTGGTGAACTCCGCCATTGTAATCCGCGAGTGTTTGGTGGTCGATGAAACATTTCATGCCCAGTACCAGGCAAAATCAAAGGAATACAACTATTATATCTTAAATCGGCCCGATCCCTGCGCCATAGGCGCAGCCTATCTATGGCATATCAAACCCCCCCTGGATCTTGACCGGATGAACCGCTGCTGTGAGCTGATCACAGGGACCCACAATTTTAAATCATTTGAAAATACCGGCAGCCCAAAAACAAGTTCCGTACGGGAGGTCTTTTTTGCCCTTGTTGAACCCCTTAAAGCTGCTGAAACCCTTGACCCTGCTGGCCCCAAAAACATGGCACCTTCTATTAATTTGGCTCCCCTTGGCAATGATCTGGTGGTTTTTAAAATATCTGCCTCGGGATTTTTAAAAAATATGGTGCGAAACCTCATGGGAACCCTAGTGGATGTGGGATCCAATAAAATTGACCCAAGAGAATTTGAAAGGATTTTTACGGCAAAGGACCGCAAGCTTGCCGGAAATACAGCACCGGCAAGGGGATTGTTTTTAAAGCAGGTGAATTACAGATAATCGTGTTCCAGTGATCCTTCATTCTTGATCACGGATTTTTCTGACATGCTCATTATAGTGGGAAATGATATCCCTCCTGTAGATCAGTCCCAAAAAAGTTCCATGGGAATCCTCGTTTACAACCGGCAAAGCATCGATATTTTTCTGGGTCAATTTCAAAAGCACTGTGTTTAAATCTTCTGAGGGAGTCGTGGTGATGATATCTGAAATCATGATGTCCTTCATTACCACAAGATCTTCAAGATGACTTGTAAAGATAACCTCCCGGATATCTGTGGAGGAAAAAATACCTGAAAAATCGCCTTTGCTGTCCATGACCGGAAAATAGTGCTGCTTGGTGGTCTGGAAAATCTTTTTGAATTCACTAAAGGGCATATCTTCGTTCACACACCGAACATCCTTAATCAGGGAAGTCAGATTTTCCACCTTCATGGTTTGGAGAATATCCATCATGAACTCACCGGCATGGGCCGGGGAATCAATTCTTGATTTGACCTGATTTTCAAAAATAGTCCATTTTTTAGCCAACAGATAACACAGGGAACAGACCAGCAGACTTGGCAGCAGCAAATGATAGGAATTGGTCATCTCGCTGACAAAAATAATGGTGGAGATGGGGGTGTTGGAAACGGCTGTAAAAAAACCGGCCATGCCCACGATAACAAAGGAACCAGGATGGGTTACGATGGTGGGAATGAGCATGTGGAAAAGTTTACCCACGGCTCCCCCCATGGCACCACCGATGACAATTGAAGGACCAAAAACCCCGCCGCTCCCCCCGGATCCTATGGAAAAAGAGGTGGTAAGTATCTTGCCAATTGCCAGGGCAATCAGGGTGGGAATGGCCACTCGATTAAAAATAGCATCCTGGGCGATTCCATACCCGAATGCCAGGGTATAGGGCAGAAAAAATCCGATAATACCGGTTAAAAGCCCGCCAATGGCAGGTTTTATATGGTTGGGCACCTTGAGCTTTTTAAACAGATCGATCACCCCGTAAAACACTTTTACATACAGAACTCCGGTGACCACCAGAACCCCGGCAAGCACCATATAAGGTCCCAATTCCAGGGGATTTTGGAATTTAAAGCCGGGAGAGTCAAACAGCGACCCCCAGCCAAATGCCAGGCAGAACAAACAATAGGCCACCACAGAGGAAATCCCAGCAGGAATGATCACTTCCGATTCAAAATCCGGGTCCCGGTAAAGAACCTCCGCCGCAAACAAGGCGCCTGCAAGGGGGGCGCGAAAAATACTGCCTACACCGGCACCAATGCCGGCA
The DNA here is from genome assembly GCA_016744295.1 of Desulfobacteraceae bacterium. Taxonomy (GTDB): domain Bacteria; phylum Desulfobacterota; class Desulfobacteria; order Desulfobacterales; family Desulfobacteraceae; genus NBML01. Next base: position 53,153 of record JADGEQ010000009.1, on the reverse strand, counting down.
GCCATCATGATCCGCCGCTCCCGTTCAGACAACTTTAACTTTGTGGCCAGAAAAGAACCAAAACCCGCACCGATCTGTGCAATGGGCCCTTCCCTGCCCCCGGATCCTCCCGTTGTCAGGGTAATGGTGGAGGCAATGGTTTTTATAAAGGGTATTCTGCTTCTGATATGGCCGCCTTTGTGGTGATAGGCGTCAATGGCGGCGTCCGTCCCATGGCCTTCGGCTTCAGGTGCAAATGTATAGACCAACCATCCGGAAAAAAGACCGCCCAGGGCCGGTAGTATCAATAGTATCCACCGGTTAAACGGTGTCTGTGTATGGGGTAAAAGCAGATGTTCCCCTGCCGGTTCTCCAGGCCTGTACCCTGCCATCAAATCCAGAAAATAATGCATGCCCAGGCCGCACAAATAATGAAAAAGAATGGCCCCCAGCCCGGCAATTATCCCTATGAGGACAAAATAAAAGAGCCATTTCCCTGCCACCGCAATTTCAGTTGCCTTTGCATTCTTACCGATACTCATGTTTAACCTTTTCGAAGGTCGTTAATGCCGCTTAAAATGATGTCGAACAAGATTTTCACATCTTTTTCTTCCAGGCAGGAAAACGCAACCCTGATATTTTCTTCTCCAATGGATATTAGTCCCGTACCATAATTATCAAGCAGATGGAGTCTCAATTTTTCCGCATTGACATCCTTTAGACGGATACACATGAAATAACCTGAATTGAATGGATATACATCAAAAGCATCGGCATACTTCGGATCTTTTAAGACCTCCTTCATCTTCAGGGCCCGTCTTTTTAGCAGATCAAATTTTTCCTGCTTCAAGGCATCATAGTTGTCATCATTCATTGATTTAAGCAAAATTGTCTGGCCCAGGTGGGAGGAGTTGGAAATGTTGCCCCGAATACACCCGGCAGTCTTTTTTGCCAATGCCTCCAAGGCAGGTTCAATATCCTTTCCGGCAATTCCATAGGTAACAAACCCGATCCTAAATCCCCAGACATAATCCTCTTTTGTTGCCCCGTCCAATTTTACGGCCAATAGCCTTTCGTGCTTACCAGCTAATTTTGCAAACAAAGATTCTTTGCTGGTTTCCTCTTCAAAGAAAAGGCCGAAATAGGCATCATCACAGGCAGCCACGACATTGGTGCCCTTCTGGGCGATATCGATAAGAATATCGGCAACCCTTTGGGCTTCAGATTTACTCAGGGTGTACCCGCTGGGATTGTGGGGAAAATTCAATACGGTAATTATTTTATCATTTTCTTTGGCCTGCTGACGAATAACGGCTTCAAAAGAATCTATATTAAATTTTGTTAATTGTTCATCATAGGCTTTGTAATGAACAATTTTAGCTGCATTTCTTACGCAAAAGGTCATATTGTAATTGCCCCACATCATATCGGGCAGAACAATAACATCCCCTTTGTCCACCCACATGTCGGACAGAACACTGACCCCGTGGGTAATACCCGAGGTGACTACGGGAAGGCTTACAGCCATCTTCCCAAGGGAAGGGTTTTTTATGTATAAATTTGATTTCCACTTATCCCTCAGGGCTGGAATACCGAAAGAGGGAGCATAGGGCAGATATTCATCCGGCTCAATATCCTTGATATACCGGGTAATGGAAGAGAGACTTAAAACAGAATTTCCCTCTTTGGCTATACCGATGGTTGCATTAATCTTATCGGCTTTTACCTTGGCTTCAGCACTTTGGCTTAATATACCCTTTGGAAAAAACAATGCTTTTCCCATATCTGACAGCATCTCATAAATATGGGGATTCGATCCCTTGATAGTTTTATTTAGTTCATCTGCAATGGCATTCATAATTTATTCTTTTTCTCTTAGGATAATTGTTTGATGACAATACAACCAGGAAAATACAGGTTAAAAAATAGACCTTATCCGTAAAAAAATAAAAACTCTGCAGCTTTTTAATCATAGAAAACCACAGAGTTCATATAAACGACAACTATATGTAAAATTATCTTCTCTTGGAGGCCTTGATTGGATTGATTTTCTGTTTTTTGGAGGCTGCAGCTGCTTTAATGTGGGTTGCAACATTGCAATTTCCATTTTTCCACTTGAGTGACGGATCCGGCGCTGCTGTACAATATTTGCCAGTCTTAAATTCAGAAACCCTCTGGCATCCGTTGCATTCATCAACTATGGGCAGGCAATGGCCATCATTATATCCGCAACCCTTTGCTGTCATCAATACACAATCATCGCCTTCTCTTACTGTTGTACAAATCATAATAAAAAATCCTGTTGTTTTGAATTTATAAAATCAAAGAAACCAAAGCTTTTCTTTGGCATCATTATTTATTTTTTTCCTATCATTCAAGGTCTATAAACCTTGGACAAGTATCATAAGATATGGATTCTGTCAATCAATGTTTTATTCCGGCGTTATCAGTAATAACCACTTTTGTTCCCCCCTGCTTGCAAAGATTGCATATAATCCCTATACTTAATCCCATAAACGAAAATGCTGAATTTTCAGGATGACGCTTAATGAAAATAAATATCACCACATATAATTCATATTCACCCAGGGAGGGGGTTGTTTATAAAAATTCATTCGACCCATCCATCCGCCACCCCCAGACGGATAAAACCTTTCCCGCACCATCAACAGAAAATTCAACAGATACTCCCTCTGCCCAGACCGCCACCCCTGAAAATCAAAATCCACAGCAACCAAAGAGGTCCAACCCACAAGAGGAAAAACAAGCATCAGCCGCGATCAAGCAACTGACCCAGGAAGAGCTCAAACTCTTAGACGAGCTCAAACAGGCAGACACAGAGGTCAGAAATCATGAAATGGCGCATATAGCTGCCGGAGGCGGTCTTATCACTTCAGGGGCCAGTTTTACATACCGGCGGGGGCCTGACGGAATAAGATATGCCGTGGCAGGAGAAGTCGGTATTGACACCTCAGCCATACCCGGGGACCCCAAAGCCACTATTCAAAAGATGCAACAGGTTAAGCGCGCAGCCCTAGCGCCTGCCAGTCCATCGAACCAGGATATAAAAGTAGCAGCCAATGCATCTTCCATGGCAGCAAAGGCAAGTTCCGAGCTAACCCTGTTAATGGCTAAAGAGCAGGCAGCCGCCAGGGAAACCCAGGCGTTTGGAACGCTCAAACAGGCATCTGATTCCTATGCCCGAGTGAGCAATCTGCCCGAGGGGGACAGCAGCACATTCAAACTGGCCGTCTGATCCCTTTTTCATTTGCGGTCCTAAGCTATTTTATTTGATCAATTTTACCATCTGCTTGAATTTATCCCCGCGGGCTTCCTGCATTAACTCGAAAAAAAACATTTCCACACTGGTAAGCTGTCCCCCAGACTGAACCAAACGCCCAAGACCTATCTCCTTATTTTCCTTTGTCCTGGAAGAAACACAATCGGTTGCCACCTGAACCTGATATCCTTGATTTAACAACTCATATCCCGTCTGATGAACACAGATATGGGCTTCAATACCCGTCAGCAACACTTGGTTTCTCCCCAGAGCCTTAAATTTTTTTATAAATTCAGGTTCCCTGCAGCAGGAGAATGAATATTTTTCTATGGGTGAATCCGGCCCCATAAGATCAGAGAGCGGACCGATGGTAGGCCCGAGCTTGGAAGGAATCTGCTCCATCCAGAGGATGGGAACGTTCAGTATTTTCATGCCTTTTATCATCAACTCAAGGGAATTGAACAATTTATCTTTTTCGTACATCAACTGCGCCAATTGCCCCTGAACATCCACAAGAAGCATCACCGAATTATCAATAGTAAACACGACACACCTCCTTTTAAACCATGCAATAACCGTTATACTTTATCAATTTTATTTGAGCATTGATCGTATCCACGCCAATTATTACGAATAAACCTGTCTTAATTTATAGTTATAAGTATCAGTTCAAACATAAAAGACAAGTTTTTTTATGTTTGTCCACCAAATGAATACCCCCTGACAATTTTTGTTAAATTTATTGACAATAAATGCATTTTAATTACAATTAAGCAGGTGTGGCAGATTGAATTAAAAACACACAACCCCCTGTACAACAAGAATTTACAAGAGATAGAGTTTTAAGCACACTTCTTGCTTAGATTAGTAAATTAATAGTAAGTTGATAATATATTGATATCAATACTCTTTTTTTAGGAGCAATCTTATGTCCTTAACCATACAAAATAATGTATCTGCCCTACAGGCCTTTTCAAAACAGATTTCAGTCAGCGCCGATAATGTTGCAAATTCCCTTTCCGATGATTTCAAATCAAGCAAAGCCATAAACAGTCAGGGGCCTGACAAGCAAGTCACCACAACCATCGCAAAAAGCAAATCATCTGGCCCCCTTGTTGAAGATCCCAAAAAAAACGACGGTTCTCTTAAGGAATTGTCCAACACGGACATTGCAGAAGAGCTTGTTCAGCAAATAGCTGCCCAACACGGATTTAATGCAAATGCCAAAACAATACAATCCTATGAAGAAACCATAGGATCATTATTAGACACGGTTGGATAGGCTGGCATGACGCGATTTCATTATATTATTCTGATTTTATTTTTTGGATTTTATCTGACTGGCTGCGCTGTCCTTCAAACAGATTATGAAACCCCGACTGTCAGCATCACTTCTTTTAGGGCAATTCCTGGCGAGGGCATGGCACCAAAGTTTGAAATAGGACTGCACATTATCAACCCAAACCGATCCGCCCTTGATTTAAAAGGCATTTCCTATACCATCAATCTTGAAGGCCACAAACTTTTAACCGGCGTTTCCAATAAACTGCCCAGGATTGAAGGTTATGGAGAAGGAGATGTTTTGTTGGAAGCATCGCTCGACTTTTTTAGCAGCATTGGATTATTCGCTGAACTTGCCAAAAACAAAAAACAGGAGATGTTTTCATACAGCCTGGATGCAAAGCTTGATGTGGGGATCCTGCATCCTATTATCCGGGTAAATAAAAAAGGAAACCTATCTTTGTTCAGCTCTCCACAAAACCAATAGATGAAAAAAAAACTTCCCCGAATCATACTCACTCTTTTCTTTTCTTTTCTGATGGGGTGTGCCCACCAGGCGCAACTAATACCAAAACCGCATCCTTTTCCTGAACAAAAAGTAACAACTCAACAGATAGAAGGGCAGCTTCAAAACCTGACAAAAAAAAGAAAAACAATCGTCCTTCACGCCATTGAAAATTTGGACCAACCCTATATATGGGGCGGAAAATCTCCCGGCCAAGGGTTTGATTGCAGTGGACTTGTTGTTTATACCCATGAACAAGCAGGTCTTTGGGTCCCAAGAACAACAAAGGAGCAATTTAAAAATGGACGCCCCGTATCAAGACAAGTACTTGTGCCGGGGGATCTTGTCTTTTTTAATATTCCGGGAAAGAAAACCAGTTTACATGTGGGAATTTTCGTTGGTAGGGAACAATTCATACATGCACCTGGTCACGGTCGCCGGGTAAGAATTGCCAGCCTTAACAACACCTATTTTAATCGAAATTTTAAAGGGGCAAGATCCTATTTCGGAAAATAAAGAATGAAATTTATATTAAACAACCAATTGATTTTAGAAAACTTTGCCCCTGATACCGGACAAATAATCAAGCAGAAGCTTGCGCTTAACAATCCAAAATTTGCAGAAGCCGAAAGAATGGGTAGATACACCCGAGGGATTGAACCCAGGCTATATTTTTACCAAGAAGACCAAAACACTTTGACCTGCCCCAGGGGTGCCGCCGTGCAGCTTTATAAAATTTGCAGAGAGCAGGGTGAAAATATCGAATTCATAGACGCCAGACAAACCCTTAAACCGATTGAGTTTACGTTTACAGGCGAACTTACCCCCCTGCAGGCACCGGCAGTCAAAAGCTGTTTAAAAAGAGACTTTGGCCTTTTGGAAAGTCCTACGGGAAGCGGAAAAACAACAATGGCATTGTATATGATCGCCGTAAGAAAACAGCCCGCCTTGATTGTGGTACACACCAAGGAATTGCTGAACCAATGGATAGACCGGATTGAGCAATTTTTAAATATCCCAAAATCTGAAATAGGCATTATCGGAGCCGGCAAATTCAAGATAGGCGATAAAATTACAGTGGCAATGATTCAGACGCTTTATAAAAAAGCAGACAAGGTAGCACATCTCATTGGCAATGTTATAGTTGATGAGTGCCATCGATGCCCCTCGAGAACATTCACAGAAGCTTTGACAACATTTAATTCAAAGTTTATGACCGGATTAACAGCCACAATCTGGAGAAGAGACAAACTTTCAAACGTGATTTTTTGGCATGTCGGGGATGTGACAGGCAGGATAGACAAATCAAATTTGCTTGCCAGCGGGAACCTCTGTGATGCACAAGTCCGATGGATAGAAACCAACTTCAACACCCCTACCGATACCAGTGAATATTATTCGCAGGTATTGTCTGAGTTAACCGAAGATTACCAGAGAAACAGGCTCATCTGTGATACCGTTGAAAAACATGAAGAACCCGGAATCCGGTTGATTTTATCCGACAGAAAGGAGCATTGCCAAACCCTTCACGATACTTTGCTCAAGGAGAACGGTGTTCGTTCAGAGATTCTTACCGGAGCCACTTCCCAAAAAGATCGAGAAAGAATTATCCAGGATCTGAAGCATGGCAGATGCCAATATCTTATTGCAACAGGCCAGCTCATTGGTGAAGGGTTTGATTTGCCTGGAATTTCAACAATGTTTTTAACAACTCCCGTTAAATTTTCCGGCAGGCTCATCCAATATATCGGTCGCGCATTGAGACCTGCACCGGGGAAGAAAAAAGCAGTTATTTTTGATTTTGTGGATATCTTGAATCCTGTTTTTGAGGCTTCTGCAAGATCACGATCTGCTACATATGAACAGCAAAACATACTATCGCTGATTTAACCGGCATCAAAATTCAGGAAAACTATGCAAAATGGTTTCCACTACCGTTAACTGAGCGCACATGGGTGTTTGTTCTATAAAGCAAAACAGGGAGTCAACCAATTTGGTTAACTCCCTGTTTTAATATGGTACCGAAGAGAAGACTTGAACTTCCACACCTCGCGGTACTAGATCCTAAGTCTAGCGTGTCTACCAATTCCACCACTTCGGCACAACTTATTTTGAGGATTTCGACGGACGCCGTTATCTGCCAATCGACAATCTCCAAATTTCTTTCATACTCACTTGATACGAGGGGCTTTATACCAAAGGGAGGATTCTGTGTCAACCAAAAAGATATTTTCTCTAACAAATACTTTTTAAATACCAAGCTCCTTATTAATATTTTGCATCCATTCCGGGAACTTCAGATCCTCCTTTTGCATATAGTGAGCACTATAGGGTTTGATATCAATGATCGGGCTCTGGTCAACAGCTTCAAAGCCCTTGACAATCAAGCTATTTTTTTCCCGTCTGATCAATTGGACCGCAGATACCAGAACGGGGTTGGGTCTGGCTGGACTACAGGTCGCATAAATCCCCTGGATGGGGATTTCCATTCTTCCCATGGGATGAACCTGGGTAAGCTTTCGTTTTTCAGGGTCAATGAGATGGGGCCAGTACAAAACCAGTATGTGGGAAAAGGCTTCTATCCCCTTGAGTAAAGGTTCCCATGCTTCAAATATAAAAATTTCACTCAGGGTCTGTTCAAGTTTTCGTTGCTCTTTTTTGAGTTCTTCCATTGAAGGCTTAAGCTCAAGATTGTCTTTGGTGACCTTGAGTGTTGGAATTTTAAGGGGGCTTTTGACAAGACCCACAGGCTCAAGAATCATCTGGGGCCAATTGTATTGTTTCATGGTATCTCCTCTTTATTTCAAAAAAATCAGGCTGCCTGTTCATTTTTCATGTTGACTGCTATCTTTGTTTCCAGATCTGTCTCTTCTTTTTCTGAATCTGGTAGATCTTCTATGGGAATTACGATTGGAACTCCTTTATGATTCATGATATCAACCCTGACATCGTAGACAGCTTTTATCATTTCAGGTGTGATGTCACAAATATCTCCGGCCGAATAAATAGTATGATCTTTTAAAAAAATATATTTATCCGCATATCTTAGGGCTGTGTTTAAATCATGCATGGTCATGACTGCTGCCATATTGTGATCTTTGATAATGTGGCGTATCAGGGAAAGGATATGGGTTTGATTTTTTAAATCCAGACTGGCAGTGGGTTCATCAAGGAGCATAAGGTCTGTCTGCTGTACCAGGGCCCTTGCAATACAGACCTTCTGGAGTTCGCCCCCGCTCATCTGATTCAAATATTTAAGACTGAGACAAGAAAGGTTCAAATGCCGGATGACTGCATCCACCTTGATCAGATCAGATTTATTGACCCGAAAATTGATATGGGGTCTTCTGCCCATGAGAATGGCATCAAACACCGTTATTCTTGCGGGTTCACTCGTCTGAGCCACATAGGAGATCTGGCGGGCTACCTGTTTTACATTCATGGCTTTGATATTTTTTTCTTTGACAAAAATATCACCTGTCCGGGGTATAAGAATTTTGTTCAAACATTTGAGCAGTGTGGTTTTTCCAACTCCGTTGGGGCCCAGGATTACCGTGATATCTCCCTTTTCTATGGAAAAACTAATGTTTTTGAGGGTGTCGCAACTTTTATAGCTAAAGGCAAGTTCATTTACACGAAGAATCATTTTTTATTTCCCCTTATAATCAGATAGATAAACACCGGCGCACCCAGAAATGAGGTAAAAATGGATACTGGCAGAACATGGGGCAACAGCACCATTCTTGCCGCAATATCAGATGCCAGCAGGATCAAAGCCCCTGCCAGAATGGATCCCAGCATGAGAAACCGGTGGTCGTCCCCTATGATTCGCCTGACAATATGGGGGGCCACAAGCCCTATGAATCCAATAATTCCGGCAAAGGAAATGATCACAGAGGTGACAAGACAGGCTGCCATCATGCCTGAAAGCCTTACCAGCTCAACCCTTACCCCCAGGCCCTTGGCGGTTTCATCCCCAACGTCCATGGCATTGTAATTCCAGGAATTGGCCAGGAAATAAACCAGAACCAGGATCGTGATAACAGACAAAAAAGCAAGATCGTTCCAGTCAGTCCTGGCAACATCTCCAAAGGTCCAGAAGACCATGGCTGCAAGCTGTACATCATCGGCAAAAAACTGAAGCATCATGGTGCCGGCCGTGAACAATGCTCCCAGGGCAACACCGGTGAGCACCATGACTTCAGGTGATGACCCCCTTATTTTTGCAATATAGGTGATCAAACAGGCTGTTCCCATGGAGAAGGCAAAGGCCGACAGCAAGGTGAGCATTGGATTGGAAATAGCAACTGCATCCCCCAGACTGCTGCCCATGATACCCGATCCAAGGGTCATGACTGAAAAGGCTGCCCCAAATGCTGCTGCATGGGCGATTCCAAGGGTAAAAGGTGATGCCAGAGGGTTCCGCAGCACAGACTGCATAACAGTTCCTGCCCCGGCAAGGCCGGCTCCTGCCACAACTGCCGTCAGCGTCTGGGGCAACCGGATATTCCAGATTATAAGATCAATTTGTCGTATCACATCGCAGCGCATGAGGGTTTTGAACACATCCATAAATTTTATCTGTACGGCACCCGATGAAATACTTGCCACAATCGTCAATACAAGCAATACCAGGGTCAAAACAACAAACAATGTTTTTCCAAGGGTATAGCGCGTGTATTCCTCGGGCACCACCCCGTCATCAAAATGCATAAAGACTCCTAATTTAAGTCGATTGGTTTAAACACCATCTGTTTAAAGGATCTGTTCATCTGCTGAAACATAGATTTTGACAAAAGAAAATTATAGATTTCATCTGCTTTTTTTTCAGGCAGGATGTCAAAAAACTGTTCAGGATAAAGGATTGTACCGATATACCAGGCATCGGCCAGGATGGAGCCATAGTTCTGGGTATACCAGTTATAAGGCAGCACTCCAAAAACATTGTTGTTTCCCACGGCCGTCAGGCTCTGGTAGACAGGGTCGTTTTTAAGTTCACACAGGCCACCTTGGTCATCCCCCATCTGGAGGGTAGAAAGATCCAGGAAAAGAATCTCGGGGTCCAGGGCCAAAATTTTCTCCTTGGAAAAATTACTTTGGCGTAATTTTTTTGCATTGTCGTGGGGTTTTGCTATATTTCTGGCATTGATAAATTTAAAGGGCGGATAAAGAGGTTCTGTGGATTGGAAGCCATGGGGGCCTTTAAAAGCAATCCCCCCGACAAAACAGGTTTTCCTTTGAACCTCAGGAATATCTTTTGTCCGGCTTTCCAATTCATTGATCTGACTGTCAAAAAAGCGGATCAACTCTTGGGCTCTTACCTGTCTGTCCAGGGCCTGGCCCAGGATGGTCAATGCTTTGTAAAAATCCTGCCTGTTGCCGGCAAGGTCTCCATACTCAAGAATGATTACAGGAATTCCAGTCTTGCTTGAAAGTTTGACCGGATCATATCCCGAGGCGCCATAGGTTTTAAAAATCACCTGGGGGAGAACCGGAAGGCTGAGGATTTTTTCAGGAACGTCCCGGCCCCGGAACCCGCCGAAAACTGGTAAACTTTTGAATTGAGGGTTGGCAAAGGAATAGGGGCGGGCATCAAATTTATTATTGCGGACCTCAATGTCATCCACACCCACCACAAGATCCTGGGCACCCATATAGGACAAAAGCCTCAGGCATCCCGACCCGGAACAGATGATATGATTTATCTTGTCCGGGATCACAATAGTCCTGCCTGCGGCATCTGTGATCTGTCTTGTTGTCTGTGCTGTTGCTGTTGCGGTAAAAAACAAAAGCATCAGACAAAACCATACCCTGAATAATAATCTGTTCATACTTCCTCCAAAAACAAAAAAAGCCACAAAAGAACCATTTCCTGAAAAAAGGAAATCATCTGGCCTTCGTGGCTTTGTAAATATTATGTCGAATTGCTCGGTCTTTTTCTGCCTTCAGGCAGAAACTGGCTTATTCCTATTAAATTATTCGTTGGTTGTCAAGAAGATAGGCAGGAGCTAAATCCACCGCCTCGTTTTGACAGGCTGTTCCAAGTTCATTTTGAAAATTTTAAAAAAAGGCAAGCTTGATTTCGGTGGTTTTGCATTTTGTATAAACAGAGAGCGCTTGATCTCACAAAAATCAACAGCAGAATGCAGAGCCGGAAATCAGGGTTGTGATTTCTAATAAAACACCTATTGCTACATTGCTTACCTAAAAACAGACTTTTTTTTACCAAAAACGATTACAAAAAGTTAGACACAAAGCTCCAAAAGGACCATCATTATGGAAAAGCTTATTCTGGCATCTTTGAAATAAGCAGCACCCAGGTCAGTAATGCCTCCAAACTTTTGGATAAAGAACTTGAAAAATGGAAAAACAGACCAATAGGCTGTATAAAATTCCTTCAATTGATGCCCGATATGAAAAAGTTCGCCAAGACGAAACGGTTCTCTCCTGTGCGATTTTGATTTCGACCGGTGTGGTGGAAGATGGAAAAAGAAAGGCAGGGGGTAAGACTGATTACCAGTGATGATCATCGCGGGTTAAAAGCTTCATTAAAGTCTGTTTTCCCAAGCGTTTCCTGGCAGCGCTGTCAGGCATATTTACAAAGAAATGCGGTTCCATCCGTCCCGAAATTGGACATGCGTAGAGGAATGGCGAATAATATCAGAAACATTTTTAGTGCTCCCGACAAGGCCAAAGCCCAAAATTTGTTAGATTTGAGTGTCGACAAACACAAAAAAAACAGCCTCAAAGCTATCAGGATGGATGGAAACCAATATCCAAGAAGGATTTGCCGTATTTACTTTACCGAAAAATCAAAAGGCAGACCCATTGTTGACCCTGCCTTTAAAGGCTAATTCTATTTTCCATACTATTTTTTTCTTCTATTTACTCCTGCAAGGCCAAGAATACCAAGACCAAAGAGGAGCATTTAATATTATTATCAATCCCAAATTTCAGATCAATGTCAGAGAAAAATCCGGCACGGTGGTCCTGGCCGCTGGGCAGTATGGTCCTGACAGATGGAAAGCCGGGGCGGGCGGTTGTACCTATACCTTTGCCGCATATGTTTCCTATACAGTTGTGACTATTGTGTCCGGCACCTTAGTCCAACTTATAGATAGGGCAAATATCCAGCAGCCGGAAATCTACACGTTGAGCTGGTACGGAACGGCCCAAGAACGGATAAACTCCGGAGATTATGATACGTCCGGCAACGTCTCTGATCATATTTCGACATCATACCACCCCACAGTGGAGTTCGGTGTTGGCACCCTCAGTCGTGTCCAACTAGAACAGGGGGTGGTAGCCACCCCATACATGGGCCGCTTAAGGGAATCAAGCCCCAAATTTTGCGGATCTCTGTATCCATCCCGTTTAAAAAATTCCAAGCGTTGACCGACCTGGTCAAAACAGCGGAAGCAAAGACCGATACCGGGGAGAGAAAAATCTATACTGTCACCCATTGGACGGCCAATGCAGCCGGGATCAGGCAGGTTAGGTTTACTGAGCATTTCAACTGGAATGAAGCCGACACCATGCAGATGTGGAATGTTTCTTTCACCCTCCAAGAGTACTTGAGCAACCCGTAAAGGCTTGAAAACAGAGGCCAGGACAAAGCACCTGCCACAGATACGACACAATACAAACAGGTGTTGAAACAGGCTGAAAATCTATGAAACTTATAAAATCTTTGACCATCACTGGTAACCCCATGGGGCTTGTCCGGGAACATGTCTGGTTGGATATGTCCACCCCTGGGCGAGCTGATTTCACGGTCCGCAGCTCCGAGCCCTTAACCGGCATTGTCCAGATGGCCATGGGTGATGCAAGCTAGGAAAAACTTGTGGATTTTTTTACGGGCTCCATTACCCAGAGCCACACAGTGGATGGGGCACAGCAGCATCTTTTTTGCCGGGAGCTTTCTGCGGTATTCTGGGCCAGCTTGCCGGTGTCCATCTGGAATGCCTCGCTCCGGGATATCCTGGGAATCTATTCCCGGAAAACCGGGCTTTTATTTTCTGTTCCGAATAAAGCATATGGGGCAACGCCCTGCCCTGCCTTTCAGACCATTGCTAATGGCATCCATGGCCTGGATTCTCTGGGGGCCGTCTTCGGTACTCCGAATTACATCTGGCAACAGCAGGGAGACGGCCAGGTCTATGTCGGTGCCCGGGCAGACAGCCGGTTGGCAGGAAAACCTTTTTTTAGTTCCTGAACATTTTTTCCAGGATGTGCAACTGGACGGAACTAAAACCATGCAGGCATTGCCGGGCCTTCGCCCGAGTGTCCAGCTGAACGGCCAGTACATCACAAGTCTGCAACTCAAAGAACATTTTATGGTGGTAACATGCGACAAGCAGTTAAACGTATAGTTCTCCGGATGTTCCCGGAGCTTTCCGGCGGTTACCATCTGGACAGATACGCACGGATATTAAAGATTTCTGATCCCCCGACAGCCGGCGCAACCTGTGACAGGTTCCGGCCCTATTGGGCAGCTGATATTGAAATCCTGACTCCTGAAGGTGAACCGACCCCGAATTTCCCAAAGTATGAGGCCGTTCCCCTGCCATTGCCGGCAGCTGGTCCGGATGCAGGTTTTTTTCTATGGCCACGGCCGGGAACCATCGTCACGGTGCGGTGGATCGAAGGACGCCCTGATCACCCTGTCATCCAGCATATCTACCCCATGGGCTTGTCCATGCCGGATGTCCCGGACAATATGGGCCGATGGCAACAACGCCACGGGGTATATCAATCCGTGGATCCAGACGGTAACCGGGAAAGGAAAACAGACAAGGACATCCAGGAGACGGCAACCGGATCCCGGACCGAAACCGTTGGAGGCTCCTCAACCGAAACCGTGATCGGTTCGAAAAGCACCACTGCCAAAGCCTACCAGGTAACTGCCCCACTATTACAATCGGAGCCCCTAATTGAGGCCCCAGCCTATTACCTTTGATGTCCGCCGCCCTGGGCGCCATCAATACCGCCCTGGACATTCTGGCGGATCATACCCACTCGGGTATCGTCCCCCCCCCCCTCCACAATCCGCTGATGTCCACGACAAATCAGACACAGTCGGCACCACCAATTCTTCCCTGGGCACTCTCCAGGAATAACTCATTTTTTAGGAACTCCAATTTTAAGGAATATTGTGAATCTCCAAATTAACGAGATTCCCCATTTCATATTTTAGGATAAATTTAAAATCAGCTGTAATAAATTGAATTAAAAACATTTGATTTTTATGGGAAATAACTTCTCCATAAATAACTTGGAAAATTCGTAAAAAAAACAAACACTAACGCAAAAAATTCAGGGTAAACCCTTAGGAAAATTTTTTCTCTTTTTGTTACAATTTTTACTGAGAAGAAAATTCTCCAAAATACTTGTAAATATTGGGGGCTAAGGGATCTGTAGTCGATCTAAATTGGTATAAATCTTGCTTAGAGACAGAGGAGGTATGTGGAAGGTGATCCGTCTATAAACAGGATAACCGTCAAAAAAACACTGCTATTCAATTCGCGCTACTATTCAATTCACGCTACTATTCAATTCACGCTACTATTCAATATAATAGTGTTTTATTTTCCATCTTTTATTTATTCAGAAAACTAAAAGGAGAAACAGTAAAATGAAAAAATCCCTGTTTTTAATTGTTATTATCAATCTAATTTTTGCATCTTTTGCCATTGCAACCACGATTGACAGTACTACCGCGACATATGTGTCTTATAGTAGAGGCATTTTATCTCAGTGGCCTGCAGGCCAGTCCTTTACCATAGAATCCGGATTTGATACCCATTTAGACTCTATTGAATTGCAACTGGGTGCTTTCAACAGTTTGCCCACATCAGGGAACGTGACAGTGGACATATACGGAATGACCGGTGACCTTCCCACGGGAGCGGTGCTAACATCAGCCACAAAAGCAATTGCGAATACCGGATGGGAGTCGGAAATTTTCAATTTTTCATATGATTTTTCAGATAATACACAATATTTTTTCTCTGTTTATGGTGCTTCCGGCGGCAATGTAAACATAGGGTATGAAAGAAGTGATACGTATACTGGTGGGGCTATGTATATCAAATATATTTCTTCTTCGAGCTGGAATTATGAACTTAGCGGTAACGCAGACATTGATTTTGTCATGAGTCTTTCAGATGCAGGAGCGGTCCCAGAGCCAGCTACAATGATGCTTTTTGGCATCGGCCTTTTAAGTCTTGCAGGGGTAAATAGAAGAAAACAATAGATATAAATTTCTATTTATTAGTTGTAAAGGGCGGGATCAGAAATGAATCTGCCCTTCTTTATTTTTTTTCAAATTAATATTCAGCTTTATTAGGATATCAAGTATCCTGCTTTGTGATTTTACCCACTCAACAATATAATATATTTAATTGCCACTTAAAAAAGGAACCAAAGGATAAAACTTGACCCCTCCCCTCCCAAAATACAATACTCTTCCCATTAACAATATATATGGGGAGGTATGTATGTCAGGGAATATCAGCACCGAGGAAAAGTGTTCGGTCTGCAAGGGCAAGATGCTCCATGACGAACGGAGACAGGGATGTTACTGCCTGGTTCATACCAAGGTAGCAGCAACCCGATTGTTCCGGGTCAGGTTCGGCAGAAAAATCAATAAACGGTATCACCGTTATGATCTGGCCTATCAATTTTTGATGGGGCTACGATACGAAAAAGCCTCCGGCAAATTGGATGTCCGTGACCATCTGTACCCCAACCCCCTTGGTTTCCGGGGAATCTATACAAGTCCCTATGGCCGATAAAACCAAGAAAGGCCATTGCAGCCAACTCCATGACTTTTATCTAAATTTTCTTTATGAAGAGGAAGAAATAATAAACCTGGCACAATTCCCCAAATTTCCGAAACTGTCAATTGAAATGGGTTTTCGAAAACTCATCACCATTGAGGATAGAGAGTTGGTTCTCGATCAGCTAAAAAAGGCAACATATAAGACCAACCCTAAGATATGGTTCGGAGTGGAATTATTAAGCTCTTATGGCAGAATACGCCCCTTAGATCTTAGGCTGCTAAGAGAGGGTGACATTGACCTTGAATATGGAGTTATGACGTTCTGACGTCCATCCAAGAGCAAGAAGAACAACAAACCAAAAGTTGTCAGTATCAAACTATTGAATTTTCATGTGGAAGAATTCAAAAAAATAAAACAAAAATTCCCGGCCACAGATCAAGTTCTTTTTTTCCGGCACACTGAAACCTCCAAATTTCCCAATAAGCCTTTTAGCCCAAATGTTTTATGGGCCAATTGGAAGAGAGCATGTAAAAAAGTTGGGATAGATGACGTTGATCTGTACGGGGGGGACACGGCACTCAAGTACCACGGCCATAGGAAAAGCCATGGGCAAGAAAAGCGCCATATATTTTTCCGGGCATGACACAAATAAGGCGTTTGATCGATACTGTCAGATTGGCGAGCAGGATGACTTTGAATCAGCGCAACTCATGGCAAAAATGAGAGGCAAGATTGTTGATTTCGAACAGGCTAAAAAGAGTAAAATATGAGTTGTCCAGGTGGACAACCTGTGGACAACCCTAAATCATGCAAAATTCTAAAAATTCTTAATAAATTCAGATAGTTGATGGTGCCGAAGGGGAGATTCGGTTATACTCGCCCCCCTACCCTACCTAACTATCCGTAATTACTTTATTTTTTAGATCAGCCCACAATTCGTTAACTCCGAAGTGTGTAAGCCGAGTGTGTAAGTATCCAATTGGATAATTTTCACATATCCATCCTAATATACTGGTTCACTCAGGAAAATCAAGTTTGGAAATTACATTTTCAATTTTCATAATTGGCCCCCTCTTAGTAATTGGTTTGTTGTGTTTGTAATCGTTTCTCATTAAACGTCCAAAACAAAAACCCATATCAAAAGCTGTGGGGCTTTATAATTGAGATTAAATTAAATTTTAAAGGGTGTTGTTTTGGGTGTTACGAAGTAAGCTTTAAAAGCGCAAATAAAATACCATTGATTGCAGCCATAAAACCTATAATTTTGATAAGCTGGTTAGCCTGGGATAAGTCTAAATCCTGTTTGGTAACAAAAGACTTGTATTTTTCATTTTCTGTAATCACTTTCACAATGGCCTCTGTTTTGCTTTGATCAAATCCCGCATCTTTTAGGATTTCAATTAAGGTTAACGTACTCATTGTATCCTCCTAATCTAAAGTTTATATAATTTAAAGTCAAGTTTTGCTTTTTCTTTTGCTGCCATATCTCAGGCTGAAATATTAAGGCCATGCCTTTATGCAGCGATGCTTTACCCATAAAAATCAAGCCCTGCCACAAGTCCATTTTTACATGCTTCAACCAATGCTTTGACAACATCCCCAAATCCACAGTGTTTCTACCCCCTCCAACAAAACAAGACAGGGGTGCCTATTCCTGTCAGCTTAAAACACTCCTGACATTGCACAGAATTATTTTAACAAGGGTGTTGCTTGGGCTATTCGCTCTGGGGAGCAAATGAATTGCTGACTGCTGTGTTTTTGATATATTACAAAAAACTCAGATGGGAAATACCTTTGATTGTACAGACCGTTGTTAGAAAACATTTATATAAGCCCGACAGCGGCGCCATAAACTATCAACAGCACTCCAAATACTTGTGTAGAAATTCCACCTACCACTGACTCGTGAAGTAGTGTCTTAACCTCATCAATGTGCTTGTCATTTTTAGTTATTTTTTCAATCAGAGATGTTTCAATACCGACGATCTTTTCGTTAAGCTTATTCTCTTTGTCTATCATTATTTGCCGACACTCCTGCATTTGCCGCTCAAGTTCTGCTATTTTCTCCTCGACGGTATTGCATTGTTTTCTTACGGTAATGTTTCCGCTACAGCTACTGATAGCCGAAATTGAGCCCATTAGGTTTATAGTCACTGGTCTCTTGAGTAGTGGAAAACGCATAAACCACTCAGTGAACCTTTCCAATAGATTTTGTTGTTTGAATAGTCCAATATTTTGGTTTACGGAATAAAGCACTATTAGACCGCCAATAACTTGGAGGGTAGAACCAGCAATCTTGTTGATAACTAAAACTTTGTCAGGAACCTGAACATAAGCACAATAATGGATCGCCCCGAGTGTGGCAGTAGTCCAAACTGGCCAAATTTCAAGCAACCATCTTATTGTTATTTTGATTTTATTCATCTATTTGTGCCTAACCAATAGCGTTATTATCAATAGTACCGCATTGCAGCAAATGGATATAATTTTGGACCGATTATCCCATATCAATATTACCAATAACTGTAAAGGCTATTCGACAGATCAACTTTTGCAGAAATATATTTGATTCAGGATGATCTGCCAAAATGTTTTTGATTGGAGATACACTTTGACGTAGCTGTCCTGATATTGGAGAAAACCCCTGCACCTGCACAAAAATAACTGCTGATTTTGCGGTGTTCTCCTGCAAATGAATCCATCAGGGGGAATATGTCCTTGCATTTGGTGGATGGGTCTCCTTTGGCATTGGCAGCTATACACCCGGCTGCGCCGGGACTTCCTGTTCCATTCTCCCTAATAAAAAAAACCTCTGTAAAAAACAATCAAAACAAACAGAAAATAGTCTTAGTAGAAGATATCCTTTCATCCATCAAGGTAGGGCATACCTGCAATGCAGTTGGATTGCTTTATGCTTACATACCGGATGATTTAATCCTGAAATTAGCAGAGAAGTATCAAGAGATCATTCTTTGGTTAGACTGGGATAAGAATGCAAGGGTAATTGACAAGGTAAAGCGATACAAAGCCTTTGGGATGCCCGTTAGGGCTATCATGACAAGGAAAGATCCCAAGATGTACACAGATGAATTAATCTATAACAAGATTTATGGAGGGAAGTAGATGAACAAAAAAATCAACATAGAAAAGATTACAACAGAAACCGTGATTATCCCAGAGTTTAGCATTTTAAATTTGATTACCCGCAAGGGACATCAGCCAAGTATCTGTGGCAGTTTATTTAAGGAGTGTCCATATATGCAGGAATTATCTTGTGGTGATTGTGCTTTATCCAGGAGCAATTCTGCGGAATTTCTTAAAAGTCTTTTTAAAAAGGAGAATGAATAAATGGAAAAAGCACTAAACACATTTACATATAATTTTGACCCAGACTATTTTGGGCAACCAGTAAGTATGGATATCAGGGTAATTGACCAGGAGGGAAATCCCTGGTTTATTGGAAAGGATGTTGCAACTCTTCTGG
This sequence comes from Desulfobacteraceae bacterium, assembly GCA_016744295.1. Lineage (GTDB taxonomy): Bacteria > Desulfobacterota > Desulfobacteria > Desulfobacterales > Desulfobacteraceae > NBML01. The sequence continues at coordinate 33,840 of JADGEQ010000009.1, read as the reverse complement.
GGTATTCAAATCCACCCAAAGCGATTAAGGATCATTGCAAGAACTCAATATCATTCAGGAATATAACCAAGGTGAACGATTCGTTCACCTTACATCCAGCTACAAAGCTGATCCCTGAATCAGATCTATATCGGCTGATCATGAGATCAGACATGGAAGAGGCTGAACGGTTTCAGGATTGGGTTTGTGAAGAGATCCTTCCCACTATCAGGAAAACAGGTGGAACCTATATGTCCCCGGAACATGCTGAAAAGGTATTCACTGATCCAGATTTTATAATTGGGATGGCAACACAGATCAAAAAGCTCCAAATGGACAATGAACATCTGAATAAAACCAAACATCAGATCAGCAGGAACAGGGAAGCTGTAACAATGCAGAGACTTGGTGCTGAAAGAAAGAAAACAAAACGTCTACTCCGTGAAAATGCAGAACTCAGGGATGGATATGATGATCCCATGTATCTGGAAGCCAAGGCAATTAAATGGATACCTGATCTATTTATTGTGCCTCCTGGGGATCAGGCATTTTACCAGATCTTGGGTAGAAAATTATCAAGCTTGAGCAAAAGCATGGGGTATGACGTACATCATAGAAAATCTGGCAGATATGCCAATGGTATTGGCAGATATGATCCTGAAGTTATTTCCTGTTTGTTTTCTCAAGCAAAAACAGGGGATTGTATGGGGAGCTTAAACGATTATCTCAAAGTACCGGAGTTCGCATAATGACAGACATAATGTGGTGGGGATATATCCATGCAAATGGTTCAGTCCAGGTCAAAAGATATTTTAACAGGAAAGACATAGCAGAAGTGTTTTATGCTGAAGTTGTACGGGCAAAAAGATATGAATTAGTAACCCAATCTATGAGGGCTTATCGAACTGCGAAAGATGTGGCAAACACAACGTCCTCCTTCCTTACGTCCGAACCCGACAGTCGCATCACCCCCAAGGATCATATAGATAACATACCAAATAAAAATAACTCTGACAAGAATAATTCCAGATACCGTAAAGCAGAGCCATCTTACAAAGATCATATTGGACCTAAATCAATTCCAAAAGGAAAAGACTATCTCAGTTGGTTTGAAAAGTTTGTTACCAACGTATTTGATAGTCAATACGCCTTAAAGAAACTTGAACAAGGTTTGGACTTGGTGGGAAGTTTATCCGGTTACAAATCCATGAACATGACATCTAACTTTCCCAGTATTTTTTCCAACTTCTTAAAACATGGAACACCAGTCCAATCCAAATTTTGATCAACCCATATATATCTTGAGCTTGCAGTATTGTCATGCAGGTTTTAAGCTCCTGTTCAAGGCCATGATGGATTCTGAAACTGTTGGATGGCATATCCCATCTTGAAAAAGTGTAGCAGGCATTGTTCTTTTAGCCAGGAAAGTACCATAAATCTGGGATATCCAATGCTGGCGGTACTGGTTAATATATTTAATATATTTAATATATTTTTCGTATAACAGCACGCAACGTCATCCCGTTGCAGTCATGTCCGAGAACCTGTGGAAACGTTAAAAGCCCCTACAGTAAAGGCTTTGGCCGACTAATCCCCCTTGACAAATGTATATATAATACTTATATTATACATGAAGATGGGCGTTATTTTCTTTTGCCCTTTGTTCCCATCCAAAAGGATTACCGGATCATACCATAGGCACTAATCAAGTGCATTTCCTGATGTCAGGCCCTTTTGGTTGAGTAAAATCCATACCCACAATTTGTTTTTCTAATGGCAAATAGCCATATCGGTTTATCTGCCACCTTTTTTTTACCATTATTAGGAGATTTCACTATGTCCATTCTTGATCAATTCAAAGTTAAACCCCACCCGGTAAAAGCAGAACTTAAAAAGTTTAATGTAGCAACAGGTACACTTTCCAACTTTCTGGATTTATCCTATCCTTATGTCTGTAATATTTTAAATGGCCAGTTCAGGATGCCCAAGCACCATGAACGCAAGATTAAATCCCTGCTCTATACCCTTGAACAGGAAGCACAAGAGCAATAGTAAAGGATGCTGACAATGGGAAATACTTTATCCAACAAACCCAAGCACCGTTACTACAAAAAGATCAGAGCTGACGGATTTAAACAATATCAGACAGTTCCTTATACCAGAAGATTAGCAATTAAATATTACTGCCTGGAGTGTATTTGCTATGATTACCAGGAAATGAAAAACTGCACAGTTCCTGAATGTCCGTTGTATCTGTACAGGTTGGGCAGTATGCCAGAGAACAAAACCCCAAGAGACAGAACAAAAGCAATCAGAGCTTTTTGCATGGAATGCAGTGGTAGCAAGGATTATATCTCTGAATGTCCTTCCCGATTGTGTCCAGTCCACCCATACAGATTGGCAGGATACAAAACTGATAATACCAGTTTAATATCATCTGACAAGCTTGGATTTCTTCCTGTATATGGAGATGGTATTGAAGATTTGAAGGTAAAAAGAGCTGTTTAGCTGTTGGGTGATATCACCATACCAGTCAGCTAATATGCTTGTATTTTTAAGCGGTAAACGACAATTATGACAACTTTAATTTATCCTGGCCCTCAGGGGCCAGGTTCTAACTTCAGCAGGATTATGTTCAAAGTCACATCCAAATGTTATATGAAAGGAGAGTTTTATGAATGCGATGGTAACTGATAAATTGCAGCACCATTCTTTGGACTTGTACACTGCCCTGCAAAGCAGTATGTTACTACTTTGGTACTATTTTGAGATACAGCGTAACTATCTGTTTTCATAGGTGGAATGATAGATGTGTTCTGTATACCCCGGAGTAGATTATAGACTGCCTTAGTATATATATATGTGGAGGTATTGTTATTGGAGAAGGATTGTATTGGAAGGTTGATTTTCTGGTGGATTGACAGACATAAGATTTGTTTATCTCCCTCAGTGGAATTGGTTACTGGGCATATTATTGATTATATGTCTGTGGTTGATCTTCCAGAATATAATGTTCCATCTCAAGGGAAATATTACCAGGGTTTAAAGGATCATATCAAGGTTATCCTTTGTAACTTAATCAGTGCTGCTGGAGATGCTTGTGATATTTGGATTGGATTTAGGAAAGATAACAATGCTTACAAGAAAGTCTGGAAGAAGAAAGGATTTCAGTTCTCCAGTAGAAATCTTAACAAGGTATCTCGCTTCCTGTTTGACTATGGGTTTATAGATCTGAAGACTGGTTACTCTGAGTCAAAAGAATGGAAAGGTGAGGTTTCAAAGATGAGGGCTACCAGCAAGCTGATTGCACTGGTGGAATCTTTCGTAAAACAGGATATCCCTGTATCTGACAGGAGTTGTTTGCCTGGCAATTGTAATACCCCCTTGGTTATAAAGAAAGATTATACCCACGTTACACCTATTATAATGAAGGGCAAAAAATACCAGAAAAAGGTAATGGGAAGAGATGGTAAACCTTACAAAAAATGGATCAGGGATGAGCTTGATATCCCATTCCGGTATCGCAATAAAGCTAAAGCATTAGGAGATAATGTTCAGGAAATCAATGCTGTCCTGGACAAAGCAGAGATTGACATTGACATTGACCTGCATGGGTTAGAGGAACTGAACAAGACCCTTGACCGTGATCCCGATGAAAACAAAAAGCCAATTGATCTGAGCAACAAGTCCCTACATAGGGTATTCCATGATGGATGCTTTGACCAGCATGGCAGGTGGTATGGATCATGGCCAATGGGTATACCTGAAGAATACCGGGAAAAGATTATCATAGGTGGTATGCCCACTGTGGAGTTTGATTTCAAATCCCTGCACCCATCCATGCTCTATTGCCTTGCAGAGCATAATATCCCACAAGAAGGTCTGTACACACTCCCTGAACACCCAGATGACCCAAGTGATCCCGATAGACCATACCAGAGTTTTTTTAAGGAGATAATGCTGATTATGATCAATAGCAAGGGAGATGACAGCACTTTTAAGGCTTTGGTCAGGAACTGGACAAAAAAGAAAATGAAGGCAGAGAGAAAGGGGGAAATTATCCTAGGACCACCAATCCCTCTTAAAAAGGTTAAGATCCTTTCAATCATAAAGCTGATCAGGGAAAAGCATAAACCCATTGAAAGGTACTTTGATGACGATGGTATTGGAAATGTCCTGATGAACTATGACAGCCAGATAGCAGAACGGGTTCTCCTGCACTTTGCCAGGAAGGGTGTACCATCCCTTCCAGTTCATGACTCCTTTATTGTGCCTGTTGACCATGCAGATGAATGTTTTGAGGTTATGCAGACAGCTTTTAAGGATATATTAGGACAGTATCCAAGGATAACCGGATCTGAATTTAAGGCCATAAAAGATGCCATGGAAAGGACTGCTGTTATGGATCGGAGTACAAAATGGAACAGGCTTGAAGCTAAGGTCACATATCTGTCAAAGGTAGATTTCCAAGATATGTAAACCGTTCTCTTGATTTGTATTTATATAAGCATAGCCCAAATAGGTTATTGAATACAAAGAAGGATAAAAAACCTATTTATTAGCAATTGCTAATAAATTAATGTCTGCCAGATATTTCAGCGGTAATAGCAGACCCAAATCGGTAATATTGGCCCTGTCTATATGCGTTTCAGGTTCCGATACAGCGATTGTCTGCTGATCCCAAATCGACCTGCGACTTCTGTCTTGGGTATCCCCTGATTTATCAATTGGTGTGCTTGCTGAACCTGAAGATCTGTAAGTGATGGCTTTCGGCCCATATGTTTACCAGCTTCTTTTGCTTTAGCGATACCTTCACGCTGGCGTTCCTTGATCAGAGATCGTTCAAATTCAGCCACTGCTCCCATGATCTGTAGCATCAGTTTACTCATAGCACTGGTATTATCGGCGAAGACCAGGTTCTCCTTGTGAAACTGAACAATAACGCCCTTGTTTGTGAGGGTTTCAACCATGCCCTGGAGATCCATAAGATTTCTTGCCAGTCTATCCATGCTATGGACATGGAGAGTATCCCCTTCCCGGAGATAATCAAGACAAGCCTGTAGTTGTGGGCGTTTTGTATCCTTACCACTAAGTTTTTCCGTAAAAGTTTTATCCAGGGAAATGCTGTCAAGCTGACGGTCTGTGTTTTGATCAACGCTGCTGACTCGGATGTATCCAATGTGCTGAGCTTTAGTGTGATGACTCATAATGCCCTCCTGTTATTTGGTGATAGTGTCACGAAACTTTATAGACTAATCGTACATTGGTGTCAACAATCAATTCATAGACTTTTCGTTACACGTAACCATGCGGGTTTCAGGATACACTGGTGGTGTCACGAAAGGTAAACCTTACGAGTCATGGAATAACAATGGTCTTGTTAGGTAGAATCCATGCCTGTTCCTTGAAAGCCCCTGAAATGTGTAGATGCTTTTTACACAGTAAATAGTGCTACGTTTGCCCGACCAGAGTATGTAGCTAGAAAAGAATTGCTTTGGGAAAGGGCGCAGTACAATCATTCCACTAAGGGAACCCCTAACGCAGTCTCGGGCCAAAGCAACCCTAAGAAGAGTATACCAAATAGAAATAACTCTGACAAGAAAAACAGATACCGCAAGATACTGGATAGGAACAGTGATACACAGCCTACTCTGGCTATACTATAACAGGGTTTAGATCTGGTTGGTTCCATGTCTGTATAGATTCTTAATGGCCACTCTGTGTGAATACCTATGCATTATCCCCCATCATTTCTAAAAGTAGGCAAGGAACAAGGGCAAATGAAAGAGTTTTATGATCTAAATGTCAATTCTATAGGTAGGCGGGGGCCATCAAGCCACCCCTACCCATCCGCATGGGCTTACCCCACCTGCATATCAGATAATACAGCACACTGAAATTTTATCAACTTTTTCTGAGTAGATTTTTATTGAAGCAGCAGAACATCACAGGAAGAGAATTCCCTTAAAGTAGTAATAAAGTACATAGTGGTAGTACATTTTTACCACAGTTCTATCATGAATGCCATTTATTAAGTAAATCGTAATTTGTTAAACTCTTAGCATTCTTAGACCATAGGGCTTTAAAGATTACTCTAAACCAGTGTCGTAAAACTGGAATAATTATTGCAGTAATTTTATGAAATTTTAATTGACAAAGTCAATCCTGTTGAAAAGCAGAGGCGAACAGACAAAGGGTCTCATCGGGAGATAGCTTGCTTATTCAAGGTTATTGATTCTTAGGGAGGAAGGATGAAAAAATTCTTAATTTTGTTTTGTTTATTTTCGTTGTTAATGGTTTCCAGCAATGCAAATGCGACCAGTATTTTTTATTCGAGCGAAGTCGATTTTTTGAACGAAGCAGGAACAGTTAGTTTAGAAAGTTTTGAAAGCGGTACTGCCAATGCATCTTGGGATGTGACAGACTGGGGAGATTTTACGACGACAAACAACTCATCTAGTGAATTTGTCTATGACTATGCACCATTCGCTACGGACGGCTCAAAGTCGCTGAAATATAATGATCATGGACCCGATAACACATATGTTGGTTTTTTCTTTGATGCCCCAATCTTTGCTTTCGGATTTAGCACCACCGATTTAGCCACAATGGGTGACACTCAATTGACTTTGCTTGACTCAAATGGACAGAGCAATACTTGGAGCCTCACAAACCGAAGTTCCAGGGTGGTGGATTTTTTCGGATTGACCAGTGACGTCGCATTTCTCAGCGTTATGTTCACTAAGCAAAACGGCAGCGGCGATTCCATTTTCTTGGATGAGGTCTATTACGGCGGATCTGCTTCCCCAACCCCCGAGCCAACCACAATGGTTCTCTTCGGCCTCGGCCTACTCGGCTTCGCCGGAGTCAGCAGAAGAAAACAATAGTATTTGATTATTTGAATTAGCTTTTAAAGGCAGGGTCATTAAATTGGTCCTGCCTTTTTTTATGGTGGGGAATCATGAAATCCATCTTTCATCAGCAGGTCAAATGAAAACACCCAGCGACAACTATGCCAGCTTCCACAGCCTCGTTAAACCCTGTCACAGCATCAGCCGTGTGGCATACTTCTACTTCAATGCAACGGCTATTACAAAGTTCCAGCACCCCCTCAGATACTTTCATCATGCCATTAGCCCCAGTCCCGATGACCAGTTTTTCAGGAAGTACATCAAGCACTGTGGTGATATCATCTGGGAGGAGGTTATGGCCCTTAGATCTCCTCCAGTTATCCTGGATTCGTCCATCCGAATGAAGAATTAGATCAGAGGTGAACTCCCTTTCTCCAACAATCATCCTTCCAAATGAGTATCCATTGATTTTGAGTTTCATCATTACCACAGCTTCATGCACCAATGTTTAAGAACCTTCAATTCTCCAAGAACTATCAGTCAACCAATCACCTTCCCTACTATCGGAAAGAACCTCAGGCAAAATCTGGCGGGAATAATGTCCTATCTTATTAAACTGAAAAGCCGCACCTTCTTTCTCGGTTCGGACAACCTTACTATTCAGTTTGAACGGTCTGCCCTGCCCAGGGATCGAAAAAACAACTCTGGCTGCGCTGCCAAGTTCAAGGATGGCATTGGTATTAACAAATGCTCCACCAGCACTGATATCCCTGGTGTCCGACTGGATAACCTTATCTCCTATCACTGCGTCGATCTCAACCCTTTGGGAGAACCTGGGGTATTCCCTGGGATCGTAGAGAGATTGGATGTATCTCAGAACATTTTCTTGTTGTTCTTTGGTAAGGTTTCGTGCTTTTTCGGTTATTTTATCTAAAATCATATTTGCCTCCCGTTTTGAATTGATCGAAAGTGCAATAACGTATAATATACCGAATTTTATAAAGAATATCAAGAAAGCATCATTTTCTTACAAGTGCACCCTTGATCCTCCTTTACCAGATCAAACACCAAATCAAGATTCTGTAAAAACCCATTGAACAGACAGGCACAAGCTATTTAACATCCATTTTGTAAACCACCAGCCCTATTAAAAATTCAATATGTGCTTTACCTATAGTCAGGTATAGCTTTCAGTCAAATATCCCAAATTGCATCCAGAAGCATTTCTTAAAGCCCTTAATTTTGATATCCAAACGATATCCCACAGTATTATTGACCTGGACAAGATCAGTTTAACAGATATGTGGAGAGCAGCAGATGGTAAAGCAAGTCAGAAACCAGCACAGTGGTTAAGGCATGAAGACACTCAGAACTTCCTGAAAACACTTGAGAAAAAACCTAAAGGTGTTTCTGACACACATTTAAAAAAGATCTCAGGAAGAGGTGGTGGAACATTTGGGCATTATCAAGTTGCTTTGGCATATGCAACATACCTGAGTCCTGAATTCCATATCTGGTGTAATGAGGTTGTGAAGCTGCATATCGAATATGATGCAAACCCAGAAAAGGGATGAGCCGACTATATAGCAGTCATACAAAGAGATGACAGATAAAGACCTTGTAACTTTGAATGATGAGAATGTACCGATGACAACCAGTTTGAAAGTTGCAGAGAGATTTGGGAAGACCCATGGAAATGTAATCCGAAAGATTGAAAGCCTTGAATGCTCGGTCTCTTTCGGTGAACTCAATATTGAGTTATCCTCTTATACCACTGAACAGAACAAAAAGATGAAGATGTACAAGCTGACCCGTGATGGTTTCTCATTCTTGATTAACAAGTCAAATGGAATGAAAGCAGCAGAGTTCACAGAGAATTTCATTGGGGCATTTAATGCCATGGAAGAGGAACTGAGTAGACCGAGTGAACCTGTGTTGTCTGCACTTCCTGATTTTACCAATCCTGTTGAAGGTGCAAGGGTATTGTCAGATCGGTATGACACCGTGCTATGTTAGAATTGGCCTCAACAGCAATTTTAATACACTTCACAACAACCATGACCGACTTTTTAAGAGGTAGGGGGCGGGCATTGGGCCATGGGGTACGATCCGCCTCCATGTCCGCATATACCCGAATATATAGGGGGTCACACACACGCTTTCCCATATATTTTTTATAAAAATTATGATGGACTGATTGTGGGAATTGGTTGGCAGCGAAGCTGCCGGGTAGACCTCAGTTCAATTATTTTTGAACATCAGTCTCATTTATCCTTTATGTTTATAAAAAATATTATGGCAGAATGATTAGCAATTCATAGGTTATTATCCTGACGATTCTAATGCTTCCATCAACCCAACACTATTCAACCATTGAATCGTAGCGCTATAGAATATCATTGTGGCAATAAAGAAATCTATTCTGGGACTGTCTTTACCAAATGCAATCGTTTCATCTGGACGTTTTAATGGCATCGAGACAGCTTGTTTTTCAAGCGGAACAATTTTTATTCCCAATTCAGATATTCTCTCAACCCGTCGTGCCAATTCTTTAATATCTCCCGGGTTTATTGAGTTTTGATCCTTATGCGCAAGTTTGTTCCGGATTTTGTTTATTTGGTAAGCAGCCCCAACTAACGGGATCGGCAATCCAAACGCGGCAGATAAAGATAATTTCCCGGCAAAAGACCGTGGCTGTTGTGTATATTTGGCCAAATCCCCTACTCTTTTGCGATCCAAGTAAAACGCCAGAAGCTTCTCAATAACAAGGTGTAACCTCAGTACGGTGCCTATTTCGTCATCGGTTTCTGCTGCCTCAACAAGGGTTTTCCAATCGACTAGCTCTTCAGGGATCGTATTCGCCATAACAGTTGCCTCGGATTAAATTTAACCAGGAAATGATGGTAACATGTTAAGACATCATTTCAACCATGGTTTTCTGTATCAGTCAATGGTATCGGGAAAGCCAAAAATTCTTTATCTTAATACCATCATAGTAGGCGTTTCCCACTGAGATATACGGTATTGGTTCCTATTCTGCAAACTTTACTTTTTGAATTAATCTTATAATCTCGCAAAAGCGAGCGTTATCATTGATGAGTTTCAACGAAATCATACAACCACAATATCTTGTGTCAGGATCGAAAGGCCGAGATTCAATTTTATTGGAGATACACCTGAACAGGTCTACCCTGACATAAATTCCTGACCATAAGGGATAAGCCTCATGCAATGCCTGTCATATGACAGAACCTGGAAAGTGAACACTGTGTGGAACCATGAGCTATAACCGACCCATAAATCTGTCTGAGTTTATTGACAATTCACCACCCTCCTTGTAGTTCTATTTAATATCATCAGTCTTTCTATATCTTTCACACCAAAACTCTTTATGGAGGCAATACATGGCTAAACCAGTATTTATAAAATTACTTGAATATGGTGAAGAAGTCGGGTTGTCTGGTACTAATTTTGATCATATCCATAGTTGGGCAGCCCAAAATAACATATTTTCGAGTTCTGGAAATAACGAAAGTGAACTTTTACTATTGAGAGACCTCTACTTTGAGTGTTTTCATAATGTTTCGGGTTCCAGCGAAGATCTTTGGGTTCTTAAAACTGAGTATTATTTTAGGCTCATAGAATACCGAGAACTCCAAGAAAGTAGAATAGCAGCAAAGTCAGCTAATCGCAATGCTTTCATTGCCGTAGGCATATCAGTATTTGCAATAATCGTCAGTGCAGTTTTAACCTTTGCCCAATTGAAGACTCCTGCCACCATAAACAAATCTGATTTAAATGCTTTGATTAAATCCAATAGGGAAACTGGTGTTCAAAGGGCCGTTAAACTTGATAGCTTGCAGATGGCACAGATCATTTCTGCTATCGGGTATGATCAGTCCAACTCCAAGACAAAAAGGAAACAAGCTACTGTTCAAGGCCAAGAGGTTTCACACCATGAGCTTATCAACAAATATTTTGAAGATGAATAACATCAGGGAAACCGAGTTCACCTGTCTGCCACATGAACATGTTCGCATGGTTACAGTCGATCCTGCTCTTCTCCGACAACTTGCGGACAAGATCCAGACACTGGAGCAGGAATGGAATCTGGTAATTCAATCCCATGGTGGCCTCGCTCTGCTCCTGCTTCCAAACTAACCTGGGTATTGCCCACGGCTGTGCAAGGAGCATGAGCAAATGAAAGGGCTTTGTGGATCATCAATAGGCAGATCATGATAATACCCGAGTAGACCGAGTATTGGAGTACAGATGGATGGATCTGCGGTGGGCAGTGAAGTGGAAAGATTGAGGCTGAGACAAATAAGGAAGTCAAGATGATCTGATTATTAAGGATGGGGGGGGGGGCATCGACCCCATACGCCCGAGGCGCAGGGATAGCGCACCTACGCATGTAGATATAATACCATAGACAGAAGCTTTGATGAACTTTCTCTGAGAGAGATTTACCCGAGTAGACTGTGGCAGTAGTCCGTATATTTTTTTAAAACATTGATGAGAAAGATTCTCATGGAAATTAATATCACAATGAACTATACCTTCCGATATTACTTCTAATTCTCATTCTGTTGATGGAGGTGTAAAATGTCCTGTCTTTGTCTCTTCAATTATGAAAAAAGATTATTAATCTTTCTTAGTTTTTTCACATTGATTATTTCGAGTTGTGTCTCTTCAATAGAACCTCAAAAAAAAATTTACTATGAACCAAATAGAGTTATCTCCAAAGGTGAACCTGTCAATTACACAGCTATGATGAAAAGAGTTTTGGACCTGAAAGGAAAAGAACTGTCTAAAAATTATGATACTGGAATTCAATCATGGATAACTGATATGGGTGTCAAAATTATTTATGTTGAAGGTGACAAGACGTATGAATTTTTTGAAGCTGAAAGATCTGATAAATTCCATAAAGATTGGGATAGAGTGTATTACAGTGATGCGTGCATAGTCTATGAAAGCAAAATCCAAAAAGACAAAAAAGTCATTTCTAAAAAAGTTAGACCAAATCTTTCAGCAAGAATTACAGACAGAGGATATGAAATAGAGTATATCGAAAAAGGAGAAACTCTCATATTTCTTAAAGCAAAATTTTCGGTTGCTCCACATGAAGACTGGGGAAAGATTTACTATACCAAAGATAAAAAATTTGGAATGCTCAAATCAACTAAAAAAAATATATATAGATTGTTCTATAGAGATACAAGTGGGAATGACCGAACGTATGATTTTGGTCCTCATTATGGAATGGTAAAATCGACCCAAAAAGCCGCATACCGATTTTGGCATGTTGATAAAAACAACCAGATTCAAAGTTTTGATTTCTTACCTACTGTAAATTTTATATGTGCGGATTTAATCAAGGCTTATGGCAATGTTCAGATTCAACAGGGGATTGAAATTGCTTCGACACTGCTTTTAGGTTTGGTTCAATCTTATACTAATTATACTGAAACCACTTATACAGGTGTTGCTTCTTCAACGTATTCTGGAGTGTATCGGGATGCCTTTGGTACAGGGACATGGAATGGATATGGTACAAGTAATTTCTCTGCCTATAGTCGAACGTATGACTATAGTTTTATTGGTGAAAGGGCAGAAGACCTTTTAAATAGCATCTTCACAGGCAGTGCTTCACTTGGTCAGATTAAGAATGCAATGATAGAAAATGGATGCAAATGCCCTTAACTGAGCTGTAGTAACAACAGAATTTGAATTGTTGAACTCTATGCAGGAGAAATATATGATTTAAATCATTTGGGCAAATGTCGGTTAAGCGCTGACAGCGGGAACAGCCTTGCTGTTGGTTAGTTTCCCATTATACTTAAGGAACAAGAGACTATCTATGGATAAAAAAACAATTGCTTACAGTTTAGCAAGGTCTGGTTTGGGTGCTATACCTTTTGGTGGCCAGGCTGCAATAGAGATATTTGAAAAATTAGTTGCTCCACCCATGACTAAAAGAAGACTATTTTGGGAAAAAAAAATAGGCGAACGGCTACATAAGTTAGAGTCAGAGGGAAAAATTGATTTAGATGCATTATCCCAAAATGACATATTCATAAACATTTTGTTTCAAGCAAGCCTCATTGCAATGCGGAATAACCAAAAAGAACGACTTGAAGCTTTAGAAAATGCAGTCATTAATGCAGCCTTACCGAATTCTCCTGATGAAATATTTCAAGAGCTTTTTCTTAATTTAGTTGATTCAGTATCAATATTACATGTTTCAATGTTGAAAAAAATATCTGGCGTAATATTAAATGTTAAAGATATTGATAAATTATTAAAAGAAACATTCCCAGAGATGGAACAAAACCAAACTCTATATCAACATGTTTGGCAGGATCTAATTGCAAAAAATCTCATCAGTATCAGAACAGATAATCATTTGGGATATACAATAACAAGAACTCCTTTGGGAAACAGATTTCTCGATTTTATTTCAGAAAATACTAAATGAGAAAGTGCCAACAAGGACGCGATTCATCGGACCGCAAAAGGGGGCAATCCCTTTCTTGAGGTTCACCATGTTATACCATTGGCTAAAGCTGGGGCTGATACCATTAAAAATGCTGCTGGGTTGTGTCCTAATACCGATGATGCCAAGACAGTCTATGAGATCATGTACATGAGCAATATGGCCCCACAGCACCACAACAACTTCAATGGCAGTGGTATGCTTTGGTATAAACTGGAAACATATGTCAGAGATTCCCTGCTTGATGAACAGCAAAAGGAAGTCTGGGTATTTGCTGGATGTATTTATGGCAAGGGATCGTATGATACCATTGGGGATGGTGTTGAAGTTCCGCCGATGTTCTTTAAGATTGTGGTAACAGAAACAGATGGTAAACCAACTGTCCTGGCATTCCTGTTCCCACACCAAATAAAAAAACATGGGAACATCCAGGATTACCTTGTATCTGTGAATCTCATTGAAGCTATGACAGGTTTAGATTTCTTCCCTGATTTACACAGCACCGATTGGAAAAATATGGAAAGAACAAGCACATGGGTAAACTGGGAATAATTTAGTTGCACAGCATTAAAATTTTCAAAAGGGGTATCCCGTGGAATACAAAATTACTAATGTAACAATGGAAGATGAATTTAAAGTCTGTCCGTCTTGTGGGTATAAAGATGGTTTTCACTCTATGTTTAAAAAGGAAGGTGATGTTACAAAATGGCTTTTTATTTGCCCTTCCTGTAGCGATGTTTTTGATATCGGTCATACTGTAAAAAATGAACAGTAAAAAAAGGTTTTTCCATCTGAACTCCAGTCCATATCCCGTTGAAGCTTTTCCCATCATATTTCCAGGCAAAAATGCTCCCTCACATTGAAAAGTTTTTAAGATAATGGGTATTGCCCTTCGCTTTTTAAAGGAAAGGACCATTTTATCCCTGGATTTTAAAATATCAATGGATGGAATGGGAAAAAGGGCTATCTGGGAAAACTGGAACTCATATCGAACAAGGGAAATGGGATATCTCCACCACTGAAGATACTTTGACGCAGAAGGGAGGCTGTTTTCTTCCCCCTTCATTTTATTCTGGTTGGTTAACTATTTGGTTACATATTTGCTGTCTTTAAGGTGTTCCAAGTCAATGCCATGGTCAATCTGGCTGATAATCTCATCATAGATTTGTTTGACCGGGAATCCATGGTTATATGGCCCTGTAGTGGTTCCACCACCATCCTCATGACCCACCACATCCTTGAGTTTAAGGAGATCCAAACCAGCTCTTAGACCGCATGTTATTATACTATGTCTAAAGCTGTGGAAGGTCTTCTTTAATGCCCCAGCCTTCACTTCTTCCTTTGTGGGCTTAATCCCCAGTGGCCCTATCAGCATGTCATTGAACCATCGGCCAAAGTAATGACCATACTTTTCACTTTGATTATTATTGTTGAGTTGAGGCCAGAGCCGTTCCCCTGGTTTAAACTCCTTAACATACGCAGGGAATCCCAGCTCCAGAACAAAGGGATGCAGTGGAATACGCCGTTCACTTTCATCCGTCTTGATTTGTTTATCAGGTCTATTCCGATTGATATCAATGTACCAGACACCATCTTCCTGCTTGATATCGTCCCTGTACAGATTACACAATTCCTCTCTTCTGGCACCTGTGAAAAGCCCCAATACAGGAACCCAAAATTGGTATGGGTGACTTTTACCAAAAACAGGACTATGGAAGATTAGCTCCAAGTCTGCTTTGCTGAACTTATCGACCTTCTGCTTCTTTCCTTTAGGCTCATCGACCTGCATATCACTGGCCGGATTAGAAGGGATGTCGCCTACATTCATAGCATGCTTGAACATTCCACACAGGAAAGTGACATGCTTATTAATGGTTGAAGCACTGACAGTCTCGTCTTCTGACAACTCCAGGGCCTTAACGTCTTCTGCTGTCGTATGGTCATATTTTTTGGTGCTTATGAACCGAAGTGGTAAACACTTGAGCAGGTCTCTGTAGTCGTAAAAGACCTTCCTTGTGATCAGGTGTGCTTGAGTAGAAGGATCGACAAAACGGAAGTACACCTTTTTGATGGTCTTCCATTCATTCTTGGATGATATAGACCAATTGGATTTCTCCCGTTCATATGCTTCAGCCAGATCCGCAAGTGCTATAGAAGTTTTTATCGGACTTGAATGGACAGTTGGGGCTGGTATCTTACCGACTCCTGTTGCACCAGGAAGACAGTCATCCAACCCCCCCTCAAGATCATCAGAAAATTTTCCAGACAGTCTGGCCTGTTGGTACTCAAAGTCTTTTTTCTTTGCCCTTAAAATGCCAGAACACAGGTAATGGTAAACAGAGGAAGTCTTGTCCACTTGAGACTCTGAAATACCATGTTCTGCTAATAGCTGGATTGCAATTGGTTCTGCTTCAACATAATCTCCTGAGTGTATCTTGGCAGTATACTCAGCTTTCATGTCATCAAGAATCTGTATGCTTCCGTCAACGGCTTCTTGGTCACTTCCCCATGTGTGCTGGTCCTGCTCATCAGTCTGCCAATTAGGAACAGCGGGTTTGTCATACTCCTGGATGAGACCCAGCAAGTATTTTTTAAGCATCTCCTGGATCTGAGCTGTTGTTAAATTCATTTCCTTTAAATAGCCTCTCTGTATGTTCCTAAAAAGCAGTTGAACCCTGCCAGCCATATACCTTGCCTTTGTTTTGGCAGCAGACAAGTTACCTGTTTTAAGGGAATACCTCAACTCTTTTGTGGATACGGTTGCCTGTAGATCCTTTGGAATTTTGATCCTGAAGCAATAGGAATAGGGATTTCTGACCAGATACGAAGGGGAGCTGCCTGTCATCATTTTTTCATCCTCCATCTTCACAAGTGTGTAAGTGAAGTGTGTAAGTGGGATGAACTAAAGATTTCAGGCTTTAAAACAACAAAAGCCACTGTAATTACAGTAGTTTTGATTAAGATGGTGCCGAAGGGGAGATTCGAACTCCCACAAGCATACACTCGCCAGTCCCTGAAACTGGTGCGTCTACCAATTCCGCCACTTCGGCCCATCTTTACCGCTGATTTGAAAGCAATTAAGGATTGCTTAAAAGCGATGGTTAGGCTATATATCTTTGTTTGTGGTTATTGTCAAGACTATATTATTCCGAATGATAAAGGGACCCATGGAATTAATCGAAAATTTAGACCAAATTAACAGCCCGTACAAAAACGCTGTTATCACTATAGGAAACTTTGATGGCGTCCATAAAGGCCATCAGGCACTATTGCACCAGGTTATAGAAAAAGCCGATGAAATCGACGGCACCTCCATTGCCATAACCTTTGAACCCCATCCATTAAGGGCCTTGGAAATTTCAAGCCCGGCTTTAATAACCCGGCACGATCAAAAGACAGAACTAATTGAAAAATCCGGGATTGATGTACTGATCTGTATTCCCTTTGATAAAGCATTTGCTGCCATCACGGCCCATGACTTTATTGAAAAAATTCTGGTGAATAAAATAGGGATGAAAGGGATCATAATTGGTGCGGACTATTCATTTGGAAAAGACCGGGCTGGTGATATTCCATTATTAAAATCCGAAGGAACACGACTTGGATTTGAAACCATTATTTCCCCATGGATAAAAGACACAAATGCAGGCATTGAACGAATTTCAAGTACAAAGATCCGGGAAATTGTAATGGAGGGCAAGGTGGACCAGGCCATGAAGTATCTGGGTCGCCATTACCAGATAAGAGGAAAGGTTATCCGGGGAAGAAAAAGGGGCGGAAGTCAGTTGGGCTTTCCCACTGCCAACCTTAAACTTCATGATGAACTCTGCCCCAAACTGGGGGTTTATGCCGTCAAGGTTGAAACAATATTGGGTTCATTTTTTGGTGTGGCCAATATCGGTTTTTCACCCACCTTCGGGGATCAGATGTTCACCATAGAGGTGCACATTCTTGATTTTAACCATGACCTCTATGACACAAGACTTCGTATCAATCTTGTGGCCCGGCTGAGGGATGAAAAAAAGTTTTCATCCATAGAGGAACTGTCTGGACAGATCAAAAAAGATGTTAAAATAGCAAAGGAAATTCTGACAAAAAATGGCCATACTTAATATTTTAAAATATCCTGAAAAATCTCTTTCCCAACCTTCTGTCAATGTAGATGTCATAGATGACAAGATTAAACAGCTGATTAAAGATATGGGAGAAACCATGTTCCATGATGCCGGGGTCGGCCTTGCAGCTCCCCAAATTGGAATTAACAAACGTATTCTTGTCTATGATTCCCATGCCATGGATCCTGAATATGAAGAAGAAACCCGAGAAATTACTGCACTGATCAACCCTGAAATCATTGCCACCTACGGCAGTTTTATCTCAGAGGATGAAGGCTGTTTAAGCGTGGTGGGGTACAGAGCGAATGTCAAGCGATTCGAAAGGGTCACGGTCAAAGCGCTGAATATAGAGGGCAAAAAAATGGAATTTGATGCAGACGGTGTATTGGCTGTGATCATGCAGCATGAAATAGATCATTTGGACGGTGTTCTCTTCATCGATAGACTCTCTCCTTTGAAACGGTCCATGTATAAAAAGAAGCGGCTAAAAGAGTTGAAAAAGGAACAATGAAAAAGACCAATATAATTTTTATGGGAACCCCGGATTTTTCAGTTCCGGCCATTAGGGCAATTGTCGCCCAGGACGACTTCAATATAAGCCTTGTGGTCACCCAGCCGGACCGCCCCAAGGGCCGGGGGAAAAAATTAAGTTTTCCGCCTGTAAAGCAAACCGCACTTGAGCTGGGGCTTGATATCTTTCAGCCTGAAAATATCAATTCCCAGGATAGTTTTGAACAACTTTCCGCCCTCAATCCCGACTATTTTGTAGTGGTTGCATTTGGTCAGCTTTTATCACAAAAGATCCTGGATGTTCCTAGAATATACCCGATTAACATCCATGCATCCCTTTTGCCCAAATACAGGGGGGCAGCGCCCATCCAGGCGGCAGTGATGAACATGGACCCCATAACCGGTATCACCACCATGGTAATGGCCAGGGGAATGGATACAGGTGACATGCTGCTGGTCTCCCAAACCCCAGTAAACCCGGATGAAACCGCCCAGGAACTCCATGACCGATTGTCCCTGATGGGGGGAAAATTGATTGTTGAAACCATCCAAAAAACCAATCAAAAGATACTTATCCCCGTTCCCCAGGACCATTCAATGGCCACCTATGTACCCATGCTGAAAAAATCCGATGGAAAAATTGACTGGAATAGATCAAATAAAGCAATTTGTGCCCATATCAATGCCATGACCCCCTGGCCCGGCTCCTTTACCCTCCTGGATGGAAAACGGCATAAACTTTTCCGGGCCATCCCTGGTGAAAAAGAGTGTTTGCTTGGTCCGGGTGAAATCTTCCAATGCGATCAAAGTGGTATCCATGTTGCGACTGGAAAGGGTTCGGTGGTGATTCTCGAACTAATGGGGTCCTCGGGAAAAAGATTGCAGGCAGACGCATTTTTGCGGGGCCACTCAATTGACCTTCCTGCCCGGTTTGAAAGCTCATGAAGACCGATTCACGTCGTACAGCGCTTAAAATTTTGCTGGGCTGCAACAAAAAAACCTGTACCCTGGATAAAAGTATTGATGATGCACAAAAAGAACTGGAGAGCCTGTCGCGCCAGGACCGCAGCCTGTGTAATGCAATCATTTTTGGCGTATTGCGCCATAGGGGGTATATTGATTTTATCATCAAATCCTTTTCAAAAAAACCCATTGAAAAATTAGACCTCCCGGTTTTGTTTATTCTACGGATTGCCCTTTTTCAAATTTTTTTCCTGGACCGGATTCCCGCATTTGCCGCCATTAACACCAGTATTGAACTTGCCAAAAATTCAATCAACGCTTCAACCAACAAAGGGGCGGCAGGATTTATCAATGCCATTTTGAGAAATGCCGAGCAAAACCACCAAACCATTGCCCTGCCCGATCCCAAGAAAAATTTATCCGCCCATATCTGTATTCAGCACAGTATGCCCGGATGGCTGATCAAAAGATGGCTAAAGACCTATGGAGATGAAAAGAGTCAACTTTTGTGCCAATCCATCAACATGATCCCCCCCATTACCCTCCGGGTTAATACATTGAAAATCACAAGAAAAGCCCTGGGTACTCTCCTTGAAAGTCAGAATTTTGGTATTGAGCCCACAAATGAAAGCCCTGTCGGCATCCATATTTCACACCTAGGCAAGCCTGTGACCGAAATAGAAGGCTTTGACCAGGGGTTGTTTCAAATCCAGGATGAAGCCGCCCAGATGGTCACCCAAATTTTGGATCCCAAACCCGATGAAACCATCCTTGACGCCTGTGCAGGCCTTGGTGGAAAAGCCTGTCACATTGCCCAGCAAATGGAAAACAAAGGCATGGTTTTGGCGGCTGATTTAGAATCCCATAAGCTTGAAAGCCTTACCACGGAAGCCCAGCGTCTGGGAATTACAAATATCAAGACCCAACAGATCAATCTGCTAAAAGCAACCATAAAAAATTTTTCCGGATATTTTGACCGGGTTCTTTTGGATGCGCCTTGTACCGGACTTGGGGTCATGCGCCGCAATCCAGATACCAAATGGAAACGGACCTTAAAAGACATTTTACGGCTTTCTGCCCAGCAGAAAAAAATGCTCAATGCTGCGGCCAATCTTGTCAAACCCGGCGGCATACTGGTATATGCTGTCTGTTCCTGCGAACCAGAGGAAAATGAGCAGGTGATAAAGGCCTTTTTACAAAAACGAACAGATTATCACCTGGACACAAGCCCCACAAACATAACCACGAACATGACTACCAATGGGAATCATGCCCCTAATATATCCACTGACAGATCCAAACTCCAAACAGGGGATCATTTTTTCAAAACCTATCCAGATGCCCTTCATATGGATGGCTTTTTTGCTGCCAGATTAAAGAGGCTTGACAAAAACCATTGAAATTATTCATAAAATATAGTTTTATTTTTTGTATGGCTGTCCTCTTTGCCGGGGCTGTTGCGTATTATTCGGTCAGCCTATTTACAAAAAGTGCCAAAGAAATTATTCTTCCCGAGCTTAGGGGCAAAAATATTATCTATGTATTAGAAACGCTTACTCACCTAGGTCTTAATCCCAAGCTCCACGGCACACGCTTCGATGATATTATTCCAAAATACGGTGTGACCTTCCAGGATCCTGCCCCCGGCACCACCATCAAAAAAGGCAGAGATGTTGTGATCTATATTTCCAAGGGGCACAAGGAAAATATTATTCCAGATTTACGGCAAGTCCCGTTAAAAATTGCACTGTTGACCCTTGAAAGAAAAGAGTTCAAAACAGGCACCCTCTCTTATGTTTACTCGGACAAAACCGGAAAAGACCAGGTTATAGCCCAATACCCCCCAGCCTTTTCAACGGTTAAAAGCAATTCCCTTTGCAGTTTTCTTGTCAGCCGTGGACCTGAACCCATGGCATTGGTGATGCCTGACCTGGGTGGGCTTGGCCTGAACAGGGCTGTAAACCTGCTTGAGAGCCAGGATCTTGTTGTTTCCAGAATACGGTCCAGTGTAGATCCAAATCTTGCCCAGGGTCTGATTTTATCCCAGACCCCTGGGTTTGGAAAACCCGTGTTTCCCCAGACTTCCATTGAATTGGTTGCCAACAGCAGCAGGGAAGGTCTCCAAATGAAACCTGAAAATTTAAGGGGGTTGATCCTGGTATCCCACACCCTGGGCCCTGGCGTTTTAAAAAGGCATGTCAGAGTGGAAACCGATTATCTTGGATTTCCCCTTGATCTGTTCAATGAATATTTTAAACCAGGAAAAGTGATTAATATATTGATTCCTGCCGGAATTAAAACTAAGATAAATGTTTTTGTTGATTTTGAACTTGTAAAAACAAGCATCATTGATCCCTGGAGCCGGGGCAATGATACAGGAGAACTATTATGGGAATAATTGCCCCGTCGATACTTTCAGCAGACTTCACCCGCCTGGGAGAAGAGCTGATAAGCGTCGAAAAAGCAGGTGCTGACTGGATACACATAGACGTAATGGATGGCCAGTTTGTGCCCAATATTACCTATGGTCCGATTATTGTGGATGCCTGTAAAAAAGTATCAAAACTTAAATTAGATGTTCACTTGATGATTGAAACCCCGGATCTTATCATCCCGGAATTTGCAAAGGCCGGCGCCGATTACATATCGGTCCACGCAGAAGCCTGTCCCCACCTGCACCGAAGCCTTCAGCTCATCAAGAGCCTTAATGTCAAGGCCGGAGTTGCCTTAAACCCAGGCACTCCTTTGTCCTCCATAGAATGGATTGTTGACCAGCTTGATTTTGTTCTTCTCATGAGCGTCAATCCGGGATTTGGGGGTCAAAAATTTATCAATTCCAGTATTTCTAAGATTGGAGCCCTGTCCCAAATGCTCAAGGGAAATAATTCCGATGCCATCATCCAGGTGGACGGCGGTGTCAATTGCGATACCATCCATGAAATCCACAAGGCCGGTGCCACATCCTTTGTGGCAGGGTCTGCCATTTTCAACACCCCTGATTACAAGGAAACAATTCAGGCCTTGAGAAAGGCAATGTAAAGGTAAAAAATGAACAAGCTTATCATCACTGTCCTGGGGAAAGACAGACCCGGTATTATTTCCCAAATTTCCACAATTTTATATGATCTCGACTGCAACCTTGAAAATGTTAATCAGATGATTCTGCAAAAGCAGTTTGCAGGATTTTTCTTTATTGATCCACCATCGGGACTAACCCGCAACCAGATAGAGCAAATCTTTGTTGAAAGAACCAAAGACTCAGGATTGACAATCCATGTAAATCCTCTGGAAGGAAACGGCAGTGCCGTTGAAGAGATCCAAACAGAGATTTTTTTAATTACCACCATAGGTCTTGACCAAAAAGGACTGGTGGCAAGATTGTCCAGCATCATTGCCGGTTTCAATGCCAATATTGTTAATCTAAAAGCCGTATTCAAAGGCGGCAGCGACCCCAATGCCAATGTCATGTCCTATCAGGTGAGTGTTACCCCTGATGTGGATACCCCAGGCATGTTCAGAGCACTAAGGGAAAAAGCTTCCGAACTTGATCTTGATATTCGGATTCAGCATAAAAATATCTTTAATGCCATCAATAAAATTTAACTTCAAAAATAACGATTAAGCGCTAACCCCAAAAATAAATTGTAAAATAAAACAGGAAAAATCATGTTTGATGATTATGAAATAATGTCCACCATTGAAATGGTAAAAAATGAGAACCTGGATGTCCGTGCCATCACCATGGGGATAAACCTCTTTGACTGCGTCAGCCACGACCTTTCTGTCTTCAAAGAAAAAATAAGAAAAAAAATTATATCCCATGCCGGTAACCTGGTCCAGGTATGCGATGCTGTGGGAGAAAAATACGGAATCAGCGTTGTAAACAAACGCATCTCCATCAGTCCCATTGGACTTGTGGGGGCACCTTTTTCCGCTGACCAGATGGTTGAAATCGCCCATGAACTCAATGAGGTTGCCAAAGAGGTCAACATTGACTTTATCGGCGGGTTTTCAGCCCTTGTTGAAAAAGGGATGGCCAATGGAGATAAAGCCCTTATTGCGGCCATTCCCCGGGCCCTGGCCGAAACCCAACGGGTCTGCGCCTCGGTGAATGTGGCCACCACCAAAGCCGGAATTAACATGGATGCCGTCCTTTTAATGGCCCGGGCCATTAAGGAAGCTGCAGCCCTGACAGCAGATGATGACGGACTTGCCAGTGCCAAACTTTGTGTTTTTGCCAATATCCCGGAAGACATGCCCTTCATGGCCGGGGCTTACCTGGGAGTTGGCGTTGCCGATGCTGTCATTAATGTGGGGGTTTCAGGTCCCGGTGTTATAAAACAAGCCATCGAACGAAATTTAAAGGACAAAAAACTTACCCTGGGCCAGATTGCGGAAATCATTAAACGAACCGCCTGCAAGGTCACCCGGGTGGGAGAACTTATCGGCCGGGAAGTGGCTGAAAATCTTAATATCAAATTTGGAGTGGTCGACCTGTCCCTTGCCCCCACACCAACCGTGGGAGACAGTATCGGGGAAATATTCCAGGCCCTGGGACTCACCCACATCGGGGTTCCCGGTTCCACTGCAGCCCTTGCCATGCTCAATGATGCCGTCAAAAAAGGCGGGGCCTTTGCAAGTTCCCATGTTGGGGGATTAAGCGGGGCATTTATACCGGTGAGTGAAGACTTGAATATTGCCGATGCCGCCCACAAAGGATATCTGACCATCGAAAAACTTGAGGCCATGACCTGTGTCTGCTCGGTTGGTCTTGATATGGTACCGATTCCCGGGGATATTACCGAAGAATGTCTGGCCGGTATCATTGCAGATGAAATGGCCATTGGCATGATCAATGCCAAAACAACAGCCACCCGCTTGATTCCCGTGCCCGGAAAAAAAGCCGGAGAAAAGGTTTACTTTGGCGGTCTTCTAGGCGAAGCCAGGATCATGGACGTTCCCCATTCCGGCCTAAAGGACTCCTTTGTCACTTTTGGCGGCCGGATTCCTGCCCCAATTCACAGCCTGAAAAACTAAGATATTATTAACGGTGGATGTTTAATGACAATACCAACTCCGTCGAACAAGGTAAATTACAATATTATTTTTGTTCTGACCCTGATTCACTTTACCGGGGATTTTTATTCCTCTTTTTTCACCCCCCTGCTGCCCGCCTTTATGGACAAGCTGGGATTAACACTCGCACAGGTCGGTCTTATGACCGGCCTGGTCCGCTTCCTCGCATTTATTGTCCAACCCGTGGTCGGTTATATGTCAGACCGGCATGAAACCAGAGGATTTATAATTACAGGCCTTTTACTTGCTTTTGTTTGCATTCCCTTTACCGGGCTGGCCACTAATTTTTCCACCCTGTTATTGTTACTCTGCCTGGGGTCCCTGGGATCCTCCATGTTCCACCCTGCAACCACCGGCATGATTCCGTTGTATTCAGGTAACCGCACCGGATTCTGTTTGTCTATATTCAACACCGGCGGCACCCTTTCCTTTGCCATAGGGCCTGTTTTTATTACCTGGTATGTGGCAAAATACGGGTTGGAAGCCATGCCCTATACAATGGCCTTAGGACTTGTGGCATTTATATTCTGCTTTAAATATCTGCCCCTACCGGTTTCAGAAAACCTTTCCCATCTCGGTTTTATAGGGTCCATCAAAGAGAGTCTTGGCAAAGTTTACAAACCTATCCTCCTGATCTGGGTGGTCATGGTGTTGCGGGCAGTTACCGGACAATCCTTTATGACCTTTATGCCCATTTATCTGGTTGATAAAGGCCATGACCTGACATCGGTGGGTTTGATTTTTTCCCTTTTTATCATGGGTGGCACCCTTAGCGGTCTGTTGGCCGGTTATATGGCAGACAGAACCGGCTATAAAAAGATCTTTTTCCTCTCTTTTCTACTCATGCCCCCCACCCTGTTATTGTACCTTTATCTGCCGGGAAACTGGGTTTATCTCACCTCCTTTCTGGCGGGTTTTACCGTATTGGCTTCCCTGCCCCTGGGCGTTGTCATGGCCCAGAAGCTGGCCCCAAAATCCAGGGCCATGGTTTCCAGCCTGATGATGGGATTTGCCTATGGGCTGGGCGGTGCCATATCCCCCCTTGTGGGAAAACTTGCAGACATATACGGCCTTGAGACGGTTCTTTTTTATTCGGCCTTTATCCCCCTGGTATGCCTGGCATTTATTGTCAAATTTCCCAATGTTGACCATATGTAAGAGATATTAAATCGATGCACGCCCCATTTAAAAAAAATAATGATAACTTTAAGGGCCCTGGTGCTCCGGAAGGCCTCCCCTTGATTCTTCTGGTACAGCCGCCCATTGAAGAATTTTATCTAACCCGCAAAAGGACCATTCCCTACGGAATTGCCTCCATATGTGCAAGCCTGGAAGCTGTGGGATATCCAACCCAAATTATAGACGCACTTGCCACGGACAAATCAAAAGCAATTTCCTATCCCGACGGGTTTTCCCATTTAACGCCCTACTATGGCCGGGATGATTTAACCCTGTTTTCGCTCTTCCACCAATTTAAACATTTTGGCTATAGCTATGAGCACATCGCCACCAGGGTAAGGGATAAAAAACCATTTCTGGTGGGAATCTCCTCTTTGTTTACCGCCTATTGTGACCAGGCTTTGGCCACTGCCCTGACAATTAAAAAATTTTACCCCCAGGCCTATATTGTCATGGGGGGCCACCACCCCACCCATTTTCCCGAAAAGGTTTTAGAATGCAAAGCCGTGGATTTTGTCCTCAGGGGTGAGGGGGAAACATCCCTGCCAATTCTCTGCGATGCACTGAGAAAAAAAACCGATCTTAGACAAGTTCCGGGAATTGCTTTTCGGGACAACGAAAAAATAATAGTGACTCCTCCCAACTGGATAAAAGATTTAACGCTTATCCCCTTGCCGGCATTGAACAGGGTAAACCAGTCCTATTACCAGCGAAACAAAAAGGCTGCCATCACAATGGTTTCGAGTCGGGGCTGCCCCATGCCCTGCTCCTATTGTTCGGTATCCGCCACATCTTCCCATGGGAAATTCCGCCAGCGGAAGGTGGTTGATGTGCTGGCAGAGATTAAAGAACAGAGCCTCCGGCTGGATATCGGATTTATCGATTTTGAAGATGAAAACCTGGCCCTGGAAAAAGAATGGATACTGGCGCTCCTGACCGGGCTGAATGAAATTTTTAAGGGCGCTCCCCCGGAACTTCGGGCCATGAACGGGCTCTACCCCCCCTCCCTTGACAGACAAATCCTGGGGGCCATGAAAAATACCGGATTTAAAACATTGAACCTTTCCCTGGGCTCCTTTTCCAAAGAACAGCTTGTGCGCTTTAAACGGCCCGATGTCAGAAAAGCCCACGACAGGGCGCTTGAGATCGCCCAGGATCTTGGTTTGACCTGTGTTTCCTATGTGATAGCAGCGGCGCCCGGCCAATCAGCTGTTACCTCATTAAATGACCTGCTCTTCCTTGCACAAAGAAGAACCCTGGTGGGCCTTTCTATTTTCTACCCGGCTCCGGGAAGTTGTGATTATGAAAACTGCCAAAAACAAGGACTGCTCCCCAACAATTTTTCATTGATGCGGTCCACAGCCCTGCCCCTGGATTACACTACCAACAGGCTTGAGGCGGTCACCCTTTTACGGCTGGCACGAATTCTCAATTTCATCAAAAGCTGCATTGATATCCATGGATGCCTCCCCCTTGCCCAACCCTGCGCCAGTGATGATTTTTCCGGCCCAATTGACAGGGACAGGATCAGTCACCAATTGGTCCAATGGTTTTTAAATGACGGAATTATCAGGGGACTGGACAAGAAGGGCTATCTTTATACCCACACAACAGATTCAACTCTTTGCCAAAAATTTATCCAACAAATCAAACAAATCCCCATCAACGGTGTTAAAAAAGGTCCCTTCACTTTTCCCGAATCCACCCATTAACCATAGGAACCAGTTATAATTCATAGGGAGTTAGACTCTCATACCCCTCTTCCGTTACCAGGATGGTCTGTTCAAACTGGGCAGAAAGGGACCCATCATTGGTCATGGCTGTCCACTTGTCTTCCAGAACATGGAGCTCTTTTCTGCCTAGATTAATCATGGGTTCGATGGTGAGAACCATTCCAGGCACCAGGGTTACGCCTTTCCCCGGAGATCCGAAATGAAGAACCTGGGGCTGTTCATGGAAATCAACCCCTACTCCGTGACCTACAAACTCCCTAACCACAGAACACCCCTGGCCTTCTGCATAATGCTGAATGGCATACCCAATATCCCCAAGGGTGGCTCCCGGAATCACCGCCTCAATACCCCTTTTTAAAGACTCGGCTGCCACGGATACAATTTTTTTGGCGTCGGGTCCCGGGGTTCCCACAAAAAAAGTTCTGCTGGCATCGGCATAATACCCGTCAAGAATGGGGGTAATATCCACATTGACAATATCCCCCTCCATTAGGAGACGTTCCCCGGGGATACCATGGCAGATCACATCATTGATGGAGACACAGACACTTTTTGGAAATCCTCTATAATTCAGAGGCGCCGGGATGGCACCGGCTTTAATGGTTTCCTCGTGGACAAAGGTATTGATATCATCTGTCTTTAACCCAGGTTTTATCATTTTTTCAACCCTGTCCATGATGGACATGAGCAATTTACCGGATTTTTTAATACCGGCAATCTGTTCCGGGGTTTTTATGATAATATCATAGCGGTTTTTATATTCATCCCGGATTGAAATTTCCCGTTTTTCATTCCTACAGCAATTTTTATATTTTTTCCCGCTGCCACAGGGACAAATATCGTTTCTTCCAATCTTTACCGACTTGTTTTTCATTTCT
This sequence comes from Desulfobacteraceae bacterium, assembly GCA_016744295.1. Lineage (GTDB taxonomy): Bacteria > Desulfobacterota > Desulfobacteria > Desulfobacterales > Desulfobacteraceae > NBML01. The sequence goes on along the minus strand of JADGEQ010000009.1, from coordinate 6,057 downwards.
TTTCAACTCCCAGGAGGTAGCCCCACAGTGAATGGGGGTATGCATTTTCAATCTGAATGGTGACAAGATCACCAATGGCACTATTTTCCGAAGGAAAGTGTACTACTTTATTAGATGCACTTCTTCCGGTCATTTGTTGCATTTTATCCGATGTTTTTAGAAACCCGTCATGGAGTTTCTGGCTTTCACCCTCCACCAGCACCTCAAGGGGTTTACCAACCAAAGCATTGTTTTTCTTTTCCGTATAGACATCCTGTAATTCCAACAGCTGGTTCAGCCGAATCATTTTTTCCTTTTCCGCAATCTGGCCGGTAAATTTGGCTGCCGGTGCCGAGGATCTGTCAGAATAGGCAAAGGCAAATATTGAATCAAACTCAACTTCTCTGAGCAATTCCATGGTATCATTAAAATCCTCGGCACCTTCGTCGGGAAATCCAACTATGATATCCGTGGACAGACCAATGCCGGGGCAGGCACTTTTCAAAGCCTGGATTCTTTCAATATAGGTTTCCCTTGTATAACCCCGGTTCATTTTTTTTAAAATTCTATTGGATCCTGATTGTACCGGCAGATGGAGGTGGTTGCACACCTTGTCATTATCACGGATCACATGAATCAATTCCATGGATAAATCCTTGGGGTGGGAAGTGGCAAAACGAATCCGGGCAATCCCTTCCACGCAACTGACCTTTTCCAATAACTGAGGAAAGGAAATCCCCTCCTCCTTGACCCCGTAGCTGTTGACATTTTGACCCAGCAGGGTGATTTCCCTGACGCCCCCCTGGGCAAGAAGCTTAATCTCATCCACAATTGCACTGTGATTGCGGCTTCTTTCCCGGCCCCTAACATAGGGCACCACACAATAGGTACAATAATTGTCGCACCCCTGCATGATGGTGATAAATTTGGAAATTTTGTTGCCCCCATCACAGGAGGCATCAGAAATCTCTCTTTGGGCTAGAGTACTTTCCGGCATGGCTTCAAAGATCACATCGGATTCGGCAATATCCACAATCTGTGTTTTACCTGATTCCAATGCACTCAAATGCTGGCCAAACCGGGAAAAAGCCTGGGTCCCCAGGACAATATCCAGATGGGGAACCCTGGAAAAGGCTTTTTTCCCTTCCTGTTGGGCCACGCATCCTGCCATAACTATGATAAGGTTGGGACGTTTTTTCTTTTCCCTGGCAAATCGGCCCAGAAAACTAAAGGCTTTTTCCTCGGCCTTATGACGAATTGAACAGGTATTGCAAACCACTATATCTGCCTTGTCCATCTCATCGGTCATCTCAAATCCATAAGCGTTTAAGATACCGGCAAGCTTTTCAGAATCATACACATTCATCTGACAGCCAATGGTATTAATATAGGCATATCCTTTATAACTCATTAAACAAAAAGTCCTTTTTCAGATCTTCAATAATTCTGAATGCTGATTCGGTTCGGTCCGGTGCGATGGCAAGCCTTATATGGCCTGTTTTTGGATCCAGGGTCGTGGCCACTGCAATCCCGTCATGGGCTTCAAAAATAAATTTAATAAAACCAATTCTGGTTTTATCAACCATGTATTCCTTGAGTACGGTCTTCATCTACAATCCAATACTATGCTTAAATTTATGAGTATATCATTATTGGCCTTGATTCCTCAAACAAATTTTTTATTCCCCCACCTTTTATCTGTAAATACTTGAGAAAAGTTTCAAGGGGCAGACAAGGGCACCAATTTTTCGAACATTATTTTTCGAACATTATTTTTTGACCATTAATTTTTGAACAATGACAGGAACAGCCGGTGGAATTCTTGTACTGTCTCGAGAAAAATTCCGAATCATTGTCAAATGACTCCCTGGAACAATTGTGAGGGGAACCTGATCAAGCCCTGCAGAATCCACAGAGACAAGTGTATCCCCAATTATGTTGATCATGGAAAACAATATGTCTCCAAGGGCTATAGCACCATGGGATCCTTCGGGTATATTTTTTTGAATCTTCTCCACCAGGGCCTCAATATCCTCCTTGGACCATGGACTGACACTGCCTGCAATAATATCAAATTGTGTATTTTCGGGAGGGGGACGATGGTTTAATTCCTTGATGAATCGGCTATGGGGCAGTAGATCTATCCCGGCCTCCCCCCCCCCGTCCAGAAGAAAGTTCAACCAGTGAGCATCCTTTTGGAAAAATTGATGAAACTGGTCTCTGATTTCAAGAAAAAAGCGAAATTGTGCCAGTTCTGCCCCGTGGTTTGGCGTTCCCACCATGATAAGCCTCTCTATCTTCGGCACCTTGCCCTGCTGTGCTTTTTTGTCATAGGAGAACATTGGGTTGGTGAGCAAATCCCTTGTTATCAAGCCACCCATGGAGTGGGCTACAATGGAAACTGCCCTGGTATTTCCCTTAAAATAAGAAGAAATTTCTTTTAAGAAAAACTGGGTTGATGCTCGGATGGGCTGATCATTGGGGTAGGTCATAATCAAAACTTCAAACCCTTTTTCAACCAAGACTGGCGCAAGATTCATCCATATCAACCCGGGTTCATCCAGTCCATGGATGAGGATAACGATACCAAGTGACTCCCTTAGAACCTTATCCGATGATGGAACAAAGGGGCTAAGTCCTTTGGATTTCTCAAATTTCAGAGCAGCTTCAGGATAGGCTTTTTTAACCGCTGTATGGATAAAATTTCGAGCCTGCCACTCCTGATCCCTTACAAAATAACGTCCAACCTGAATCAAAAAAATCAGTACAAGAAAAAGTATTGCTACAGTCATCCACCTTCTCTTTTTAAAGATTTTCACAGCATCTCCTTTTATATGAAATAAGATCTGTCTTGCATTAAACTTCTTGGCCCTGGATCATAACTTTTTTAATATTGTCTTCCGAGTAGTTTATGGTATATTTTCAAGAATAAGAAAATAAGAAAATAAAATCAATTCAGGAGATAGAGATGACCCAAAAAATCGGAATCGTAACCGGTGGCGGCGACTGCCCCGGACTGAATGCTGTCATCCGGGCAATTGTAAAGGCAGGTGCTATTTACGGCTGGGAATGCATGGGCATTCATGGCGGGTTCGACGGACTTCTCACTCCGGTTCAGGCCATCCCCCTGGAGCTAAAGGATATGGACGGTCTTCTCATCCGGGGAGGCACCATCCTGGGGTCAGCAAACAGCGGCCAATTTTCAGCCAAAACCGGTCATGGTGAACCCAGACAGGTTCCCCAAAAAATACTGAACCAGGCCAAGGCCAATTTTGATGGACTGAACCTTTGCGCCATGGTGGCCATTGGTGGAGACGGCACCCTGACCATTGCCCAGCAGATGTTTGAGATGGGATTTCCCGTGGTGGGGGTCCCAAAAACCATTGACAATGATCTGGATGCCACCCAGATGACCTTTGGATTCGACACTGCCGTGGCCTGTGCCGTGGATGCCCTGGACCGCCTTCACAGCACTGCTCAAAGCCACAACAGGGTTATGGTTTTGGAGGTAATGGGCCGGTATGCCGGATGGATCGCCTCCTATGCTGGACTGGCAGGAGGAGCTGATGTCATCCTTATCCCCGAGGTCAAATTTAACTATGATTCAATCCAAAAAAAAATCCAGGCCCGGGAAGCCGAAGGAAAACATTTCACCATTGTCATCGTGGCAGAAGGCGCCACCCTTGAGGGCCAGGGCTTTGTCACATCAAACAAAACAGGAAAGGACAGGGAAGCACGCCTGGGCGGCATCGGACACATGGTTGCCCAGGAAATAGAAGAAAGGACAAAAAAAGAAACCCGGTGTGTGGTGCTGGGACATTTGCAGCGGGGGGGACAACCCACCCAGTGGGACAGACAATTGTGTACAAGATTTGGTGTCCACGCATTTCAAATGATTGCCAAAGCCCAATTTGGAATGATGGTGGCTTTAAAAGAAAACGGCATGATGGGGCCGGTCACCTTGAAGGATGCCATCAATAAAATTCGCAGGGTGGATCCAGCTGGCGAACTTGTGATGACGGCCAGGGCTCTTGGGATCAGTTTTGGAGATGAACCTGCATAGGTTAGCCTTAAACACACCTGTGCCATAAAAATGATGATTTCATTGACACAGACAGACTTTCTATATAATTTAACCATTGTTAATTGTTAATTTTGAAAATATTAATACAAAGGTATTACACGCAAAATGCTATTAAAAATAAATCCGGATAATCCCCAGGAACGGCAAATCCAGAGGATTGTCGACATTTTGAAAAAAGGCGGGATTGTGGCCTATCCAACGGACACCTTTTACGGTATTGGCTGTGATATCATGAACAAAAAAGCCATTGAAAAAATATATGCCATCAAACAAAGAAATAAAAACAAGCCCTTCAGCTTTATCTGCCCGGACCTAAAAGACATTTCAACCTACGCCAAAATCTCAAATTTTGCCTATCGGAACATGAAACGCTTATTGCCCGGCCCCTATACCTTTGTGCTGTCAGGCTCCCGAATGGTACCCAAAATCATGCTTACCAAGCGGAAAACAGCAGGCATCCGGGTACCGAATAATCTCATTGCCCTGGCACTTGCCAGACAATTGGGAAACCCTATCATATCCACCTCTGCCACAGATCCAGATGGAAATATATTTGAAGACCCCTCTTTGCTTCATGACTACTTTGATAACCGGCTGGATGCTGTTATTGACGGCGGCCCGGTTCCGGGCGCGCCCTCATCGGTAATCTCATTAATTGATGACATACCTGAAATTATAAGATATGGCGCCGGAGATGTTGATATCTTTGAATAATCACACAGAATCGTGTGAATCTTCATAGGATGGTTATAGGGTTATGGACCTGTCATTTAATGGGAAGCCTAATAATAAAGTTTGTCCCTTTTCCCAAAGTTGATTCAACTTCCAGCTCTCCTCCATGATCATCTACAATAATAGAATACGAGACTGAAAGACCAAGGCCTGTGCCAGTGCCCAAAGGTTTGGTGGTAAAAAAAGGGTCAAACACTCGTTTTGCTGGTCTTTTCATCCATACCGGGACCGTTGCCTCTATCTCCAGGCAAACCATATTCCCCTTATTTTCAACCCGTGTCCGGGCGATAAACAAAGTCAGTGGCTGCCAGCTCAAAGATTTTGTCGAGAAGTTCTGAAAGGGTATAAGAAGACACCGGGGCATCACTCTTTCGGGCAAAACAGAGCATGTTGTCTACGATGCCTGCCACCCGCCGGCCTGATTCCTTGATGGTCTTAATCATGGGCAATATGTTCCGTTCCTTCATAAATTCTTGGATGGCTTCCATTGTGGTTCCTGCAGCATCGGCGGCATTCAGGTTGTCAGGTATATTTATATTATCAACCAGGCGATTTCCCATGACATCGGCTGTCAGTATCATCCCAGTCAGGGGGCTCTTTATCTCGTGGGCCATCCCCGCAGCAATACCGCCTAAAGATAGGATCTTTTGACTTTGTATCATCATCTCTTCCATCCGTACCTTGTCTGTCACATCATCCACCCGGATCATTGCCCCTTCTGCTCCGTTTGTGATCAGGGTGAAAATAGTCACATCCTCGTAACAGACATTGCCCTGTATCCGCCAAGGGGTAAACGCAGATAAACTATTTTCAAAGTTTCTGATTTCTGATGCAAAGTTTTCCTTGCACCACTCGTGGGTGCTGGGAGTCTCCCCAGCGAAATAGTGTACTACACACCCCCTGTCCACATTCAACAACTCACCCATTCTTTGTAATGTTTCATGAATTTTTGTTTTGGTTTCTTCTGATGAGAGACTACCAAACCCAGACGAAAGCCCCCCAAGAATATCCATGAAGTCAAAATAATTTATTTCCTGTCCTTTAAGAAGGTTGCATTCGGATCTTGCTTGTTCCAAGACTTGATCGTTCAGGTTTTCATCCATATCAAAACTCCGTGAACCTTGAAATGAAATTGTTTCTGTCAATGTGTTCTCCTTAACCCCCCAGGGCCAACGCAAGTAACTATTCTAAAGTTCCTGTCTTTTTGGCCACAGTCATTGTTCACCTGAACATAACTTCCTCCAGGTACTTTTGGTCCATTG
>JADGEQ010000008.1 GCA_016744295.1 Desulfobacteraceae bacterium | reverse complement strand
TTATGCCGAAGTGAGCAGTAAGCACTGCGAAAAAAACATTTCACCTTTTGTGAGAACCCCACTTATTCGTGGAGAAAAAGTGTGACCGAGAATTGCTGAGCATAAACGAGTAAAGATAAAAGACAAGCAAGGCAAATCCGCAGTTTAATTATTAATCTTTAATGGAGAACCATCAAAATGAAACTATGGAAAAATTTTACGGCAATTTTTTGTTTGACCCTGGTCATGGCAAGCACTTGTTTTGCAATGGAAAAATGGCCGGATAAAATCAGGCTCGGCCTCATCCCCACCGAAGGGGGGGCAGATATCCAGGTCCGGTTTAAGCCACTCATTGATCACCTTGAACAGGAGCTGGGCATCAAAGTTGAAACATTTTCAGCTTCCGATTATGCCGGTATCATCACCGCCATGGGTCACAAGCACATAGAATTTGCCTACTTCGGACCCAAAAGTTACGTGGAAGCATCTGCCAGATCCGGTGCCCAGGCCCTTGCCCTTGAATTGAACAGCTCTGGAGGAAAAGGATATTACGGCATTGTCGTCACCCAAAAGAGTTCCCATATCACCACCCTGGACCAGGCCACGGACAAGAGTCACAGTTTTGCCTTCACCGATCCCAACTCCACCTCGGGCTGCCTGGTTCCCAGCGTTCTTTTCTACAGAGACCTTGAAACCCCTCCTGAAAAACTTTTCAAGGAAGTGTCCTTTTCCGGTTCCCACGGTGCCAGTATCCTGGCCGTAAAAAATGAGAAGATTGACGTGGCCGCAACCAATAACATCGATTTTAACCGCATGGTGGAAAAAGGGGCCATCTCAAGAGATGATTTCAATATCATTTGGAAATCGGAATTGATCCCGGGGGCGCCCATGTGCGGTCGAAAAGACCTTCCTGCCAGCCTGAAGGCGGCCTTTACCGGAGCACTCATGTCCTTTAACTTTAATAAAAAAGGGTTGGAAAAATTGCAGAACGGCGGATATGCCCCTGTGGATGACGCCACCTATGATGTGGTTCGCTACATGAAACAACTCAAAGCAAAACTACAGGCAAAGAAAGGAAATTAGACAATGAACAAGAGATATCGATATCTGGCCGCTGGTGCGGGTTTTATGCTCATTGCAGGTTTTATCCTTCCATGGCTGGGCAAAAATCTTGTTCATTTCTCAGGTGTTTCCTTTGCCATGCTGGGGTATGGGTTTTTGGGAGTCATCCCTTTGTCCGGCCTTGCTGTCATGTTTTTTGCCCTGGCAAAAGAGCGGCAGCAACCAGGATTCCTCCTCTACCCCTGCATGGCAGCCCTGCTAACCTTTGTACTGATGATATCATTTGTTGCGTTTTCAGATGGTGCCCTTGGACTCAACTGGCCCCTGGGTACAATGGACACTCTCAGATTTAAACAGGGGGAAAACTTGATCCTGCTCAACCCAATCCAAGATATGGGATTGGGCGTTCTCCTGACCATCCTGGGAATGGGGTTGCTGTTTGCGCTTCCGTTCATGAACCCAGGCGTTTTTCTGGAAAAAACAGATAAAATCATTGATTCCTATAAACATATCCTGGGAAAACCCAAGCTTAAGACGAGTTATAAACGGTTTGGGCAGATACTTGTCCTGATGGTGGTTTTGGCAATCACCTATGCCTGGTGCGGGATCAGCCCTGGCAAACTTTGGGAAAACCGGGGAAATGCACGGGAATATCTTTTTGGAAGAGAATTGTCCAAAAGCGATATGGTCTATGTCAATGGTCAGAAAGAAAGAGCCGCCCAGATAGAAGCTTCGGGCAGGGCAGAAGAGGTGATGTCCAACAAATACCGGGGGATTGCCTATTCAAAACAGCCCACTCCCCGGGAAAAAGTTCTGGAAAGAGAAGTCCTCAGGCAGGATTTTTTGTCCAAAATGAGCCAGAAAGAACGAATTACCCTTGGACAAGCTGCAGAAAAAAATGCTCTCAAGGAAAAAAAAGGGGGGTATTTCCCACCGGAAACATCACTGATAAAGATAAAGGGATATCTGGTGGCGCTTGTGGAAACCATTGCCATTGCAGTATGGGGAACTTTGTTGGCCTTGGTATGCGCCATACCGATCTCATTTTTTGCCGCCAAAAACACCCTGGCCCTGATCATTTCTTCTGATGACCTGGGGTCCAGATCTTTAAGAACCAGTATCACCTTTGGAATTCGACGATTTTTGGATTCCTGCAGGGGATTTAACGAATTTGTCATGGCCCTGATCTTTGTGGCCGTCATAGGCCTTGGCCCCTATGCCGGGATACTGGCCCTGTGGATCCATACCTTTGGCGTGCTTGGCAAGGTGTTTTCAGAGCAGATTGAAGCCATTGAATCAGGCCAGGTGGAGGCCCTTACCAGCACCGGTGCCAGTCCCATTCAGACCATTGTTTTTTCAGTGATGCCCCAGGTGCTGCCGGGCCTTGTCTCTTATACCCTGCTGCGGTTTGAATCCAATGTGAGAAGTGCGGCCATCCTTGGGTTTGTTGGGGCAGGGGGGATCGGCTTTCTCATTTTTGACAAACTCAACGGTTATCTTTTTCGGGAGGTCTGCACCATGATGATCATTATTATCATGACCGTGGGCATCATCGACCATTTTTGCGGTAAGATCAGAATGAAATTTATTTAACAAATTTAATTTAACAGAGCTACTTTAAAAGGAAGACTATGAATATCATCGGCAGTAAAATCGACGAAGTTCGTATTGACGGTTCTCTTGGGCGCTTCACACGAGACCTTGAACAGATCAGGGCCATGGGCATTGGGGCAATTGAGCTGCCCCCCCATGGGCTGGACCTGATCCTAAACGGAAGGCTCAACCTGAAAAGACAAACAGCTGTCCTGGAGATTTTAAAAAATTTTGACTTTGCCTATTCCATCCATGCCCCCAACCCCATCAACCTCATGGACAAAAATGAAGCTCTCCATGCCGATGTGCTGCTTTCCACCCTTGAGTTTGCCAGACAGATAAAGGCCATGGCCGTTGTCTACCATGCCGGTCGGTTCATCCCGGAAGAAGAGTTTAATATTTTCCCGGTCAGATCTCTTTGTCAAAAGGAACGACAGGGGCTTCTGGAAAAAGAAGCCCTTTTGTTGCAGTCCATCTCTGCCCAGTATCCCGATGTGAATATCGCCATTGAGAATGCCAGGCCCTATTTGAGCCAAAGCCCACACTCCTATGGGGAATTCATTGACCAACTTAAAGCTCAGGTGGAGGCCGTGAACAAAAAAAATGTAAAAATCAATCTGGATTTCGGCCACCTGTTCATGACCTCCTGTTTCCATGGCTATGATCTTTTGACAGCTGTGGAGAGTATCAAACACCTGGTAATTCACACCCACATCCATGACAATTTTGGCAGCAGCGTACACCACTGGGAAAAACAGCAGACCCACCAGCTTCCCTTTGGCAGGGGGGACTCCCACATGCCAGTTGGCTGGGGGTCTGTCCCCATCAAACCCATTTTAGACATTTTGCTGCCCGATTATAAAGGGTTGCTCATGATGGAGCTTCGCAGCCGGTATTTTGACGCCATCAAAGAATCAAAACAAAACCTTAGAACATTGTTAACAACTTCAACAACAAAACCGGTCGAAAAGAAGCTTCTGGTTTTATAAAATAATCAACAATATTTTTTGATTGATATGGTCGGCAGCTTAACAGGTTGAATCAGGTTCACAGATTGTTAAATTCGGATTGAATTTGAATTAAGAGGCTTATGCCTACAAACAGGACATTGCACCCTGTCTATATTATGGACAACCATGGTTCGCCGTATAAAAAATCATAAATTATAAGGGGTCTGGTAAAAAAAAATCATTTTATAGACAATAATAGCCAAAAGTATTCAGGCCCGGTATATTTTCCGGGCCTGTTTTTCACAAAAATTATCTTGCGAGGAGCACTTCATCGGTTTCAAACTCTTTTTTGCGTATTTCACTGAACATGGAGACAAGTTTAGCTGTGGTAAGGTTCTTTTTTTCTTCCCCTTCAATATCTATGATAATTTCTCCGCCATCCATCATAAGAAGTCTGTTGCCGTGTTCAATGGCATGTTTCATATTGTGGGTGATCATGAGGGTTGTCAGGCTGTGACCCTGGATGAATTTATTTGTAAGGTCCATGACAATGGCGGCATTCCTGGGATCCAGTGCTGCGGTGTGCTCGTCCAGAAGAAGGATCTCAGGATTTGAAAGCACGGTCATAAGCAGTGTCAACGCCTGCCGCTGACCGCCGGACAGCATGCTGACGTTTTCTTTCATACGATTTTCAAGCCCCATGTCCAGCCTGACCAGTTCCTGTTTAAAATAATCCCGCATCTTTCTGTCCAGGCTGATTTTGAGCCATTTGAACCCTTTTTTATAGGTGATCATCATATTATCTTCCAGGGTCATGCCCGATGCAGTTCCCAAAAGAGGATCCTGAAAAATTCTGCCAATATATTTTGCCCTTTTGTATTCCGGACTTTTTGTCACATCCCTGTTGTTAATGGAAATTTTTCCTGAACTTGGAATGATATTTCCTGAAATCAGGTTAAAAAGCGTTGTTTTTCCGGCACCATTGCTTCCGATGATGGTTATAAAATCGTTTTTCTTTACCCTGAGGTTCAGATTCTTGATCACATGGGTTTCATTTGGCGTATCTTCGTGGAAACGTTTTTCTATATCTGTAAGATTGATCATATTTTTTATCTTCAGGCTAAAAGTTATCTGCGTATGGATTTGTAATTGGTGATCATCAGGGAGACGATGATCAATATTCCTGATAAAAGCTTCAAATCATTGGGGGTCAGGTTTATATAGTAACCATAATACCGCCCCAGGTACATGATGGCCTTGTACAGAATCGCTCCCAATATGACGCGCAGAGTTAATACGGATATTCTTTCTGATTTAAGCAAAAATTCGCCCAGCATGACGGATGCAAGACCGGAAACAACAATTCCCTGTCCCAGGTTGATGTCTGCAAATCCCTGGTATTGTGCTGCAAATGCCCCTGACAGGGCAACCAGACCGTTTGAAAGACCGACTCCTATCATTTTCAAGGCAGCCGGGTTCACCCCCTGGGTTACCACCATTTGCTGATTATTTCCAAGGGCCCCAAAGGTAAGTCCCATATCTGTGAGAAAAAAGATGTCCAAAAGAAATTTTATGATCAGCACGACAACAATAAAGAACAAAAGATATGCATATTCTTCGGGTATAAAACGACTGGTCAGGTTTGATACTTTTGTCAAAACGGTTTCCACCCTGAGCAGAGGAAGGTTGGCCTTGTTGCCAAGAATTCTGATATTGATGGAATAAAGCATGGTCATGGTAAGTATGCCGGCAAGCAGATGGGGAACCTTAAGGTGATTGTGGATGGCTGCTGTTACACAACCGGCCAGAATACCGCCGAAAAGAGAGAGTATAAGACCGATTGGCAGGCTTATTCCGCTTTTTATAGACATGGCCATTATAACTGCGCCCATGGGAAATGATCCGTCAACGGTCAGGTCTGGAAAATCGAGTATCCTGAATGTAAAAAAAACGCCAAGGGCCATGATCGAATAGATCAGGCCCTCAACAAAAATGCCTTCAATCATATAATTTTTAGCCTTTGCATGGGTTTTACCAGGTTAAACTGGTTTGTTGATTGTTTTTTATGAAATTACTATAAGCCTTTTGAATCAAACAAAGTTTTGAACCAAATAGCCAATTTAATCGATTTATTTTTTTACCATTTTTCCATCTTTAATGATTGTGTTTGCTTTTTTTATTATTTCATCCGGGAACTTTAAACCAAGGTAGTCTGCCACATCCATGTTGATCAGAAGATCAACATCAGAAGGATCCGTCATGAAAACAGTTGGAATATTTTCAGGTTTTTCCCCCTGGAGAACCCTTGCAGCCAGCTTGCCGGTTGACACTCCCATTTTATAATAATCAAATCCCCAGGCGGCAAGCACTTCATGGGTCTGGGCGGAACTTGGATCTGCTGACATGACTGGAATTTTATGCTTTTTGGCAACACTTGTCACAGCGGTCAATGCAGAAAAAACCGTATTGTCATTGCTCAGGTATATTGCATCTACCCTGCCGGCAATAGTCTGGACAGCCTGTTTTACTTCTGCGGAATTGGTGATGGTGGCTTCCACAAACTTGATTCCCATATCCTTGCAGACCTGTCTTGCTATTTGGGCAAGACTGACAGCATTTGCCTCGCTGCTAGAGTAGATGTGTCCCAGGGTCTTAATTGTCTTGATGCTGTTTAAAAGCTGGATCTGTTCTTTTACCGGTGTCATGTCTGATATGCCGGTGATGTTTTTCTCCCCTTTTTTTGTGGATTCAATCAACCCTGCTCCCACAGGGTCTGTTACTGCGCAGTAGATGACAGGGCAATTTTTGACTGTATTTACCAGGGCCTGGGCAGTTGGTGTTGCGATTCCGATGGCCAGGGAGACTTTTTGTGCCTTAAACTTCTGGGCAATTGAAGATGCTGTGGACATTTCTCCGTTTGCGTTCTGAAGATCAAATCTTGCGTTGGGAAAACTTAATTTTAAACCATCCTGTACTCCCTGTTCCAGGGCATCCAGGGCCGGGTGGGCAACGATTTTTGAAATACCGACAAAGGGGGCATCAGCGGCAATGCATTGATTTGACAAAACAAAAGCCATGGTAAGGCACATTATTGCTGATAAAAACTTTTTCATAATTGATTCCTTTATATATTTTAATCCAGCCATTAGAGCTTATAAAACATTTCTATCTATAAGAACATTTATTTTTTATTTCAAGTCAAAATTTAAAAACCTATTTGGCATGGCCCTGTCCATGGACTTGAATCATGGTCCTTTTGCATGAATGGAGAATAGTCCTGAACTCCTACCTCAATTTTTGTGATTACCCGTTTTTTGGTAAGGTTGTGGACAAGTCCCTGGTAAGGGGGTAAACGCATTTACCCTGGAAATGCCTACTTGTTTTTTTGTAGCACTTGACCTGTTGCCAAGGCCTGTTTCAACAGTGAAATTATCTCTGTATTTTCAATACAGAATAAAAAAAGTAAAAAAAACAAAAACATCTGAATCCTGCTGTGCAAAGGGCGTTGACCAGGGCAGGTGAACTGAATGGCTTTGCCGGATGCTAGCTTTGTTTTGGGTCTTTTTGTTTCTGGCACACTTGTCGCAATATCCAATATCAGAAAAACCAAGGAAAATTTATTGCCGCCCCGGCCATAGCAATGCAGCTGCCGGGCCGGCCAGGAAAAAAGGAGGTATTAAAATGCCAATCTACGAGTATGAGTGCCGGGACTGTTCCGGGGAGTTTGAACGCCTTGTCCGTTGTCGTGACATTGAGGTCACCTGTCCCCATTGCCAATCGCCACAGGTGAACCGTCTTGTTTCCCTTACCCATTACCGGCATGCGGATCACTGGATGTCCAATGTTCAGAACGGCCTGAAAAAGTCTCTGGAAAAGGACCAGATCAAGGCGGAGATGAAAAAGACAGCCCTGGCTGGCGTATAAAAGGGGGCCCGATCCCTAGTGAACAGGGAAGTTTTGGAACCATCAAACCGATCTCAGTGGAGAAAAAATGGAACAAACAAAAGGAAAAACAGCAATGGAACATCCAATAATGGACTTTGCCCGTTCAGTGCTTCGGGGATGCGGCCAGGTCATGTTCCAGAACAACGCTGTCACAGGGTTGATTTTTTTTGCGGGAATCTTTTACAATTCTACAACATTCGGCATCTGCGCTCTTTTGGGCACTATGGCATCCACGGGAACAGCCCTGTTGCTCGGGGCTGATAAGGATATGGTTCAGGACGGTCTGTTCGGGTTCAACGGAACCCTGGCCGGTATTGCCATCCCATTTTATTTTTCCTTTGAGCCCACCCTGCTGGTGCTGGTGATTCTCAACGGGGCATTTACCACCATTGTTATGGCAGCTCTTCTGCAGTTTCTTGGGAAATGGGAGGTGGCGCCGTTGACCGCACCCTTTGTTCTATCCACCTGGGTGTTTTTATTGTCCGCCCATGCCTTTCACCTTTTTGCGCCCGGCCCGCTTCTGGTGCCGGCCCTTCCCCAGGCCCCTGCTGTGGCAGAGCTGGGGTGTGTGACAACCATGACACTCTGGGAGGGGCTTGCCAAGGGTTTAGGAGAGGTGATGTTCCAGGATCATGTGGTCACAGGCATTCTGTTTGCGGCCGGCCTGGCCGTCAACTCTCCTGTGTCGGCCCTGCTCGGCCTGCTGGGGTCCATGGTGGGCCTGATGACAGCCTGGGTTCTGAAGGCGCCTGAATCGTCTCTGCACCTGGGGCTGTACGGGTTTAACTCAGTGCTCTGCGGCATTGCCCTGTGCGGGGTGTTTTATTCCCCGAAAAAAGGTGTGGTTGTGTGTGCCCTGGCTGCAATGATCATGGGCGCTATTGCCACGGCAGCCATGGGTGTGCTGCTTGCCCCCATGGGTATACCGGCCCTGACCGGACCCTTTGTCCTGGTCACCTGGTTTTTTCTTTTTGCCGGCAGGCAGTTCGCGGTTCTGGAAACTGCCATGCCAGAACCCTCAGGCTTGCCTGAAAACATGTGTGATTAAGCTTTTATAGACAAGGTGCGGAATATCATAAAGATGTTCCAGCAGAACGTTAACTGGAATTTGAATATGCCAGCGTATCCAATCTGATCTGGCATGATTAAATCGTGAACAATGAATTAAGAGGAGGTTTTATTATGGGAAGTATCGGAAGCGTAAGCAGACCCACCAACGGATTACTCGCAGGAATGATTCAATACCCTGTGCCGGTGGTTAACTCAAAGAAAGATATCGATGCCAATGTGGACCGTATTTGTGAGGCAACAGCCAACACCAAGGCCGGTTATCCGGGAATGGATCTCATTGTCTGGCCTGAGTACAGCACCCAGGGACTGAACACAAAAAAATGGGTCACCGAAGAGTTTCTTCTGGATATTCCCGGGCCTGAGACCGAAGCCTATTGCAAGGTTTGCCGGGACAGCGACATCTGGGGCGTTTTCTCTATTATGGAGCGGAATCCCGACTCAACCAAGATGCCCTATAATACGGCTCTGATCATCAATAACAAGGGTGAGATTGTCCTCAAGTACCGTAAGCTGAACCCCTGGGTACCGGTTGAGCCCTGGCTTCCGGGAGATCTGGGTGTGCCTGTTGTTGACGGCCCCGGCGGCAGTAAACTGGCCCTTTGTATCTGCCATGACGGCATGTTCCCGGAACAGGCCCGTGAAGCTGCCTACAAGGGATGTAATGTTTATATCAGGATTTCAGGTTATTCAACCCAGGTCAATGAACAATGGATTCTTACCAACCGTTCCAATGCCTGGCACAACCTTATGTATACCCTGGCTGTCAACCTTGCCGGTTACGATGGCGTCTTTTATTATTTTGGCGAAGGCCAGATTACCAATTATGACGGAACTGTACTGGTACAGGGTCATAGAAATCCCTGGGAAATAGTCACAGGCGAAATTTTTCCCCACCTGGCAGATCAGGCCCGAAAAGACTGGGCCCTGGAAAACAACATCTACAACCTGGGAACCCGCGGGTATGTTGCAAAACCGGGGGGTGTCAAAGAATGTCCCTACACCTGGATCAAAGACTTTGCAGAGGGCAAGTACAAACTTCCCTGGGAAGATGAAATCAAGGTTACAGACGGCTCTTTCTATGGTTACCCCACCGACGGAACCAGGTTTGGCAGATAAGGGTTTAAACCTTTAGCACAAGATGGGTATAGAAGATATGAACACAGGCCACCCGGCATTCCGGGTGGTCTGTATTTATTTGAAGCGCAATGAAAATTAAGGCTGGGCTACCCCTGGATTTTTGGGCTGAAACGTGTTTTAATCCTTCCCCGTCTTCACCAAAAGTCATCTGATGGTAATGGAGAGGACCATTGTGTGGTTATGATTCGGCAGATACAACCTGGGCGGAAAGGGCATGGGGTGCTGTCAGACTTTGATCGAAAATTGACAGCAAGGAATCGGCATTGAAGCAATTGTCATTGAAAGTTTTACGGCGCAGGCGGACCTACAACCCCCTGGTCGGCAGTGAAGCCATGGAGGATTATTCCCTCCGGTATGCGGCCCGTTCCTTCAGGCGCTGGCCGGCCTGGATTCTGGCCAATACAGCCCTTGGGGGTATCTCTTTTCTGGCCCTGGAGGCCATCGGCGCCAAGCTCATCCTTGACTGCGGTTTTGCCAACACTGCCTGGGCTGTTCTGGCCATAACCCTGGTGGTCTTTTTGACCGGCCTTCCCATTGCCTATTATTCAGCCACCTACAATGTGGACATTGATCTTCTGACCCGGGGAGCCGGCTTTGGGTATATCGGGTCCACCATCACCTCTTTGATCTACGCCTCTTTCACCTTTATCTTTTTTTCCATCGAGGCTGTGATAATGGCCCAGGCACTGGAATTGTGCCTGAAGATTCCCCTGCTAACAGGATATCTGATAAGCTCCCTTGTTATCATTCCTCTGGTGATTTACGGCATCACTCTCATTAACCGCATCCAGCTTTATACTCAGCCTTTATGGATATTTCTTTTTATTTTTCCCTTTGCCTGCATCCTGTTCAAAGATCCCGGAGCCCTTTCACGGTGGTCTAATTTTGCCGGCCATTCGCCCAGTGGAGCCTCTTTTGATCTCCTGCTTTTCGGATCTGCCTGGAGTCTTTGTTTTTCCATCATCTCCCAGATCGGAGAGCAGGTCGACTATCTGCGGTTTTTGCCCGACAAGACAAACAAGAACCGGGTGGCATGGTGGACAGCGCTGATATGTGCAGGCCCGGGCTGGATTCTGGTGGGCGGGCTGAAAATGCTGTGCGGCGCTTTTCTGGCCTTCTGGGCCATGAGTGTCTACGGCCTTGGCCTGCCCCAGGTCATGGAACCTGTGCACCTTTATCTGAGCGGATTCCGCCAGTTTTTTCACCATCCGGCCATGGCCCTTGCAGTGACCACTTTTTTTGTTGTCCTTTCCCAGATCAAGATCAATGTGACCAACGCCTATGCCGGGTCCCTGGCCTGGTCCAATTTTTTTTCCCGCCTTACCCACAGCCATCCGGGAAGGGTGATTTGGCTGATATTCAACGTGTTTCTGGCGGTTTTGTTCATGCATTTCGGCCTGGTGTTTACCCTGGGTTCGGTCCTGGCAGTATATTCAAATTTTGCAGCCGCCTGGATCGGGGCCATTGTGGCGGATCTTATCCTGCTCAAGCCCCTGGGGGTAAGTCCCTCCTATATCGAGTTCCGGCGGGGCTATCTTCATACCATCAACCCTGTCGGATTTGGTGCAATGTCCATAGCATCCGCTGTTTCCCTGGCCTGTTATTTCGGGGCGTTCGGGGCCTACCCCAAGGCCTTTTCCGCCGTCATCGCCCTGGTACTTTCCTTTTGCCTGGCCCCTGTCATTGGTTGGGCAACCAAGGGTAAATATTATATTGCCCGTACTCCTGAAAAGATAAGGACAAAGCGCAGCGATGGACTGGCTTTATGTTCCATCTGTGAAAAATCCTATGAAATTCAGGACATGATCTATTGCCCTGCTTATAAGGAGTCGGTCTGTTCGTTGTGCTGCAGTCTGGACAGCCTGTGTCAGGATGCCTGCAAGAAAAAGGAGAGCATTTCGCTGCCAGATTCTTCTGAACAGGGCAAGAATACGGGGCAGGCATTTCATGGCAGCGTCTGGGTCATGAACGTTCTGGTTCGCAATTTTCTGGTTCATTTCATGAGTGTGGCAGGGGTGCTGGCCGTTATTTTTATCTGCTTTTATCTGCTTTTTGTTTCAGGCCAGGGAACTGCCCACGGCATGATTTCCTTTTTTGTTCATCTTTTTGTGACCGTGCTTCTTTTCTGGGGCATCTGGGTCTGGTGGTTTTCCCTTAGCCAGGAGAACCGTGTCCGGGCCGAGGATAAGCTGGACCATTATGTTTTGGATCTGGAACAGGAGGTGACAGACCGCAAGCAGGCTGAAATAGGACTTCTGCTAAGTGAGGAGCGTCTTCGGCATTTGAACGAAAATCTTGAGGCGAGGATAAAAGAGAGAACCCGGGAACTTAAGAGCAGTTACCGCTCCTTGAGGCATGCCGACAAGATGGCCTCTTTAGGAATTCTGGTGTCGGGCATGGCCCATGAGGTCAACAATCCCATCGGATTTATATCCCTCAACTCCAGGGTTTTAAATGAGGCCTGGCAGGATATCCTGCCTGTTTTGGAAGAATATCATGAGGAATATGGCGACCTGGATATTGCCGGCATGAACTTTGACTATGCAAGGTTGAGCATCCCCAAGCTTCTTGCCGGGATCAGCCAGGGTGCAGACCGGGTATCGGGTATTGTTCACAACCTCAAGAACTTTTCCCTTCAGCACCCCAGGAAAATGACCGGCAAGGTGGATATCAACAAGGCCATGGAGGCTTCTTTGGTATTGATGGCAAATGTCATTGAAAAAAGCACCTATCACTTCAGGGTGATCAAGGATCCTAAGGTCCCGTTGTTCAAAGGGGATGTTCGGAGCATCGAGCAGGTCATGATTAACATTATTCAGAACGCCTGCCAGGCATTGCAGACCCCGGATCGCGGCATAACCGTAAGAACCGGAACAAAGAACGGGTATGTTTTCTTTTCCATCCGGGACGAGGGGGACGGGATCTTGCCCAGAATGCTGAAACATGTGACAGATCCGTTTTTTACGACCAAGCGGGGGCAGGGGGGTACAGGCCTTGGCCTGTCCATCTCAGCCGGTATTGTCGAAGAGCACCAGGGGATTCTCAAAATCAGTTCTGTCGTGGATCAGGGTACCCGGGTGGAAATGCGGTTTCCCAAAATACTAAATAAAAAGAATCGTCAACTTTCTTCAGACAGCAAACTGTCTGGCAAGACAGGCTGCGACCGCGGGGGCACAACCCCTGGCCAGGGCGTAAATATGACATTAAGGAAAGAACAATAATGACAAATCATCTGAATCCTTCCAATCCCATTTTAATTGTCGATGATGAGCAATCGGCCCTGGACGGATTTGAAATAGCACTTCACACCTTGGGATTCA
Organism: Desulfobacteraceae bacterium; assembly: GCA_016744295.1. Lineage (GTDB taxonomy): Bacteria > Desulfobacterota > Desulfobacteria > Desulfobacterales > Desulfobacteraceae > NBML01. Next base: position 183,868 of record JADGEQ010000008.1, on the reverse strand, counting down.
ATAATATCATCACCTGCCAGGACAGCCGCAAGGTGATGCAGATTCTTGGGACAACACAGGTGGACCTGGTTCTTTTGGATTTGATCATGCCCCATGTGTCGGGCAGTGACCTGATTGTTGAGATAAAAAAGATACGACCCGATCTGCCTGTCATCGTGATAACCGCTGTCAGCGAGATTGATTCAGTGGTATCCTGCATGAGAAAAGGTGCGGTTGATTATATCCTCAAGCCCGTCGAAAAAGAGCAGCTGAAAAGCCGGGTGCGCAAAGCCCTGGAAATCGTGGAGCTGGAAAGGGAAAATGCGCAGCTTCGAAAGGGGCTTCTGGCAGGCGATCTCCATCATCCTGAATCTTTTTCCAGGATTGTGACCGCAGATCCCAGGATGCTTTCCATCTTCCGGTATTGCGAGGCCGTGGCCGGCAGTTCCAAGCCCATTTTGGTCACGGGAAACACGGGCACGGGAAAAGAACTCATTGCCCGGGCCATTCATGATCTCAGCCGTCGGCCGGGAGAGTTTGTGGCTGTTAATATTGCCGCCTTTGATGATTCCGTGTTTGCCGATACCCTGTTTGGCCATGTGCGGGGAGCCTTTACCGGAGCGGACAAGGCCAGAAGGGGCCTGGTTGAGAAAGCCGGCAGCGGCACCCTTTTTCTGGACGAGATCGGGGACCTTAGCCTGGCCTCCCAGGTCAAGCTTTTGCGCCTTCTCCAGGAGCAGGAATATTCGCCGGTGGGATCGGACCGGGTCCGGCATTCAAGTCTCCGGGTGGTGGCCTCAACCCACCGGGACCTGGCAGAGTTGAAATCCCAAGGCAGATTCAGGGAAGATCTTTACTATCGGTTGATCACCCATCATGTTCACCTGCCCCTGTTAAAGGAAAGACCCGGGGATATAAAGCTGTTGCTGGACTATTTTCTGGAGGTGGAATCCCGTGATCTGGGGAGGAAACTGCCCACCTACCATCCCGAGGTGGTCACGCTCCTCAGAACCTATGATTTTCCGGGAAATATCCGGGAGTTCAGGGCACTGGTAGCCGATGCCCTTGTCAAGCACACCTCCCGCATGCTCTCCTCCCAAACCTTTAAAGAGTATATGCGCCTGGAATCCCCCCAGAATTGTTCCAGCGAGGATCAGGGCCAGCGGTTTTTATCCCTGGATGCATTGAGTTTTGATCCGGAAGCCCTGCCCGGCCTCAGGGAGGCCACAGCCAAGGTAACCGAAAAACTAATCTCGGAAGCCATGGCCAAAACCGGGGGGAACCAGACTGTGGCAGCCCGTATTCTGGGCATCTCCCAGCAGTCCCTCAGCGTTAAGATCCAGCGGCTGAAATCCGCTTCAAAAAATGATTCTGCCTGAACCCTGGCCTGACGGCTCTGTGATTTTCGTGTTTAGCCCCAGGGCCTGCCTGCCTTTTCTTGTTCAAGAAGAATCTGGAATTTGTCAGCCGGTATCGGGGGACTGAAATAATAGCCCTGGATCTCATCGCAAAGGTTTGTCCGCATGAATTCAAGCTGCGCTTGGGTTTCGACTCCTTCGGCAACGGTTTTCATGTTCAGGCTTTTTGCCATGGACAATATGGTGCGTGAAATTGCCATGTCGTCCTTGCTTGCCGGTATCTCCCTGACAAAGGACTGATCAACCTTGAGAACTGATACTGGAAAGCGTTTCAGGTAACTCAGGGAGGAATAGCCTGTTCCGAAATCATCAATGGAAAAGGCGACGCCCATTTTTGCTATCTGGTTCATGGTGTCAATGGCTGTTTCCACATCCGTCATCACAAGGCTCTCGGTGATTTCAAGGTTGAGAAAACAGGGGGCAAGTCCGGAATCTTCAAGGGCTGATTCTACCTTGGCTGAAAGATTCTTGTTTCTAAACTGCACAGACGAGAGGTTTACGGCAACCTTTAGAAACTTAAATCCCAGGTCGTGCCATTTTTTTGTCTGAATGCAGGCCTCGTTGAGCACCCAGGTTCCTAAAGGTTCTATTACACCGGTTTCTTCGGCAAGGGGGATGAAGTCTGCCGGGGAAATGAGACCTCTTTCCTGGTTGTCCCAACGGACCAGGGCCTCCATGCCCGAGATCTTTCCTGTGGTAAGATCTATCTTGGGCTGGTAAAAGAGTTTGAATTCGTTTTTTTCAAGGCCGTGCCTCAATCCAGCCTCCAGCTCGATCCGTTTGACCATCTTCTTGTTCATGGCTGTTTCAAAGAGGGAGTAGCTGTTTTTGCCCGATTCCTTGGTTTTGTGCATGGCTATTTCAGCATTTTTGATCAAAGCGGCCGTGGTGGTACCATCTGCCGGAAAGAGGCTGATCCCGATGCTGACATTGGCATAGATCTCTTTTTTCTTTGCCATGAAAGGTTTTTGAAACAATTCCATCAGATCTGTTGCTGTTGACATTGCCTCCCGGGCATTGCCAAGGCTGTTGAGGATGATGTTGAACTGGTCTCCGCCAAATCTTGACACCGTTGTTTTGTCTGTAAAAAACCGGGATATCCTTTGTCCTACCTCCTGTAGGAACAGGTCACCCATATGAAGGCCTAAGCTTTCGTTCACATGTTTGAAATTGTCAAGATCCAGACATAGAATCCCGACCAAAAATTTGTTTTTCCGGGCAATGCTTAGGGAACGTTCGAGGCGGTCCTCAAAGAGCAGACGGTTGGGCAGCCCTGTAAGCCCGTCGTGGTATGTCTTGAACTTGAGCTTTTCCTGGCTGCGCCGGATCTCCGTCATATCATGGAACACGGCGACATAGCCTGAAATTTTGTCTCTGTTTTTTGTGATGGCTGTGATTGAGAGCCATTCAGGATAGGCTTCCCCGTTTTTATTGCGGTTCCAGATATCTCCACTCCATTGTCCTTTTTTCTCAAGGCTTTCCCACATGGCTTTATAAAATTCAGGCAAATGGCGGTCTGACTTGAGTAGCCTGGCGTTCTGGCCGATGGCCTCCTGGGCGCTGAATCCTGTTATGGCTTCAAAGGCCGGGTTGACACGTTGGATGACGGCATCGGCATTGGTGACTACAATTCCTTCAATACTGTTTTTAAAAACACTGTCGGAAAGCAGCAGAAGGTTTTCATAATGTTTTTTTTCAGTGATCTCCCTGCCGTAAAAGTAGAATGTTTTTGTGTCTGAAATTTTGTTTGCAGCAAAGGAAAATATTCTATTGTCAATGGTGATTTCAAATTCATGGAAATTATTTTCACTGATGCCCTGTTCAATTTTTTGAACCCAGTAGAGGGGCAGTTTTTTTCCAATATCAAAATTCGGGTCGGAAATGATCAGTTTTGCAGATTGGTTCAGGTACAGAAGAGTGAAGTCAGGGGAGACCCGAAGAATGGGATTTGGACTCTCATCGGGAAATTTAGCCAGAATTTTGATGCGCTCTTGGGATTGTTTCAGCTCAATTATTTTGTCATTAAGCTTTTTTGTGTATAGTTCAAAGGTTTCCATGAACAAATTGAAGTGGTGGGCCAGAATATTGAGTTCATGGGTGTCGTTATCTTCATTGATGCGTACGGAAAAGTTGCCGGATGATCCCTGCTCAAGTTTTGAGATCATTTTTTTGACCGGCCGGTTGAGATTATTGCTCAGCCAGAGGATGACAAGGAGAATGAGAATGGCTGATGCCAGGCCTGTCTGCAAGAAGATCTGTTTGATTTGTCTGGATGCTGAATCAAACTCATCTGCATAGGCTGCAGTGACGATGGTCCACTTGAGAGCTGGAATTTGTTTGTGGGCATAAATTATCTCTCTTTTACCGGCCCGGATAATATTGAAACCCTCTGGTGTTGCCAGTATTTTGGCGGTGGGTGGGTTTTTCATCAAAAAAAGATCTGGCCCTGGCTTGCCTGAAAAATCCTCAGGAATGTATACCTTACCGGTTTGATCCATGACAAAGGCATAACCGGATTTACCGAATTTGAAGGAAAATACAGTTTTGGACAATTCTTCCGGTCTGACCAGATCCGAGAACTCCTCCTTGTAACTTGTGGCTGATACGATCAGGTCCCAGGGTTCAAAATATTGCATATACAGGGCCTTTAGTCTGGGGATTTTTTCCCCGGGGTTTTTCCACTCATATTCCAGGTATCCGGTCCTGGATTTTATCTGTTTTCTGACAAAATCCTGAGATGAAACGTCCATGCCAACCATATCTCGTTTTGGATGGGCACGGACTATTCCCCTGGAGTTGATGCAGTAAAGATAGCCTGAAGTGCCTATGGATTCTGATGTAAGTTCCTTGAATGCAATTTTTTTTGCAGCTGTTTGTGTGACATAACCTTTTCGTCCATTGTCATGGTGGATGGCAAGGGCATGGATCTGCCGTTCAACAATCGCTTTGAGTTGACTTTCAATCGCAAGATCTGTGGCTGTAACAACCATGTTGCGGATCGAATCAAGGGATGAGTTCATTTGTTCGGCGATATTGGCATCAATGTTTTTTTTGACCAGAGAATAGGTCAAAAATGAGGATACTGCCAACATAAGAACAAAGATTGAAAAATAGGTGATGAAAAGTTTTGTTCGAATTTTAAAATGCCCATGACCCTTGCCCATATATTGGTTCCTTTCTATCAATAAAGTCGGTATCGTAAAAAAATGCTGTCCTGGAATGTCAGTTTTTAGGTGAAATCTGAAAAATCCCTGTGCGGCAAGATAAATATTTTATCATAATAATCCAAAAGGCAAAGATATGTCAAAAAATATAAAATCTTGCCCCAAAGCAACTTCTGGTATCTCTATTTTTTTTAAAATGCATAGGGAATTAATATTTTAGCGGAGTCAAACCCATCTGCCAGGGGAGGAGGTTGTTTCATGACCCTTTCGGATCCAATGGATTTTACCAGGGCCATGAGTTCTGTTATTGCCGTATTGATGAACATCGGCCCGGGATTCGGCGGTTTTTCATACTTTTTTTAAACCGCTGACAATCAACCTGTTAAGCCAGAAATAATTTCTGGACATCTTTCAGATGCTGTGACATGCAGACCACAATCACCCGTTCATTCGCCTGAATATGGGTGTCTCCCACGGCAATCTGCCAAACCCCGTCTTTATGGATGCCCCCGATCATTATTTTATTCTCGTAATAGGAATTCAGTTTGGAAAGGGGTTTTCGGGTAATGGGCGAATTCGGAGCCGCAACAATTTCTACCATTTCCGCATCAAATCCATGGAGATGGGCCACTGAAATCAGCTCACCCCGTCGAATGAATTTGAGAATCCTGTTACTGGCAAGTATCTTTTTATTCATGGCAATATCAGACCCCATTGTTGCCGCAAGCACCACATAATCTTCCTTGGTCACAAGTGCGATGCATTTTGTTTGCTTGTTGGGCTTACGGGCGTTTTTGCCGTTGTTGTGGGAGGTCATCAAATGTTTGGCCAGAACGCAGGTCATGATATTGGTTTCGTTTTCTCCTGTGGCGGTTATAAAGGTATCCATCTCCAGCAATCCCGCCGAAACCAGTACATCTGAATCTGATCCGTCCCCTTGTAATACCTCGGCATTTTTTAATGCAAAGGAGAGTTCCTTGGCTGCGGCTTCGTTTTTTTCAATGAGCCGTACTGAAAATGTTTTCCCCAATAGTTCTGCCAACCGTCGTCCAACCAAGCCCCCACCGATAATCATCACCCTGTGGCGTTTTTGCTGTTCAACACCTGTCAGACCCATCAACCGGTTCAGGTCTTCATTGCCTGCCATAAAAAATGCTTGATCCTGGGGCTGCAGTTCATCATCTCCCGTGGGAATCATGGTGGTGATTCCCCGGGTCATGGCAATGACCCTAAAGGGAAATTCGTTATATTCCTGGGAAATATCTTTGAGCTTTCTGTGAGCCAGGGGGGATTTTTCCGGAATGCGGGTGGCCATGGCCTGTATCTGTCCCTTGGCAACCGCAATGATGTCGTTGCCTGCCCTAAGATTGATCAGCCTGAAAATTTCCTGGGCAGCCAGTTCTTCCGGGTGGATGATCAGGTCAATTTTAAGATCTGCGGCACTCAGGAGGGAATTTTTACTCCCAAATTCCGTGGAGCGAACCCTGGCAATTTTTTTGGGGATGCCAAAGCGGTGGGCAATCTGGCAGCTCATCATATTTACGGCATCATTGTTGGTAACCGCAATCAGGTAATCCATTTTTTCTGCCCCAACTTCCTTCCAGCATTCAATGCTCATGGCATTGCCCTGAATCAGGCGGGCATCTATATTGCCGTCGGCATGGCGAAGCAGGTCGCCATCGGGTTCAATGGCGGTAATGGCATAGCCTTCGTGAACCAGGCGCTTGGCCAGGTAATATCCCACCCCCCCAAGTCCGAGAATTAAAATGTTTGTCGATTTAGCCGGTTTATTTACATTCATATATCAGGCAATCCCCATTTTCACATCAATTGTTGCAACTTTTTTTATATCTCTTCTTACATCAAATGACAGGCTTTTCTTGTCTATACAAATCAAACCTGACCATAAAAGCCAAAAATATTTCTGGCACAACTTTATCCTGACAGCCGGAACCCTAGTCCAACCTGCCAAGACACCCTTAAATACAAAACACACTCATTTTTGTCAACTTCAGCAGGACGGTCGGCAGCAATTCGCAGCATTTGATTTGTCTAAAATTTAAATAGAGAACAAAAATTCAAAGGATGATGGCAAACGGATAAAATTCTGTTATGATGACTCCCCTTTGGATGGGGAGAGCATGGCGGCTTTGAATTCAGGAAAGAGGTCTGACGGTAACGGGACCTGCCGCTTATAATACTTGCCTCTGATGAGAACTATCGGGTGGGTTATTGTTAATCATAAACTAGAGTTGTTGTTTGCAATCCAAGTTGAAAAAGGTGAGTGTGAGGTTTGAAAAATATTGATACCCAGCCCGTTGTGATCCAGGATATATCCGTGGATCTTGGATTCCAGGATCTTGTGGAAAAGATAAAACCTTCCGGTAAGGCTGGAATTTTAAAAAGTGCCCGGGAAACCTTTGAAAAGGTTCAAAATATATGGAAACCCGCAATTCTATACTGCTGGGTGGAATTTGAACAGGGGCACACCAATGGTATGGGCCTCATTCAAAAGAACAGCGGCACCCAAAAGGACAGTGATGCTGTGGAGATTGATTTTGGGTATTCTATCAAATTTTTGAACCGGGCCAGCCACGCACTTGTAGCGGTATATACCGCAGGTCAGGTGCTTGAGGAGGAATCAAAAAAAGCCTCTGAAATGGGTGATTTGCTGGGAGCCTATTTCATTGATTTGATTGGGTTGATTGTTCTTGATAAAGCCGGTGATCGTGTCAAGCAGATCGCCCAGGAAAAGGCCGTGCAATTGGGGTGGGGGGTAAGCCCTTTTTTGAGTCCCGGATCTGTTCACGGCTGGGATCTGGAAGAACAGATAAAGCTATGCTCTTTATTGCCCCTTGAAAAAATAAATGTAATGGTTCGGGAGGATGCGGTGCTCTCTCCTTTTAAAACAATCTCCTGTCTCATCGGTTTGGGCCCCGGATATGCGAGTGATCAGGTGGGGACCACCTGCCAGGTTTGTTCTAAAAACCATGACTGCCCTATGAAACAGATATAAATAATTTTAAACAGATATAAACAAATTCAAACAGCAGGTTAAGGAAGTTAAATGTCCTATTATCATATTCACCTTCTCCCCCATGGCAGACAGATCAAGGTAAAGCAAGGAAAAAGCCTGATGGAATCTCTCATGGCGGAGAATATTTTTTTAAGATCTGACTGCGGAGGCAAAGGGGTCTGCGGGAAATGTCAGGTCAAAGAGATTCCAGCCAATGGGCATCCTGAAATACGCAATGCCTGTACCCTGACAATTTCAGAAGACATCTCCATTGAAATTCCAGAATCTTCTTTGCTTTCCTCCCATATTATCAGCAAAGCTCCTGTTTCTTTTCCCGAAATATTCAAAAACAGGTTCAGGGAGAAGACGGGCAAGGTTTGCCATGGGATTGCCGTGGACTTGGGTACCACAACCATTGCCCTTTATCTGTGCAACATGACAACAGGCGAGGTGCTCTCATCTCTTGCCGTTAAAAATCCCCAGGCGCTTTATGGGGATGATGTGATGAGTCGCATCGGTGCCATCGGCAAGGATGTAAAAAATCTGGCATATTTGCAAAAATTGGTTGTCAGGGCAATGGAATGGGGGATTAAACAACTGCTTGACGCCCGGGATATTGAACCCAGTCTTTCTAAAATGGTGGTGGTGGGCAATCCCACAATGATTCATATCTTGGCCGGTGTCGATCCAAAGTCCATTGGAATATCACCCTATCAGCCTGCCTTTTACGATGCACGAAAAATGTTATCAGCGGATTTGGGGTTTACCATTGCTGATCTTTCAACGGGTGACCTTTCAATTCAAACCCTGCCCCAGGTATCGGGTTTTATCGGAGGCGATATCCTTGGCGCCGGCCTTGCCGTTGATTTTGACACGCAACCCTGTGGGACGCTTTTGATCGATCTTGGCACCAACGGGGAATTGCTGTTAAAGGGAAGAGACAGGCTTTTTGCAACTTCATGCGCCACCGGTCCTGCATTTGAAGGTGCCTCCCTGTCATGTGGAATGCAGGCAATTCCGGGAGCGGTGAATCTAGTTGAAATAAGAGGGTTAAATGAATTTCCCCATTGCTCTGTTATTAATCCATCAAATTCTTCTAAGCTAAAACCCTCTGGAATTTGCGGAACCGGTGTTATCAGCGCAGTGGTTCAACTTTGGAAAAATAAGATTATAGATCCCGGGGGGGCATTTAGGAAAGAACTGGATCTTTTGGCTTTAAAAAAAGACAGTGCAGGAAAAATGCAATACACCATTGTTCCCGAGGAACTTACCCAGGATGGTGGGGTGTTTATCAGCCAGAAGGATATCCGGTCTGTCCAGTTGGGTAAAGCCGCGTTGATTTCCGGGATTGAATTTCTTCTCAGGGAGGCAGGATTTGAAAAACCTGAAAAAATTATCATTGCAGGGGCTTTTGGAAGCTTTCTTGATAAAGAGGATATGATGGGGTTGGGAATGATTCCTGTCATGGATCTTGACTGTGTGGAGGTTGCAGGGAACTCTGCCGGTGCCGGTGCTGTCATGGCCCTGTGTGATGAAGATATCCTTGAAAAATCAAAAACAATGGCAAGTCAGATCACCACCGTAGATCTTGCCTGTAACCAGGATTTCCAGGAGGTTTTTGTTAAAAGATTACGTTTTCCTGACGGTTAAATCACCCTATTGGTTAAGTTTTTTCAGTTCCCGGATTATCATACCAAGATCCGGCCGGATGTTGATATCCGATACATGGATAAACCGGATGATTCCTTTTTTATCAATGAGGATCAGGGCTCTCTCTGCGGTCCCGTCGGTTCTCAACACCCCGTAGGCGGCTGCTGTTCGTCCGTGGGGCCAGAAATCCGAGAGAACATCAAACCAGAGGCTGCCCATTTCATTTGTCCAGGCAAACAGAGTGGGTAGGTTGTCCACGCTGATACCCAGCAAAATGGTGTCCTGGGCTTCAAACAATGGTCTGGCAATATTATACCCGGGCCATTGGTCTGAACAGACCGGGGTCCAGGCAGCAGGGATAAAAGAAAGCAATACGTTTTTTTTACCTCTGAACTGGCTCAGAGTTACTGGTTTTCCAGATAGGGCGGGCAGGGTAAAATCCGGTGCCAGTTCATTGAGGTGTATTAACAGATGACTGTCAACGGCCAGAAGTTTGCCAGGATCGTATATTTTCCCTTCGTAGGCGGAGGAAAAGGCATTGACCGCTCCGGGTAACACCAGGGAAAACACAACTATCCACAGCATATATTTTTGCATGGTTTCTCCTTTAGGGTTTCAGGCCCGACCCCTTGATCAGTCTTTGTAAGAATTCGTCAGGATCTTTTATTTCACCGGATTGGGAATAAAAAATTTCAAATTGATTCTTTTCGTTTTGTTTTAGCCCGATGAAATAGGGAGTGCCCACCGCTCCGATTTTTTTGTGGACCAAGAATTTTTCGTCACTGAACAAAGGAAATTGGATTTGGTAATTTTCCCTGAAAAAATCCACCTCAAAGGCAGAGTTTCCAGCCCCAATTCCAATGAATCTTATCTTCTCCTTAAGCGTTGCATCTGCTTGAATCAGCTCAAACAATTTATTAACATCAGCAGCTTCCCGCTGGCAGATGGGGCAGTACATGGAAAAAATTTCAATGATCAAAATCTTTGCCTGTATTTGATTCAAAAAAAACGGTTCCGTTGTTTCAAGCCCGAGGTAGGCTTTGTGGCCTTCGTCTTTTGGTGCTGCCAGGGTGAAATTAAGGTTCATTTTTACCGGGGCGCACAGGCCTTGGGGCAAAGGCATCAAAAGCGTTATAAATAATAGGAGGGCAATGTATTTTCCCATGGGTATATCCTTTTTTGTATCCGGTTGGCCTAACCTTCGGCCCTAGTTCTTGGCTTTATGGGTGGTGTACCCCTGTTCCTGTGCCTTATAATCCAGGTGCAGGGTGGTAATTTGTTCCAATTTTGGAACAAAGGAGCGGTCCAACAGTCTTAAATCCACCAGTTTTAAATAGCGCTGGCAATTGTCGCAGACATAAACCCGATACTCTTTTTCTTCATTATTGAAAAAATAGTGCTGATCCTGTCTGTCCGTGGAATCACAGAATACACATCCCATGCGATGGGTCTGCCATTCATGGGCACATAAACTGCAAATTAACATCTTTTTGCCGTCCTGGTCCAGATATCCCACATCGGGATGGCTGCCGCAGACGGGGCAGTATCCTTTTTTTTGATCCGGTGTATCCTTAAGATAGGCGGACAACTGAACAGCGCAGGACTGGATGGAAGGTGCCATGGCACTGAAGATAAAAAAAGTCAACTCATCCAATGGAATATCCAGCTGAGTTGCTGTTTTTCCAAAGGGTCGGTTGTTGAGCAGGGCAGAAAAAATGGGTTCAATTTCAAGGTTGCCATTTTTGAGAGCGGTAAAAATTTTTTCTCCCGTATTGGCCAGCTTGGGTGCATGGGCCACTGCCAGATCACAGAGTTTTTCCAGGAGAGTGACTGCCTGGGCTGGGTCAATTAAAAACTGGGAGGGATCAACCAGGGGCATCCCATTCTCTTGTTTTAATGCCAAAAGCTTGGGCTCAATGATAATGGGGGCCAGGGTGATATCGGAGCGGCTTTCGGATTGGGCAATGAATACCTGCCCATAAAAATCTATCAAGGCGCCGTAGGAAGGTCTTGCCTTTTGAAGGGTGGTGGCTGTTTTGCGGATATCCTCTTTTGTCAGGTCGGGTCTGCTCGTTTGGGTCATGGGGGCTTTCCTTGGAAAACCCGGGGGAAAATCTTTTCCCCCGGGTACAATGGTTTAAATTGTTTGCAATTGGGACCTATACCTTCATCAGTCTGGCAAAGGGTCCCATCATCTTGCGGATGGCAACACTCCGGCTCATACCGCCTCTGCCCGCGCTTGCCACGGCATACTCGGAGTAAAGGGAAGGTTCCTGGGCGACCAGGTAAATCACATTAAGGTCATCGGGATCCAGAAGCAAGGAGTTGGGGTATTTTTTCTTGAGGGTTTTGAGCCGCTTTTCAGCCAGGGCTAGCATTTTCTCCCGGTCTCCAAAGTTCATGGTGCCGGTGGGGCAGGTGGTGACACAGGCTGGTTTCAACCCGTTGTGAACCCTGTCGTTGCACATGTCGCATTTGGCAAGGGTGCCGTCGGGACCTTTTCTCGGGATATTATAGGGACAGGAGCCAATGATTTCGTCGGCATCCAGTTCCTTGGTTTTGGCCGTGTACAGGATGGCACCGGTGGCGGGATCCTGGTAAATGGCATTCTCATCCATGGCAGTTTCAAGACAGGGGGCATCAATGCAATGCCGGCACTGGTCCGGAAAAAATAGCCATTGCAGTTTATTGTCTATTATTTCTTCGTTCATCCTTACCAGTTTATAGGTAAGACTCGAGAGATCTTCAGGGTTTTGAAAACTGCCTCTGTTTACCGTGGCTTCTGCCGGCAAGTCGTGCCATTGCTTGCATGCCACCTGGCAACCTCTGCAGGCTGTACAAACACTTGTATCGATAAAAAATGATTTTGTCATCTTGGTTCGCCTCCTTTAAATCTTTGCGACATTGACCATGAATGCCTTGGTTTCAGGAATCCGGGTATTGGGATCTCCGGCCGGTGGTGTCAGAAGGTTGGCACTTTCTTCCTTGCCCGTTGCAGGCCAGCGCCATCCGTAGTGCCAGGGAATTCCCACCTGATGAACCGTTGCATATCCGATTTTAAAGGGTTTGAACCTTTTGGTGACCACTGCAATACAGTCAAGATCGGCCCGGGCAGAGCTGACCCGCACCCGTTCACCGTTTATAATGCCCCGAAGCTTGGCCAGCTCCTCGCTCATTTCCACAAACACATTGGGCTGAAGTTCCATGAGCCAGTCCTGGGGACGGGTCATAAGGCCTGTCTGCCAATGTTCTGTCACCCGATAGGTGGTGCCCACAAAGGGGAACCGAGGATCACAGGTGGCATGCTGGTCATCCTTGGTGGAATAAACCACCGCCGTTGGATTAACCATCTGGGAGGAAAAAAGGTTTTTTTCAACCGGGCATTCAATGGGTTCATAATGCTCGGGAAAGGGACCATCTGCCCGTCCGGGCCCAAAGATCTGACCATAACCGTGTTTTCTCATGATAAAAGGAGATTTAGAATCCGTTCTTTTGGATCCGTCAGGGTTTTCAAGGGGATACCAACCGCCGTCGGGTACATCTCCTGTCCATTTTTTGGACACGTACTTGCCGTTTTTGACATCTCCTTCGAACCGAACCACCCAGTCTTTTTCATTCCAGGGCTGTCCCTTGGGATCCACCGAAGCACGGTTATAGAGGATGCGGCGGTTGACCGGCCAGCACCAGGCAAATTCAGGATAAAGTCCGATCTTGTTGACTGCATCTTTATGGGAGCGCCGGGCGGACATATTGCCCTTTTCCGTATAAGAGTTGCAATATAGCCAGTTACCGGAGGAGGTAGACCCGTCGGCCTGGAGAAAAGCAAAACTGGGGACCAGGGTGCCTTTTTTATACACTTTTCCCTTGATCTCGGTGTCCTTGACAAAATAGCCGTTGATTTCCTTGGCCGTTTTGTGGGGATCATAGACGCCGTTGGTTTCATAATCCCATTTCAGGTTGGCAATGGGGTCGGAAAATTTGCCCCCATTTTTGTATTCTTCCTTGATCAGATGCCCCAGGTGCATGATGATGTCCCCGTCTGGACGGCTGTTGCCCAAGGGTTTGGGACCCGGATACCGCCATTGCATCCACCGTCCGGAGTTGGTGATACTGCCTTCCTTTTCAACGGAAACAGATGCCGGTAGCATGAAAACTTCTGTTTTGACCTTGGAGGGATCCACCCCAGGGCCCTGCCAGAATGAGCCGGTTTCATTGTCAAACAGATTGACATTGACCATCCAGTCCAGCTTTTCCAGGGATTTTCTGATCTTACCGGCATTGGAGCCGGAGCAGGCAGGGTTTTGTCCCCAGGCAAAGAACCCGTTGATTTTGTCCTTGTACATGGCGTCAAAGAGATCAAACCAGGAATAGGCCTTGCCGTCGTCTACTTTTGGCAGCCAGTTGTAGCCAAACTGGTTGGCCTTGGTACCCTTATCACCGAAAAAGGATTTGAGCAGGCTGACCGAGTATTTGGGATAATTCTGCCACCAGTTCGCTGACAGGGGATCATTACTCCTGGGAGTCCATTTGCCGTTGTAAGCTTCCAGGCTTTTGTTGGAGGCCCTTGGGGTTTTTAAATAACCCGGCCAGATATGCCATAACAGGCAATGGTCCGTGGAACCCTGAACATTGGATTCTCCCCGGAGCGCATTAACCCCGCCGCCGGCAACGCCCATGTTTCCCAGCATCAGCTGGATCATGGCCATGGTCCGGATGATCTGGGTGCCCACGGTATGCTGGGTCCAGCCCATGGCATACATGATGGTGCCCGCTTTTCCCCTGGCGCCTGAGGCCGCGTAGGTTTCATAAACTTTCAACAGGTCTTCTTTGGGGGTCCCCGTGACGCTGGAAACCTTGTCCAGGTCATAGCGTTGGTAATGGGCTTTCATGAGCTGAAAAACAGAGCGCTCATGCTTCATGTCCCTGTCCATTTTGGGAACCCCTTTGGCATCCATTTCAAAGGCCCATTTGGATTTGTCATAACTTCCCAGAGATGGGCCTTCCATGGCGGCTTTGTAACCGGAAAAAAGACCGTCATCAAAGCTGTAATCCTTGCCTACAATAAAAGGTGCATTGGTATAGGCAGCCGTATATTCCTTATTATACAGATCATTGTCCAGAATATATTTGATCATGCCGCCCAAAAATGCAATATCGGTTCCCGATCTAAGGCTCGCATAAATGTCTGCCTTGGAGGAGGTCCTTGTGAACCTGGGATCCACGGAAATGAGTTTGGCCCCTTTTTCCATGGCCTGGGTAACATATTTAAAGGATATGGGATGATTTTCGGCAGCATTGCTGCCCATGATGAGGATACAATCGCTGTTTTTAATATCAATCCAGTGATTGGTCATTGCACCGCGTCCAAACGACTCTGCCAGAGCCGCTACAGTTGCGCTATGTCAGATCCTTGCCTGGTGTTCTATATAGACCAACCCCAGGGACCGCATCAGGGTCTGGTAGATCCAGCATTCTTCATTGTCCATGGCGGCCGATCCAATGGAGGCCATGTTTGTAACTCGGTTGACGGTCTGGCCCTTGTCGTTTTTGGCAGTAAACCCTTTGTCACGGGTTTCCTTGGTACGTTTGGCAATTGTTCGCAGGGCCCAGTCCCAGGACACGGTTTCCCATTTGTCTGAATAGGGCGCCCGGTACATGGGTTCGGTAAGCCGTTTTTCGTTTTCAACCAGTTGCTTGATGGAAGCCCCTTTGGGGCAAAGTGCTCCCTGATTGATCACATGATCGGGATCGCCTTCAATATTGATAACCCTTCCATCCCCGCGCTGGCTGGTATGGACAATGGCACCGCATCCCACTGCGCAATAGCAGCAGATGGTGGTGCTTTCCTTGGCATACTGGGTTTTGAGCATCTGGGCGTGGGCTTTGACGGGTTTCAGGTCAAATCCAAGACCGCTGACGGCAACTCCGGCTGCCGTGGCCCCCGAAATTTTGATAAAATCTCTTCTGTTGAGTTCCATCTAAAGTTTGCCTCCTTGACAATTAAAAGGTTTTTGTTCTCTTGGGTTTGGTTTTGCAAGAAGTCCCCGGTAGTACAAAGGATTATAGTACTAAGGAGGTGCCTGACCCTTTAAACGGCAAATAGGGACTTCTTGCAAACCAGTTTTTTTTATATGGTTTCCATAACACAGGCGGGGTTACAAAAAAGTTACAAGGAAAAATCGAGGGCGGATCTGATCCCCTTTTTGATTCAGGATGATCCTACTTAAATTTTGAATGTTTTGAAGCGGACTGGTTTGCGCCAGCACCGGCCAGGGTGTGATGCGGTTCACTGATTGGACAATTCTGACAGTCTCTGTGGATGGATTCTCAGTAAAATAGGGCTATACAATTTCGCCTATTACAACGGAGATATTATCTTTACCACCATTGTTATTGGCTTCCCGGATTAGATGGTTCGTACTTTCTTTAATATCGGTCCTGGAAATCAGGAGCGCTTTTATCACATTGTCTTCCACCATATCCGTAAGGCCGTCCGAGCACAAAAGCAATAGATCTCCCGGAAGCGTTTTTCCCCTTAAGATATCCAGGGCCGGGTTCTTTTTGATCCCGACAGCCCGCAAAATTACGTTCTTAAAGGAATGATGACTTGCCTCTTCTTGGGTGATCAACCCCTGGTCCAGCTGTTCTTGAACAAGGGTATGATCTATGGTCAACTGCTTTAACTCTCCATTGCGAAGACGGTATGTCCGGCTGTCCCCGATGTGTCCCAGTATGAACCGGTCGTTTGTCAAAGCCAGTAATTCAGCTGTGCACCCCATGCCCTCACAACCTGGGTTGTGTTTAGCGTAGTCTAATATACGGTCATTGGCCGTTAAAAAGGCCTGCTGAACCGACTGGTATTTCATCTCTTCGGTGTCGGGTGTTGTGGAAAAAATCTCCCGGGCAGTATCGGCAAACAGCTGGCTTGCAATATCTCCTGCTGCTGTCCCGCCAATTCCATCTGCCACAAGGCAAAAACCATTGGCATCATTTACCAGAATTGTGTCTTCATTTCTTTTTCTGCGAAGCCCCTGGTCTGTTTTTCCGAACAATAAAAATTGGCTCATTTTATTTAAACCTTTCCGTCATGAAGTCTACCAGATTGGATTCGTCATAGGAAATATTGAGTTGTTTTCTGAACAATGCCAGTGCATCATTTATTTCCTTACCCGATTGGTATCGCTTGTTTTTATCCTTTTCCAGGCATTTCATCACAATCTTATTTAGTTCCTCCGGAATATCGCTTCGTACCTCAAAAATAGGCTGAATGACAGTTTTCGGAAGGGCACTTAACGCCTCCAGTTCATTTTCAAATTTATATAGTCTTTTTCCCGATAGGATTTCATAAAAGATAATGCCCAGGGCATATAAATCCGATTGATGGTCTGTCTCTTTGCCCAGAGCCTGCTCAGGGGAAAGATAGGATAGTTTGCCTTTAATCACACCGGCCTGGGTAAAACTGGGTTCAGATCGGGCTTTAGAAATACCAAAGTCACTTATCTTCACCTCTCCGTTAAAAGATACCAGCATATTTTGGGGACTGACATCCCTGTGGACGATATTCAAGGATTCACCGGTATCGGCATTCTTTATTGTATGGGAGTAATAAAGTCCAGCACTGATTTTCTGGATCAAAAATGTTGAAAGCCCTATGGGCAGCCCTTTTTTCTCGTGGGCCATGATTTCAGCCAGATTTTTTCCCTCCACATATTCCATGGAAATGAAATTCGCGTTGTGAAATTTGATCAGATCAAAAATTTGTACAATATTGGGGTGCTGAAGGAGGGCCGCAAGTCGTGCTTCCCGTATGAACATGTCCACAAAATCCTGATTCTCCACCAGGTGGGGTAATATCTTTTTGATGGCAACCACCCGTTTAAAACCGTCCTCCCTGGTATATTCAGCCAGATACAACTCTGCCATCCCCCCCTGTGCGATTTTGCGGGTAAGGCGATAGGGGCCTACAGTATCGGCCTTTTTAAATGCTTCCAGTTCTTTTGCCCGCTTGTTCTTCAGATATCGGTCGGTGAGAAAGACGGCTGCGATAAACCCCATGATGCTGATCAGCCAAATAACCATCCGTAGGGAGTTGTATTTTTCCCTGGGAGCGTCCAATTGTTTTGCATCAAAACCAAAAATAATTTTCCCGATTTTTATCCCGGAAAATAAGATTTCTTTTGTAAACCCAATTATGGGTTTCCCCTTATAGGCCAGGCGATCAATTGAGATATTGTCTATTAATTTTAAATTTTCCGCATTTTCCGGGAAGACATATAAAGTTCCAATGACATCAGGGTAACTATGGGCAATGATTTTTCCATCGTGATCCAGAATTGCAGTAAAAACGGGATTGTTCTTTTTTGCCATTTCCCCAACGGCCACATTCAAAGAGAGAATATCTTTTCCCAGCAGGGGGGAACTTATTTTTTCGCCCATGTTATGGGCGGCCTGGGTTCCTTTTTTAAACAAGTCCTGCTGGATTTTTTCCTGGAGATTCCCAATGGAAATATGAGCTGACAGGACAATTATCAGAAAAATCAGCAGATAGACAGCCACATGTTTTTTGTTTCTGTTGACAAAGGAATTGCTGAGCACTTTTCCCAATAGACCCGATTGGGAAGTGGTTGTAAGTTGCTTTGCCCATGTGATGGTTTTAGATTTTTTTTCACTCAAAGACATAAATGTTCTCCAGATTAACAATACAGCATTAAGGTCATTCAACCGAAATAGTTGTAATAATTTTACCACACTGGGCGATAATACGCTTTTTAAGCCAGCTTAACTCCTTAACCCTGGCCAGGTCCCGGAGCATCACATCCTTATTCGTTTGGGAATATGATTTAATGAGCAAAAAAGATTCAAGGTCTGCCATATGGCAGCTGCCCCGGGAAAAATGCCCCGTATTGCTGCACAGGGGGCAAAAAAAATCATGGACCCCTTTTTGATCTAAGAATGGCTCAGCAGGGGCATTAAATTGTTTGTATTTTGTGTTCCACCATACTAAAAAATCTTTGTATCTGACAAAGCTGAAGAAAAGAACCAGTATCGATAAGGTCACAACCGCAAAAAAGAAAAAAGACCGCCTCAACACCCCCATTTTCTCTGCGGCAAGCGATATGAAAATTTCTCCAACCCGGGTACCGGAGAAGGTAATTTCAGAAGAAAAATTCATCACCTTCTGGTGGTTCAGATTGGATACTCGCCAATAATGAACCCCTTCCAGTTCCTCTGATTTTTTTCTGCTGAAGGTAAAAAACTGATCCTGATCTGTATAGGCGATGAGTTTGTTTCGATGATCAATAATAGAGGCGAAAATCACTTCCGGTTTCTTTGTGATATCTTCTATGAGCTGTCCTAGATGGTCTATCTTCCTTTCCAGAAGCGGCAGACCCGACTGACTTGAGATGTCTTTTGATATGGCAACACCCGTTTTAATTAAATCACTCTTGCGACTGCCTTCCCAGAAATGAACGACAATATACAAAATCGAACAGAGAATAAACCAGGCCGCAAGACACAAGATAAATGATTTTACGGTATATCTGCCAGTGCCTTCTTTTCTTAGCATCATGTTTCTAATTATTCCTCCCAAAAGGGATTGGACCATGAGAGAATTGGCCACTGTTATAAGATGACTGTGAAAAAATGATGAATAACTTAAGTTATTAATTTTGACCTACCTAAAAAATGGGCTGATGTCAAGCGGTCTGTCTATTTTATGCGAATGCCGGTTTGAATTCAAGCCTTCCGGGCCATCATACACATATCCTGTTTTGAAAGGTTAAAAAACTATTGTATTATCCTCGGAAAATGATATGAGTTTATTATCATGTAATGCGATGCTTAAATCAGTGCGATCCTTAAATTGGGTGAATAATGACCTTACGCAACCTAGCATTTGTTCTCAGTCTAAATTTTATCTTTTGTTTTACCGCCTGTGTTGCGACCAAACCGCCCGTTGAGTCCGGGGGGGTGGTTTATAAATCAGAGGAATATGCTCTTTGCAAACCTGTTAGCAAGTCCTCTTTTCCTGATCTTGCCCGAACCCTTTTGGGGGACGAAAAACAGATATGGAAAATTGAAGACGCCAATGACTTAGAGGGGCTCAGCGGGGAAACTTTGATTCGTATCCCCTTGAAGGAGAAAAACAGGGGAGGGCTTTTTGAAGACGGGTATCAGATTATTCCCATCCTGTGTTACCATAAGTTCGGTTCAGATGAAATTTCGTCCATGACCACTCCACCCCATGTTTTTGAGCAGCAGATGAAATATCTCAAGGAGAATGGATATCGTGTTATTTCGTCCCGGCAATTGGTGGATTTTTTGGAGTATCGCCGTCAAATACCTAAAAAATCCGTACTCATTACCATGGATGACGGGTACAAGTCCGTATATGAGGTGGCCTGGCCTATTTTAAAAAAATACGATTTCACGGCCACCCTGTTTATCTATACGGATTATGTGGGTATATCCAAAAAAGCAATCTCTTGGGACGAGTTAGGTATCCTTAAAAATAATGGGTTTACAATCGGGTCTCATTCGGTTGGTCACAGCGATCTTACCGAAAAAAAACAGGATGAAACCGAGGAAGATTTTCAAAATCGCCTGAAAAAAGAAATTTTTTTGTCAAAAGAAATAATAGATGCAAAGCTGGGTCAGGACACGGATTTTTTCTCCTTCCCCTATGGACGGTACAATGCGGATCTTATGAAAATGGTAAAATCAGCCGGGTATAAAATAGCGGTTACAGTTGACCGGGGAAGCAACCCTTTTTTTACAAATCCCCTTGCTTTAAAAAGAGATATGATATTAAAACATGACATAGCTCTTTTTATTTCACGGTTGAAAATATTTAATCCTCTTTCTTTAAAGTGATGGCTAATGAATATTTATACACGAATTACGGTCATAATGTTATCTGCAATTCTGGCAGTCGGATGTTTCTCCTGCTCTTCTAAAAAAGCCGCTCCCCCTGAAGCCGGACTGGCTGAACAGCACATCGCCAAGGGAGAGAATCTGGAAAGCCAGGATCGGTTTACCAGCGCCCTGGAACAATACGAACTCGCTTTGACCATTGAGCCGGGGAACCCGTCAGCGGTCCAGCACAAAAGTCATGTTTTGGAGATACTCTGGAACAGGGCCCAGGATCATTTCAATCAAGGGGTGATCCTTGATCAACAGGGGAAATATGACGCCGCAAGAAAAGAATATTTGAGCGCCCTTCAAAATTGGCCGGATCATAAACAGGCAAAAGAAAAACTCACCCCCGGCGGCGTGGCAGATCAAACGGGTGACTATATCACCCATACATTGGCAGAGGGTGAAAGCGTTTCAAAACTCGGGCTGATCTACTATGGTGATTTGAAAACTTATCCCGTCATCGGTAAATTCAATAATCTTGCGGATGTCACAAAGGTCCGTGTCGGACAAAAATTAAAAATACCGGTTGTTGAAGGCATCTCCCTTGCCCATCTTCAGCAGGCACAACAAGCGTATCTCAATTCCCGGACACTCAAAGAAGAAACAGCGCCTCCCCCCCCCTTGCTGAAAGAAGCTAAAAAGAAAATGGAACCGCCGCCTGAAACACCCCTAGAGATAGTCCCGCCTGATATTTCGGAATACCCCTCCCCGGAAAAAGAGGCGGAATCTGTCATTGAACCTGCCGAAGAAAAAATGGTGATGAAAGAAACGGTTCCGATCTCCTATGACCCAGCCATTGAACTGTTTAATAAAAAGGAGTATGCCCAAGCCATCCCATTGTTTGAGGCAGCCCAAAAGGGCGATCTTGAAGATGAAACCCTTCGGAATTATCTGTTTGAATCCCATTTTCAGCTGGGATTGACTCAGTTCAAAGCAGATCAATTTTTGCCGGCAAAACGCAGCTTTGAATCTGCCCTTGGTTACGATGTGTTCTGTGAGATGTGCCCGGACTATATTGAAAAATGTGAAGCAACCTATAAGGAAAAACATTATAATCTGGGGATCCATTATTTTGGAAAGGAAGAATTGAAAAAAGCCATTGATGAATGGAAACTGGTCAAAATTATTGATCCGGATTATAAAGAGGTGGCTCCAAATTTGAAAAAAGCAGAACTGCTGTATGAAAGACTCGAAAGCATCAAACAGGGTAAGACTCAATGAACCAGCCCCCCTCCATTATTGTTCAGCTGGTTCATATCCATGGCCCCATGAAAGGAGAGATCCAGGAATTTGCCAGCAATGAGATCTCCATCGGCCGTCATCCCTCCTGTGATCTTCAATTTCCCAAGGATATTGTAGCCATTTCAAGAAAGCATGCCCACATTATCAGAGAAGGAAACCGGTTTAAACTGGTTGATTCAAGCACCAACGGTACCTTTGTCAATGGAACAAAAATAGACGAGTCCTGGTTAAAGAATGGAGATGTAATTTTTTTCACAGAAGGCGGTCCCAAGGTTAGCTTTTTAACCCGCCCGGGCGAAATTGCTCAAGCGGTTTTATCTCCCCCTTCCCAGGTTCAGCCTGCTCAACAGCCTCTTATTCACCCGACACCTTCGCCTCCATCAGCACCTTTCTCCCCATCTGAACTGCAGTCACCACCACCACCTCTTCACTCCCAGTCACCTCAAGAACCCGCACCCATTGCACAACCGACAAATCATCTCCCCCCTGTTCAACACTCTCAGCCACTTCATTCTTCCCAACCTCAGACTGCATCTCAGTCGAAATTTCCGGTGGAACCCGTCATGGCTCCCCTGGTAATCCAGTATGGCGTGGTTTTAAAATCTTTTAATGAACTCCCCATAACAATAGGAACCAGCACAGACTGTGATCTGCCCTTGGAACATCCTTCATTGGCTGAACGCCACGCTCAAATTTTTTTCAGCCAGGGCAGTTACAGAATAAAAGACCTTACCGGCCGAAATTTGATTCAGATAAACAATCAGCCCATTATGTCTCCTGTCGCCTTGAATCCTGGAGACAAGCTATACCTTACCATGGCCGGGCCTGCCTTCCAGTTTATGGAGGGGGGCCGTATGGCAGAGATAGTTATACAACAGCCGGAAGTGCCCAAAGATATTAAAAACATGGAACCAGGAGAAAAAGAGGGCTTTCCTGACAAGCAAAAAAAATCTTTATTTAAGAAAATATTTGGCTAATAGTTTTTACGGTTATGCAATGCGTTTATTTTTAATGAAATCAGGCTTTTCCCTGAATTCTTTTTTAAAACAACTTAGACCCTGTTGGACAGTTCTTTTTGCGATACTATTTTGAACACCCTATAAACTCAAGATAGCCAACGGAACCGAAAGGGCGGAGCTATGTGAAACAGCAAGGATTTTAGGGCACCTTAGAACCTATTCAGGGGAAAATTATGCCAGAACCCATCTCATTTGGTGAGCTTGATTTTAATATGGTCGCCTCAATGGGCACTGCCCATGGCCGACAAGATTCGGAAATGCATTTCCATATTCTTCTCATGGGGGATTTCAGCGGCCGGGCAAACCGTTGTCAGGAACCTTCGGGTGCCCCATTGACAATTTCGCAACCCCTTGTGGTGGACCGTGATATTTTCGATACCCTATTTGCCAAGCTTGGTGTTCAGATTTATTTGCCCATTTTGGGAGAGAATGACCCTCCTGTTTGTATCTCATTTTCCAAGTTGGATGATTTTCACCCTGATGCGCTTTATTGTCGACTCCCTGTTTTTCAAGCACTAAAGGATACCAAAGAGAGCCTGACAGATCCGTCAATTTTTGCTGCCTTTGCCGAAGAATTTTTCAAAGCGCCGGCTTTGGACGAAGAAACCCAATTGCAGGAATTGGTCAGTGCACACCCATCTGGAGATCTGCTGGATAAGATCATCGAGAAAAGCCAAGTAGAAGATCAGCCGACTGGTTCGACAAAACCGTCACCCCAGTGGGACTCTTTTTTGCACAGAATTGTCAAGCCGCATCTTGTCCCAAAGGCCATTCCCAGACAGGAAGAGATGATCGATGCCGTAGATGCCGCGGCAAGCAAGTTGATGCAGATGATTTTGCACCATGAAAATTTTCAGGCTCTGGAGGCTGCGTGGAGAGGGCTTGATTTTCTTGTTTCACGAATTGAAACAGACAGCCAACTCAAGCTTTTTATACTCGATGCAGCAAAGACCGAGCTTGCCGTAGACCTTAGGGCAGCCGATGACCTTTGCAGCACCGGTCTGTACAAAAGATGGGTTGAGCAGGCTGTGGGGACAGCCGGGGGGCACCCCTGGGCTGTTATCGCGGGCAACTACACCTTTGAAAAGCAAAACAAAGATCTGGAACTGCTTGGCCGAATGGCAAAGATCGCAAAAGCCGCAGGGACTTGTTTTATTGCAGCTGCGGGGGACAGATTTCTGTGTGAAAACAGCCTTGGGGAAACACCTGATCCAGATGATTGGCAGCCTTGTCCCACTCAGGAAGTTGAAACAAATTGGCAGGCTTTGCGGCACCTTCCTGAAGCTGCAAACCTAGGCCTTTGTTTGCCCCGCATGCTGTTGCGGTTGCCCTATGGTAATGACACAGAGCCCATTGATGCGTTTCGCTTTGAAGAAATGCCGGTATCCCCTGTACACGGGAATTATCTCTGGGGGAATCCTTGTTTTGCACTTATGCTTCTGCTGGCTCAGACGTTCAGCCTGCAAGGCAGTCAAATGCAGCCAGGTTCTGTCCTGGAAATCAATTCTCTGCCGCTCCATGTTTATATGGAAGAAGGTCAATCTTATCTGAACCCTTGTGCTGAAATTTTGCTCAGTCACCGAGCCGCCGAACAGATTATGGAAAAAGGGTTGATGCCACTGCTCTCTTTTCTTAACCAGGACATGGTTCGGCTTGGCCGGTTCCAGTCCATAGCCGATCCCCTCAGCCGGCTTGCCGGACTCTGGCAGTAAAATCTGATCTTTTCATAACCTTTTATGGCCGGCCAGATGACCGCCCCTGGCGGGAACAATTAATTATAAAATAGGGCTTTTATGTATACACAAGATAACAAACTTCTTTCAATTGATACCCCCCTGGGAAGGGATATACTAATGCTTGCCCGGATTAAAGGACAGGAAGGCTTGTCGGAACTATTTAGTTTTGATATTGATTTGTTTTCTGAACAACACTCGATTGCGTTTGAAGAGATCATCGGAAAGAACGTCACAATTTCTATTTTCCTTGCAGACGGCAGCATCCGTTTTTTTAACGGACTGATTTCCCGTTTCAGCCAGGAATACGGCAGCAGCAATAGGTCTGGCGGTGACCTTCGATTTTATTCTTATTCTGCCACCATGGTGCCATGGTTGTGGCTTCTGACCAGAACCCTAAATTCCCGGATATTCCAGAATCTTTCAGTGCAGGATATTATTGAGAAAGTTTTTTCAGACAAAAATTTTACCGACTTCAAGTTTAATTTGAGCAGCTCCTATGAAACAAGAGAATACACTGTGCAGTACAGAGAAACCGATTTTAATTTTGTTTCAAGGCTTTTGGAAGAAGAGGGCATCTACTATTTTTTTGAGCATGAGGATCTGAAACATACCCTGGTGATGGCGGACAATTCAGGCGCAATTCAACCCTGCTCAAAACAAGAATCCGTAAAATTCAAAAGGAGTGGTGGTGAATACCTGGGCTCTGAGGATGAAATTGACAGCCTTCGGATGGTAAAACAGATTCAGGCAGGAAAATACACATTAAATGATTACAATTATGAAATCCCCGATGCAGACCTGAAGGTAACATCGGACACCACCCAGGTCCGTGGACCGGGTGAATGGGAAAAGTATGATTATCCCGGAGGGTATGCCAAACGAGATACAGGAGACACTTTGGCCTCGATTCGTATGGAAGAAGAAGAATCCCGTATCACCACCTTGATCGGCACCAGTGACTGTCGGTCTTTTACCAGCGGCTATCGTTTCAAATTGGAAGCATCTTCCCAGGAGGATTGGAACGACCAATATTATATTTTGACCCGTATCCGGCATAGGGCTGACCAGGCGGATAGCTACTCAAGCGGTACGCCAATACAGGAAGAAGGAAAAATTTATACGAATCAGTTTGACTGCATCTCCTATGATGTGCCTTTCCGACCCCAACGAATTACCCCGATACCGGTGGTGGAAGGAGTGCAAACAGCCGTGGTTGTCGGCCCTTCCGGAGAAGAGATCTACACGGATGAACATGGGCGGATAAAGGTAAAATTCCACTGGGATCGCAAGAAAGAGTCCGATGAAAACAGCTCTTGCTGGTTGCGGGTGGCTCAATCCATGGCCGGTAACGGATGGGGGGCCATGTTCCTGCCCAGGATCGGGCATGAAGTAATTGTCGAATTTATCGAAGGCAACCCGGACCGGCCCATTGTCACAGGCCAGGTCTATCATGGCGTTAACCGGCCACCTTACCATTTACCGGATGAAAAGACCAAGAGCACTTTCAAATCAAGCAGTTCCCCTGAAGGGAAAGGGTTTAACGAAATCCGATTTGAGGACGCGGCAGGTGATGAGCAGCTTTTTATCCATGCCCAGTACAACCAGGATATCCGCACTAAAAATGATCTGTGTGAATGGGTCGGCAATGAAAGTCACCTGGTCGTGATCAAGGACCAGCTTGAAAAGACCGATGGAGACAAGCATCTCACTGTCACAGGAGACCACAATGAAAAAATTGGCGGCTCCTTCTCCCTTGACGCAAAAGGAGACATGCAGGAAAAGGTAGGGATGAACCATGCCCTTGATGCCGGAGGCGAAATCCACCTAAAGGCAGGCATGAAGGTTATTGTGGAGGCAAGTACACAGATAACGCTCAAAGTTGGCGGTAATTTTGTTGATATCGGACCGTC
The DNA here is from genome assembly GCA_016744295.1 of Desulfobacteraceae bacterium. Lineage (GTDB taxonomy): Bacteria > Desulfobacterota > Desulfobacteria > Desulfobacterales > Desulfobacteraceae > NBML01. The sequence continues at coordinate 157,814 of JADGEQ010000008.1, read as the reverse complement.
AGGGGTTACCATCCAGGGATCCATGGTGATGATAAACAGCGGCGGTTCTGCAGGGTCCGGGTCAGGATCTTCTCCCGAGTCTCCAACCGAACCCCGTGAGGCAGACACTGCTGAACCGGGCGGTCTTGCAGAAGTCGGACCATCCCCGTCTCCCCCATCGCCTCCGCCTCACACACCCCAGGCCCAGGCATTTAAAGATGCTGCAGATGCGGGGAAACCGCTTTGCGACACCTGACCGAAATAATAAGTGAGCCCGTGCGGCTCTTAAAAAACAGAAAAATGAGGAACCATGGCATCTGATCAAATTATCAACCGGTTATGGCGACCTGTGGAAGGGCGGGCTCTCCTGAATGTCTATGCCCTTGTGGATGCCGCCAGGAGTGAGTCCATCTATCCGAAGATTATGGGGGCAAAACTTGCCAGTGTCTGTCTGCACCGGGGGAAAAGAGCGGAAGAACTTGCCTGGGTAGCACCCTATCTTGTTCTTCTGCAGCCGGAAGATCTCTTTACCCACTGGCTTCTGGACAAAGGATGGGGAAAAAGTCGGGTTTCCTTTATACGGTCTTCTGCGGCTCTTAATGAGCTTAACCGTCATTTCCGCAATTACCTGACGGTTTATGATGAAGAGGGAAAATCTTATTTTTTCCGTTTTTATGATCCCAGGGTGCTGAGAACTTATTTACCCACCTGCAATGCAGAAGAATTAAAGACCATCTTTGGTCCGGTGGAAAATTTTATTGTTGAGGGTGAAGATCCGTCTTTATTGCTGCACTTTTCCATGGCCGGAGAAGCACTGCAGAAGGAAACGGTATCTATTGCCTGATCATAGGTATTGGTGGCGGAAAACATGCTGACAATTTGTGAAGAACAATTCAGAGTGTTTGAACTAGACCCCGATGTATGGGGAATCTGCAACACCAAAGCTGAAGTGGTCTTCATGACAGCAGTCTGTGGATAAACTGTATCCAGGGTTTATAAAATAAATAAAACACCTTTAAATTAGTTCTTAACTGCAAAAATTTGAAAAAGGAGGAATTACATGGCCAAAGAAAGTCTACAGCATACCCTTGACCGGGTAAGAGCCCCGAGAGTTCAGATCACCTATGATGTGGAAGTGGGTGATGCGGTTCAGTTGAAGGAAATACCTTTTGTTGTGGGAGTGTTGGCGGATTTATCAGGTAAGCCTGATAAACCGTTACCAAAACTCAAAGAGAGGAAACTTGTAGAAATAGACCGGGACAATTTTAACAATGTACTGAAGGGGATGGAACCTCGAGTGGCTTATCGAGTGGATAATAAACTTACCGAGGATGATGCTCAGGTGGCAGTTGAATTGCGCTTTGAATCAATGGATGATTTCCATCCGGAGCGGGTTGCCAACCAGGTTGGGCCGATACGAAAACTTGTTGAAGCCAGAAAGAAACTTTCCGAAATGCTGAATAAACTGGATGGTAACGACAAGCTGGATGAACTGCTTCAAGATATTATCTCAAGCACAGATTCCCTGGAAAAGTTGGGTAAGCAAGCCGGTGCAGAAAAAAGTGAAGATGAAAACATTAATAAATAAAGGAGGGGGACCAGATGACAGAAAAGGAACAACAGGTCCAGCCGGAAACACAGGCCGGGGAAGTAGAGGAAAAAAGCCTCCTGGATCAGATAATTGATGATGGGCGTCTCGCTAGAGACACGAGCCAGAGAGATTTTGCAAAAGATGTGGTAGGTGAGTTTGTTTCCCAGATAATGGAAGGAGAGATGACGGTCTCAAAAAACACCGAGGCCATGATCAATGCCAGAATCAGTGACATTGACAAACTGATTTCCAATCAGCTCAATGAGGTCATTCATCACGAAGACTTTCAGAAAATTGAGGCTTCCTGGCGGGGGCTGCAATATCTGATTGACCAGAGTGAGACAGGAGAGACGCTAAAAATAAGAGTCATGAATGTCAATAAGAAGGATCTGCTCAAGGATATGGAAAAAGCCTCAGAGTTTGATCAATCAACCTTGTTTAAAAAGATATATGAGGAAGAATTCGGTATGTTCGGAGGTTCTTCCTATGGGGCTTTGATTGGTGATTATGAATTTACCAACCATCCCCAGGATCTGGCACTGTTGGAAAAGGTTTCACAGGTTGCTGCTGCTGCTCATGCTCCTTTTCTTTCGGCAGCCGGACCTGAGCTTTTTAATTTTGACAGCTTTACCGAGCTTGGCGAACCGCGGGATCTGGCCAAAAACTTCCAAAGCGTTGAGTATGCCAAATGGAAATCTTTTCGAGATTCCGAGGATTCCCGATATGTTGCCCTGGCAATGCCCCATATCCTCATGCGTCAACCCTACGGCAAAGCCAATGTGCCGGTGGAGGCATTTGATTTTGAAGAACAGGTGGATGGAAAGGATCACAAGAAATATTTGTGGGGCAATGCTGCCTATGCACTTGGCACCCGTTTGACCGATGCCTTTGCCAAATACCACTGGTGTGCGGCCATTCGCGGGGTAGAGGGTGGCGGGCTGGTTGAGGGGTTGCCGGTTCATACCTTTCAAACCGATGAGGGAGATGTGGCGCTTAAGTGTCCCACCGAAATTGCCATCACAGATCGTCGGGAAAAAGAACTGGCTGATCTGGGCTTTGTGCCGCTGGTTCACTGTAAAGGAACTGACTTCGCGGCTTTTTTCAGCACCCAGTCTGCCAATAAACCAAAGGTGTATGACACTGATGCGGCCAATGCCAATGCCCGGCTCTCTTCCCAGCTTCAGTATATCATGGCCACATCCAGGTTTGCCCATTATCTCAAATCCATGATGCGCGATAAGCTTGGCAGTTTTATGACCCGTGATGAGGCACACAGTTTCCTGAACCGTTGGATCAATAACTATACCCTGGGAGATGATGAAGCCGGACAGGAGATGAAGGCAAAATATCCGCTTCGGGAAGCGAGGGTTGATGTGACTGAAATACCCGGTAAAACAGGTGCTTATCGGGCAGTTGCTTTTTTGAAGCCCCATTATCAACTGGATGAACTTTCAGTGTCGTTGAGGTTGGTTGCAGACCTGCCGCCACCGGCACAATAGTTAAGGCTGTTGTCGGAATAGGAAGAACAGGTTGTGATGTGAAAATGATGTAGGGGAAAATCCCCTGACTTATTTAACCGGAGCTTGTAAATGCTCCTCGTCAAAGGAGGAAATATTATGACCGTTGATATGTTTTTGAAATGTAAGGGCTTGGCAGGAGAATCCAAGGATCACGCTCATGAGGGTGAAATTGATGTTCTGGCCTGGAGCTGGGGTGCATCAAACAGTGGAACAATGCATACGGGTGGTGGCGGTGGTGCCGGCAAGGCCAATGTCCAGGATCTCAGTGTAACAAAGTATGTGGATAATGCCTCAACGGATCTGTTGCTGGCCTGCTGCAATGGTAAACATTATCCGGAAATGCTCCTGACGGTTCGTAAGGCAGGAGAAAAACCGCTGGAGTATATAAAGATGACCATGAAAAAATGCCTCATCACCTCAGTCAGTACGGGTGGATCGGGGGGCGAGGACAGATTGACGGAAAATGTTAGTATTAACTTTGCAAGCATTGAAACAGAATATACGGAACAAAAAGAGGATGGGACAGGAGGGGCTCCCAAACGGTTTGGCTGGGATATTGCTAAAAATGAAAAGCTGTAAGTAAGTGTTTGACAGATGTTTGCTTTTAGGCAAGAAAAATATAAAGAAACTGTAACAGTTGAAGTATGGACCCATCCTGGCAAGGGAACAACATCTAGTGTCTTTGTCAGGATGGGTTAAAGGACTACTGAAATAAAATAAAGTAATTCAAATCTTGAGAAGGAAATAATCTATAATCTGAAATATCAAAACCTTTGGGATATCCGCAACCATGACCCGCCTATATAGAACCTGTTTATATTCCGGAATTAACAGATGCGGGTCATTGCTCTATTTATAGAAAACCATCGTAAGGTGATGATAACTGACAAAACCTTAGTCGATTCTGTCCATCTTTCCCATCGCTATATTACCGGTAGACAGTTGTCGGATAAATCGGTCAGCGTGCTTGATACAGCCTGTGCCAGATTGGCCATAGGGTTGACTACCAGCCCTGCGACTGTTGAGGAGGCGACTCGATGCATTGGTCAGAATTATGGTTTAAGCTTGGCCCTGGCAGATCTTATTGAATTTGTTCCAGGTATATATCCTGGAAAAGTGGTGTGTGTTTTCGGGTGGCAAAAAATGAAGGTTGGCATAATTCTTCATATCAGTCCACCTTTGTAAAAGTGATTTGTTATTATCGAGTAGGCAATTTGGGGGCGTGGGGCAGAACTGTTTGGTCTCATTTAACCTCACAATTGTTTCTCACTCAGACAAGGAGATTTTAACATGGCGTTCTCGCAAACTTTTCCATTCAATCAGGCTTTATTCCCAGAAACGGGAAATGGTGTATGCGCAGTTCTTTCTGCATACTGGATCCAATTGATGCGTGAGGAAAAAAGCTTAGGTCCTGATGATCGGCGCGCAAAGCTTGAAGCTGCTATCGGCAAGTATGCGCCTTTGCTACAGGATGTCTATTCGAATAATTGGGACAATATTGGGGAGTTGAGGCAGAAATGCGCGTGGGTCCTCCGGGTTGCGGGAAGCTCAAACATTGATGATGTTCAGCATAATCTAAGAAATGGTGCATTAACAAATTATATAAAAGATTTGCGACGAACTGGGTTTCACTTCAATTTTGGTCATAATCCCGCCATTGGTGACGGTTGGGGACATGCAGTTGGTATTTGGCGTTCGGGACATGGTACTGGTATTTTTGCATCAGGGCATATGTATGTATTCGATCCGAATCAAGGTGAATATAAAGGGAATAAATCAGATCTGTCGAGATTCATTGATAACCAGATACTCCCCCAGTTTGGAACCCCAGTTTCCTGGACCTATCTATTAAAGGCTATAGAACCGCAAAAGCCCAAAGGAAAAGGGGTGCTTGGAAGGAGAGTTATGTAACATAAAGGAAAAGTGACATCCGTTGCTCCAAAAGTAAAGCCAAACCATAAACGGCTTTTCGTGCACCTAACTTCAATGAAATCCTTTTCTACATCAATAACAGCTATAGGGGAGAAATAGATCATGGCCTATTTGAAGGATGTCAGCATGGAGGCTCAAAATGCAATAGGTGAAGGTCTCGCATATTTAGCGCCCCCCCCAAATCAACATACACGACGAAACATTGACTTGATGCTAAACCAGCTCTCACTTTAGGGTAAAATCCTATAAACAAAGGACAATAACAAATGCCAATGCAGGTATGTATGGGTGCCATGCTGCAATGCAGTTTTGGTGCTGCCCCAAGTGCACTGGTGGTTACGCCGGAAAACAAGGTGCTGACCACCACCCCCGCTGCCAATATCATGGATCACAAACCCATTAAGAATATTGTTTCCTTTGGTATGTGCACCACCCAGTCAAATCCGGCTGTGGCAGCTGCCACCTCTGCCGCCACTACGGCCGCTCTGGGGGTGTATACCCCCACCCCTGCTCCCTGTGTGCCGGCGACGGCATCTCCCTGGGTTGTGGGAGCCCCCACAGTGCTCATTGCCAACCAACCGGCTTTAAATGATACCTCCACCCTAACATGTACCTGGGGCGGTGTGATTACCATAAAAAGTCCGGGACAGACATCTGTTCAGGTCCCGTAAAAACAAGAGATTCTGATCGTTTAAACAAATTTAAATTCAAACCCCTCCCCGACCAGATCCACTTCAATTCTCTGGATCGACTCCCCCTTTGCCATCATGGATAGCATTTCCCGGCTCATTTCCGGCAGCAGGGTATTGGTCAGAATATGGTCCACATTCCTGGCGCCTGAGTCCACCTCTGTACAGCGGTCGGCAATGGCATCGATGATGGCATCTTCATAGATAAATTCTATTCCCTTATTTTCTCGCATTCGTTTGACAATTCTGTCCAGCTTGAGCCGGATGATGAGCTTCATGTTGTTATCCGTGATGGGAAAATAGGGGACAATCTTCATGCGGCCTAAAAAAGCGGGTTTAAAATGGGCCTGGAGGTCCGGGGTCAGCATCTGGGCAAGATCGCCTGGTTTCGGAATGGCCCCTTTGTCTGCGCAGAGTTTCATAATCAGGTCCGTACCCAGGTTTGATGTGAGAATCATCAACGTATTCTTAAAATCAATGACCCGTCCTTCGCCGTCCTCCATCATGCCCTTGTCAAAGACCTGGTAGAACATTTCCGTCACATCCGGGTGGGCCTTTTCAATTTCATCCAGCAACACAACAGAGTAGGGCCGTCGTCTGACAGCCTCGGTCAGTACGCCCCCCTCTCCATACCCTACATATCCAGGGGGAGATCCTTTGAGGCCGGACACGGTATGGGCTTCCTGATATTCGGACATGTTGATGGTGATCATGTTCTGCTCCCCTCCATAGAGAAGCTCTGAAAGGGCAAGGGCGGTCTCGGTTTTCCCCACCCCACTGGGTCCCACCAGCATGAAAACCCCCGTGGGTTTGGACGGGTCTTCAATGCCGGCGTGGGCGGTCTGAACCACCTGTTCAATGGCATCAAGACCGTGGTCCTGGCCGATAATCCGTTTTTTGAGCAGCTCGCTTAAAGACAGCACAGTATCGATTTCATCGGAGAGCATACTGCCCGTGGGGATGCCGGTCCATCCGGAGATGACGCTGGAAACGGTTTCCACATCCACGGCAATATGGACAAGGGCGGTCTCTTGCTGATGTTTGGCAAGTTCTGATTCGAGTTCAGCCAGCTGTGCCTGTTTTTCCTCGAGGCCGTCACCTTCAAGGCCGTCACCTTCAAGGTCGTCACCTTCAAGGTTGTCATTTTCAAGGCGATCAATGGATGAATCATCACCGGCCTCATCGCCCTTTACATGAATATCCTGGATAGCCTGGTGCAGCTCCCTGATTTTAACGGCCACTTCCATTTCTTTTTCCCATTGTTCCGTCAGGGTTGCAAATTTTTCCTGTACCGTCTCTCTCTCCTCTAAAATGTTGGTGATTCTCTCTTCATGTTTTTTACCCAGGGCGGTTTCCTTTTCCAGGATCACAAGCTCCCGATTCAGCTGGTCAATGTGCCTTGAGGCATCTTCAACCGCAGGTGGATTGGTGGTTAACCCGATGGCAATTCTGGCACAGGCCGTATCAAGAACACTCACGGCCTTGTCCGGGAGCTGCCGGCCCGAAATATACCGGGAGGAGAGATGCACCGTCTCTTTGAGGGCCTCGTCCGTGATCATGACATTGTGGTGTTTCTCCAAAAAAGGGGCTATGGCCCGCATCATGACCAGGGCTTTTTCCTCGTCGGGTTCCTCTATTTTAACCACCTGGAACCGCCTTGCCATGGCTGCATCCTTTTCAAAATATTTTTTGTATTCTGCCCAGGTGGTGGCGGCAATGGTTCGAAGTTCCCCCCTGGCAAGGGCAGGTTTTAAAAGATTTGCCGCATCACCGGATCCTGCTGCCCCGCCGGCGCCGATGAGGGTATGGGCCTCATCAATAAAGAGGATGATGGGAACAGGCGAGGCTTTTACCTCATTGATTACTGTTTTCAGGCGCTCTTCAAATTCTCCCTTGATGCCGGCTCCTGCCTGGAGAAGCCCCAAGTCCAGGGTATGAATTGCAACGTTCTGCAGGATGGGCGGAACGTCACCTTCGGCTATTCTCAGGGCAAACCCTTCGACAACTGCTGTTTTGCCGACGCCGGCCTCACCTGTGAGGATGGGGTTGTTTTGCCGGCGGCGGATCAGAATATCCACCATCTGGCGGATTTCAAAATCCCTTCCCAGAACAGGATCTATCTCGCCCTTTTGCGCCTTTTGGGTAAGGTTGATGGTATATTGGGCAAGGGCCTGGCCCTGACCCATGGCGGTTGCCTTCATGGGTGATGTTCCTTCAGGGGATCTTCCGGCCTGGGTGGCTGCTTCCTCTTCTTCGCTGGACCCTGCGGTCAAATCCGTAAAAGAATTTTTCAGGGTTTCAACGGAAATTTTTTCAAAAAGAGAGGAGCTTGAATAAAGACCCCTTGCCGATTCCTGGGCTGACAGAAGGGCCAAAAGAATATGGCCGGACCGGACAGCAGGGGCTGCAAAATCGACAGATGCAAGAAGCCACGACTCTTTGATCGTTCGGGGGATCCTGGGAGAAAGTGCAGGGGTTCGTGCATTTCCTGTTTTAAATTGTTCAATGGAATTTGTGAGATCCTGGATGAGATGGGATTCGTTTATTTCAAAATAGGCCAGTATTTTAGTTAAATCCGTATTCTGAATATCAAGGAGTTTCAGGAAAAAATGTTCCAGTTCCACATCATAATGGGTGTGGGAAAGACACAGGCCGGCAGCTGACTCCAGGCTCTTTCGGCAGGCTGTGTTCAGTTTGCCGATGAGAGACTTAAGGTTTGATACAGACATTTTAGCTCCTTTTGGGATTCGGGTTATTTTTCAGGTGATCGCTTTCCTTATGCAGATCCATTTCCTGAAAGGTAATATATGGATGTTGGTCAAAATTATATCCCGGGCTTAACGCCCAGGTGGTCCATCCAAGGACAGCAGCACCACGGCCCTTTTGACCCAGAACACACCGGGGCACCTCCTCTTTTTTGAGGAACACCCTGATTTCAAATTCAAATTCGATTCCCACCATATATCGGATCAGGGAAAAAACCGGCATCAGCAGATCTCCTGTGGGCATGAGCCGGTCATAGGTTTGATAGGCTACAGGCCCCATATTTACCCGAAATTTGGTCTGGCATTCCTTTACCTGACTTCCGCAGACCGCATCCTTTCCTAGGCTTGCATTGGCTTCCCCCAGTCGGGTAACATCTTCCTCCTCCAGTGGAACATCCCGCTGAACAAATTGGTCAACCCTTGTTTTGGCGCCTGAAAAGTATTCAATTGCCGCTTCGATGCTGGCAGCCGATGCCACCGGCAACGAGAGAAGGCCAGAGTAAAAGGTAAGGGACTCCCTGGGAAGGCCCAGCATTCCCACCATGCCCGAGGTGCCGAGTCCTGCCAGACTCAGAACGTATCTGGACAGGCGGTCACCGCCCCCCGGCTCATAGTTTTCAGGAAACCTGTGTTTTTTCCAGGCCAGGTAAAAAAGGGAGATCAGCCGGTGGTGAAAAATATTGAGAAACGCTTCAAATGTGGGGTCCTTTTTCTTTTTTCTTTCTAATGCATGCTCGTTGTACCAGTGGGGAAGAAGGCCGGATGGACCGATAAGCCCCATAAAGGCAACTTCCATTTCCGAAGGCCCCTCTTCGATGTTCTTGCCTAAGCCTGCGATATCGCTTGCCGGAAAGGCAAAGCCGGGTTTAACATAAAACCTAACCGGCTCCTTTGCGGGCTCCATGGTCTGTCCCAGTCGTTTCTTGTCCGGGGCAAATTTTTCCAGAAGCTCAACAGCCTTGAAAAACGAAAACTCGTAAACTGCAGAATAGAGTTGTGCTTCTATGCCAGTATCTGATTGCCGCTTCTCGGTGGCCATCGCTTTAATGCCTCTTTTTTCTGGAGGGTTTTCAAAACAAGCTGGGAGAATGAATTGACGGAAACATACTGGGCAAGAAACCGCTCCAGAATCGAACCGAACAGAAAAAGTCCCGAGCCTACAAACTTATCCTCATCCAGGGTGATGGTAATCTCTACTCCCCGACAAAACGATTCATTGATCCGTTTTGTAACATGGCGGGATTTCAATGAGGAAATCCCGCTGATCTGTTGCTTTGTGGAGGTTGAATTTTCAAAATCATAGAGTTTCAAAATCTCTTTTAAGGCATGTTCTCCCCCTTCCACCATGGAAATATAATTCAATGACAGATGGGAGATGAGCCGCCACTGAAGTGCACCGCCAAGAAAGGGGCGCCGGGTGGAAGAGGGCTTGATCAGGCAGGAAATCTTTTCAACGGGAGCTGCAAGTTCCATGGTAAAATCCCCCCTGACATCACCGAATGGAAGCCTGGCCGGAAGGTCCCTGTTGGTACAGGTCAGTTTTATTGTCAGGATATCGGTTCCAGGGTCGGAAGGATTCATGTTCAGGTCTGAAAAAGAAAGGTAGACTTCTGTTCCCTTGTCTCCTTTTTTGCCCGAGGGCCTTCTTTGAATATGCCAGAAAACCTTGTTTTCCTTTGAATCATCATCTGACAGATGGTGGCGGATAGAGTAAAAAGGCCTGTATTCCTTGGTTTTTTCGTCGGACACAGCCGCATGCTTGACCTGGTCAATGGAATACACTTCCATTGCAGTACGGCGTCTTAAATCCGGTATCACCTGGTATTCCGTCTTCCGCTGTTCCACCCGCATGGGTTCGGCAACTTTTTTAAAGAGGTTTACAGCCGGGGCTGCATTTAACTGGAAGGTCTCCTGATTGACAACAATATCTTGTTTTAATGTTTTGTTCAGATGTATTTTTACGGTGAGCGAGGTGCCGATTTTATTAGGGTTCAGTCGTTCAAACCCGGCCAGATCGAAAAACAGAAATTTTTCTGAAAAAGTGAAATACTCAAATAAAAGAAGATATCCGGGAAAAGATCTCTTTGAATAGGGAAGCACCTTCTCGTGGGATTCAAATCCCACAGGACGAATACAGTCAGGATTAAGGCGTATGGTTTCTTTATGTCCTTGTTGACCAGTAAAAACAAATTCTACCCGGCAGGAATTGTTAAAAATATGCTCATATAGGTGGAACACATGCTGGTGGGGCCCATTGAGAAAAAATCGCAATTTTCTGCAATTTATTTTTCCAAAATCAATATCATTGAAGGTCTCAAGTTCAAGCACAATGGTCTGGACCGCTTCCTTAACCGTTGGGCCGGGGTCATCAAGAAAGGCTGCCCCGACCTTCACCGGCCAGACGGAAACGGGCTGGCAAAGGGTAAATTGGCAGGGCACATTTTTTACCGGTTTGGAAAAAAGGGTTACCCCGGTTTCAATTTCAAACCCTTTTTCAGTGATGCTCTTATCTATGGGGTCAAAGCGTACCATGGTCATTGAGGGGATGGGGTTGTTATAATGGGGGTAGGTGATGCCCAGAATCGATTCTGTGATTTCAGGAAAATCATCATCTATCTTTTTATGGATTCTTCCGCTGATAAAGGCAAATGCCTCTATCATCCGTTCAGTATGAGGGTCTTCACACTTGTCCGGTTCCAGGAGAAGCCGTCCGGCAATCTTCGGGTATTTTGCGGCAAATTCGGCACCCATCTCCCGGACAAAGGTCAGTTCACGCTCGTAATAATTTAATAATCTGTCATCCATGGTTAGGAATCATATCCTCTATGTTTATATAAAACTCAGGCCAAGTTGTTGCAATTATAAGAGTTTCATGTTCCGTTGTGGCCAGGCGCAAATACAATGATCCGGCCATGCCGGTTATTTTGAAATGGCATATTGTCCCCGGTTGGTGTCGAAAAAAGTATCAAAGGAAACCGGCTCAGCCAGGGGCTCCACAACGAGGATCCCCGAGATCCTGAAATACAGCTCTCTTTTTTTGCCGTCCCTAGTCTCAATCCGGACAACCGGTTTTCTCAGGCGAGGTTCAAACAAAGAGATGGTTTTCTCAATTTCCTTGCATAAGGTTTGCCGTACCAGGGTACTTTCAGGGTTTTCAGCAGTGGAATCCTTAAGCCCGTACCGGATAAGAGATCCCTTGAGCCTGTTGAAGGCGGCCGGCAGCTTAATCGGGCTGCACCGCGTATTCAACAGGTTCTCCAAGTCCCTGAAAACACAGTCAAGTATCTGTTGTTCAGACACAACGCGATACGGGGCAGATTCGGAACTCAACTCCGGCTCCATGTCCAGAAGCCTGTCCAGTATCGATGCTGTGAGGTTAAAATGATCACTCATATCTGTTTAAACTTACCGATGATATTGGTCATTGGTGACCTTGTTTTTTTACCTTTATTGGGTTGTTCGGTTCGAATACGCCATGGCTTTGGTCACATCCAGAGTACACAACCGGGTTAATATTTCCTGGGCCCTGTCTTGATCATTATCTGAGCTGCCATCTGTCGTAAGACATTGATACAGGGTTTCCAGGGCCTCAGCCAGCCATATGGGGGATTCCCATCTGGCCAGTTGAAGATCTTCAATCAATGTGTTCAATTCTTCCACAATGGGTCTTGCCAGATCAGGCCGCTTGGCTTTCAGGCATAGCCGCGCCATGAGAAGACGAAAATTTGTTTTTTCCCGAACCGACTGGGCACTGCAGGATCCCCCTAAAAGCAGTTCAAGGGCAGATCTGATGCCCTCTTTTTCCAATTTTGCTAATGCCTCCTGCCACAGGGCCTCTTCAACACCCGCACTACCTAATATACGATTGACCTGATAGATGCCGACAGGCCCGCCTCCTGCCAGGGGCAGAGGGCGGCTAACCTGATCGGAACCAGGCAGTATATCCGTATTTTCCCCGGGAGATAGGTCTGCTTGAGGGGCTGCCTCGTCCTCAATTGTTTTTTCTTCAGGATCAGGCTCTGCCTGCCTTTTTTCTTTGATAATGGCGGTCACCAGATTAAAACAATCTTCCAAAGAGGATTTTAACTCAGCCAGCCTGGGGGCTTCCCTGCCAAACTTTTCATCTACCATATTGTCCAGGGTCTTAAACAATTCTACACATCGGGAGATATTTTCAAAAAGGGTTTCATAATAGGCCCTGGATGAGGCGGCCACCCCAGCATCAAATTCTTCAGCAGACAATTTGCCTTCGGCTATCTTTTCATCCCTGGTTTCCTGCCAGTCTACCCAGGCAAACCCCGGGGTTCTGTCCGGGTCTGTAACAGGGATTTTTTTTATGGGAAACCATAGTTTGTCATTGATAAATTCCAGGGGGCCTATTCTGTAATCAAGGTCATCTTCTTCAATTTCAGGATAAAAGGTGTCCCAGAATCGGTCCAGGATGTGAATAATAATATCAAGACCCTGTGAAACTCCCTCAAACCCCTCGTTGACCGTTAATGCTTCCATCAGCCAGGCGGCTATCTGCAGGTCCTTTGTCCGGGTGATCAAGGCATCCTTGGCAAGGGTAAAAACGGCGTTCCAGTCCGCTGTTTTTACCTCATGCTGCCAATCCCCTTGATCCAGAAGATCATCAGCCCTTCTGGCTTCCTGAATCTTGTCATATATAGATGTATACCGCAGGTTTTCACCCGAAGGGTTGTCTCCCGGTATGGGGGCCAGTATGGGATCAATATCCATCAAACTTTTCTCCTTTATTGAGTGTGAAAATCCATATTATATTGATGGCTGTTGGATAGATTAATACCGGATTGATCAAAACCGGGTAGATTAAAAAGCCTGTGAAAATCCCGGGTTCCCAGGGGCCGGTTATACATATTTACCATGGGGTTATCCGGCAATCCGCCCAGGAAAACGGCACCGGGCGGGGGGGGATTTTTTTTAAATATCCCCTCTTTTTTGGGTTCATAGGGATGGGAAGCAAATTGATTCAGGAGTTCTGAAACCGGAAGTACCCATGAGCCCTTCTGATTTTCCTTTTTGAACCAGGCCGCCAGACTATTTGAAAGGTTGAGGTTTGATGTTTCAAAATTTGCTTCGAAAGATTGGACCCTCAAAAGACTGGTTTCAAACTCTTTGAATGCCCCGTACCTTGCCGTCGTCATTTCCTCAAATGCCCTGAAGACAGGTTCAAATCCACTGAAGATTAATGGCCACTGTTTGTCCCTGTTGTTCATCCGGGTTCTTCCGATGATCAGAAGCGGGTAGATCCTTCCTAAACGATCACTGCTGTCCCGGACAATCCCCAGGATAAGTTCCTCTTTTTTAATACCCAGGACCCAGAACCGAAATGATCGGATCCCCTTGTTTTTATCGGCAGCACCGCCTGATTTCATACCGTTTTCAACCCAGGATGACAAGGCATTGGCCAAAGGGGTATTCATATTCACGCTGAAATAGTCATCAAATGCCGGATGCTTTCCATAGGCAGAAACATCCAGGCCGGTTTTTTGTTTTCCTATTCCCAGCATTGAAGAATCTCCATGGGTGTTTTTCCAGGAGTGGCACTCAATAATTTGGCAACCGGTTCATTCCCTTTAAATCTATACTTTGCTGTGATGGACCGGACGCCCATTCTTTTCAGGTCGTCTTCATAATCAGGAAAATCAGAAGGAAGGAAACGGCGTTGTCCCTTTGAAAACGCTTTCAAAAATTTTGAAAAAGCGAGACGGCCTGAATATTTTTTTATCAAGTCAAGGCTACCTATTCGTATTGAAAAAATGACCTCACATTCCGATTGGGGAGACCAGATAAACACCTTTTGAACCGGGTAATTTAAATTTTCCAGAGTGGTTGTTTTATCTGCGCAGACAAGCTCAAGCAATGTGGCATGGGGCTGGACCTGGGAACCGTCATTTGAACTGGTGGGAAGACCGCTGATTTTAACGGTATAGCTCGATTTGGCAGGCTTGGACGCATTCACACCCCGGGTGAGAAACTGGAAAAAATAGGGGGTAAATGCCATGGTTTTGCCATCCAGACCGGCAGCATAAAATCCTTTTTTAAGTCCCCGTTTGATAAAGGGCTTTGCCGGTCCCTTCACAAATTTGGTTACAAACCCTTCAGGGCCCAGGAGAAGGGTGTTTTCGTTTTGATTTTCTGAAACGTCTCTCATCTCCATCAGGACTGATTCTTCCCATTTTTTCTGGAGCTGGCAGGATGCTTCTTTCAGTGCGAACTCATGGTAAAAATCAAGGGGGCCTTTTAAAATTTGCCATACGTAGGAGGGGGCTTTCCCCGGATACACAATAAGCCTGCTGAGTTTTCGAATCTCCTGGCGAGCAGCAAAAAAGGCAATGGCGCTTGTGGCAGGATCTTGTGTATAGATGTCGGTTGCAAGGTCAAAGGCTGCCCTTTGGGAGGAAGTTGCCGGGGCCAGGCCGGCAAGGGAATCCTGGTATATCATAAAACTTTTACCGGCTTTTAGCAGGGTCTGGGCAGTAAACTGTTTATTCATGGTTTGGGATGATGTTGCAAGCTTGGATGTTGCCTTTGAAACTACCTTTTTCAGCATCCCGGTTGATCCGGATTTTTGTGCTCTTAGGGCTGCTGCCTGGCCATGGAGCCGGTTTATATCTTGGATCAGGTTTGTCCAGTCCGGCAGCTCCCCATCTTCAGAAAACGGACTTAGTTCCTGGGGGATGATATCCAGCAAAGCAAAGTAGGGTCCTTTTTTATCGAAGACAATATTGGAAATCGTCTGCCATTGTTCCCTGGAGGTTAGATTCTTTTTTCCCGTGTCAAATTTAACAACAAAATTAAGCCAGCTTTCCAGATAGGCTGACCTGTACCACTTTAAAAATTCACGCTTCAATCCAGCCAGGATAAGGGGATCGATTAATGCGGATTCAATTTCAATCATGAACGAGTCAATGGCCTCTTTGCCGTTTCTGGTAAAACTGGGCCGGACCATAATCTCACTACCAATCTCATCACTGAGGGCCGATTTACCCCAAAAATCTGCCAGGATATAGGGCAGCAGATCTGGATCTGAATTGGTGCGGTCAACAAGCCAGTTCAAGCTGGATCCCTTGATGGAAAGAATTCGGGCCAGCCATTTTTGTAACTCATTCATTTTCTGATTCATGGCAGGGGTATCTTCCTGCCAGACCAGGTAATGAATATAAAGGGTATTCATCTTTAGCTGGACATCTTCTACAAGATCTTTTTGGGCCCCCATATCCACCGTGTTAAATTCCGGCTGCTGCATCTGCAAAAGTTCTTCCATGGGGCGGTTTAGAAGCTTGGCCTGGATGGAATTGATCCGCTTAACCAGATGCTCAATGTGCCGGATGGAGAAATCAACCGGTGTTGCCAGATTGAAATAGGCCATATTATCGGCCATTTTTTTATCAAAGGGAGCTAAAAATCGTTTTTCCATCAGGGTACAGTATTTTTTCTTAAGTTCAGATTCTATTGCAATGCTTTCATTTAGCCCCAGGCGGGGAATCCACCAGTTGTCATTGCTGCTTTCAATCTTTTGTATGGTTGTTTGGAACCGTTCTAAAATGCTCACATCTGAAATCAATTCTCCCTGGAGAATTTGGGGACCTGCAAACTTTGCAGAGGCCTGCTTAATGGTATGAAGATTTTTAACAAAGGAAAAACTTAATATACCGCAGATTGCGATGATAAGGGTGCTCCAGGCTGCAAATCCCAGATTCCGGGTAAGTTTGGCCCAGGCATTCCCCCTCTGGGTCTGGGTGAAAAGTCCCCGGTCCGACGGCAGCAGCCATGAAAAAAAGTCATGGAGGAAAAGGCCTCTGCTGGTACCCGGCAGCACCTCCTGTTCATTGATAAGCCCCATGCCCTTAAGAAAATGGGAAAAGGGCGTGCCCTCTTGCCGGCCGCTGCTGAAGAATACACCACGGAAAAAAGGGGTTTCTTGGTAAGGATTTTCTTGGAATACTCCCTTGATAAATGTCTGCAGCCCCGGTTTTAAGCGTTCAAGTTCACTGGGGAAAAGGATAAGCTCCGGGCTGATGGTGTCGCGTTTAAGTTTTTGCAGCATCAGCAACAGGATATCCCGGATTCTTTCCCCCATGGTTTTGAAACAGTCGGATACCAGGCCCTCCGGGTCTTTTTCTAAATTGTGATTTACCATCCCCATGGTCTGCCCCAGTGCATCCTCGCCCAAACCGTCACAAAATTGGGTCATCCCCTGTATAAGGTCGCATTTGGTAACCATGATATAAACTGGGAACTTTGCATTCAGAACCCGCATCAGTTCATCCAGGCGCTTTCTGATATCTTTGCCGTAGCGTTCAAGTTCCTGATTTGCTGCGTCATTCAGAGCGTCTGCGGAAACCGTAACAATCAATCCGTTGAGGGGTTCTTTCTTTCTGTATTTTGCCAGAAGTCCAAGGAACTTTTGCCATTCGTCCATGTCCCTGTCCCCATCCACGGGAATTGCATATCGGCCAGCCGTGTCGATGAGAATCGCCTGTTCGAAAAACCACCAATCACAATTTCGCGTACCCGAGATACCGGATACACTGCTGACCTCGGAAAAAGAAGAAGAAAGATCCGCACTTTTAATGGCAGTTGTTTTTCCGGTGCCGCTTTTGCCGATAATCATATACCAGGGAAGGACATAGAGGGGGTTCCCCTGGTGTTTTAAGTGGGATTTTTTCAGGGACTCCATGGCCTCTTTCCATTTCTCCTGCATCTCCCTTGAAATTTCACGGTCTTGTTTATCTTTGGATTGCAGGGCTGAATTATCCTGCGCTATGATCTGGCTGACAAATTTTTGTTCTTTTTTTCTTAACAGCAGTTTGCGGACAAAAAGAGCTCCCAAAAAAATACCGATAATTCCGGCTGCAATGAAAAAGCAGACCCATAGGGGCCATTTGGCCCAGATGGCACCTGCAAAAACAGCAATTCCAATAAAAATAACCAGGGCGATGATTAAAAAAAGTTTAAACACAAATGCAAGGCGATTTTTCATTTAGGGTATCCTGGTGATTAAAGTTTCTCCGACATTATGCAAAACAAATTTATAGATTAAAAACAGCACCCCATACAGGCAAACTGGAGCCAGAAAGGCTACCGCCGTGATCAGGGAAAATCTTTTGTGTGTGGTTGCCTTTGATATCTCCTGATCTTTCACATAGGCATCTGGAAAGAGTTTTAACTGATCCAGGGCCGGCAGATCCATGGAACTGCCGGTTAACAGCTTTAGATTGGAAAGTTTAAGCTGAGCGAGCAGCATTTCATCTCCCTGGTTATGATATTGACCTGTAAATCCAAGGGCAAGGCAGATATAATAGACTTCCCTGACATGGTTCTGGTGGGGGCCGATGGTGTTGAGTCGCTGGAAAAAGAGTTCGCCGGCGTCGGATGTCTGAAAGTGTTTTCGCTGAAGCTGTTCACCCTGCCATTGGCTTTTTCCTCCCCAGGAGCTGCTCATGATGGTTTCATCGATCCAGGCAAAGACGGCAAACCTGGCCAGGTCATATTCTTCCCTGGTGGCCCCGCATTTTTCGGATAAGGAGTCGCTGTCCCGGATTAATTGGTCCATATGGGCGCTGGCCTGATCGAATGAGATGCTTTTTAAACCCGATTTTTGGTGAAGCATGGTGGTATAGGTCATCATATTGGTAAAACAATCGGCAAGCCTCATTTCTTAATTCCTCCTCACAATCATAAGCTCAGCTTTTAGGTCTTCCGGTGCCATATCCCAGTAAAGGGCTATGTTATTGCCCCTTTCCACCGGTTCCCATTGTTTGCCGTGGTGATCAATTTGAAAATAGGCTGAATTTGATCTGCGGGGCAGCTCCTGGGGTATATTTTCAAGGTGCTGCAGCTTTATTCCGGGCAGGGATTGGGCAATCAGAATGGGCAGAGACTCTCTGGCGCTTAGTTTTGCAATATGTTCCATGGACTCCAGGATGGTGTCGGGGGGAGCATCGGATTCCAGGACAATATAAAACCGGTTACTGCCCTCAAAAAGTCCGGGGGAAAGCTCCGCAGCAAAATAAGTCCCGTCGTACTGAAGGGGGATGATGTACTCCGGCCCGGAGGTGATTTCATCCAATAATCGGGTAATCAGCTGTTGTGCCCCTGTAAAACAATTCCGTAAATTTTTATGATGATATGTGTCAACCAGTACGGTGCCGTCCGCAAGTTCGCCATTGGCAGATATCTCTGCTGAAAAAGAGGAGAGTTCTCCTATAATCTGCCGGAGAACACCATAGATCGACCAGGGATGGGGTTGGGTTGTGCCAGTCAAATGGGTCAACAGGGGGACATAGCGGTTCAAGGAACGCAGGGCCATCATATAGACCATATCTCTGGAACCAAATTCTGCTGTGTGAACCCCCTTGGCACGCTTGACCGCTTCAAGCTGACGGGTTTTTGAAAAAAGTTGATCTTTTATCTCTTTGACAATATCAGACAATGATTTAGAGGCTGCAATTGTCAGACAGGGGGGAATCAACCCAGGGTCCACCATCACCTCTTCAAGATTTCGTTTGAGCCGAGCAATGGGAATCAATTGATAATTTCCCTGGTGATCAATTTCAGTTTCCCAGAATAGCTTGATAAGAAAGTGCATTCGCTTGACTTCAGCACCGGGGCCGTTACCATGCAGATCAGGGATTTCCTCCGGCGCACTTAAGGAAATAAAGCGGCTTGATACGGAGGAAAGATCGCTGTAATCTTTTAAAACCGTGACATTTTCACCGGTTGTCTCCCATTTTTTTAAGCCCAGATAAACGGAAAATGGCTTTCCGCCATCCGCCCATGCTTTTTCAAATGATCTGGCCTGGATGACGGCATTTTCTCCCAGGAGAACATGGGAATTATCCGGGAAAATGAATTCACCTGCCCTAAGATCAAATACAAAGTTGGCCAGCACGCTTTCATCAATTTCAAAGCTGGCGGTTCCCCAGAAATGTGGGACCATGAATCGGTACAACGGCTCCATAAGGGATCTGTTGTGCATGTCATTCAGCTGAAAATGATGGGGTTGGAGAAAGAGCCCCTGGTGCCAGAAAAGCGGTTTAACCATGGCTATTGTCCTCTAATTTCATCAATCTGTTCAGGACCCAGGACAAGGGTAATATCAAGCAACCCCGGCTTTTGTTTTTTTGATTTTGAAAAAAAACCTTTCTCTTCAACCACTACGGGGATTTTAACAAGCCGGGTAATCCGCTCTTTGACGATCCCATAATACCCTGCCACCACAGCAAGATACTTTGCATTTTCAGCCCGATCCATTACCAGGGTGCTGTCCTTTCCCGGATTTACAATCAGACGCTTTGAGGATGCCACTCCTGTATCAAATAATTTACAGTCCAGTAATTTGTAAAGCCCGCTCTGGTCCCCTGACAACTGGTTAAATCCATTGGGATCCTTTAGTTGATAAATACAAACATAGAGCGTATGCGCTTTTCCGTTATCCAGGTTCAACATGGGGTCGGCAATTATCTGAAGTTTTACCGCATCCTTTTCATACCCCCATTGGGGTGGGGGCAATTCTTTTTTTGAACATGAAGACAGCGCCAGCATAAAAACCACAGAGACTAACAGCAGGATAGTTTTTTTCAATTTTCCCTCCTTTAAAAAGATATTTTTTGGCAATTTTTTTCAAATTCTCTTAAAAATGATTCCATAAACCGACCCGATTCAAACCATTTTTCAAATTTTTTATATTTTAATTCATACACTTCATAATATTTGGACTTCCGTATGGGGCTCAGCCTTGAAACGTCAGCATCTTTTTGGATTATTTCAGGTGAAAGTTCTTCTAATATCTGCATCACTTTAGTGTGGGCCGCTTTTTTTGCTGCTTCCTGGGATTCGAAAAAGGCTAGGCCAATCTGGCCGATATAGTTTTCCAGACTTTTTGCATTCTGACTTCCTTCAAGATGATATCCGATGACCTGGCGAATGGTCTGGTCTGAGTCCTGCTTTCCCACAAGGGTGGTGTTGATGACACTGATCAGCTGATTCAGGGATTCAAACACCGTATTGATGGATTCAGCCAGACTTTCCAAAAGTTCGTTTGAATTGAAATCTGCCGGGGACATATCCCGTCCCAGGAGCAGCTTGATCACCCTTGCCAAAACATGATCGTCAATTGCGACAGCCTCCGTGCCGCGCGCATCCGGCTCGGAGGCGTCAAATTCGGCTATCAATTTTTCCAGAACCTTCATTTTATCTGGAGAATCAAAAGATGCGAGTTCAGTTTGGAGGTAATCCTCCATTGGAATAGGGCTCTGTTCGCCATGCTCCTGGTAGATTTCTTGAATCCGGTCTGTAAATTTTTCAAATTGAATCCTATCTGCCATACAATACCCTCTCTAACGCCTTGTTTTAGGGGGGATGATCATCGTTTTATCCAGATCATCGTCTTTTTCAAAAAAGTCTGCTCGTGACTGCGGTGTTTCGGGGGGTGAGATAATGATGGTTTTTTCCATCGTATCAAACTCACTTGCACGGTCAGCTTCTGCTTTGCCACCCGAGAGAATGATGGTTTTTTCCATTTCATCAAAATCACTGAGACTACCGGTTTCAGTTTCCGGAATGGTTTCAACCCTGGGAAGAGGTATGGTCTTTTCAACAAACTCCATATCTGTTTGGATCTCTTCTGGAGACGAGAGTACGATTGTCTCGAGTATGTCGTCCTCCACATCTTCAAAGGAGGCGCTTTTGGCAATCCATTTTGATTTCAATTGTTTGAGAATCAGCGCGATTGCGGGTTTTTCAAGTTGGTATTTTGTCTCGGGTTCTATTCTGTCCTCAGCTGAAGGCACAGGTTTCACATGATCCTGGGGTGCTGCAATGGGGTGGGTTGAAAATAATTGTTCTTTTATCTCTTGTTTCAGGGTTTCAATCTGATCTATCAATTGATTCAGACCGCTTTTCAGGTTCTTTGTATTTCCATTTTTTAAAAAGGAAACGCCTGTTATCAAAGTTCTTAACCAAAATTGTTTCCATTTCTCTGGTAGGGAAACACCCCGGGGCGTCCAAAAGATATTCTCCAGGGCAAGGGTTGGAAAATCCTGGATCAATGTATTATAATCAAAAAAATAATCTTCGGGTGATCTGCTTGCAGAGAGTCTTTCTATTGCTTTATACACCTCATTCTGCCCCTGTTTTTTATTCACCAGAAAGGTATAAAACCATAGGCAGACCATGAAATTCAAATTACGATTTCCTGTTAGCGAAAAATCAATGGGAGTTTCCGGAGAATTGGAGATAAGGTCAATGATATTGATTTTGAAATTCCAGAAAAAGGGAAGCATGGCCCCATGGGGGGCAGGCGTAATCCAAATGCTGTGGGCAGAAAGCCGTATCAATAATGCCAGATTATTTTCAACCCTTTGGCTTACAGAGCGCGCAATGTTTCTTAATAACGAAAGTTTTAAATAAAGAACCTCAAGAAAAAAGCGATCATCACCACTAAAGAAAAAATAATCCCCCCCTTGGTGGGTATGGGTCTGCCCAAAAATGCCGTCTGAATCCGTCTTAAAAGGGGACGGGTATTCATCAAGGGAGGCACCTGAAAGAAAGGGTATAAAATCAACTGCTTTTATGGGTGCGGAATCAAAAAGCAGCATGTGAAAGGGATAAAAAGAAAAAAAACTGATACGGGACATAGCCTTTTCGCCGGTGATAAAACAGGCAGAATGTTCGGGACAATTAAGACAGGGAAAGTTCCCGGAAGCGGTGCTTCTCAGCTTATTAAAATCCCTGATAAGATCAAACCTGTCTTTAACAAAGACCAGATCGTCCGGCAAGCGGGAAAATTGGTAAAATATTTGGTTCCCGCGGACGTTATGGCAATCTGGACAAAAGAGATATCTTTTTAAGGAGGTGTTGTATGGGAAAAGCCCGGCGTTTTTCAACAGCCTGTCATCTTTGCATAGACCCAAGGGTTCTCCGCATTCAGGGCAGGGGGGGTGGAAGAATATGGTCTTTTTTTTGCAGAAAAAAAGGGGGGTGAACTGGGCAGCTTTGTCAGAATTATAAGATTCATAGGGGATAGAAAAAGCGGTATTGTCAGTGGAATAAAATTGAATTGTTTCAAACCAGATCTTATCAAGGTCTGGGTTTGTAACAGGGTTTAAATCGTCCGGCGGGATCGGATAATGATCTCGTTGAATCAATAAAAACAACCTTTTAAATGCCTCAGAGTGCTTGGTCTTTAGACCCGCCTGCAGTACAATTGAAAAATTTTGACCATTGTCTATAACGCGAAAAGGTGATGAAAAATTTTCCCCCGGTTCTCTTGCTTGATCAAATGCGGGGATGTCCAGCAGAAAACCGTTTCTTTCAGATTCAATAAACGGAAGCAATGATATTGTTTTATCCATATTGCCCCAAAAAAAATGAATGGTTGAAAAGCTTGGTACTGGGACAATCAGTGAGAAGAGCACAATGAAACCGGAAGAATTGAACTGCTGATCTATATCCCTAATATCGTATGCGAACCCATAGCCTATATTCTATTTTCCAAATGCTATTGGGCAGATTATCTTCTAAGTTTAAGAAAATCAACCTTTTTATAAGCGATAAAAGATCAAATTGTCGAGATTCGCCTATAAAAATAATCCCCACCATTGGCAATCTTTGGTTTTTTATCCTTGGTTTTTGCGGTATCCCCGTGGGTCCAAGCCACTTGTGTCTTTCGATTCCGGCTGGGACAAATTTGTTGGGATTGGTTTGTTTGATCATTTGTTGCATTGGCTCCCAAATTCAGTTAATTTGGTCTTGATTAAATCGTTGTGTTTTTTATCGGCCTGACACTATTTTTTTAGGAGAGTATAGTTGAGAACAAAAAATTGTTTTTTTCGCCTTGCATATCAGTGGGGGTTCATTCTTGTTTTTTTCTTTGTTCTTATACCTCCCTGCCACGCAAAGGAGGATTTGTATGTTCCTGAACAGCTTCAACCCTGGGTTGACTGGGTGCTGTATGACAAAAAAGAACAATTGGAATGTGTTCCTCAATATAACAATGGGAATGTTTACCAGTGCGCCTGGCCCTCAAAACTGGATGTGGTATTGAATGGTCAGGGGGGAACATTTACTCAATCCTGGCTTGTGAACAGTCAAACCTGGGTGGGGTTGCCGGGCAATGGCCGTCAGTGGCCAAGTGATGTTAAGGTTGATGGAGATCCCTGGGTCATTGTTCAAAAGTACAAGGGGCCCGGAATCGAACTTTCGCCCGGACCCCATACCATAACAGGAAAATTTGTATGGTCTGAGCTGCCGGAAAATCTGCAAATTCCTATTGAATCCGCCCTTGTGTCCTTGCGTGTCAATAATAAAGTGATTGGATTTCCCAATCTGGATGCGTCTGGCCGATTATGGCTCAAGAGTCGTCAGACAAAAAAAAAGATTGAAAACCAATTGAAAATTGAAAGTTTCAGGCTGATAGATGATTCAATTCCTGCCCGGGTTCAGCTCTATTTCACCCTTGATGTGGCAGGCTCAGCAAGAGAAATAACATTGGGACCCTTATACACCCCGGAAAATTTTATCCCCCTTTCAATCAACAGTCCATTGCCCGCTAGGCTTGAACAGGATGGCAGAATTCGCATGCAGGTGAGGCCCGGTCAATACCATATCCGCTTAAGCCTGCGGCACAACGGTAATTTGGACAAACTCGTTTTTCATCCGCCTGGAAATGGCAGTTGGCCTCGTCAGGAAATTTGGTCATTCCAATCACAGCCGGACCTGAGATTGGTTGAGATCGACGGTCTTTTGCCCATTGATCCCCTCCAGACATCAATGCCCAGGGGATGGCATAAATTTCCTGCTTACAGGGTTTTGCCCGGTGAGTCCATGGAATTTAAGCAGATCAAACGGGGAGATCCCAAACCGGCGCCGGATCAGTTGACGTTGGACCGAAGTCTCTGGCTCAGGTTTGACGGGTCCGGGTATACCATTCAGGATGTGATCAAGGGTGAGAAAAATACCAATTGGCGGTTGGAAATCGATCCTGTCCTTGCGCTTGGCAGGGTAGCTGTGGATGGAAGTCAGCATTTGATTACCCAGCGTGCGGGATCGGACAGGGCCGGTGTTGAACTTCGAAATGGCTTGCTGGATCTGATTGCTGAAAGTGTTTACCAGGGAAATATTTCAGCCCTTCCGGCCACGGGATGGGACCATGATTTTCAGCAGGTGCGGGGCCGCATGTTTTTACCACCGGGTTGGAAATTATTAAATGCAGCCGGTATTGACAACATTCCCCGCACTTGGGTTAAAAAATGGACCCTGCTGGATTTTTTCATTGTGCTTATTTTTACCATTGCCCTGGCCAAACTTTTTTCAAAACCCCTGGCCGGGGTTGCTTTTATTACATTGGTGCTCACCTTTCATGAACCTGGGGCACCGCTTTACATCTGGTTGGCTTTATTGATTGGTTTTGCGCTGCTCAAATATTTGCCCGAAGGAAAATTTAAAAAGGCGGTTAAAATTTACCAGGGTGCTGCGATTGTCTCGCTTGTTGTTATTGTGATCCCATATTCTGTGGACGCCCTTCGTATTGGTATGTATCCCCAGCTGGCAAGACCCTGGGCCTCGGTGGGTGAATATGCCTCCGGCCGGCAATCAAGGTTGCCAGTGCCAAGGCAAATGGGGCCAAGTCAAACGGAGCAAATGGATATGGTGGGGGAAATGTCCGCCAAAAAGATGGCAACCAAGTCTGTGGCCAGGCTTTCCAAGGCCATGAACCAAAAGAAGGAATCCGTTTTGAACACCCAGGCTTCCGGTGGAAGATCGTCCTATTATGGATCCCAGGTGATGCAGCTTGACCCAAAATCTCTTACCCAGACAGGGCCAGGTATGCCACAATGGCTTCCTTTTGAAACCATTGATTTTGGTTGGTCCGGACCGGTGACAAGGGATCAGGTAGTTTCATTTACTCTTATCGGGCCGAAAATAAATTTGGTTCTGGCCTTTGTGAGGGTTTTTCTTATTTTGGTTCTGGGCCTCGGTATGCTGGGGATTGGTTACAGGCCCGGGGAGGGTGTTCAATTTTCAGGCAAAGGAGCGCTTAAAAAATTTGTATTTCTGGTTTTACCGTTTCTGATATTGCCCGTTTTTGTGTTTTCCTTGGCAAGTTCTGATCTGGCACATGCAACTGAGATTCCCTCTGCCCAAATGTTGGAAGAGTTGGCGGCAAGGCTGCTGAAACAAGAGGATTGCTTTCCTGTGTGTGCCGGTATCTCAGAGGTTAAGATTGGAATTGACCCGCAAAGGCTGTCACTTTCCGCTATAATAGACGCAAAACTTGCTGTTTTCATCCCCATTCCCAGCCATGTAAAACACTGGCTTCCTATCCATGTAGCCATTGACGGGGTTCCTGCCCGGGGCCTTTTGCGCAGGAAAAACAATATCTGGATGAAGGTGCCGGAGGGTCGGCATCTTCTGACCCTGGAAGGACCCATTCGAAAACAAAACCTATTGGAACTGCCATTTCCCCTAAAGCCCCATGGGGTAACCATCAAAGCAGACGGCTGGTTGGTGGAAGGGTTGGATCCCCACGGCAATGTTGACGGCCAATTGCAGTTCAGGCGGATTGTGAAACAGGATAACAAGCAGCAGGAAATACTGGAAACCGGTATTCTTCCACCTTTTGTCCGCATCGAACGAACCCTTCTTTTGGGTCTTGTTTGGAAAATTCAAACAAAAGTGCATCGTTTAAGCCCTGCAAATGCCGGTGCTGTGCTGGATATTCCGCTCATCCCCGGGGAAGCGATTACAACGCAGGGGATTCGGGTGACCCAGGGGGTTGCTAAAATTAGTCTGGAGGCCAATCAGACAGATGTGGCCTGGGAATCATTTTTAGAACCATCGGATACGATAGCGCTTGTTCACCAACAAACAGACAGGTGGACGGAAATTTGGAAGGTGGATGTCAGCCCGATATTCCACCTGGCATATGAGGGGATTCCGGTAATTCTTCATAAAACCGGAAACCGCTGGTATCCGACATGGCATCCATGGCCCGGGGAAAAGGTCAGCCTGAAAATTTCCCGGCCTGCCGGAATTAAAGGGCAGACAATGACCATTGAAAAAAGTCATCTTGAATTACGTCCGGGCATGAAAACCACCGCTGCAAGGCTGGCCCTTTCTGTCAAAAGCAGCCGGGGCGGGCAGCACAGTCTTACCCTGCCGATTTTGGCCCAGTTGCAGCAGGTGACCATTATGGGGAAAACTGCGCCCATCCGCCAGGAAGGCCGGCAGGTGGCACTTCCCATTTATCCCGGCCAACAGAAGATAGTGCTGAAATGGCTTGAAACAAAGGGGATGACATCCCGATACCAAAGCTCCCCCATTGATTTGGGTGCGCCAAGTGTAAATGCACGGGTGGACATTTATCTGCCCCCAAGCCGCTGGCCTTTGTTTGTGGGTGGGGAGCAGCTGGTTGGACCTGCGATTCTTTTCTGGTCAGTCATTATTATCATTGTGCTGGCTGCCTTTGGTTTATCAAAAACCGGTTGGGCTCGCCTTTCGTTTTATCAATGGTTTTTGCTGGGTATTGGTATGTGTATGAGCAATCTTCTTGCCTGCCTCATTGTTGTGGGCTGGTTAATCGCCCTGGACCGCAAGCATAAAATGGTGGCTATTGAGGGGCTGAAATTCAATTTTGTACAAACCGGAATAGCCATCTTAACCATAGGGGCCATGGTCTCCCTGGTTTTTGCCATATCCAACGGACTGCTGGGGCATCCTGACATGAACATCATGGGCAATGGATCCAACAGCACCCTTTTAAAGTGGTATCAGGATGTGTGTGAGCCCATTCTCCCCCAGGCCTGGGTGCTTTCAATTCCCATGTTGGTTTATAGAATTGCCATGCTGGCATGGGCACTTTGGCTGTCCTTCTGGCTGGTCGGTATTTTAAAGTGGGGCTGGCAGCAATTTATCCTGCCGACCATCTGGTATCGGTTGCCACCCAGAATTAAAAAATCGGATAGAAAAGAGTAACCGCAAAAAGCGAGACAAGGTGCCGGGATTTAAGTCTTCCTGGCAACCTTGTTCAAAACCTGCATCAAATG
The DNA here is from genome assembly GCA_016744295.1 of Desulfobacteraceae bacterium. GTDB lineage: Bacteria > Desulfobacterota > Desulfobacteria > Desulfobacterales > Desulfobacteraceae > NBML01. Next base: position 130,265 of record JADGEQ010000008.1, on the reverse strand, counting down.
AAGGAATTGTGGTATTCTGGGTTTCATGGGGGCGTTAAATATGAATGCTTCTGGTGATATATCGATTTGTTTGTGTCTAGGGATCTGACTTTTCGGAAAAAATAAAAAAAATATTGCCCTTGTGATGGCCTGTCTGGTTGCCTGTTGTATTAAAAATATAGGATTCGCCCGTAATCTTTGTCAGGCTTGCACAGTTTTTGCTCTTCTTTTCCATGAATGAAACGTCTAGGAAAGGAGATTTTGCTGTGGAGAGAAAAGATTATCTTAAAATTTTGGTGTGTTGTTGCTGTGGGGTGACCATTCTATTTTGCTCGGCCCCCTCCGTTGCCTGGGAAAACCAAAACGGGGCTTCTAAAAATTGGATAGTAAATGTTATAATATTTTCCATTCCAGATACCTTCTCCCCCGGGCAAATGGCTTTTTCCTACCATGGACTCGCCGGTAAAGGGAAGGCTTCAAGTTCCCAAGATTTTAAGGCTGCATCTTTGGGCGGAAAAATTATGGGCCGTATCATGCGCAATGACACTGATGCCGGAATAGAAAAGTTTTATTCAGAAAAATCATACAGCCCCCCAAGCTTAAACGGCCGCATTCACAAGATGGGGGCATTTTTGCTGCGCTATATTAATGTTGGGGAATCAGCACTTACAAATGCCGGGGGTGAACCAAATTTGTCTTCCTCGGACCTGCCAAGGGATCAAAAGATTTCCCTTGAGTTTCAGTCAAGTCCGTCAAATTTCAGCGGAGCCATTTTGTTTACCCTTAATCTTTGATGAGCCCTTTTTTTTCTGATGTTTAAGGTTTTAATTGAAACAACCGATTTGTTTTAAATTAAGGCTAACAAAAAAAGGAGAAAATACCATGGTTTCGATGAACACAAATTTATCTGTTTTATCGGGTATGAAGGACCAATCCTTTGCCGCAAGGGGTCAGGCAGCAACTAAAAATACCCGTTTGAAATATTCAGCCAAAAGTGAAATGTTTCAATTTAGTTTTCAAATTAAAACAGATACCCGCCAACAGCTGAATGATCAAAATTCAATTTTCCATTTTAGTCAATTAACAAAAGAAGATAAAGCCGGACTTTTTTATAAAAATACCCCAATTTCCGAATTGTCAATTGATCAAGCCAGCGATCTTATAGAAGCGGATGGATATTTTGGAATCGATAAGACATCCCAACGTATTATTGATTTTGTGTTAACGGGTGCTGGTGATGATTTGGACAGGTTAAAAGCCGGTCGGGAAGGTGTTCTGCGAGGGTTTGCCGAAGCTGAGAAGGCATGGGGTGGACAGCTTCCGGAGATTAGTTACAAAACAATTGAAAAAGGCATAAAAGCGTTGGACAATAAAATTGCTGAACTAGGTGGAAATAATACGGGTATAATTGCCTGAAATAGGGTTGGAAAAAAAACTGTTGCATTTTTTAAACAGGTGTGTCAAATCAGTATATCATTTAGTGAAAAACCAGATTAGAAAACAATCAGAAAAAAAAGCGGAATAGCAAACAAGATTAACAATTCAATTACACGGCAAAAACGAGGGTGATGGTGAATGGCTGAAAATAAAATTGATATATTGCTCAAAAGAATTTTAGATGCTTCGGGGATAAGTTCCCAGGCAGAACTTGCAAAAGAGCTTGGTATCAACCGGTCAGGTATTACCCACGCCAGGAATAAAAACAAAATTCCGGAAAAATGGATTATTAAATTGTACCGGAAGTTCAAGTTTAATCCCGAATGGATGGAAACCGGTGTGGGGCCGGTTTTTTTGAACACTGAATCCAGCAATGATATCGCATACAAACAGATACCCAAGGTGGCGGCCCGGCTGTCGGCCGGGACCGGTTCCTTTGAGTGTGGTGAAGAGGTTACTCAATATCTGTGTTTTCAGTCTTCCTGGCTTGCCAGAAAAGGATCTGCCGCCAGGATGGTGGCCATGGAAGTCTTTGGCAACAGCATGGAACCAGTGATCCGAGAGGGAGATACCGTTCTCATTGATCAGTCCCAGAACGATATAATGGCAGGGGCTATCTATGCAGTGGGGGTGGAGGATACGATACTGGTCAAACGGCTGGAAAAACATCCGGACAAGCTTGTGTTGTCCAGTGACAATAAGGATTTTGCTCCCATCTATCTGGAAGCTACCGCATTGTCAAAGGTGCGGATACTGGGCAGAGTGATCTGGAGTTCCCGGGAATACCGGTAGGTGTTCCGGTTCATACCGGTAGGTGTTCCGGTTCATACCGGTAGGGGGGTCCGGTTCATTTTTTTTGAGATCGATGTTTAGTTTTTTCAACATAAGATGAATTTTTTAATCAAAAGGAGATAATATGCAACTGACAATAAAAAATATTTACCAGAGGGGTGTTATCGGGATAGCTGCTTTTATCTGGGTGTTAGGATTGTTGACTGCCGGAAGTGACAGCATGTATATGCCCTGGTTGAATGCCGTTGGCGCAATTGTTTTTTTATTGGCAAGTCTCTGGCTTGGCCGTCTTCTTCCCCGGCTTGAGTCATCGGGTTCGCTTGCTTCGCCTTCCAAATTGACAAAAAAAAAGGTGTTTACGGGAACAAGAATTTTGCCAACACCCCTCGGAATAAAGCAATCCTCCCCAATGAATACCCGGTATGGCGGGGGATGGAGTCCGGTGTGATATACGGGTTGCTTTTTTGTGGGAATGGCCATTTATAAGAAAAAGTATAAAATTAGACAATTTCTACGGGCCCTGGGAAAATTTGAATGGGTGGAATGGTTTCGAATAAAGTTGTAGAAAATTTCTTTTTTTGGGTCTCCTTGTTAAAATATCCATTAATTTCAGGCAAATATCTGTAAAAAAACTGAACAAGTATTCAGTTTACAAGCAGAATGTTTTCTGCTACAAGTAAACCGTGTTTTATTTGTTTTGTTTATGGATGAGTGTGCAGTTGACGTTGAAACAGGCTGTTCTTTTTATCAAACAGGACGGCGTTAAGACGAAAAAGGAAATTTACATATGAGTTTTCAAGCCAAGCTTTCCTCCGGGGAATTTGCCGTACTCGCAGAGATGAACACCCCCAAGGGAATAGATATATCTGATCTGATCACCAATGTAAGGTATTTGAAATCCAGAATTGATGCCATCGTAATCCCGGGTATGGATAATGGTGTTATGCACATGAGTGCATTGGCCGGTGGGGCGCTCATGCGTCAACAGGGGGTTGAACCTCTTATCCATGTATATGGCCGTGATCGTAACAGGATGGCCCTCCAGGGAGATTTGCTGGCCGCCCATGTGCTGGGTATCCATAATCTTTTGGTTGTCCAGGGTGAAGACATGGTTGACGGTGATCACCAGGATGCAATTCCTGTGAACGACCTGGATGAAACGTCTCTGCTCCAGATGATCGGGTCCCTGACCCGCGGAACAGATATGGCGGGGTTTGAACTCAAGGGAACCCCTGAATTTACCGTCGGATGTGCTGTCTCTCCCATGGCAGACGAGGCACAGCTGAAAAAAGAGGTTGAAACCGCACAAAAAAAAATCGAAGCAGGCGCCCAGTATATAATGTTGCCGCCGGTCTTTGATACCGCCTTTTATGCGACAATTATTGACGCATTCCAATCTTTAAATGTTCCGGTAATTGCCTCGGTTTTTCTGTTGAAAAACGTGGGCATGGCCCGGTATATTTCCATCAATGACCCCAATTCCCGGCTTTCAGAGGATATTATCCGCCGCATTCGTAAAGCAAAGGACCGCGAAACCGAATGTATCAACATTGCCGGCGAGATCATCCAATCTCTTAAGGGGAAGGCACAGGGAATAAAGATTTCAGCCCTTGGTTGGGAAGACCGGTTACCGGCCATCCTAGACAGTGCCGGTCTTTAGGAAGTAGGAATTAACCAAGTTTCCGTTTACATTTTGTATGGGGTCATACAGGTGGCGGATATCCATAATTAAATTATAGGTTACACATGCAAAAGCTTAATAAAAAAGACGATAAGCAGTCAGGCGAAGAACGTGTGCTTGTTATCGGCGGTGGTGTCGGAGGTATCCGGGCAGCGCTGGATCTGGCCGAATCCCGACGCGATGTACTGCTGATAGACAAGTCATATAGCATCGGTGGGTTAATGACCCAATTGGACCGCACTTTTCCAACCAATAATTGCGATTTGTGCACGGTTGCTCCCTTTTTGTCAGCCAGTGGCAGGGAGCGCTATCTGGAGATAAAACCCCTGACCAGGGTTGAAAGCCTGACTGGCGAAGCAGGCAATTTTACCGCAACCCTGGTTACCGAGCCCAGATATATTGACATTGATAAGTGTACAGGTTGCGGGGAGTGTGCCCAGAAATTTCCCAAGGCAGTTCGGTTTACCCCGGGGCTTGATCCCAGGGCACCTACCTGTATGCGGTATCCCCAGGCAACTCCCGCAGCCTTTTCCATCGACATGGAAAAGGTTGAAGATATCAGTCAGATTCAAGCGGTTTGCAAGGCCAACGCCATTCTTTCCGAGGATAAGGTCCAGACGGCCTCTATCAAAGTCGGATCCGTGGTGCTGAGTGTGGGGGCTGAGCTATTTGATCCCAAGGTTTTGGATAATTACGGCGGTGGTAAATTTCAAAATGTGGTCACAGGTCTTGAATATGAGAGAATCATGTCGGCTTCCGGTCCCTTCCAGGGAAGTCTTGTCAGGGTATCGGATCATAAACGTCCCAAGAAAATCGCCTGGATTCAGTGTGTAGGTTCCAGAGGGATTAATAAGGGGGATGTTTCCTATTGTTCCGGCGTCTGCTGTATGTATGCTTTGAAAGAGGCAATGGTTACCAAGGAACGTTTTGAAGAGGAGATTGAAACCTCTATTTTCTACATGGACATGCGGACCCATGGAAAAGATTATGAACGCTATTTCAACAGGGCCCAGGACGAATATGATGTTAGAATGATCCGATCCCGGCCCCATTCCATTGTTGAAAATGCAAATACCAAGGATCTTTCCATCACCTATGCCCTGGAAGATGAAGCGGTTCATACAACCGAAGAGTTCGACATGGTGGTTCTTTCCACCGGATTCAGGGTGGGTGACACCACCATTGATCTGGCCTCAAAACTGGGGATTGATCTGAACGAACATAATTTTGCCCGAACAGATCATTTTAATTCGGTTAAAACCTCCAGGCCGGGGGTTTATGTTTGCGGTGTTTATGAAAGTCCCAAGGATATACCCGAAACCATGGTACAGGGCAGTGCTGCCGCTTTAATGGCCTCTTCTGACCTTCCGATTGTTCTTGCAGAGGATAAAATCGAAGATCTTTTCCCAGTGGAACGGGATGTGTCGGAAGAAGAGGTGAAAATCGGAGTTTTTGTCTGTGACTGCGGCGTTGATATCGGCGGTGTGGTGGAGGTCGGCAAAGTGGTCGACTACGCACGAACCAATTCAGATGTGGCAATTGCCAAGGCTGTTGGTCACGGCTGTTCCGCTGAATCCATGGCAGACATTGAATCATTGATTATAGAACATGGGGTTAATCGTGTGGTCATTGGGGGGTGTTCCCCAAGAACCCATGAAAGTAAATTCCAGGATCTTTTAAAACGGGTGGGACTAAATCGGTATCTGGTGGAAATTGTCAACCTCAGGGACCAGAATACCTGGGCCCACAGGGGAGAGCCTGCACAAGCCCAGGAAAAGGCCTATAAACTGATGCAGATTGGTATCAGCGGTGTTCGGAAAAGCCGTCCCCTCATGGACAATACCCTGCCCATGAGCCAGAACGGACTGGTCGTCGGCGGAGGTGTTACGGGAATGACCGCAGCTCTGAAGCTGGCAAACCAGGGAATAAGGACCTATCTGATTGAACGGGCACCCGCACTGGGGGGGCTTGCCCAATCCATCCGAAAGAATATTGAAGGCGATGATGTGGGCGCTTTTGTGAATGAATTGGTTGAACAGGTGATGGGGCATGAAAACATCCATGTGATGACCCGTTCCATTGTTGTAGATCACAGTGGGGTACCTGGATTGTTTAAAACCGGTATTCAAACAGGGCTTCGCATGAATTATATGCAGATTGATCATGGGGTTACCATTCTGGCCACCGGTGCCCTGGCCAACAGACCCAACGAATACGGTCTTGGCTCCCTTGAAGGTGTTGTGACCCAGTTGGAACTGGATTCTTTGCTGGAAGATGACACAGACAAAATCGCTGCCATGGACCAGGTGGTCATGATTCAATGTGTGGGGTCCAGGGAGGGAAATAATCCCAATTGCTCCAGGATTTGTTGCCAGGCTGCCATTAAAAATGCCCTTAGGATCAAGCAGATCAATCCCGAGGCGGAGATATTTGTTCTGTATCGGGATATGAGAACCTATGGGTTCCAGGAGGACTATTACCGACAAGCCAGGGATCTTGGTGTCAAATTTATCCGATATTCTTTGAAAACAAAACCGGTTGTCAGGCAAGAAGAGGGTAAACTTTATGTCAGTGTCCATGACTTTATTCTGGGGCAAACAATTGAGATTGAAGCAGATTGTCTGGCCTTGAGCACCGGATTGATAGCAGATGATGAAACCACAGAAGATCTTGCCATGATGTTTCACCTGCCCAGAACCCTGGACAATTATTTTCTGGAAGATCATGTGAAATTGCGCCCGGTTGATATGGCGGTCAGGGGATTTTTCATTGCCGGTACCACCCATTCTCCAAAGACCATAAGGGAAAGCATTACCCAGGCCCTTGCGACTGCAGGCCGGGCCCAGACCCTGCTGGCTAAAAAGGAAATCAACCTGGGCGCCGCCGTTGCAAAGGTGGATAGTAATAAATGTGCCTCCTGTCTGGTCTGTGTCAGGGCATGTCCCTTTGGCATTCCCTTTATTAATGCCGATGGGTATTCACAGATAGATCCTGATAAATGTCAGGGATGTGGTGTCTGTGCTGCGGACTGTCCGGCCAAGGCGATTCAGCTGCTGGCCTATGAAGATGATCAGATCCTGGCAAAATTAGATGGTTTATTTGAGAGGGTTAACTAATGGAAAATTATGAGCCGGAAATTGTTGCATTCTGTTGTCACTATTGTGCATACACAGCTGCTGATATGGCCGGAAGCAAACGGATATCATATCCGTCCAATGTCAAAATTATTCGGGTGCCCTGCACGGGTAAGGTGGATTCGATTCATATAATGAAAGCCCTTGAAAAAGGGGCTGACGGAGTTTATGTGGCGGGCTGTCTTGAAGGTGACTGCCATTTTAAAACTGGAAATACCCGGGCCAAACATCGGGTGGACCGGGTGAAAAAAATTCTGGAAGAATTGGGTTGGGAGCAGGATCGGGTCGCCATGATCAATATGTCCGCTGGTATGGGGGAAAAATTTGCCCAGACCGCCCTTGAATTTACCGAAAAAATTAAAAATTTGGGGCCGAATCCTGTTAAGCAAATCAAAACTAAAACCCAGGCCGTCAGTTAAACATAACGACTTTGGTAAACAAAACTATTTTGGAGAGAAAAAATGATAACAGCAGAACAAAAACCAATGCAGGAAATTATCCGGTATCTGGAGCCCTACAGTAAAATTCTTCTGATCGGGTGTAACGAATGTGTCACCGTCTGTGCAGCCGGTGGCAGAAAAGAGGTTGGGTTATTGGCCTCTGCCCTTCACCTGAACAGCCTCAAACAGGGAAAAACCATTGATATAAAAGAAATTACCCTGGAAAGACAATGTGATCCGGAATATGTTGAAGAGCTGACTGCCTACATTGATGATGCAGATGCAGTTTTGTCAATGGCCTGCGGATGCGGAGTCCAGACCATTGCAGCAAGATTCAAGGAAGCCCATGTGTATCCGGCTGTCAACACCAAATTCATGGGGGCTTCCCTTAGCCAGGGTGTATGGGCGGAAAGATGTCAGGGATGTGGGGACTGCATGTTGGGAATCACCGCCGGGATCTGTCCTGTATCCAGATGTTCGAAAAGTCTGTTGAACGGACCCTGCGGCGGGACTTCCAATGGTCAGTGCGAAATCGGACCGGAAACCGACTGTGCCTGGAGACTTATCTGGGAGCGCCTGAAGGCCCTTGGCATCCAGGACCGGTATGAAGAATTGGTTGACGCAAAGGACTGGAGACCTGCCGGTGGTGCCGGACCCAGAAAAATCATCAGAGAGGATTTGGCATTATGAAGAGTACAAGCAGACTGGAACAAGTATTGGCATCAGGCGCAATGGCAGTTACCTCCGAGGTAGGACCCCCAAGGGGCGTCGATGTTGAAATCGTGAGGACCAAGGCAAACATGATCAAAGATCATGTGGATGGTATTAATGTTACTGACAACCAGACCGCCATGGTTAGAATGTCCTCCATGGCAGCCGGTATTGTCATAAAACAGATGGGCCTTGATCCCATTATTCAGATGGTTACCCGGGACAGAAACCGCCTGGCCATGCAGAGTGAAATCATCGGTGCTGCAGCCTTTGGCATCGATACCATGCTTTGTCTTTCCGGAGATCATCCCAAATTTGGGGATCATCCCGAGGCCAAGGGTGTCTATGATATTGATTCGGTTCAGCTGATCCAGTGCGTGAAAAAAATGCGGGACGAAGGAAAGTTCCAGGGTGGGGCAGAATTGAAGGGAAATCCAAAGATGTTCATCGGTGCTGCTGCCAACCCCTTTGCAGATCCCTTTGAACTTCGGGTCATGCGCCTTGCTAAAAAAGTGAAAGCAGGTGTTGACTTTGTCCAGACTCAGTGTATTTTTAACCTTGATAAATTTGAAAATTGGATGGATGGTGTGGAAGAGCGTGGGCTGGATGACCAGGTTCATATTCTTGCCGGTATCACCCCCATGAAATCCGTTGGCATGGCACGGTATATGAAAAACAGGGTGCCGGGCATGGATGTACCCGACGAGGTAATTAAACGGATGGCTGGCGTTAGCAAAGAACAGCAGCCGGAAGAAGGTATAAAAATTGCAGTGGAATCCATGGAGAGACTCAAGGAAAGAAAGGGTGTTCACGGATTTCATATCATGGCCATCGAATGGGAAGAGCGGGTGGCCGAAATTGTTGAAAAAGCAGGAATGTACCCAAGACCCCAAGTTTAAAGACCAAAAGTTTAATAGCGAGATGAATTAAGTCCCTTTAAGGACAAAAACAAAAGGAGATCTTAACATGAGCGAAAAACTCATTTTAGTCGTTGATGATGATCCGGATTTGGTGGAAGCCGTATCCATGAAGCTTGAAGCAAAGGGATATCGGGTTGAAAAAGCCTATGATGGTGTGGAAGCCATGGATAAAATCAAGGAAGAAAAACCAGCCGTGGTTATCCTAGATGTGATGATGCCCCGGAAAAACGGGTGGGAAGTTTGTGAAGAGATTAAAAACAGCAAAGAACTTAAAGATATTGCTGTGGTTCTGCTGACAGCCGTTGCAGACTCCGTAAAAACTACCAGTTACACCCATCATGATGGGAAAACCACCCTGGCCGACGATTATGTTCCCAAACCAATAGATTTGGATGAACTGATGGAAATCGTTGGCGATCATTGTAGTTAAGATCTTTTTGTTCAATTTTCCCTGTTGATCCGGGTTGGATATAATTAGGGGGGAGGCGTAAACGGCTCCCCCCTAATCTTCTATCCCGATGCCAATGGTGCGTTTGGATCATTTCCATGAGCCTATCACAAATAAGAATTAATGGAATTCGCCTGAATTCGGGGTTGATCCATCTTCTTCAACTCCCTGTTTCAAGGGATGCAGAATCCGGCATTCCGCTGTACCAGCGGCTTGCCCGGGACAGGGTAAATGTTTCCTGTCTGGGACTTCGAACCGATGCCCTGGGAACCTCTGTGTTTTGCTGCCACGAAAATGCACCTCTTAAATCAGGTGTTCAATCGGGTTCAGATGATTCTGCTTTGACTGAAAAACCTGACCCGGACCCTATATCCAATGTTTGTATTATTTCAGTGTATCCCCATAATTCCAGCATGAACACCCTGGGGGTTTTGATTGAACTATTGGGTAAAAACCTTATCCCTTTTCAGCAGATGACCTCTTCCAATGCAATGATCACCTTTGTTGTTGAAGGGGCGTACCAAAAAAATCTTCTTGAATTGCTGGAGCAAAAATTTGATCTGCCCCCTACCCATGCCCCCTTTCAGCAAGATTTCAACGAGGAGACAGCAGTCTTTGTAAAAAAGCGATATCCAGAGACCCGTGCCACCTATGTTGAAGAAAAAATAAAAACCTATGGGATCCAAAGGGTAACCGGGTTGGCAATGTTTGAAATACGGTTTAACCCTAATCGATTTGAACATTTAAAAATCTGCGGCAGAGCGCTCCAAACCCTGGCCAGATTGGAGAACAAATTTTATTTTACCGCTGCTGTGAGACGAGGCAGGGAGGAATCCCGGCTGTTTTGCCTGACAGACCCTGTGCTAGATCTGGAGGTACAGCCTTTTCTTTCACAACTCCAGGCAACCGGGGAGATTGATATCTGCCAGCCCGTATCTGTTGATCTTCTCAATTTTCATGGGCCACATTTTGGTGACAGATTTGGTATATTCAATACCGCCATGAGATGTTTAAAGGACACCTCCATTAAGGTATTACTGGCCGGCTGTACCGGTGCCAGTATCTGTATGGTTCTGCCTGTTAACCAGGGGGAAAAGGCCGTCGCTGCCCTGGGCAAAGGATTTGAATCCCCATGAATTCAGAAAAAAAATTTGATCTTTTTGATCCGGATGAACTTTATTGGCGGACCCGTATCTTTGATTCATTGTCCTATCCCAGTGTGGTAATTTCGCCTGATAAACAGCTGGTGGGTGCCAATAAAAAATTTTATGATACCTATAAGCTTACCCGGGATGAAATTATAGGTAAAATGTGTTTTCACACATTCTTATACAAGGATACCCCCTGTAACTCCGAGGACTGCCCCATATCAAAGGTGATTAAAAACAAAGCCAGTCATTCGCATACCATAAAACACCAGTACAAGTGGGAAGAGCGGTTTTTTTCTCCTATTTTTGATGATAATGGTGAGGTGGCCTATGTGATTTCCAGTATCCGGGATATTACCCGGACCAAATCCCTTGAGAATCAGCTTATCGGGGTCAAAGAGTTTATCTCCAGGGTGATGTATTCTTCCGCCTCTGCCATTGTGGCTGCCGACCGTCAGGGAAATATTGAACTGATGAATTCTGTGGCAAAGGAATTGTTCGGTGATTATAACGGGGGAGAGGGCAAGATCAAACACACGGAACAGCTCTATCCGCCGGGCAAGGCCAAGGAAATCATGAAAATGCTCCGGGATGAAAAAATTGGCGGCAAAGGCAAGCTGATCATCCCCAGAACCCTCATTGTCAATGCCCGGGGAGAAGAGATAGAAGTGGAAATGTCTGCGGCCATCATTTATGATGACACTGGGCAGGAATCCGCCACCATGGCCATCTATAATGATCTCAAAGACAAGATTAAGGTGGAAAAACAACTTAAGTATACCCAGCAGCAATTGGCGCAATCTGAAAAAATGGCCTCCCTTGGCCAGCTGGCTGCCGGGGTAGCCCATGAAATCAATAATCCTCTTACCGGCGTATTGTTTTATGCCTCTCTTCTGATGGAAAGAGATGATTTGGACCCGGGAGCAAAGGAAGATTTAAGCTATATTGTTGAGGATGCCAATCGGTGTAAAAATATTGTTAAAAGTCTTCTTGTGTACAGCAGAAGTACCGATTCAAACAAAAACATTGTCCAGATCAATGAAATTGTAAATCAGAGTCTTAAACTGATCCGGGATCAGAAAAAATTTCGGAACACTAAAATCATCAAATATCTGGGTGATGAGATGATGCTGATCAATGCAGATACCAATAAGCTTAACCAGGTGATCATCAATCTGGTTATTAATGCCGCAGATGCCATGGCGGGCAGCGGGAAAATAGCCTTGAATACCTATAAAGACAAGCTCCATAAGAAGGTTTTTTTGGAGATCAAGGACACCGGGGAGGGAATCCCAAGGGAAAATCTGTCCAAGATCTTTGATCCGTTTTTTACCACAAAGGAAGTGGGAAAAAGTACAGGACTTGGTCTGAGTATTGTTTACGGAATTATAGAAGAGCATGGTGGCAGGATCAGCGTTAAGCAAACCGGGGCAAAGGGAACCACGTTTATTATAGAGTTTCCCATGTACGTCCCCCGGGAAGAAGGGCCCTTCCTTTGCACCCCGGCCCTGTGAAAATGAAATAATTGAATACAATTGCCTATGGCAAAATGATTGGATAAATAGTGGAATTAAAAAATAAAAGTACCGAATCACACTCACCCTTTAATCTGTCTTTGAAACAGATTGTCAAAGATGTTTTTTTCCAGCCCAGGGTTTTGGTGGTAGATGATGAAGAGCGGATTCAAAAGGCCTGCCAGCGTTTGCTTTCGGAAGAGGGCTGTGAAGTGGATGTTGCCCAAAACGGGATACAAGGCCTCAAGATGATCGAGGAAAAGCACTATGATATTGTGCTGTTAGATTTGATGATGCCCGGTTTGTCCGGGTTGGATGTGCTTTCGGATCTTAAATCCAGACATCCGGATACCGTTGTTATTATCATCACCGGATATGCAACCCTTGAGCATTCCATTGAAACCATGAAAAAAGGGGCATTTGATTTTTTGTCCAAACCCTTTGCCCCCCAGGAACTTCGGCTGGTTATTTCCAAGGCCATTGAATTTATTCAGACCCTTCAGGATATTACAACGGAAAAATCACGCATGCGGGTGATGATCAACACCCTGAGGGACGGGGTGCTGACCACAGATCACCAGAAGCGGGTGGCCCTGGCCAATCCGGCCTGCTTAAAGATGCTGGGGGGGCACAAACGACAGGTATTGGGTAAATTTGTGTCCGAGGTTATTGATGAACCCACTGTCCTTGGTATGATTGACAAGGCCATTGCCCAACCCGAAAAGATGTTTTCAGAGATCACCGAAGAGGTCTGTGTGCCAATGGGAAAAGGGAAAGAGGATCTTATCATCGGTGTCCGCTGTATTCCCTTTCGGGACCGGTTAAACCGGAATTTAGGGACGGTTACCGTTTTCCATGATATCACTGCCCTGAAAAAAGAGGACCAGCTGAAATCTGATTTTGTTTCCATGGTGGCCCATGAAATTAAGAGTCCTTTAAATTCAGTTCTCATGCAGTTGAATGTTGTGCTGGATGGGTTGGCAGGCGAATTGACCGATAAGCAACAAGAAATTTTGACCCGAAGTTCTGCTAAAATCAAGTCCTTGACCGAACTGGCAACAGAACTTTTAGATCTGTCCAAAATCGAATCAGGGCTCATTAATCAGGAAAGAGAAGAGCTGAATCTGGAAAAATTAATCAAGGAACATGTCAGTCTTTACCGGGGACAGGCAGATGAAAAATCCATCCACTTAATCTGGAAAGCCTCTGAAAAAGACCATTTCATCATGGGAAACCGGATCAATATTGAAGAGGTTTTGTCCAACCTGATTTCCAACGCCATCCGGTATACACCCAATGGGGGTAAAATTGAAGTGTGGGCCGAGGAAGCCAGTGATTGTACCATGATCCAGGTGAAAGATACGGGCATGGGAATTTCTCCTGGGGGACTGGAAAATATCTTCCAGCGGTTTTATCGGGTGAAAAACGAGAAAACACGGTATATAAATGGAACAGGACTTGGGCTTGCCATTGTGAAAAGTATTGTGGAGTCCCACCATGGCACCATCCATGTTGACTCTGTGGAGGACGAGGGTACCCAATTTACCATCAGTTTGCCAAAAATCTCCTATAAAATTTAAATTCTGTTATCTAAATTATTTTGTCTGTGAAGCCGGTCCCCAAGGGGATCGGCTTTTTTTTGTCATTTTTTTCCTTGTTATTGCTGGAAAAAAAACATATTCAACTAGAAAATAAAAAATTTATATTAAATGGAATTCAGCGTGGAAAAAGATGTCAAAATCGAAAAGATTGAACGGCTGAACCTTATCTTAAATGCATTCCGGGATGTGGGCCGGCTTCTGGTCAGCGAAAATGATAGAGAAAAACTGATCAAGGGTATTTGTGATATTTTGGTGGAAAGGCGGGGCTATTACAATGCCTGGATCGGTCTTTTTGACGGGGATAAAAACGTTTATCTGGTGGCGGATTCCGGATTTGATTTCCGCTTTGAAGCAATGAAGTCACATTTGAAAAAACGAGAATTTGTTCGGTGTATCCAGGGAACCATTTCTTCGGATCGGGTGTTTTCCGTTCATGACCCCATAAAAGAATGCACCGACTGTGTTCTGGCACAAAACTATTCAGATCGTGGAGCCCTTGCGGTTCAGCTTGCCTATGAAGGAACAAACTACGGTTTCATGGTATTGTCCACCCCACGAAAACTGGCAATGGATGCGGCGGAAAAGACCATCATCAAGGATCTGGCCGACGATATTGCGGTGGGGCTTTATCGGCTGGACCTGGAAAAGGAACGGACCAAAGCGGAAAAGGACACACAAAGAAGCCGGATCCGGTTTAAAACCCTGATTGAAAATTCCCTTAATTATATTTCCATTATTCAGAATCATTCGATTGTATATAAAAATCCCGGGCACAGAAAAATCCATCATCGGATGGACCATGCCTTCGAACCCCCGGACTTTTTAAATGTATATACCGGTGACCGGGGGCGGATAAAAGCGGCTTATACGGATCTTTTGGCCAATCGAATCGACCGAATCGAGGTGGATTTTAGATATTATCCGGAGAAAAACGGCCAGGAGGAGGAAGGGCTTCGGTGGGCTCTTTTGAGTGCCACCAAGATTGATTATCTCGGGGAGGAGTCGGTGTTGACCAATATCATGGATGTCACCAATTCCATGGAGGTTCAGAATTTTTTAAGAATCCAGGATAAGATGACCTCCCTGGGACGGGTGACCGCCGGAATTGCCCATGAAATTCGAAATCCTTTGTCTGGAATTTATATTTATTTGAAGGCCGTAAAAAAAATATACAACCAGATGGGGGATATCACAAAAGTGATTTCCATCATCGAAAAAATCGAATTGGCCTCCCACAAAATTGAAACCATTATCCAGCGGGTCATGGATTTTTCAAAACCGGGCCAGCCCAAGTTTGTCATGACCGATTTGAACCATTACATTGATGAAGTTACCAAATTGACCGCGGTAACCCTTAGAAAAAATGGGATTCGCCTGGTCAAACATCTGGATCCTGATATTCCCGAGTGCTTTGCAGAACCCCATCTCATTGAGCAGGTGATACTCAACCTGGTCACCAATGCCGCCGAGGCCATGAAGGCGTTTACCGGGGATAAGGTGATTGAGCTGTCCACTTCAAAATCAGTTTTTAAATCAGGGGATTGTATTGTTATCAGTGTAACAGATACCGGACCTGGGATTCCCCTTTCCCATCGGTCCAAGATTTTTGATCCCTTTTATACAACAAAGACAAATAGTTCAGGCATCGGCCTGAGTATTTGCCACAGAATCATTCTGGATCATGGCGGGAGTCTGAAATATCATTCATCTAAAGGCAGGGGGGCCAGGTTTACCATTGAATTACCCCTGAATAATGAGAATAAAAATAAACGAGGCGGATAGGATGATCCGATATACTATTGCCATTGTGGACGACGAAGAGAGCATTCGGGATTCTTTGGACATTATCTTAAGTGATGAGTACACCATTCGTCTGTACGAAGATGCAGAATCCTTTGTGGCATCCCTGGACGAGAGTCTGCCGGATATCGTACTCATGGATATCGGGTTACCGGTGATGAGCGGTATAGATGCCCTCGACATCTTTAAGGGTCGGGCTCCCAATATCCCTGTTATCATGGTTACGGCCTATGAGGATATCAATATGGTCATCACTTCCATGAAGATCGGGGCCTTTGATTTTATCCTCAAGCCCATCAATCCGGATATTCTGGAACTGACCATTAAAAAGGCCATCTCCTCCATAGCCCTTATCAAGGAGGTGCAGATCCTCCAGGAAAAATTTTTGCGGGAAAATGAACCCTGTTTTATTGGGGAAAGCAAGAATATTGAAAACATAATGGATTTTATCCAGATGGTGTCCAAAAGCCGGGATACCCCCATCATGGTTCTGGGGGATACGGGCACGGGAAAGGAGTTGATCGCCAGGGCCATCCACGCCAGAAGTCCGGTATTCCAGGGACCCTTTGTGGCAGTTAATTGTTCCGCCTTTCCAGACGAGTTGATAGAATCCGAGTTGTTCGGGTATGAACCCGGTGCCTTTTCCGGGGCCAAGCAGGGGGGTAAAAGAGGATTTATTGAAGAGGCTGATCAGGGAACCCTGTTTTTAGATGAGGTTGCTGATCTGAGTTCTTCAGGTCAGGCAAAGCTTTTACGGTTTCTTGAAAATGGCGAATTCTACAAGGTGGGGGGAACCAAAAAGTACACGGTTCATACCCGGGTGGTATCTGCCACCAATAAGGATCTGGATCTGCTTGTGGAACAAGGTAAATTCAGGAAAGATCTCTATTTCAGGCTTTGCGTGGTGACGGCGAAAATTCCCTCCTTAAATGAGCGGCCAGATGACATTATTCCCCTGGCCAAGCATTTTCTCCACGAATTCAACTTAAAATTCAATAAAAAATTAAAGGGAATTTCAGTCCAGGCCCAGGCCCTTCTTGAAACCCATGAATTTACCGGCAATGTCAGGGAATTGAAAAATATCATTGAAAGAAGTGTGCTGGTTGCCAAAAATCAATTGATCTGTGTGGCGGAAATGGGATTGCTTCCCAGTGAAAATAACACCCCCATCTCCCCTCTTACCCAACAAACGGCTCCCCACCAAATCCCTGATCTGCCGGAAGAAGGGATTCACTTAAACGACCTGCTTTCCG
Source organism: Desulfobacteraceae bacterium (assembly GCA_016744295.1). GTDB lineage: Bacteria > Desulfobacterota > Desulfobacteria > Desulfobacterales > Desulfobacteraceae > NBML01. The sequence goes on along the minus strand of JADGEQ010000008.1, from coordinate 113,407 downwards.
ACATTGAACGAAATTACATGTCCCTGGCAATGGAACGAGCCCGTGGCAATGAGAGCGGTGCTGCCAAATTATTAAATATTAACCACCACACCTTTCGATACCGGTGGAAAAGATTAAAAAAAAGATAATCAAAGGTTGAATTTTGTTTTTGCCCTGTCAGCCAGATATTCCCCAATGGGGATGGCGGAGGTGGCAGCCGGGGAGGGCGCGTTGCACACATGCAGGGACCTTGGGGTTTGGGCAAACAAGAAATCGTGAACCAGGCTGCCGTCTTTTTTTACCGCCTGGGCCCTAATACCTGCAGGATAGGGGGTCAGATCCCCCAGTGCCAGGCTTGGACAATACTTTTGAATTCGTTTTAAATATCCGGGTTTATGGGCCGAATCTATCCATTCTTTAATCCCGGATTTTAGGTTTTGGCCAATTAGTTTCCAGAAACCGGGGAACCCAAGCATTTGCACCGTATCAACCAGATCCACATTAATTGTTCCATATCCTTCCCGTTTAAATCCCATGACCGCGTTGGGGCCGACGGTGACACAGCCGTCAATCATGGGGGTTAAATGGACGCCGAGAAAGGGCAGATCAGGGTCGGGAATGGGATAGACAAGATGGGAAACAATTTTTGACAGCTGGTTTTGCAACCGATAATATTCCCCCCTGAAGGGAAGGATCATAAAATCAATGTTGATTCCCATCATCCGGGCCAGTCTGTCTGCCATGAGTCCACCGCAACCGATGAGATATCGGGTAATAATTTTTTTGCTGCCTGTGTAAAGTACTACCTTGTCCGGGTTTTCCTCTATACGGGTTATAGTCCGGCCGGTTTGAATTATGCCGCCGGCAGCCTTGAACAGATCCGCCATTTTGGCAGTAATCCGGCCATAATTTGTGATGCCGGTTGCAGATACCTGCAAAGCGCCCAGGCCAAAAATATGGGGTTCCATTTTGTGCAATTGGTGGCGATCAATTTTCTGTGTCTGAATCTTATTCAGGGTGCATCGCTTTTCAAGGGCATCCATCCGTTCCATTTCCAAGGGGGTGGTTGCCACTAACAGTTTGCCGCATTGTCTGAAGGGGAGGTGATGAGTTTTGCAAAAATCCATGGTGGCCGCAGCTCCTCTCTTGCAAAAATCCGCCTTGAGGCTGCCCGGCTCATAGTAAACCCCTGCATGAATCACCCCGGAGTTATGGCCGGTCTGGTGGGCGGCAAACCGGGTTTCTTTCTCTATTAAAACCACCCTGGCTTTCGGATACCTGTTTTTCAGGGTCAGAGCCGTGGAAACACCGACAATACCGCCTCCGATCAGAGCTATATCAAATTGATCCAAATCTTTCCCTCCCTGAATACATATTTTTTAGGTTTTTAAAACAGGGGTGCATCATAATCGTGTGAGTTCGGAAAATCAATTGCCTGGCCATTGTTTTTCCTTAAAAAGAGTGAGCGTGTAATCTTTAAGCCGAAGATATTCTTTTTCAAAGGTTTCAAATGCCTGGGCACAATGTTCAAAGTTGTTTGATTCGCCCATATTTTCAAGTACTCCTGCAGCCTTTGACAAGTCATGGGCAACAAGGTTTGATGCCCCGCCTTTAATAGAATGGGCTTCTTGTTTCAATCTGTTGGCATTCTTTTCAGAAATGGCCTGGCGTATCCGGGGAATCTGTTGTTCCATGGTTTGAATAAATTCAAGTGTCAAGTCCATTAAAAAAGCTTTGTTACCTTCAAATTCTTCCAATGCTTTTTTCATATCGATGGGATCAACAGAATTCTCTTGTTTGCAGGGAACTTCAGGCTTGATGATTGGCCCTGACATGTTTTTGTTGACCTTCCCGGAGGTCCACTTGTCTATCATGGAGATAAGAACATCCCTTTTTAAGGGTTTGGATAGATAATCATCCATGCCCGCTTTAAAACATCTGTCTATGATACCGGATAATGCATGGGCCGTCATCGCAATTATGGGAACCCTTTTAAAATCAGTACGGGAAGCCGAAGATTGTTTTTCATTCTTCCGTATGGTTTTGCAGGCTTCATAACCATCCATTTCAGGCATCTGTATGTCCATGAGGATCAGGTCAAATTTTTGTCTTTTGAAGATGTCCACAGCCTGTCTGCCATTCTCGGCAAGGATCACATTAAATCCCGAATGGGTAATATGTTTTTCTGCGATTTTCTGATTGGTTGGATAATCTTCAACAAGCAGTATCCATAGACTTTTTCTTTGATTGTCAAACCTCTCCCTTTTGATAGTCTTTAAATCAATGGGGAGGGGGTTTGAATCCGCCACCTTTTGTTCGTGCAATTGGAACCAGGCTGTAAACCAGAAAGTGCTTCCTTTATCAGGCTGGCTTTCTATTCCAATATTGCCTCCCATCAGTTCTGCAAGTTGTTTTGAAATGGTGGTCCCAAGTCCTGTTCCTCCATATTTACGTGTTGTTGATCCGTCTGCCTGGGAAAAGCTTTTAAAAATTTTAGCCTGTTTGTTTTTTGGAATGCCAATGCCGGTGTCAATGACTGAAAATTTGAGCAGAATCTTGTCCTGATCCAGGGATAATTTTTCTGCCTTAATATAAATTTCCCCTTCATGGGTAAATTTTAGGGCATTTCCCCCAAGATTCATCAGGATCTGCCGCAACCTGCCGGGATCTCCCATTATCAGCTCAGGAACATCAGGCGCAAGAAAGGAGATCAACTCAAGCCCTTTCTTTTTTGCCCTCATGGCAAGGGAGGATGCAAGATCTTCAATGGTATGATATAAATTAAAGGGAATTATTTCCAGATCAAGCTTACCGGCTTCAATCTTTGAAAAATCCAGTACATCGTTAATGATTCTAAGCAAGGCATCTGCTTCATTGGAAATTGTTTTTAAATAAATTAACTGCTGATCATCAAGATCTGAATCCATCATCAGTTCGGCCATTCCGATAACGCCGTTCATGGGTGTCCGGAGTTCATGGCTCATGTTGGCTAAAAATTCGCTCTTGGCTTCATTGGCCATCTTCGCCTGTACAGCCATCCTGTTGGCCCTGGCTGTGGCATTTTCGAGCTGTCGGTTGGTTTTAAGGAGCTCTTTTTCCGCTTGTTTTCGCTTTTTAACACTTGCCTTTAACCCCAGATTGTTTGCCAATATAATATACATCGCAATCAACAGAAGAGAAAATACAAAGAGAATAATACCTGTTTGGAATGTATGATAAAAAGCCTCATTATTCCATTTGCTTGCAGGGTAATCCACACCCAGAACAGCAATTATTTGGCCTGTTTTATTGTTTTTAATCGGCACAAGCACACTGACCCAGGTTCCCCATCGGTCGGTCATCGGTTTGGTTATCAGGGGGGTCTCATCTTCAAAAGACTTATAATCGTCATCATTGGCTTCGGTATATTCCTGTCCGGGGGGTGAGTAATCTTCAGAACCAGCCGGTTCAGAATCAACCATGAAAAATATTTTATTTTCTTTTTTTGTGTATAAATAAATAAATCTTACCTCGTCATTAACCCCCAAAAGATTGACCATTCTGGATTTAATACTCGCATAGCTTGCCGTTTCTATATCCTCTGGTACACCTCTCAACAGCTTGATCATTTCTCCGTCTAATCCTGTCGCTATTGTCCTGGCCCTTTTGATTGCCTTTTCTGATATTTCAATGATCGAATTTGTCCAAGTCTGTCTGACAAACAGCAACCCTGAAATTGCGGTTAGAATCAAGGTCAGCAAAAGAAATGTATTCAGCCGACTGGTTTTTTTGAGCATTTTATATAGGTTCCTTTCTTTCATATTCTCTTTTTCACCCAAGGTCCGGCATAACTTATAATGAACAATTCCTTTTCACTGTTTGGAGATCCAGTGGAAAATCCAAGGAAAAACCCAATGAAAGTCCAGAATATCATGGCAAAGCGAGAAATAACAGCTTCAGCAATTACAGGATAAAATATATTTTGTTGCGTCGCCTAATGGCGCGGTCTATCGGTTTAATCTATCATTTTGGAAAACTGGGATGATCATTCTCTAAAAAGTATAAGGACTGGCGTTGCATCTTTGCTACCGTGACCAGTCGCGTGTTTGATCTTTTTGAAAAAAAGGTTAAAAAACATTTTTTCTGTTTGGCTTCAACTTATTTAATTTCAAGGCTTTTTTGCTATTGATCGGTTTTTTAGAAAGTTGGCATGCTCTTTGCTAATGTGTCATTGGGAACAAGGAGAATGGAAAATGAATGTGGATTTTTGGAACACCCATTCTTTGCAATATCTTGAAATGGCATTTGAAACAAGCAACAGAGAAGTTGTTCAAAATCCAGATGGATATGGCAAAAGAACAGGGGAATGCGGGGACACAATTGAGTTTTTTATCATGGTGGACAAAGGAATTTTAAACCAGATCTCTTTTGAGGTTCAGGGGTGTATGAATACCGTTGCCTGTTCCAATACGGTGGTTCGTCTGGCCCGGGGTATTTCCCTGGAAAAAGCCTGGAATATTTTACCCGAGCATCTATCTTCTTTCTTGCAAACCCTTCCCCAGGATCATTTTCACTGTGCAGAGCTTGCCGTGGGGGCTTTTTACCTTGCGCTGTCAGATTATTCGGAAAAAAAGAAAAAATAAGTTCCCGGGCCGAACAATCGGGAAGTATCAATTTTGCTAATTATTGAAATCGTTCTAAAGTGTTTTTGAATTTTCCAGAAAAAAATAAAAAAAATAATGAACTGGAAAATAGCTCAGTAAGATAACTATCTATATTTACAGAATATCATGTTGTTGGCTTCGTCTGGCATGGTTTCTGCTCTTATTCATTTCGACAGATGAACCCAAATTTTTAAGTTAATTGGAAACGTATGAAGCATAAATCCCTTCACATCATGCTCATTGACAATGATAAGCATGTGCGTGATTCCCTGAATGTGTTTTTTGAGGGTACCCGGACAGATTTATTGATTTTTAAATCCGGTTCCGAAGGTTTGAATTCCCTTAAATATCAGGAGATTGATGTGGTTATTGCTGATTATTTTCTGCCGGATATGGATGGGATTGAGTTTTTAAGCAAGGCCGCACAAATTCATCCAAATGCCGCAAGGATTTTAATGGCCACCATGACAAATGATGAGATGGCCCTTGGGATTGCCAGGGCTGGAATTGATCAATTTGTTGAGAAACCGCTTACTGTAGACTCTTTGGAAACAATTATTCATAAATTGGAGATAATCAAGTTTACAAAAGAACCACCGGTTGAATAACCAGAAGAATAAACCAGATGAATAAAAATATTTAAAAAAATATCAGAATTGCTTGTATTTTCGCATTATTGGGAGAATTGCTTTGGTGAATAACAGGATTGATCAAAATTTATTCAAAGAAATAGAAAAACTGGGTGCAAAGGATATGGAGTTGTGCATGCAGTGTGGAAACTGTGCAGCGGCCTGCCCGTTATCAACAGGCACCAACACATTCCCACGGAAAATTTACCGTTATCTCCAGCTGGGACTGAAAGATAAACTGATTGAATCACCCGAACCATGGCTTTGCTATTATTGCGGAGATTGCAACACAGATTGTCCCAGGGGGGCAGAGCCTGCCGAAACAATGATGGCCACCCGGCGCTGGCTGACCACTCAGTTTGACTGGACCGGACTTGCCAGTTTGTTTTACACATCGCCCAAATGGCAGGTCGGTGCTTTTTTGGGGGTAACCCTGGGTATTATTTTGTTGTTTTTGTTTGGACACGGGCCTGTTATCACCGACCGGGTTGCCTTGAATTCATTTGCCCCTCCCCATTGGGTGCATATCGGTGATCAGATCATGTTTGGGATACTCGGCGCCTTGCTCCTCTCAAACGGGTTCTTGATGTACAGGGGGATAATGAAAGGCACGAAAATTCCCATTTTAACCTATTTGACCCAGGCACCGGTTTTTTTGCTTCACTATCTAACCCAGAAGCGGTGGCGAAAATGCGGGACCGGACCCTCCAGCCGCTGGATGCGGCATTTCTTTTTGTTTTCCGGTTATATTACAATGGAAGTTCTCATTATTGGTTTTCTGGATGTTTTCCAGACCGATATTGTCCACCCGTTCTGGCATCCCACTCGAATTTTTGGTTACTATGCCACCATTGCCATCATGCTGGTGTCGGGAAATATGTTGTACAGCCGTTGGTATGTAAAAGAGGAAAAGCTTCACCGTTACTCTGACTTTACAGATGTGTTTTTTCTGGTTTTATTGTTTGTAACGGCGTTTACCGGAATTTTAGTTCATATTTTCCGTCTTGCCCAATGGCCGATTGCGACCTACGTTATCTATTCAATTCATGTGGGAATTGTTGTCGGAATGCTCAGTATAATGCTTCCCTTTGGAAAGTTATCCCACCTTTTCTACCGGCCCCTTGCCATTTTCCTGACCACCTTAAAAGAAAAAGTTGTCAAAGAATCCCAGGTTAACTTTGAAACAGTGACAAAGGATGTGGGGGATAATTTTATGGGCTGCATGCAGTGCGGCACCTGTTCAGGTGTTTGTCCCTGGAGTCAGATCTCCTATTTCAGCCCCCGGCAGATCCTTCGGAATATCAGCCTTGAAACCTGTACCCAGGCAACCGTGGATACGGCTGTATGGGATTGTGCCACCTGCGGTTCCTGCGTGGCCAATTGCCCCAGGGGTATCGAAATAATTGATCTTGTAAAATCGGTTCGGGCCCAGAATGTTGCTGGCAAAAAACTTCCCCCTATTTTTTCAGCACCGGTTAAAAGCCTTGAAAAGAAGGGCAACCCCTGGAATGGAAATCCCAGAGATCGTCTTGATTGGGCAAAGGATATGGCGTTGCCTCTTTTCAGTTCTGATAAGGAGTATTGCCTGTTTACCTGCTGTACCACTGCCTATGATAATAGTGGTAGTGGTACCAGTGGTACCAGTGATACTAGTAATACCAGTACCTCTAAGGGATGTGAAAGGGCAGGGCTCGCCCTGGTAAAGTTGCTCACCCTGGCCCGGGTTTCCTTTGGCTCACTGGGGGATAAAGAACGCTGCTGCGGAGATCAGGCAGCTTCCATAGGCGCTGAACAAACTTTTTTAACCCTTGAAAGAAAAAATACAGATACCTTTATGAATGAAGGGGTAAAAAAGATATTAACATCCTCTCCCCACTGTATGAATACCTTTAAAAAACTATATGACAAATTGGAAAAACCTCTAGCCAGTGAGCATGCGGTTGAAATTTTAGACAGGCTCATCGCAAAGGGGGATCTCACACCGACCCAGAAGGTTGATAAGATCGTTACCTTTCACGACCCCTGTTACCTGGGAAGGCACAACGGGATTTACGATGCCCCCAGACGGGTGCTGAAACGTATTCCGGGACTAAAACTTGTGGAAATGGATAATGCCAGGGAAAGAAGTCTGTGCTGCGGCGGTGGCGGCGGCGGACCCTGGAAACTATATCCAAAGGAGCAGCGGTTCGGGGTATTGCGCATCAATCAGGCACTGAAAACCGGTGCCGATGTGATTGCAACCGCCTGTCCCTATTGCATCCGGATGCTCAATGAAGCCATCGTCGAGCTTAGGGTCGAAAATAAAATTAAAGTTCAGGACATTAGTGAATTGTTGTTAGCATCCATTGAATTATCAGAACATCCCTTATCAGAACAAATAAGTTCAAATCATACTGAAAAGACTGATACCAATATTTTAAGCCTTGAGCAGGAGGACTGTCATGTCTGAACGAATCGGATTTTATATCTGTCACTGCGGTATTAATATCGCCTACCGGGTCCGGGTGGAGGAGATTGCAGCCTACGCATCTACTTTTCCCGGGGTGGTTGTATCCCGGGATTATCTGTTTATGTGTTCTGATCCCGGCCAGGAACTCATTGAACGTGATATCAGAAAACATGATCTGACCCGGGTTGTTGTTGCCTCCTGTTCCCCAAGGATGCATGAAAAAACATTCAGGGCCGCCTGTGCAAGGGGAGGGCTGAATCCCTACCATGCATTTCATATGGTTTGCGTAAGAGAGCACGGATCATGGGTAACGGAAAATGAAGATGAGGCCACGGAAAAAGCAAGAATTATTGTAACCGCCGGTCTTAAGAGAGTTGCCTTTCAGGATTCGTTGATCCCGAGTCAGTTCTCGGTAAATTCGAATTCTTTGGTGGTGGGGGGCGGCATCGCCGGAATGCAGGCTGCCATTGATATCGCAAGTTCAGGTTTTCGGGCCTATCTGGTTGAAAAAGAGCCGACAGTTGGGGGACATATGCTCCAATATGACAAAGCATTTCCCACCCTTGACTGTACCGCCTGTATCGGCACGCCCAAAATGGTGGCAGTTGGCCAGGATAAAAATGTTGAATTGAGAAGTTATTGTGAAGTTGAAGATGTCTCAGGCTTTGTGGGCAATTTTAAGGTCACCCTCAATAACAAAGCACGGTATATTAAGAGCAATTGTACCGGATGCGGTGACTGCTCAAAGGTATGTCCGGTTGAGTTTCCCAATGAATGGGATGTAAATACACAAATGAGAAAGGCGATTTACCTGTCTTTCCCCCAGGCAGTACCGGTCAGATATGTTATTGACAAAAAAAGTATAGCACCTTGTAAAATTTCCTGCCCCGCCGGAACCAATGTACAGGGGTATGTGCAGATGGTTAAAGTTGGAAATTACCAGCAGGCACTTAACATTATCATGGAGCGACTTCCCTTGCCCGGGGTTCTGGGTCGGGTATGTCCCCATCCTTGTGAATCAGACTGTAGAAGAGGGTTGGTGGACTCGTCTGTTTCCATCCGGGATTTGAAAAGATTTGCTGCCGATAATGCCAATCTGGCCGATGTGCCGAGGCCTGAGGTTGAAGAGATTGATAAAAAGATTGCTGTTATTGGCGCAGGCCCCGTCGGTCTTACCGTGGCCTATTATCTGAGGCGAAAGGGATTTAAAGTAAGTATTTTTGAATCCATGGAAAAACCCGGCGGGATGCTGAGAACCGGTATCCCTGATTACAGGCTGCCTCCGGCTATTCTGGATCAGGAAATCGATCATATTCTCTCAACGGGAATAGAGCTTAAAACCAATATGGGACTGGGCCGGGATTTTACCCTGGCAAGCCTCAAGGATGACGGGTTCGACGCCATATTTATTGGAATAGGCGCCCATGTTCCCGTTCGAATGAATATAGAAAATGAAGAATCAGACGGGGTGGTGGATGCTGTTCCTTTTCTGCGCAGAGAAAATCTTGAACGGGCAGGATCTGCCAAGAAACGGGTGGTTGTTATTGGCGGCGGAAATGTGGCAATGGATGCTGCCAGGGTTGCCATAAGATCCGGTGCCGAAACCGTATCCGTTGTTTACAGAAGAAGTGAACAAGAGATGCCCGCCGACCATGAAGAGATTGAAGGTGCCAAGGAAGAAGGCATCGAATTTATCAATCTTGTGGGACCCAAACGCGTGGTGACTGAAAATGGCCGGGTAATTGGGATTGAATGCATCAAAAATGAGCTTGGTCCCGCCGATGCCAGCGGACGACGACGGCCTGTCCCGGTTGAAGAAAGCGAATACATCATTGACTGTGACATGATTATTCCCGCAATCGGTCAAAGGGTTGAAGCAGATCCTATACTAAAGGACACCCCCTTTGAACTGACCGCATGGGGAACATTTACCGTTGACCCTGACACCATGCAAACCTCGGAACCAGGGATCTTTGCCGCAGGGGATGCGGTCACAGGGCCTGCCACGGTGGTTGAAGCAATTGCCGGCGGTCACCGGGTGGTCACTGCCATTGAGCGGTATTTAAATCAGGAAATGGACTTGTTTGACGATGAGAGAAAAGCCTCACAGATGGCGCCAGGTATGGGGCCAGAGAAAGCACAAACTGAAGATGATTTTGTGCCCATCCCCGAAGATGCGACGCTTATGGCCAGGGCCAAATCTGCCTTTATCGATCCTTCGGAAAGAAAATTCTCCTTTGATGAAGTGGATCTGGGGCTTTCCGAGGAATCTGCCCAGGGCGATGCTGAAAAATGTATCAACTGCGGCGGCTGCTGTGAATGCAAGCTGTGTGTGGATGAATGTAAGGCTGGCGCCATTGATCATGATATCAAAGATGAAAAGGAAGTCATTGATGTGGGATCCATCATCATCTCCACGGGATTTGATCCCCTGGACCCCACCCCCATGCTCCAATACGGGTATGGTAAATATGCCAATGTATTTACCAATCTTGAATTTGAACGGTTGTCAAATGCCACGGGCCCGACCCTTGGCAAGCTTTTGAAACGGGACCTGAAAGATCCCATGCGTTTTACAGAACCTCCCAAGAGTGTGGCCATCCTCCATTGCATTGGCAGCCGGGACATCAACTATCATGAATATTGTTCCCGGACCTGCTGCATGTATGCCCTGAAATATGCCCATCTGCTCAAGGACAAGTGCGGCCACGATACCCTGGTGTACAATTTTTATATTGACATGCGCTGCTTTGGAAAAGGGTATGAAGAATTTTATAAAAAGGTTCAGGAAGAAGGAGTTCGAATGATCAGGGGGAAGGTTGGCTCAATAACGGAGGATGCAAACGGGATGCTCACCGTTCTTGCCGAGGATACCCTTTCCGGAAGGATGGTTGAGATTGAGGTGGACATGGCAATTCTTTGCACGGCCATGGAGCCCCGGTCCAATGCCGGAGATGTCATGCGTAAATTTGGAATCGGCATAGGCGCCGATGGATTTTTCCAGGAAGAACATCCTAAGCTTGCACCGGTATCAACACCTTCAAGTGGTGTTTTCCTGGCTGGTGCCTGCCAGGGGCCCAAGGATATTCCCGATACCGTGGCCCAGGCAAAGGGTGCTGCCGCAGAATGTCTGGCCCTGAGTGCAAAGGGAATTGTTGAAGTGCCGCCAATGATATCCTTTATTGATCCCGATGTTTGTGTGGGCTGCCAGGTATGTATCGGGCTTTGCCCCTATTCCGCCATTGAATTTAACCCGTTCAATAATATTTCAGAGGTCAACTCTGCTGTGTGTAAGGGGTGCGGAAGCTGTGCCGGTCAATGCCCAAGTGGTGCGGCAAAGGTGCGGCACTTTACAGACCAGCAGGTCTTTGCGGAAATAGACGGATTATTACTTAATTAAACAGGAGTCGTATATGAGCGAGTTTGAACCAAAAATAGTGGGTTTTTTTTGTAATTGGTGTACCTTTACCGCTGCAGATCTGGCGGGTACATCCCGTCTGTCCTACCCGTCCAATATTAAAATTATCCGGATGATGTGCAGTGGAATGGTTGATCCCAAATATGTGATCAAGGCGTTTTTGAATGGCGCAGACGGTGTGCTGATCGGTGGCTGCTGGCCGGGTGATTGTCATTATATCAATGGGAATCTCAAGGCAAGACGCCGGGTGGCCATGCTGACCGAAATCCTGAAAGAATACGGGATTGATGAAAAACGGCTTTGGTTGCGCTGGATTGCGGCAAGTGAAGGAACCATGCTTCGGGATGTTGCCACTGAGATGACGGATAAGCTCAAGGAGTTGGGCCCAAGTCCCCTTAGCCTATCTGAAGACCTTAACAAAAAAAGCAAGACAGCCTGAACAAACGGAGAATATACCAATGGCAAATTTTACAAAATTGTCCTTTAAAAAAGGCGAACTGAATACAAAACTGGCTGATCTTTTCAAGGTTATGATGGAAAAAGGGGTTGTTGACGCTTTGCTTGCTCCCATGGCCCAGCCGAAAAGAGGGGTGATGCAAACCCTTATTACCGATCCTGCCCACGTGGAATCCATTGACCCCTTTGCACCGGTGGTGCCTGTGAACGGCGCAAAAATTGCCTCGTCCATTACCGCTTCCCCTTCGGGCAGAAAAGTGGCAATGGTTTTAAGATCCTGTGAAGTAAGGGCCCTGGTTGAGCTGGGTAAACTTAATCTGGCCAATTTTGAAGATGTGCTGCTGGTCGGCATTGATTGTCTGGGGCGCTATGAAAATCTTGATTTTCTTGCATTACAAGCCCAGGGCGAAACTTCAGAATCCTTTCTTGAAAAAGCCCTGGCCGGAAACACAAAAATCGGTGATACTGATCTTTCCGGTGCTTGCAAAATATGTGAATTCCCCGTGGCAGACAATGTGGATTTAAGGCTGTGTGTCATTGGAACTGCTGACGACCTCTATATCGAAAGTCTGACACCCAAGGGAGATCGTGCCCTGGAAACGGCAGGTTTCAGCACGGGGGATGTCCCCGCCGGCCGTGCTGCCGGGGTTAAACAGCTTATAAAGAGTCGTACAACAGCCCGTGATGAAGAATTTGCCGCTTACAGGGAATCCGCCCCAAGTTTTGATGCCCTTGAAGACAGATTGGCAAGTTGCATCAACTGCTATAACTGCCGGGTGGCGTGTCCTGTCTGTTATTGCAAGGAATGCGTTTTTGTAACCGACACCTTCCGGCACAATGGGGATCAGTTCATGGGATGGGCAGACAACTTTGGAACCCTTAAAATGCCCACGGATACATTGTTCTATCACCTGACCCGCATGAGTCATATGAGCCTGTTCTGTGTTGGCTGCGGCCAGTGCACCAGTGCCTGTCCCAACAGCATTGATTTGATGCCAATTTTCAGAACAGTGGCCCAGAAAACCCAAAATAGATTTGAATACGAGGCCGGGCGATCCCATGACGAAAAACAGCCCTTGACTGTTTTTGAAAATGATGAGTTGGTTGAAGTGACAGGGCAGGTAAAATAGGAGAATATTATGGCTGATAAAAAGCCCACAGGTACGGTTCTTGTCGCAGGGGCAGGGGTTGCCGGGATCAAGGCCGCAATAGAGCTGGCCGAGATCGGATATAAGGTTTTGCTGACCGACTCATCCCCCCAGATAGGCGGTATTCTGGCAAAATTAGACAACCAGTTTCCCACGGATCATTGCGGTATGTGCAGAATGCTGCCCATGGTGGGCCGGGAATATGCGTCCCAATATTGTATGCGCAAGGGGCTCTACCATGAAAACATTGAAATATTGCCCTTTACGGATATTACCCGGGTTGAAGGGGATGCCGGCAATTACACCATAGGGCTCTTGAAAAAAGCCAGGTATATTGACACGGACAGGTGTAACGGGCTGGGAGAATGCATCTCTGTATGTCCTGTTGAAGTTGGCGATGAATTCAACCATGGACTGACCCAACGAAAAGCCGTTTACAAGCCAGTCCCCCACAGTACGCCCCAGATGCTTTTGGTGGATATGGATCACTGCACCCGCTGCGGGGCCTGTGTTGATGTCTGTCCCACCAATGTTATCAATCTTGGGGCCGAGGATGAGATCTTTGAAAGGCAGGCCCATGCGATCATTCTTGCCTCCGGGGTAAAACTTTATAATTTGAGGGAATTTGAAGATGCAAAATCCTGGGCTGTTTCTCCGGATGTGGTCAGTTCCCTTGCCTTTGAGCGGATTATCAGCGGGACCGGTACCTTTGATGGAGAAATTAAACGCCCTTCGGACAATAAACCCGTTAAAAAAATTGCCTGGGTTCAATGCATGGGCTCCCGAAACAGAAGACAAAAAAGAGACTATTGTTCTTCCATCTGTTGCATGTTTGCCCTCAAAGAAGCGGTGCTTGCCAAGGAAAAAGGCGGGGACGATGTTGAGACAACCATCTTTTATATGGATATGCGAACCTTTGGCAAAGATTTTTACCGGTATTATGAACGGGCAGTTGAGATTGGGGTGAAATTTGTTCGCTGCCGGGTCCAGGGGGTTATGCTGAACCCGGATAAGAGCCTTTCCATGCGGCATTATGATTCAAAAACAGAAAAGTTTATTGTGGCGGATTATGATATGGTGGTGCTTTCAACCGGACAGGTTCCCTATGCAAGTCATAAAAAAATTGCAGACCTGCTCCATGTGGAGGTTAATTTACAGGGCCTTTTACCCACCGAACCCTATGACAAGGTCAAGTTGGCCAAGCCGGGGGTGTTCGTATGCGGTTCGCTTATGGGACTCACCGATTTAAGTGAGGCCATGAGCTCGGGTATTGCAGCGGCAGGCCAGGCAAGCACCCTTTTATCCTCTCTTGATGTGACCATAATTGAAGAAGAGACCATCCCTGAACCCACAACCAAAGACAGAGAAGAACCCATGGTCTCGGTTGTTCTGTGCAAATGCAGTGATAAAATCGAGAATAGCTATGTTAACTTTGATGCCCTTGAAATCGGACTGAAAAAGCTTACCCATGTCGGAGAAGTCAATATCATTGATATGGTGTGCAGTGACAAGGGAAAGGAGGCTGTTCTTGAACTGTTGAAAAATTCATCCTGTAATCGCCTGATAATAGGTGCATGCCATCCTTTTATGTATCGGAAAGCCTTGAAAACCCTTGCGAAAAAAGCCGGGTTTGCAGCCTCTTTGTTTGAAATTTTTGATCTGTCTTCCATCGTTCATAAGGGATTTTTTGAACCTCAGAAATCTGAAGGCAACGAAAATATACCCGGCAAACAAGACCAAACCCAGGAAGCATATGGCGAGATAAGAGCCATCCTGGAAAATCTTAAGATGAAACCGGCTCTCCATGTTGAAACCCTTCCCATCAACCAGACGGCTCTGGTGGTTGGGGGGGGGATTGCAGGGATGCACGCTTGTTTTTCCCTGGCCCAACGGGGGGTGGAGGTTCATCTGGTTGAAAAGTCAGACACACTTGGGGGGTATGCCGGAACTCATATCAAAGAGACCATTGATGGCCTTGAACCTGTTTCGATGGCAAAGGATCTTATGATCAAGATCCTTGAACATAAAAACATCACCCTCCATAAAAATTGTGAAGTTGCCGCAACTCAAGGGTCTCTTGGTGCCTTTGAAACAAAGATCAAAGATTTATCAACCAAGGACAACCTTTATTTGCGACATGGTGCGGCCATCATTGCAACCGGCGGTCAAGAGGGTAAAACTGCTGAATATGAATATGGAAATTCCGATCTTATTCTTACCCAGGCCCAATTGAGGGACGGGCTTGCCACGGGAGATATTGATGTAAGTTCTGCAGAAAACATTGTCATGATTCAATGTGTGGGGTCCCGAGAAAAGCAGGACCTGGCAAAGCAAGACTTGGAAAAACAGGGCCGGGAATATTGCAGCCGTATCTGTTGTATCGGGGCCATTGCCAATGCATTGACCATCCAAAAAAAGAATCCGGATGCCAGAATTTTTATCCTCTACCGGGATGTAATGACCTACGGGTTTACAGAACAATATTATACAAAGGCAAGAGAAGCCGGCATTGTTTTTGTGAGCTATGAGATTGATAATAAACCCAAGGTTGAACTTCTCGACGGAAAACCAGTCATGAAATTTATGGAGCCGGTATTGAATTCGGAAATTGAGATATCCCCTGATTTTCTGGTTCTCTCCACAGGGGTTGATCCAGAACCTTCCAATCGGGAAGTTGGAAACGCCTTTACCCTTCCTGTAAACGAGGACGGGTTCTTTGTTGAGGCAGATTCAAAATGGAGACCCGTTGAATTCCAGAAGGTAGGTCTCTATGTGGCAGGAATAGCCCACTCGCCCATGACTTTGAAGGATGCGATTCTGCAGGCAGAGGCCGCGGCCCAGAAAACATATGCATATTTATCCGGGCGAAAAATCCATACCGCCCATGCAATTTCAAGGGTCCATGATGCCATTTGTGTGAGATGTCAACGCTGTGTTGATATTTGTCCCTATGGCGCAAGGAGCTATGATCAAGACCTTGACAGAATTATGGTGGATGGTGCCACATGTCAGGCATGCGGAATGTGCGGGGTAGCCTGCCAGAATAATGCAGCTGAAATAATGGGGTTTAGTGATAAACAGATCATGGCCGTCATTGATGCCAAAATGTCCAAAAACCCAATGGCGACAGCAGCTGAATAGGAGATAGCATTATGGATTTTAGTGAGTCAGATAAAGAGTTGTGGAAACAAATATACAATACCAAGGATCTGCTGCATTGTTTTAATTGCAGTACCTGTTTGTCGGGCTGCCCAGCCTCCCATGGTGATCCTCCGCTGTTGGTGAGAAATCTTGCCCGGATGGTTGTGTACGGGTTGGAGGATGATCTTTTGGATGACGATACCCCCTGGGCTTGTGTTTCCTGTTCCCGGTGTGAAGAGATGTGTCCCATGGATGTTAAACCCTTTGAGATGATCCTTGCCATCCGCAAATGGCAGAGTGTAAATGATGAGACCCGGGTGCCGCCCTCCATTGTTGAGATCTATAAAAGAGGGTACACCCAGTCCGTGGGGACCAACACAGAATTAAGGGAATCTTTGGGGCTGCCCGAACTGCAAACCATCACAAAGATGCCTGAAATGCTGAAGCTTTATCAGGAAATGCTTATGAAAACACCTGTGGTCAGCGAAAATGACTATATGTTTAACGAGGAATAGAACAAATGGAATTATGTCTTTTCTTAGGTTGTAATACCCCGGCCATACGGCCGGATGTTGAGAGGGCCATACGGGCAACAATGCCCGAGCTGGGTGTGGATCTTGCCGATGCCGAAGGCTATGTTTGCTGTCCTGCCTTTGGATCTTTCCCCTCCACCGATGATGATTCCTCTCTTGCATCCAGCGGGTGGAATCTTTCCATTGCCGAAGCAAAAGGTCTGGATATCCTGGTTCAATGCGGCTCCTGTTACAGTTCTCTTCGTATGGGAAGGGATCACCTTGCCCATGATGCGGTAAAGCTTGCCCGGGTGAATGAACTTTTGGAGCTAACCGGCCGGAAGCTTGAATGCAAAACAGCTGTTCGTCACATATCGGAAATATTGTACAATGAAGTGGGTGCGGAAAAAATTTCCGGGACCATCAAAAAGAATCTTGAAGGCCTCCACGGGGTGGTTCAATATCCCTGTCATACACTTTTTCCCAGTGAAATTGTGGGGTTTGAAGATTCGCCCAGGCAGCCCAAGGCGTTAAGGGTGCTGACCGAAGCTCTGGGGGCAACGGTTGATACCTACAGCCGGGAACTTCAGTGCTGCGGCGGTGCCGGCGGTTTTACTAAAAGTTCTCCAAAAGAAGCCACAGCTTTTGTGAAAACCAAGCTGGATGCCATTATTGATGAAACAAAGGCTGATTTTATTGTTGTTTCCTGTATCACCTGTTTAATGTATCTTGACAATATTCAAAAGAAACTCAACGAGGCAGAAGGCAGGGATAAATACAATATACCGGTTTTTGACTATAACCAGTTGCTCGCTCTTTGCATGGGATTTGATCCAAAACAGGTTGCCGTCATTTCTACTATCCCGAGAAATTCCGTTATAGACCGAATATTATAGGCAGAAAGAATATTATGGGCGGACCGAATATAGAAGGATGATTGACAATCTTTCCAAAAATGATATGAATTATTTGATGAGATCAGACCCAATCCGGTAAATATTTTTCAACTCAAACGGTGTAGAGGGGTGCTATGTTTAAGAAAATACTATTTGCAACATCCACAACAAAGGCCTGTGATCCTGCAGCCAGGGTTGCGTTTAATATCACCAACCTTTACAAGGGGCACATCAATATTTTCCATGTTATTGAAGGTGCGGGTCCAGGTGAGGCAGGGGGAGGCGAAACTGCTCTCCCAGGTGTCAAAGAGAAAATCAAAGCCTACTATGCAGATCAACTGCCCAAAGCCAACTATGTTGAAATAAAAATAGCCCTGGGCGATCCCCACCATGAGATTTTAGGAGAGATTCAAAGCAGTAAACCAGATCTTCTTGTGATGGGTGTCAGTGCGGGGGGGGAAGCCAGTCTTGAAAATGAGGTGGAAACTGCCGGATCTACATTCCAAAAAGTTGTAAAATCCTCCCTTTGTCCTGTGTTGATTGTTAATCGCGCGGCTGCATCTTTCTGGGGTTCTATTTCAAACGTGGTTTTTGCCACGGACTTTTCCAAATCATCGGATAAGGCCTTTGAGTTTGTCTGTAAAATGGCAAAGAATACAGGCTGTGAATTGCATATATTCCATGCCCAGAATATGAGTCTTACCCCTGAATCTGAAATTTTTAAGCAAGATACCATAGAAGAACGCCGCCGGGAGAAACTTCGTTTTTTTAAGAAAAAATATGTTTCAAAAATGGAAGGGGTTGAAAAGTATTCAATCGAAGTCTGGGAAGGCAATTCCTATATCGAGATTGTAAAGTATACCCGGGAAAAATATGCAGATCTGATCATCATGGGACAGGATTCCCAAAACCCGGGATCTGAAACCGATGAACTTGGCAGCACCATTAAACAGGTGATTCTTCGGGCCGGCTGTCCTGTTTTGTGCATTAATAAGTAATAGATATGAACAAACAAGATGAACCAAATAAGATTGAACCAAACAAGATTGAACCAGACGGAGAAGAAAATGAAAAAAATTCTCATAATTGATGATGACCCCACCATTCGAAAGTATTTGACCAATTTGTTTGATGACAATGGCTATGGGAGCGTTGTTGCGGAAAATGCCCAGGAAGCATTGGAGATTGTCAATTTGGAACACTTTGATTTGATCACCCTGGATTTGGAAATGCCCGGGGAGTGGGGAACGAGATTTTACAGCAAGCTGGCCCAGGACCCGCATTTGAAAAATATTCCCGTCATTGTCATCAGCGGAATGTCCGGTAATGAATATGCCATCCCCAAGGCGGTTGCCAGCCTTACAAAACCCTTTGACCGGAAAGAATTGTTAAAAATAGTGAAAGATGTTTTAAGATAACCAAAGAAACAACTAAACAAACAACAACTCCTCCTTGCCATATCAAACCTTGTAAGGTGTGATAGATAATTCTGTAAATACGTTATATTTATTTCAAAAATGCTTTTGCCCATGTCGAAGAGGGAACTTTATTATACTAATCCTAATTTTGCGGATTCTTTTCACGGCGGTATTTATTTGAATTTTGTTTTATTGATTATACTTTTACAGTCGATTCATACTCGAGCAGTATTGTTAATACACTTAATATAATCTATATTCTGACAAGGTTTTGCCAAGCGATCCCATCTTTTCGTTTCAACTTTTTTATAGACTCTAAAAATGTCCTATAACCTCTATTAATTTACCAAAGGTAAAGTATCCAACTGCCGAAATTTTAAAATATTTCGGCCAAAGTCAGGGTTATCCGGAATATTGGTTATAAATATACCGGCAAAAATTTGTGGTGGTGTCGAGGATGAATGTGCTCGGATGCCGGATCAGATTATTCCGAAAAGAATCGCAACCCATGATTTCTATCCCATATTTTAACCGCCACATATGCAGACGCCCTTCGGTTTTATCGCCAGGAAAAGCAATTCTCCAGAATAGGCATTGAACTTGGCCGATCCACCATGTGCAACTAGGGCATGACGGTTGTCGGTGGTTGAGATATTTTAATAGACGTGAAGGGTGAGGATTTCAAGCAACTCATTATTCAAACTCCTCTGATATTTGTTTGATTATCAATTTTTGGAGGATTTATTATTTGGTAAATAACGAACTGCCCTCTGTTTGCGCAAAAATAAGATAGTTTTATCTGATTCTATAATGGGGGCAATTAGAACCCCTTTTTATGAGCCTTCCAATGGGTTGGTTAATCTCCAACAGCAAGGAAGGCAAAACCGCAATCGATAGGATTGCCCTTCAGGTCAGTAACCAAAACTTCGCACATATTTTCGGCCATAATATTCACCGAGCACAGAAATCCTGAACCCCAAGGCGTTGAGCTAACCCCGGGCGATGAGGCAAATGGTGTGTCATAGGATATAAAATAGATACCGGTTCCTTTTTTAGTTGTCTCGGAAATCCCAGAACCTCCATTATGATTACCGTCATTCAACACTGTTGTATATGCAACTTTCATAGTAAAACCTCCCGTTGTTTACATTGATTTTTTTTACTCCCTTTTTTTTGCGCAAAAAGAGGGCAGTTCTGTGTTTTTTTGATATAGAAAAATGTTATACTCAAGGTCCCGGTTTTTTTTACCAAAGGAGATATTCGCGGATAGCCGATCAGAAGAATTTTAAGAAAAGAATAGGATCATCACCTCTGAAATTGGGACCCACTTTGAACGATTGATTACATGGATATAGACAGGATAAGATCCTAGGAAAAGTAATCTTTTATTCCATATACAAATTTTCCCGATAAATCAATTGAAAAAAAATCAGACAATGGTAGCTATATTACCCGGGCAAGCTCCGGGATGGCAAGCGACTTCTCAAAGAAAAAAAACAAAAATTAAAGCAAAACCCCCTGCCAAAGGAAAAAATGATACAAATTATAAAACAGAAATTTATGATCAAAAATGAATGATATATCCTACATTCACCTGTTATTGAAATAACTTCCGGGTGTAACCCCTAGGGCTTTTTTGAACATTGCACTAAAGGCGCTTTGGGAGGAATAGCCAAGGTCCTGAGCGATGTGGGAGATCGGTTGGTTATCGGCTATACGACTGAGCGCTTCAAGCAGCCTGGCCTGTTGGCGCCATTGGCCGAAAGTCATGTTGGTTTGTTTCTTGAAGTTGCGTGCAAGCGTTCTGGGTGTAGTGGCCAGGCGGTTTGCCCAATCTTCCAGCGTTGCTTTGTCACTTGGGTGTTCCTTAAGGTAGCCGGTTATTTCCTGAATAGGACCCTGATCCGGCACAGGCAGGTGTAAAGAGGCGACGGGGGAGGTTTTCAGACAGTCCAGTATCAGCCGGCAGATACGTCCTTCAATACCGTTTGGATCATAGAGGGGAGGGAAGGTAACTGCTTCGGCAATCAGTTCACGCATCAAAGGGGTAATCGCCATGACCTGGCAGCAGGTGGGTAACCCGTCAATGACATGGGGGGCGAAATACACATTGCGCAGGGTGACGGTGTGGATATTTTTTATGCCGTGAACCGTCCCGGGTGGTATCCAGACGGCCCGCTGGGGCGGGATGACCCAGATGGAACCTTCGGCCATGACCTGCATGACGCCGCTGGAAGCATAAAGAAGCTGTCCCCAGTCATGGGAATGAGGGGCAATTTCCATTCCCTTCTGGCGTACGCCCTGCCTGAGCGTCATGTCACGCGGAATATCTTCCAGTCGTTTGATCTCTACGCCGTCATCCACTTTAAATGGTGTAAAGGTGGAAACAGGTGTCTTGTTTGCGATATTTTTTGTCATATGCGTGTATATACGACATTATTAATTTATTTTAAAGTGTAGGTCGTTATTGAGTCAGTATTCGTTGACCCGTTGTAAAGGAAAAAAGCATGTCCCCCAGATGGAATCGTCCAGGAATTTTGTTGTTTATAATGGCTGCGGCCATGCCGTTGGCCTTTGGTACCTGGCAGGCCCTGCTGAATAATTTTGCCATTGAACAGGCCAACTTTACCGGGGTGGAGATCGGTATTCTCCAATCCTTACGTGAAATCCCCGGGTTTTTAGCATTTGCCGTTGTATTTATTCTGGTATTAATGCGGGAACAGACGCTGGCAGTGGTTTCTCTGATGCTGCTAGGTATAGGGACGGCAATTACCGGATATTTTCCTTCCGCTGTCGGGCTTTATGCGACCACTGTATTGATGTCCACCGGGTTTCACTATTATGAAACGGTCAACCAGTCGCTGCAGCTGCAATGGTTTGAAAAGTCCAATGCCGCCCATAACATGGGGCGCATGGTCGCCATCGGGTCTTTTTCTTCACTGATCGCCTTTGGTCTGGTCTGGCTGATGCTGGATATTTTTCAGATCTCCATGGAAACCGTCTACCTGGTTAGTGGCGGGGCCACGGTGACAGTCGCTGTCTTCTGCTGGCTGGCTTTCCCCCACTTTCCGCAAAAAGTCGAGCAGCATAAAAAGATTATCCTGCGTAAACGCTATTGGCTGTTTTATGCACTTCAGTTCCTGAGCGGCGCCCGCCGTCAGATTTTTATTGTCTTTGCCGGCTTTCTTATGGTAGAGAAATTCGGTTTTGATGCCTCAGCAATTTCCATTATCTTCTTCATAAACGGGGCATTGAATATGGTTTGTGCCCCCAGGATCGGGAAACTGATCGGAAAATGGGGAGAACGTAGGTCCCTGACCGTTGAATATATAGGCCTGATCATTATTTTCCTCGGATATGCCATCGTCCAAAACCCATGGGTGGCTGTGGGTCTTTATATTTTGGACCACCTGTTTTTCTCCATGGCCATTGCCATGAAGACCTATTTCCAGAAGATTGCAGATCCCAAGGATATGGCGCCCACTGCCGGTGTTTCATTCACCATCAACCACATTGCCGCTGTTGTTCTGCCTGCAGTCTATGGGGGGCTCTGGATCATTTCACCGGCTGCTGTTTTTGTAACCGGGGCCGGGTTGGCGGTTGTCTCACTGGTTCTATCGCGTTTTATCCCTTTGCAACCGGAAGCGGGCAATGAGGTTTGCTGGAGATCGGCAAAAGCTGCTGGCTAAAGCGTTGGAAGATATTTTGGGGTTGCCAGTCAGGAGGCTACCAGGGCCTTGCAGGCATTGGCAATTTCCAGTTCTTCATTTGTGGGTATCACCCAGACCTGGACCGGGCTGTATTTCGTGCTGATCAGACCGGATTTTCCCCTTGTGGCTGCGTTGGCCCTTGAATCCAGGACAATGCCCATGGGTTCCAGGCCTTCAAGGCTTTTGGCCCGGACAGCCGCATCGTTTTCCCCGATGCCTGCGGTAAAGGCAATGGCGTCCAGCCGGCCCAGGACGGCAAAGTAGGCACCGATATATTTTTTGATCCCGTGGCAGAGCATCTCAAAGGCCAGGCGAGCCCGGTCGTCTCCCGTTGCAATGGCCTTGTGGATATCCCTCATGTCACCCATGCCGCAGATGCCGGCAAACCCGCTCTCCCGGTCCAGGATGTTCTGGACCCCCTCAACGGATTGGTTCATGCTTTTGGCCAGATAGCAGGGCAGGGAGGGGTCAATGTCCCCGCATCTTGTCCCCATGATCAGGCCGGCCGTGGGGGTCATGCCCATGGAGGTCTCACGGCAGATCCCCCCTTGTACGGCGGTCACTGAACTGCCGTTGCCCAGGTGGCAGACAATATTGTTCAGCCGGGCGAGAGGTTTATCCATCAGCCCTGCCAGCTGCCGGGTGACAAACCTGTGGGAGGTGCCGTGAAATCCGTAGCGCCGGACTTTGTGGGTCTTGTAAAAGGCCTCGGGCAGAGCATAGCGGAAGGCATAGTCAGGCAGGTCTTTGGAAAACTGGGTGTCAAAGACGGCCACCGAGGGTACAGAAGGAAACCGTTCAATGGCTGCCTGGATGCCGGCAAGGTTGGCAGGGTTGTGCAGGGGGGCCAGGACAATGTTTTCCCGGATACCCCGGATCACCACATCATCCACAATGCAGTTCTCCTTAAAGGTCTCTCCGCCCTGGGCCACCCGGTGGCCGATGGCGGTCAGATCTTCGGGAGAAGAAACCAAAGGATTGTCTCCTTCCATGAGAAGCCGGGCCACCATTTCAATGGCCTGGGTATGGGATTCCAGGGCCCGGGTCATTCGGATTTTTTTTTCGGACTCAGTCCCGGGGTTCAGGGTGTGGGCCAGACAAGCACCCTTGTCTCCAATGCGCTCGGCAAGGCCTGAGCAGATCACCCGGGCCCTTGTCATGTCAAACAGTTTATACTTAAGGGAGGAACTCCCTGAATTAATCACAAGTATCTTCATCTGATCTCTTTTTTATTGTTTAGGCCGGGGGGTTCCCATTGCCGGGGGGTGTCCATATCCGTATAAAGCCGCATGGCGGCATCCCGAAGGGCCTGGGCCTCCAGTGATCCGGGGAAAACGGTAATATGGCTGCTTACCAGGGTGAGTTTTTCTATTATCCTGTCCAAAAGCGGGGTCGACAGGCAGAGCCGACCGGTAAGGATGATCTGATCGGCAGGCTCCGGATAAAAATCCGACAACCGGGCCAGGATCTTGGAGGCAATGCCCGAGGCCAGCAGGTTCATGACCTGGCGGGTTTCAGGAGTTTCGTCGATTTTATCCTGGATATCTCTCAGGTCATGGGTGCCAAAATAGCTGTAAACTCCGCCTGCGGCGCTGAATAATTTTTTTACCACATTTTTGTCCAGCCCAGCGTAACAAATCTCTATCACCGCTTCTGCCGGCAGTGTCCCCACCCTTGATGGTCCCATGGGGCCGTCAAAGATGGCGTTTTCAACGTTGATGCATTGTCCTTTGGCATGGGAGCCGATGGAGATGCCCGATCCCAGATGGGCCACGATTAGATTGAGGTTGCGGACCCGTTCATTGACCATATCCGCATACATCCGGGTGGCCTGGCGCTGGGACAGGGCGTGCCATACCGGGGTTTTTTCAATGCCCTTGATCCCGGTGAGCCGGTGTTCGAGTGTCAGTTCATCAATGGTGGGGCAGTCCACGATAAAGGCCGGTACCTTTCCCCTGCCTGAAATCTCCCAGGCCATGAAGGCGCCCAGGTTAGCGGGATGATCCACCACCGGTTCACGTTCAAGTGCCGCCAGCAGATCCGGGGTGATCCGGTAGGTGCCAGGGGCGGGGTCAGGCAGCATGCCCCCCCGGGACATGACCACGGCCATGCCGGCCGGATCCAGATGATTTTTTTCCAGGATACGGATCACCTCGGCCAGGCACAGGTCAGCGTCCCGGGCAGGACTGGAACATGTTTGGGATTCAGGATGCTCGATAATTGTATTCAGGAGTGCTGCCTCGCCGTCAAACACCGCCACCTGGGTGGAGACAGACCCCGGGTTAATGGTCAGTATTCTGGGGCTTGGAAATAAAGGAGAGGTTCGAACCAAAGGTTTAGGGCTCTTGATCCGGGTCAGCAGCAGCAGCTTTGCCCCTCGGACCACCTGGCCCAGGCTGGAGCCCCGGGAATAATCCAAAACCTGGCCGTCCATCCCTCCCATGATCAAAGAACTCTGGGCATCGGGATACTGGGTGTTAAAAAGGTGGTAAAGGGTATTACCCTGGTCCAGGTTGGGCACGATGAGAACGTTGGCTTTGCCGGCACCCTGGAATTCATCCAACTTGTTTTTCAGTTTGACCTGGGCCGCTTCCCGGGATACAGCCACTGAAATTTGCAGTTCCCCTGTGATGCTGATATCTTCATAGGCCGGGTCGGTGTGTTGCAGGGCAGCCAGTTTCTGGGAAGCCATGGGTTCGGCCGAACGGATGGTCTCCACGGTGGGACCCTGGCCGCTGCCCTTGGTGGAGTAAGAAATCATTGCGCCGTTCACCCCGGAAAGTACCGACGGCGGGAAGATGTCCCTCAGGGTTTTGCAGGCATCCACGGCAATATCCGACAATTGTCTGGGCGTGGGTGTAAGATTCAGGGCCACATCGGCGAACATGACCACATTATTTTCCCACAAGGGATTTTCCTGTTTTGGCAGGCAGAACAGGCCCATCTCAAAGGCCGTGCCCGAAAATTCGATGATGCGCAGGCAGGGGGCCAGAAAATCCTTGCTGGAGTTGGCCACCCCCCCCAGGCAGGCATCGGCGTATCCCTTGCGGACCAGCATGGCCCCGAAAAATACCGGGTTCAGGATTTTTTTTTGGGCCTCTTTTGGACCCATGGCCCAGTTACGGCCCTTGGAGGCTTGTTCCAGGCCCTGGGCAAGCGTCTCTTTAAGCGGGCTTTGGGCCGGGTCCACCACTTGAATCCGGGAGAAAAAACGGTCCCTGGGACAGGCAAGCGCGGCGCTTTTGTAATCACAGAGGGCCCGGACCTCTTCCATATCGCCGATGAGTACCACCCGGGCCTGGTTCACAAGCTCAGAGGCGGCTGAGATAATTCTCGGATCATTGGCTTCGGGAAATACAATGACGGGTTTGACGGCATCCGGGGCACAAAGCATCCGGTTCAGCTGGTCATCCAATAATTTGTCCAGATCGATCATAATAATTGCCTGTTACATTAAAATTTGTTTTTTGATTTCCCGGCCCGGCGAGGCCAGCACTGCCTTGGCCAGAAGGAGTCCGGATTCTTTAATGGCCTGGCAGCCGGCTTCCACGGCCGCCTGAACCGCGCCGAGCCGTCCGGTGACCACCACCACGGCCTTGCCGGCAAGCCCCGTGGCCAGGCGGATGCTGATCAGGTCCACGCTGGCGGCTTTGACCGCCTTGTCCGCTGCGGCCAGGGCCGAAGATGAAGAATAGGTCTCAATCACCCCCAGTGCCTGGATTTGGGGTATAACCGTGGCCGAGCTGATGGCCGGAAAGACATCGGGATGGATATGGGTGAGGACAAAATGGTCTGCCATAAAATGGTCTGCAATGCGCATTCCCTTGTCCACGGACCGTTTGACGGCTGAGGGTTCACCGGCCACCATAATCAGGTAGCGTCCGGGGCAGACCGGCCGGGCCAGAACCAGTTCCACATTGGCCTCCTTGACCATGTCGTCGGCGGTTTGGATACCCCTGGCAACACTGTTCAACTCCACAAGCCCCATTGATTTAAACATTGACCTTCTCCTTTTTTACAAGAATTTTTTCTGAATCCACGGCAATAACCCGGCCTTGAACTGAAGAATGAACCCGGGCCCCAAGGGCCTTTTCCGGAATTTCACCCACCACCTGGCCCAAGGTTACAACCTCCCCTTTGGCCACAACAGGCTTGGCAGGGGCACCAATGTGCCGGCCAAGGTAAAGCCCCACCTGGTCCGGGTCTGCCGGATCAGCCATTGGCGCGGGATGAACATCGTACTGCAGCAGGTCCAGCCGGCCCAGGAGACGTTTCACCGGCACCCGCCGAAAGTCGGTATAGGGATGACGGGCCAGGTTTGCCCCTCCCACCTCACTGGGCCGGATTTTGAGCTGCTGTTTGATGGCCCGGTTCACCTCCCTGGGGGAAAGACCCATGGGACAGGCCCATTTTTCACAGATCCCGCATTCCGAACAAAGCAGGGCCTGTTCTCTTACCGGGTGATCTCCGGGCAGGGCCAGGGACCGCATGATTAAATGGGGCTGCAGGTTATGCCCCAGCTGGTTCCTCGGGCAAAGGTCGGTGCACAGGGAGCATTGGCAGCAGGCAAGGCGGGTCACCCGCATGAGCCGTTCAATATCTGCAATTTTTCCCTGGATAACGTTGTGTTCCCGGGGCAGGACAATGAGTCCCGAGGTGGTCTTGCTCACATAGGCGGCAGTGGGATTATCCAGAACCCGGCCCATCATGGGGCCGCCGTCAATAACCCGGCAGTCCGGCCGCTTCATGCCGCCGGCAAGCTTGAGCACATGGGAGACCGGGGTGCCCACAGGAACCCTGACCACAATGGGGCGCACAACTTCTCCGGCCACATTCAGGGTCCGGTGGGTCACAGGTTTGCCATCCCAGGCCTTTGCAATGTTGAACATGGATTCAGCGTTGGAGACCACCACCCCGACCTCCAGGGGGATCCCCCCCTGGGGAACAATACGTCCGGTGGCCTCGTTGACCAAAACATGCTCGTCTCCCCCGGGATAGAAATCTTTCATCTTAAAGATGGAAATCCGCCGTTTTTCCGTGAGGATGGGGTCGGCCAGGAGTTTTTCCAGTATTGCCAGGGTATGTTCATGTTTGGCCTTGATGCCGATCATGGCCCCTGGGGCCCCCACCGCATCCATGACCAACCCAAGGCCCTTGATGATATCCTGGCCACAGGTTTCCATCAGATGGATGTCCGCGCAGAGCAGGGGTTCGCAGGAGGCACCGTTGATAAGCACGGTGTCAGCCTTGGCATTCATTTTTACGTGGGTGGGAAACCCGGCTCCGCCGGCGCCGACAACGCCGGCGGCCCGGATTTTTTCCACAAGAAGATGCTGGGATTGCGTCATGACTGTATCCTTTTACAAAAAATTATACTTAAACGATCCTGAACGAATCTTTCAAGACGCACCGCCGAAGCCGGCAGAAGGATCTGGCCGAGGTGATGCCCTCTCCGGTGGGACCGGCAATGGTGAAGGTGGTATGGCCTTCCCCGCCGAAACCGATCCCGTTATAAGAAGGACCGTTCTTGACAAATATGGTGGTTTCGATGACCCGGGCCATGGCGGTCAGATGCTCCACATTGGTGGAATGCATCATGGCCGTGTGGCGGTTGCCCTGTTCCACTTCAACGGCCAGGTCAATACCCTCCCAGACATCCTTGACCCGGACCAGGGGCAGTATTGGCATCAACTGCTCAATCCAGACCAGCGGATGGTTCCGGTCCGCCTCAAAAACGGCGCAGCGAAGCTCATTGTTGCCGGCAAACCGGGTGATGCCGGCGGCTTCCAGGATCACACAGACATTTTTGCCCACAAATTTTTTGTTCACCTCCTCGCCCTTGGTAACGGTCTGGGTTACCTTCTGGGCTTCGTCAGGGGTCAGAAGGGCGGCCTTGCCAGTCTCTGCCATGAATTTGAGCAGATTGTCGGCAATTTCATCCACGGCAATCACCTCTTTTTCGGAAATGCAAAAGATGTTGTTATTGATGGAATGGCCATCGATGATGTCCTGGGCGGCCCTGCGGATGCAGGCGGTTTCATCCACCAGAACCGGCGGGTTACCGGCCCCGGCACCAATGGCTTTTTTACCCGAGGAAAGCACGGCCCGGACAACGGCGGGACCGCCTGTGGCCGCCAGCAGATTAATATCCTTATGGGCCATGAGTTCTGAGGCCGTATCCATGGTCGGACTTGTGACCATGGCCACACAGCCTTCCGGACCACCGTTTTCAACGATCGCCTGGTGCAGGGTCTTGATTACATCGATGCTGATGTTCACGGCTGCGGGGTGAACGTTATAGACCACGGTATTTCCTCCGGCCAGCATGGAGATGGTATTGTGGATCAGGGTGCCGGTGGCATTGGTGGTGGGGGTAATGGCACCGATAACCCCATAGGGGCCGTATTCAACCAGGGTCAGCCCATTGTCACCGGTCTTGGCCCAGGCTTCCAGGTCTTCGGTGCCCGGGGTTTTGTTGGCCGCCAGAATATTTTCCTGGATTTTGTCCTCGACCCGGCCGTAGCCGGTTTCGCTAACCGTGGCCTTGGCCCATTTTTCATTTTTCTCCAGGGTGACCCTTCGGATGGCACTGATAATAACTTCCCGTTTTTCAAGGGAAAGGGAAACCAGGCGTTTCTGGGCGGCCTTGGCCTGGGCCACGGCCTGGTCAATGGTCTCGAATAACCCGTTGCACCCTGAAGGGTTGTTGTCTTTCTGATCCACCATTTCCATGAACACCTTGGTAATCATCTCTTCCAATGCCGTTTCATTTTCGTTCATATCTTCTCCTTTGTTCCGGGCCGTCACCGCCCGCTCCACCCGCCCCGCAGGGCTGGTAATTATTTGTGATTTTGTGTATCAGGGATAAAGCCCCTTCTAAAATATCGGGGCTGATGTTGTTGGTCATCTCCATGGACCCGGCCTTTTGCACCAGGCTGGAAAAGTCGGTAATTGAAGGCGGCAGCATGGGTTCCAGTATTGCAGCCATGGTTTCCATCCGACCCAGGGCCTCCACCGCTGCCCTGGCAACAGCCATGTCCTGGTCCACAGACCCGCCGCTGACGCCGATGGCCCCGATGATCTCGCTGTTCAGGCTAAGGGGAAAACCGCCGCCGAAAATAACGATTCTTCCTTTATTGGTCAGTTGCAGGCCGTATAATTTTTGGCCGGGCTCGGTCAAGGGCCCTAGCCGATGGGTGGGGGTGCGAAGGCCGGCCGCGGTAAAGGCCTTATTCATGGCAATATCCGTGCTGACGGGCAGGGCCTGTTCCATGCGCTGGAAATGGACTAGGTCTCCTTTGGCATCTGCAAAGGCAATGACCATGGGAATCTTGATCTCAATGGCCTTGTCCCTGGCAATCCGGGCAAGAATCCGGCACAGGTCATTATCAATGTATCGGGTTGTTTCCATGGGACAATTCCTCTTTGATGAGAATCCGGGTTTCCACAGCCCAGGAGATTGAAAAAAGCAGGTCGGAAAGCCTGTTAAGATATTGGAGGATGATCTCGTATCCCGGGGTGTCCCCTGCCGCGGTCAGGGTCCGTCTTTCCGCCCGTCGGCAAACTGTCCTGGCCAAATGAAGACTGGCCCCGGTAAGGGTCTGTCCCGGGCTGACAAAAAATGAGGGCATGCCAAAGGCCTGTTCCATGTCGTCCATGGTATTTTCCAGGTCCGAGACATCCTCCCCGGTGATGGGATCGGAAAGCTTGTTCCAGTATTCGGGCAAGCTGGATAGCTGCATCCCGGCCCTGAACAATTGCCGTTGGATATTCAGGATAAAATCGGCAAAGGGGGCGGATATTTTTTGACTTTTGATCAGGGCCCGGCAGATACCAAGCTGGGCTGTCAGTTCGTCCAGGGTGCCGTAGGCCTCCACCATGGAATCAACTTTGAAGACTCTTTCTCCGGAGAGCAGGCTGGTGCTGCCTTTGTCACCGCTACCCGTGTAAATACTCATAACCGTTTCCTTATTTAATTCAGATCAATGTTGTCAATAATGCCGATAATGGCAGCATCCACGGGTACCCGATCGGTTTCACAGGCCTTGGCGGCATTGGAACCCGTGGTAAGGATTACCCGTTCTCCCGTGCCGGCACCCACCGTATCCACCGCCACCATCTGCCGGCCTTCCACAAAGGACCCGTCGGGGGTCACAACCTGTACCACCAGGATCTTACTGCCGACCAGAAGCTCATGCTTGCTGGTGGCCACAACAGTGCCGATAACTTCTCCGATTACCATGGTTTGTCCTTTCCAATTAGGGTTAACGCCGTCAACGGGTTGGCAAAATTGATTTCAATTCCCCAGCCCCTTGCCAGTTCCATGGCAAGGGGGGTGATCACGGCACCGGCAACAGCCTGGACAGGCCTGCCGTTTGTCCGTGCCTGTTTGATCAGGCCCGCATCAACCAGGCGGACCGGGGGGGCTGTTGATACAGGTTTTGTAGCTGTGACAAAGGTTTTGGGCCTGGCCAGGCTCGCCTGCAGGGGGGGGGCACAGGGTTCAATGGCTCCCAGGGCCACCCTGCCCAGATCCCGGCTCCAGGTCAGCTTTGCACCAAAATCGGCAAACCTGATCAGCCGGTCGGCCAGGGCCTGGGCAAGGGCAGGGGAGCCCTGGTCAAGGCCCAGAATTCTGCGGTCGGCAGATCCAGGCGCTGCCCCGTCTATGGCTGCGGTAACGGGTTTACCCATGGACAGCGCATGGAAAATGATATTGGCGGCCGGGGTATCCGGGGTCAGGGTGCAGACCCGGGATAGAGATGCCACGCTGAGCATGGGCACCACCACCCCCATGCTCTTTTGAACCTGGCCGATCCAGTTTTTTTTATCCATGGTCCGGGCGTTGGGCCATGCCATCAGCCGTTTATTCACCACATCTCCGTAGAGATGGTCGGCAGATTCGCTCATGAGAACCCGGAGCATCACACCGTTGAGCATAAGATGCTCCAGCCCGGACAGGGCCCGGGTGAGCCCTGCAGTAGCACCGGTAAATACGGCCAGCACATACTGATCAGATTCCGGGGCCCTGCAGGCCCTGGCAACGGCAAAGAGCACCTGTTGAACCAGACGGCGAATCTGTATCGGGTCTAATTTTGATTGATCGGTCAAATCAACCATTGGCTGCCTCCTTTTGTTCTGCGCCTGCATGAAATGCCGCATGTAAGGCCGTTCCCAGAGGCGTTACCAAAAGAGGGTCCACCGGCAGGAACACAGGAAGCCCGGTTTCCCGGGCAATTATCCGGTCTGCCCCGGGAAAGCTTGAGGTGCCTCCCACAAGAAAAATTTTTTCAGGCTGGTGGATGGCGGTGTGTGCCTTAACAATGGCCCCCATCTTCTCAAAGACCGGCTGTACAATGGAGATCAGCATGGGCTGGTGGACGGGATCATTTTTCATGGCCTCGGCCTCTTCAATGGAGATGCCCAGGCTGCCTGCAATCACCAGATCCAGGTGATGGCCGCCCGTGGGTTCGTCCCCGGTGTAGATCACCTCCTTATTTTTCAGGATGGAAATACCGGTTGTGCCCCCGCCGATGTCCACCACACACCCGGATTCTATACCCAGAACCAGGGCGGCTGCGCTGGGTTCGTCCACAAGGCTGACGGCTTCAAGTCCGGCACCGTTTAAAATATGGCCAAAGGCCTGCCGGTTCCGCCCCATGGTACCCGGGGGAAAAGCTGCGGCAGCATTCATGATATCAAATCCCTTGGACCTGAGCCTATCCACCTGAAATTTTAAAATTTTCATGGTCCCCATATAATCAAATACCAGGCCGTCACGAACCACAGCCTCCGACCGGGTGGTCACTCCGGCAACAGGGCGGCCGTTCCGGTCCACCACGGCGGTGACGATATTGGCCGTGCCCAGGTCCACCCCGGCCCAGAGCGGTCTGCCCGGATCTGCCGGTCTTTTAAGCGAGAGGCTGTCCCTGAATTCTTTGATAATAGGGTTAATGGATTTCATTGGTTATTATCTCTCCTTTACACTGCATTGAGGGCGGATATGGCGGCTTTCTTCGCCTGGGTAATTTCGGACGGGGTGCCGGATACGGACAGTCGTCCGGCGGCCCCGATTTCGTTGCAATCCACCAGGGTGATATTTCCCTGTTTTTCCACCTCGTTGGCGGCCAAAAAAATATAGGCGGCCGGTTCGCATTCCAGGGTGAACAGGTCTGTGCCGGGCAGTAACAGGGATCCGTTTCTGTACACATTCATCATCTGGGCATGGTGGGGGGTAATCTTTTGAATGATCTGGGCGCTGATGACCGACGGCCTGACCTTCTGGTCTTCTGAAAATCCCAGTCCCTTTAATACGGCCCCGCCGGCGTAGCGCACATCCTCCTGGGAGGCCGAATGGATCTGCATATATCCGAAGTACCGCTCCACAAAAGATTTGCCCAGGCGTACGGGGCTGGCCTTCAATGCCAGGTCAATGGCCTGGTTGATTAAAATGCCAGGTTGGACTTCCACCACCAGGGCGGATTCCCCGCCCACGGGCAAAAAGCCGGGGGCGCTGGCAGCCACCACCCCGGCAAGCTGGGGCTGAAGCCTATCAATGAATGCATATGTACGAAGGTTATCCAAAACCAGTTCCTATTTTTTGGGGGCAGGTTTGCCCGTGGTTTTTTTCCCGGTTCCAGATCCTTTTTTGTCTCCGGATGCCGGTTGTCCCGATTTTTTGGCTGCTGGTTTTTCTGCAGCAGCCTTGGGTGTTTCCGTTATTTCCGGCTTTGCCATCGTTTTGGAAACAGATGCCTTGGGAGCAGATGTTTTGGAATCAGATACCTTGGGCTTGGGATCTACAGGGTCAGGCTTTTCCTTTGTGATTTTCAGGGCTGGCTTACCAGGTTCCGGTTTATCAGGCTCTGATGTTTTAGACTTTGTTTTATCCGAACCTGGTTTATCAGGGTTTGGTTTATCAGGGTCTGGTTTATCAGGGTCTGGTTTATCAGGGTCTGGTTTTTCAGGGCAGGGGAACGGTGGCACATTATCCGGGGTCCGTATGGCCGTATTAATCACCTGATGGTCCGGGCGGGCGATCACCCGGGTGCCCACAAGATAGCCCACTCGTTTTGCCGTGGCTGCGCCGGTACACACGGCAGCGTTTACGGCAGCCACATCTCCGGTCAGTTTAATGGCCACGTAGCCGCCTCCATTGATTTCATACCCCAGCAGGCTGACATTGGCCGCCTTCAAAGCCGCATCCGCAGCTTCCACTGCCCCGACCATGCCTAAGGTTTCGATGATGCCGATGCTTTTAATTTTTTTCATTGGTATCCCTTTCTCCCGGAGATAAACCCGGGGATTACTCGCTAAAAATGTTATGCTTGTGTCTGTTTTATGCCGGGTGCCGTGTCCATTATAAAGGGATTGCCCTTGACCAGCCTGGCAGCATTCTGTCCCAGCCGGTAAAGGGCGGTTAAGCCCAATTCCCGGGTGGACAATTTAAACAGGGGGTGCGCTTGGGCCAGGTCCCTGTGGTGGAGCACCGCAGTGAGCATCCCGTCTGGTCCGGCGCCGATGGCAAGTCCCACATTGATCCGGGAGGATCTGGCGGCCCGGCTTGCGGCTAGGACCATATCCCCGGGGGCATTTTCCCGGCGTTCACAGGGAATGCCCTCCTCTTCCAGGCCGTTTTCCAATGCCCCAATAAATTCATCCGGCACCGGGCCCAGTACCCAGAGGTGTACGGCCGGTTTTTGGTTTACTTCCAGCAGGGGAGATCCCATGGGCTATTCTCCTTTCCTTGACAGGCATAAACCGGTTGCCACCGCGTTTCTGGGTCCTTCGCATCCCCGGATATTCCCCTTGCCCAGCACCACACCGTATTCGGCCAGGGCATCGGCGATCATCTCCGGAATTTCAAAGTCCAGGGCTGAGCCGCCCACCAGGGCCACAAATCCGATGAGCCGGATATTCCCGCCGGGGGCTACCTGTTTCAAAGCGCGCAGGGCATTGCGGACAAAAACCTTTTCCTTGGCCCTGCGCCGGACATTCACAATCTGGTTCAGGTTCAGATCGTGCAGGATGGGCACGGGTCCGTTTTCGGTCAGTATGGCCACCCGTCCGAACAGAACCGGATCCAGGTGGGTATCAAAAAATTCCACTGCTCCGCTTTCGTGGCGCATGTGAAACAAGGTTTCCACCTTTGCCAGTGGGTGGCGCTTAATATCTTCGGCCAGGTCAGGTTCATCCAGGCCAAGCTCGGTGTTGATCAGCATGGTCACCATGTCCCCCGCCCCTGCCATGTGAATGGAGCGTACCCTACCGTCCCTGTGAATAATGGAGGCATCGGTGGAACCGCCGCCCAGATCCAGGATGGCCAGGGGCGGTTCTGTACCCGGGGTGGTCAGGGCGCCCGTAATGGCCATTTCAGCCTCTACTCCGCCGATTTCCACGGTCACCCCGGTTTCCTGGGTAAGTTTTGCGGCCAGGCGCTGCATGGGAATATTCTGGGTCATGACCATGGCGGCGAGGCCGACGGCCGTGCCCCTTGTAAATTCCCCTGCAAGTCCTCCGAGCACATGTTGGGGCTGGAGGGTGTTCACGGCCAGAACGTCCTGGATCTTAATCAGGCTGACCGGCTGGTCCGTAAGTTCGGCCATCACCGTTCTCACCCGTTCGAACATGCCGCCTGCGTTGGTACCGGCCTGGGACTGGATCTCCTGTAGAGGCGCCACCTTGGCCAGTTTTTCCATGATGGCGTCGGCCCCCATCTCTACATCCACAGTCTCCCTGGCAGATTCACCCACCAGGGTAATGGTGCCGGCAGGGATTCTGCGTTCCTGAACATCCCCTTCCGGCGTCTTGATCACCACCCCGGACCGGGTGCCGGTCAGTGCCCGTGCAATGGGCGTAATCTGCCGGGTTTCGTCCGGGGTCAGTTCAAAGAGGGTGGCAATATCATAGGGGTTGGACAGCTTTTCAATGGCCCGTCCCACCCGGGCCACTTCCAGGGCTGCAGGCATGCCCAGGGGCACCATATCGATGTGCCGGACTTCATCCACGATGGGGATGGGTGAATCCAACCGATTATGAATCAGAACACCATCATCCTTTTTCACAATCGCCCCGGTGATATCCACCCCCTTGGCTGCGGCAAAATTGATCATTCGGGCAGCCTCGGTAAAGTCCAGGGTTTCATCGATCACAGCGATACAGGCAATCCCGGGGGCTGTGGTTTCCAGGTTGCAAATATCCGTGGTAAGGCCCCGGCCCAGGCCCAGGCCCCCCGGTGTGGACGGGTTATGCCCGATCATGGCCGATTCGGTGATAATGGTTTCGGTAATGGTTTCCATGGCCACATCACCGATGACCGGTGTGGCCTTATTCAGCAGAATCAGATCCAGATGGTTCCGGGTCAGATCAATGGCGGCCATGGCTCTGTCCACGGCATCAATGACACACATGGCATTGCGAAGCGTGCCTTTAAGTCCCACGGTCCTGACCAGAGAACTTGACAGAAATTCGATATCCCTGCCGATTCTGGCCAGGGCCACCTCAGTTGAATTATTTCCGATATCTACACCAGCGATGAGCATTCACCCCTCCTGTTTAGGGTCTGGATCAACGATCCCCTTTGAGCCGATTATTCTTTTCATACACCCCTGCAGCCTCACGAACCAACGCGGCACAGGCCGGTGCCTGATACTGCTGCCCAAGCTCGTCGGCCATGGAAAGCATCTCCTGTTTTGTGGCCCGGTAAGGCCGTAGAAAATTGTACATTTCCAGCAGTCTGGCATCGGGGATCCGGGTCATTTCACCGGCCCGTTTCAGGTTGGTCGCCAGGTTGGGGCGGTTGACGCTTTCGGCGATCTGGGCCTGAAGCATCAGGGTTTCAGGCCGTGTCTTGATATCCTCAAACTGAATTTCCCCTGAAACAACCTTCTCCAGGGTGATATCATCCAGGCCCCGACCCGTGGCCGATTTGACCAGGTCCTTTCGCTTGATGCCCAAAGGATACGCACCGGCATCCAGGGGGGTGTCCGAAGATGTGGACGACGGGGTAAGCCCTTCGGACTGAAGCCGTGTCAGAACATTTTTTACAGCGTTCTCCAGGGCTTCGGGAGAGGTGCCGTCCCCGACTTTTTTTACGATGTCTGCAATCTGATCTTTTGTAAAACTAACCATTTTTTTCTCCTTGGTATGTGGCAGCCGGGATCAGCCCTGAACTACTTCAACCACCTTTTTTTCAGGGTTTAGAAACTCCACCTCTTTGTTATGGAGCAGGGCGGCAAGCCCTTGGTACCTGGGACGTGCCATGGGATCATTTTTCACCGGAACCGGTGAGGGGTTTTCTCCCTTGGCATATTTAGCCGCATTCTTGCCCATGGCCCTGAAGGTTTGCGCCTCAATGAGGGGGGCCTGGGGGAAAAGTTCCAGGTTCTGCAGGGGGGCCAGATCCTTCTGGTGGATCACCGAGGTTCCCCTGGACAGGATGCCGATGCCGATGCCTGAACCACTCAACTGGGCGGCCGAATGGGCTAGAAATGCCACATCTGCCGTCTGGTAGTTTTTGACAAACCGGGCCGTCAGCCCCTCTTCTTCAATACCGGCGGCCACTTCGGCCAGCACCCGTGAATGGGGAATATCGATAATGGTTTTGGTGGGGGTAATCCCGAATCCCGGGGGCAGTGCCACCACCACCTCTTTGGGGTTGGTGCCGGCGGGAGAATTTCCCTTTTCGATGAGGTTCAACGGCTTGTCACCGTCCATGCCAGGTGTTGGTGCGGATACCTTTGTATCCCCGGACATCTTTCCCACCACTTCTGTAATGATCTGTTTGAGCATCTCTTCTGTGAGTTTCATCATGGGTCTCCCTATAGATCTTCCGGGCTGATGGCCTGGGGAATATTTTTAAGCATCTCCCACCGTTCGCCGTCAAGACGGTATCCCGTGCCCGGTCCCTGGTAATCGTTGCGGTCGTTAATGGCACTCTTGACATTAAAATTTTCGTCAACGATGGCGGAGGTATGCAGGTAATCGCCTGAAACTTTTTGTTTGAGCATGCCAAGGACGGATTCGGCAATATCGGTGAATCCGTGTTTGTGAAGGGCCCTGACAATGTCCAGGCCGGTCTTGCCGGAGTTGATAAAGGCTTCTATGGCGCGCAGGTCCTCGGGCTGATTCCGATCGGGAACATCCTTGGAGCCGTGGGCATATGTGGCTGCTTCCACCTCTTCATCGGTGATGGCGGGAAATCCCACTTCCTGGAATACGGCCTGCATGGCCCTTGCCGCCTTGTTCCTAACGGCAATGATCTCTTCTTCGGTGACAGGCCTCAGGGCCATGTCGCACTGAAGGTCACGCTGAAGCACCAGCATGTCGTCAAAGTCGTCACAGTCATGGGTAGAGCCTGCAAACATATTGTCGTAGTTGGGCACGCCCGAGTATCCGGAAAAGACATAGTCAGTGCCGGGCAGAAACTGCATGAGCATCCGGGCTGTATTCCGGATGGGCGAGTGGGTGAATGTCTGGTCGTTGCCCGAGGCGCATTCAAGGTCCAGGAGCACGGTGGCCACATTTTCCGCCAGAACCGCCCGAATACCGCCGGGGACAGCTCCCGGAACCCCGATGCAGGAGATGGAGCCGTTCTGCAACCCCTGAACACCGGCACCCTTGGTGATCATGATACATTTGATCTCAAGGTAGAGCATGGACTTTTTATTGGCATAGCCCATCTGAACCTCTGAGCCTGTGCCCGAGGTAAACCGCATCTTGATGCCCCGTGAGGCGTAGGCGGAGGCCAGAAATGCCTTGGACCAGGGCGTATCGTCTCCGTCCACAAAAACCTGATCCGTACCATAGACGGAAACGGTTTCAGCATAGGCGGTCAACCCCTTCATCCCCATTTCAAGCTCCATGGCCTCTTCCACAGCGCACTGGGTCAAAGTACCTCTGCAGCCGACCTGGCCGCCGACGAGAAGGGCAATGGCGTTCATGGGCGCATACCGGGCCACACCCACCGTGGTTTCCAGCTCCTGGAATCCCCTGAAGGATCCTTCGGCGGCATCGGCGGCCATCAGGGCCGGGGTATCCTTAAGATTGGTGATATGGGCCTGGTTGGCAGGGGTGCGGCGGCACCGCAGTTTCTGCATGGTCATCATCAGTTCAACCACGTTCATTTTTTTGAGAATGTCCAGAATTTTGGCCGGGGTCAGCCCCGGCACCAGGCGCTTGACTTCTGCACCCGTCACATTGATGTCCACCAATTTTCTGGCAAATTCCAGAGAATCAATGGCCATGGCTTCAGGCGCCACTTCCGGATCAATGCAGTGCTGGGCAATAAAAGTATCGATCATGTCAAAATCCCCACAGGGGATCCCGTCCATTTCAACCACCTGCCCGTTTTCTATTTTTATGCCCGGGGCCGGGTCATAGGGACTGTCCATGGCCACCAGGCCGACCTCTTCCCATTCCTTTATAAATCCGTCTTTACTGACGGCCCGCTGTTCCAGAATCTGGAATCGCTTTTGTCTTTTCTGCAATTTGGCATACTCCTTTGTGTTAAATATAGGGTACGTGGGCGGAGGCACAGGGCTGGCCCCAGGCTGCGAGCAGGGGTTTACCAATTTCACGGCCGGCGATGATGGCCTGACGGACCGCTCCCGAATCTCCGGATACGGTGATAAAAACCTCATTGGTAAAGCTTGTGCCGTGGGCAGGAGATCCGTAGTCCAGCACATCCACATCCGCGGATTTGACGGCAGCATCAATCATGAGCATGCCGATGACGCCGGGGGCCCCCAGGATCAGTCCGAATGCCTTGCCTTCGGGTGCCCCAAATACCGTGGTCAGACATTTGGATGCCCTGGCAGTGTACTGGAGTTCCAGATACCCGGTATCGTTTGCATATACATCACCGAAGAACTTGGGCACGTTGTCCAGGGTAACTTCCACAGCCCGTCTGGCATCGGATACATCCTCGGCACCGAAGATGATCAGGCAGCCATGACCGGCACCGCCCTTGGTATCCCTTGGCAGTTCTACCTTTAAAATTTCTGTGTTGGTGGCCTTGATGGCCTCGTCAGCGGCCATGAGCTGGGGGCCTGCTCCGGTTCTGGCACCCACGATGCCTATGGAGCGGTATTTTTTGTCAAACCCCATGATTTCGTGAATGGACTGATCCAGGTTGGCAATGACCAGCCCCTGGGTTTCTCCGTGCTCACACACCCCTACAAATTCGGTGAGGCTGTCTGCACTGCATGTGGCTGCAAGGGCCTCTGCCGGGTTGGGGCGGTTGGCAGGGGGCTGTTCCGGGGTTTCCACCCGTTTCATAACCTCTTTCATAACGGCGTTGATAATATCTTCCTGCATACGTGTCTCCTTTGTTCAAAAAAAATAAAATACCGGGGTTAATCCAAGGTAGTTGCGGGCTCAATGCCCTGGGGCAGAATAATTTCCACTTCAGTATGGGGTCTGGGGATCACATGGACGGACACCACCTCACCGATCTTGGCGGCAGCTGCAGCGCCTGCGTCCGTGGCGGCCTTAACCGCGCCCACATCTCCACGGACCATTGTGGTGACCAGCCCGGAACCTATTTTCATGTTACCCACCAGGGTGACATTGGCTGCCTTTACCATGGCATCGGCTGCCTCGATATTGGCGACAAGCCCCTTGGTCTCGATCATTCCCAGTGCTTCTTTTCCAACCATTTTAATTTTCTCCTTCATCTTATCCGGGATGTTTAAAATCCCTGGGTGTCAATTGCCCTTTGCCCGAGTCTGCACACTGCAGATTTTGGAGTTTAAGGTCATGTTCATGTTAGCTTCCTACCGGGGTATTCGTAAATAAGGCCCGCCCCCTGTTTGCAGTTACGGGCCAGCGTTAAGATGTTCTTCGGTAAACCGTATTTATCCTAGGGTGCACCCCATGGCATCCGGGGTGTACAAAATCGATGCCATGGGGTCTGCAATCAGGTTCTAAAAAATTAGATTGATGGCCAGCACAGTCACGGCAATGGCCGTTGCCGGCGGATCAATGTGGGTATCGCAGTTGCTGTTGAATACCTTGACGGCCACATCACCGAAAAAGGCACCGATGCCGGCAAAGACCCCGCCAATGAGGACGCCGGCAACCGGGGAGGCGCCTGCGGATATGGCCATGGCTGCCGCAAGGGCACCGGGATATGAGATGTGATGGGTGGCCGGGGTATCAAATCCGGTCTGGGTAAAAATAAGAGAGATGGCAGAAAAACCAAAGGCCAGGGCAAATACCGGGGTGATATCTGCGGTGGTCTGTGTCTTGAACAAGGCCACCACACCGCCCCACATCAGGCCGATGCAGAATCCGAGAATGATGTTGTACCAGAACGGTTTGCCAC
Organism: Desulfobacteraceae bacterium; assembly: GCA_016744295.1. Taxonomy (GTDB): domain Bacteria; phylum Desulfobacterota; class Desulfobacteria; order Desulfobacterales; family Desulfobacteraceae; genus NBML01. The sequence goes on along the minus strand of JADGEQ010000008.1, from coordinate 72,683 downwards.
TAGACATATAGGCCCTTTTTTCTTCGTCACTGTACATGCCGCACACCCCTTTGGTACCGAAAAGAAGACGACCGATAACCCCGCATATGAATACGGACAAGGCAATATTATCCGTGGGGACACCTAGTTTAGACAGCCCCATGGTGATCAGCAGACCGAGAATACCAAAAAATCCGCCTACGAGCATCACCGAAGGCTCGCCGGTTCCGTTCAGGGAAAGAAGGATATTCCCCCCTTCCTTAATATAGCCTTTTTTACCCGCATAGGCCGCGGCCAGAACTGCCCCGCTGAAAAAGACATGGGGACCGAGAGCCTGGCCAAAGGCCAGGGTGCCCAGCAGATCCACGGGCTGGCCTGCCAGGGCAAAAAAACCGCCGATCACGGCAAAAATCCCGGTCAATATAAAAGCGGGAAGCCCGCCCAAACAGGCACCGGTAACCCCACCGCCAAACCCCACCAAACAAAGAATTACAATATCCATATCCCTTAATCCTCCTCATACAATTAATAGTGAAAACCCATAAAAAGGCCCCGGCCATGGGGCAGTTAACTCAATGGATAAATATCCCAGGACCGGTGGGGATGACAATCAGGTGACCCCTCCATATTGGCAGGGGAAAGGACGTTAATCTTTTTACCGTTCACCCCAGGAACGGGCAGACAACAATGGGGTGGATGGCAGACGAATATGGGGTGGGTTTGAAAACAGGCAGTTTGTCTTCATAATTTTGATCTATACTTTTAAAATAAATTACGTTATTTAGCGCTTGGACGTAAGTTAAAATGAGGTTAGGAGATTGATCATGCCCAATGAAATTATAAAAATATTGATTGCAGAGGATCACGCCCTGGTCCGTAAAGGGTTGAAATCCCTGATTTCATCACAGTCAGATTTCAAGGTGGTGGCAGAGGCGGAAAACGGACTGGAAGCCATTTCCCAAGTTAGGGAAAGCCTGCCGGACCTGATCCTTCTGGACTTGTCCATGCCCAAAATGAACGGGCTGGCCACCATGCGGCAGCTCAAAAAAGAGAACACCCGGATTAAGATTCTGGTGATTACCATGCACGCCTCCCAGGACTATCTGATCCCCACCCTAAAAGAGGGGGCCGACGGATACCTGCTCAAAGGGGATGATCCCGAGGAGCTTTTCATGGCCATCCGGACCATCATGAACGGAAAGGCATACTTGAGCTCAGAGCTTTCCGGACAGATGATCAACAGCGTGATCAACCCGGATAACAACCGGATGACCGACCCCTTAAGCTGCCTGACCCAGAGGGAAAAAGAGGTGTTTCAGCTGGTGGCTGAAGGGGGAACAAATCAGCAGATTGCTGATTTGCTCTTTATTTCGCCGAAAACCGTTGACAAACACAGGACCAACCTGATGAAGAAACTGGACCTTCACAGTGCAAGAGAAATCACCAATTTTGCCCTTAAAAATGGAATTATCCTCAACGCCTGAGCCTTTCGCCTTAATTCAATGGACTGATGAACTTACCCATGCAAAATACCCTGATGCATACCGATCCCGAAGAGTTTAACCGGCTGATAGTGCAGTTGCCCATGGCATGTCGGGTCTTTGAACTGATGCCAGATGACCGCCTGGTCTTTGTAAAAGCCAATCCGGCGGCAGACCGGTTGTTTAAAATTCACCACGGCCCACTGGAGGGACAGACCCTGGAAAAGGCCTTTCCCAATTTTTCGGATTCGCCTGTGCCCCAGCGGTACCGGGAAGTTTTGAGTACGGGTGAAACCTGGAGCTATCACGGGGTGTTCTACCAGGACAATGGTAATTTTCTCGGCCTGTTTAACTTGAGCGCTTTTCGCTTGGGCCCGGACCGAATGGCAACCTTTTCTGTTCCCCAGAATAACCAGGATACTGAAATCATCTTTCATGAAAAAAAGATGAGCATCAAAAACGCCACCATTTCCTATCCCAAACCCATTGCACCCTATCCCGGGCCGGGGGAGATAAATCTTGCGTCCATCCAAAAGCTGAGTTCTTCCCGGGTGCCAGCTTTACAGAATCGGAAAGAAGAAGGGCTCAAGGTTGATGATATCAAGTTCACCGATCTTTTTACCATTGAGGAACTTGAAAAGATCCAGGACATCTTTACCAGTGCCACCAATGTGGCCTCCATCATTACCATGCCCGACGGCCGGCCCATTACCCAGCCGAGCAATTTTTGCACCCTGTGCGATAAGATCATCCGACAAACCCCTAAAGGGCTTGCCAATTGTATCCACTCGGATGCATATATCGGCAAACCCAATACCAAGGGTCCCACCCTGAGACCTTGCCTGAGTGCCGGACTCTGGGACTGTGGTGCCAGTATTCTTATCGATGAAAAACATGTGGCCAACTGGCTGGTCGGACAGGTGCGCCTCACAAAGCATGTCAATAACGAAAAACTGCGCAGGTACGCCGGGGAGATCGGGGCAGACCCCGATGAATTTATTGCTGCTTATTACGAGGTACCGGTGATGACTAGTTCTGAATTTAAACGTATTTCTCGTTTCTTGTTTCTTTTTGCCAATTTTATGTCAGACATGGCCTACCAGAACCTTCGCCTGGTCCGGGTTCATAAAATTCAAGAACAGACATCCGGGGCACTTCAGGCATCCGAATCCAGGCTGCGGCATCTGTCCTCCAAATTGATTCTGACCCAGGAAGAAGAGCGCAGACAGCTGGCCATTGAACTTCACGACGGCATCGGCCAGTCCCTGACCGCAGTCAAATTCAGCATCGACAATATTCTGATTAACCTGGGCAATCCCCAGATGGATATCCCCGCTGCCATCCGGTCGGCCAGTAAGATTATGAAGGACAGCATTGCCGATGTCAGGCGGATGCAGGTGGAACTGCGCCCCAGAATTCTGGATGAACTGGGCATCATTGTCACCATTCACTGGTTCTGCCGGGAATTTCGGTCTATTTATAGCCACATCTGCCTGGAAATAAAAGTGGATGTGGTTGAAAACATGGTGGAGGGCCAATTAAAACCGGCTGTATTCAGAATTATCCAGGAGGCGTTTAACAATGCCGCCAAATATTGTGAAGGCGACCGTATTTTTCTGTCTTTTATTGAACATCAGGGAAGCCTGGTCCTGGAAATCAAGGATAACGGCATCGGTTTTGACCTGGACGAGGTGCTCTTCTCCAGGGAACTGAGCCGGGGGCTTGGACTGGATTCCATGCGCGAACGGGCCGAGTTGTGCAACGGACACCTTGATATCATAAGCAGCCCGGGAAAAGGGACCATCATCCGGGGCACCTGGGCGGTCAGCCCGCCTTTATCCGAACCCTTTCACAATCAAGGCCGGGGATTCCCGGTTTAAGACCCGGCGGCAGGTGGGTTCAGGCTTGCAATGTCAGGCAGGTCATTTTACATTCTCCCGGGCTTTCATGCTTACATTCTTTACAACGGATCCTGGCAAACCCCATATGAAAATTCTCACAGTCCAGGTATTGGTAAATCACAGTCATGGGGTATGTCCGCGAAAAGCACAGTCGAGATGCATACCTGCCATCCCATACCCGCTCCGGCAAAAGCCAACTCCTCCGACGTGGCAATTTTGAGGCCCATTTTCGGACCTGACTTTTACCTCCGCTGGCGTGTGGGTTGCATCAAAAACTGTTGTAATAGCTGGATTAAATTTTCTCGAGAAAATCAGTCGAATTTGATGGTAATATTTCATTTTTTGTTGTGTCCGTCAGCGTATGGGGCTTCGTACAATGGATACAATGGATACAATGGATACAATGGATACAATGGATACAATGGATACAATGGATACAATGGATACAATGAGTGTCGCATTTTGCTGCATTCATATAACCGACTGTTTTTATAAGTCAAATGCCTGTTTTGTCCCGGCCCTCACCCCATTGCTGTAGCATCTTGTTACAGTGATCCATATATCAATATAATTTTTGTACCGAAGAAATTTGACCCGATGGAGTTAAAAATAGTTATATTTTTAGATAGATAGATTCAATGTTTCTTTTTTGTTTCTTCCTGGTACACCCATTGCAATTCATCTTTTTTAAAAGGGAAATTTGTGCGGCATTGGAACAATGAAAAAAAGGAGGGTTGCAATGAAAAACATGAATACAAAGAAAGGAATAAGGGGATTTCAGGTTGTTGAGGAGGAATGTATCTGGATGAAAGCAGGTGTTGTAAGCCTTCATACCTGCAACAAGTTGTATGACTGTTTTGACTGTAAATTTGACAAGGCCATGACCCGGGCCATGGGAGCCAGGGCAACACAGGAAACGGCTTCAAACTGGGCCGCCTTTTTTAAGAAAAAATATGATGGTGCATCAAGACCCTGTCGTCATGTGGTGACCGGTCGAATCCAGCAGCCCAAAATTTGCACCCATAATTATGAATGCCACGACTGCTCATTTGACCAGATGCTGGATGATATTGAAATATCCCGGGCCCAGTCAAGACCTGAACTTGTAAGTGTGGCTGGTTTTGACCTGGCCAGGGATTACTATTACCACGAGGGTCACACCTGGGTTCGGATGGAACATGGAGGGATGGCGCGTATTGGCTTTGATGCCTTTGTCATGAAATTGTTTGGACAGTCAACATTTAATCCGGAAATGAATATTGGAAGTCATATGGAAAAAGGAGAATCTGGGTGGACAATCACCCAGGACCATCAGGTTGCAAAGGTTTTGTCACCCATTTCAGGAACAATTCTTTCTGTAAACCAACGGGTGAAAAAGGATGCCTTGCTTCTCCATGATGATCCTTATCAGGATGGATGGCTGTTCATTGTTGAGCCCGACGCACCCTTGAAAAATTTACGAAAACTAAAATTCGGTGATGCCAGCATCCGCTGGATGGAAAAAGAAAATTCAAAGCTTATTAAGTTGATGGGTCCGGAATATGAAAACCTTGCAGCCACAGGCGGTGAACCTGTAAATGACTTTTATGGACTCAACCCTGAAATTGGATGGGACAAGCTGGTTCGTACATTTTTAAAAACATGATCCGATAGTTGTCTAATTACCAGGGGGCGAAAAAATTTTTGCTCAGGGGCAAAGATTAGTTTGACAGCAAAGATTTTCAGCCCCGCCTATTCTTGCTTATCCTATAGTCGCGCTTATCCTATAGTCGCGCTTATCATATAGCGGATATGATCCAGACAATAGTTACAATAAATAGCGGGAATTGAATCCAGTTGTTCAATATTTTTTGAAAATTTCATTACACAGCTGTGGCGGCAATGGTCAAGATTCATGAGATGACCAAATTCATGGAGGGCAACCTTAGCGGCTCTTCCAGGGTTTTTTTGCAGTCGGTAAAAGGAGACAAGGGCAGATGTTCCGCCAATTCTTGCTTCACCCAGAACAAAAGAGAAAACCGGAATAAACAGATCAGCATCAACCAATGCGATCACTTTGTTGCATTCTTTGAATTTCATTTGTTCAAGTTGGTTGATCATTGTTCCTGCATTGTATTGAATTCTTCTTTTATCAAAGGCATACTCCGGTGGGTCAAGGCAGGGGAGGATGACCGATTTGATACGCAATTCTCCCAGAAACGACCCTGCAATTATTTTTAAATAAACAGGATCAATTTCTCCCACCGGTTGAATCCCCAGGCAGAAATCAGCCAAACTCATTTTATGTCTTTTTCATATTGTGACGTTTGATCATTCGATGGAGAGTTGCCCGGCTGATACCTAGAATATCTGCTGACCTGGATATATTCCATTGGTTATCCCCAAGGATGGTGTCGATGTATTGTTTCTCCATATCCTTTAGAGAGAGCGTTTTGTCATGGGAGGATATGGAAGCGTCCGGCTTAAGAAAAACAAAATCCCTTGGCGTCAGTGTCCGTGCCTTTGAAAGCACAACAGCCCTTTCAATGGCATTTTCAAGTTCCCTAACATTGCCGGGCCATCCATGGCTCTTAAGAGATTCAAGGGCCTTATGATCTAGGGTATCAACGTTTTTTGCGGTTTCCCGGCTGTATTTTTCAAGAAAATGATAGGCCAGCAAGGGAATATCCTCTTTTCTTTCCCTAAGGGGAGGGATCTCAATGGAGATGATATTGATTCTGTAAAAAAAATCGCTTCTAAATTGTCCCGCCAGAATTTTGCGCTCAAGATTTTGGCGGGTGGCGGACAATAACCGGAAATCCACATCAATCTGCCGGGTATCCCCCAACCGTGTTATTTTTTTTTCCTGGAGTACCCGGAGAAGATCAACCTGCATTTTTTGGGAAATTTCACCGATTTCATCCAGGAACAGGGTACCCCCGGAGGCCACTTCAAAAAAACCTTTCCGGCTGTGGGATGCACCGGTAAAAGCCCCTTTATTGTATCCAAATAATTCAGATTCAAGCAGAGAATCGGGAAAGGCCCCGCAGTTGAGAGGAACAAAGGGCAGATTGTTTCTATTGCTTTTAACATGAATTGCCTTGGCAATGAGTTCTTTACCGGTTCCGGTCTCTCCCAGAATAATAACAGGTGCATCGGTTTTGGCCACCTCCTCAATGAGAGAGTATATCTTTTTCATTGGATCGGATTCTCCAATGATGTTGTCAAACCGGCAGATTTTATCCATTTGCCCTTTGAGATACTGGTATTCTGAATTGAGTTGTATCTGTTGCGATATTTTTTCCATGACCAGGGAAAGCTGATCCGGCTTAAAGGGTTTGAGCAGATAGTCTGATGCGCCTATCTTCATGGCCTTAACCGCACTGTCAATTGAGCCGTAGGCGGTTATGATCACCACTGCTGTCTCTGGATAACGCTTTTTGACAATCTCCAGCAGTTCAAACCCGCTCATTTTTGGCATTTTCATGTCCACAAACAAGGTGTCAAAGAACTCTTGTTCGAGCATTTCCAGGGCATTTGTTCCGCTTTTGGCAGTTTTGGTCTGATAGCCTTCCCTTGAAAACCAGTGATAAAGAGACTCCCTTACCACAAGCTCATCGTCAACAATCAGTATTTTCATCTGCTGGTCCATTATTTACTCCTGAAATAGATAGGCCATACCTCACCCGTTTGAAATTATACCGGGAAGTGAAATTAAAAATGAAGTTCCCCGGGTTGAGGTTTTGTTCACACAAACCTCTCCTTTATGATCCTTTATGATGCCATAAACGATTGAGAGCCCCAGTCCTGTCCCTCCTTCTTCTTTGGTTGTGAAGAAGGGATCAAAAATATGTTCCAGACATTGATTGCTGATCCCGGATCCATTATCAATGATTTCAATCCATACCTTTTTTGGGTCAATATGAATTCCGGAATTTATGGACATCTCCCCCCCTCTGGGCATGGCATCAATGGCATTGAAAATAAGGTTTAAAAAACATTGCTGCAATTGATTTTTATCCCCATAAACAATGAGGGGATCTGGGCAAATGGCTGTTTTTAAGTGAATGTCGGAGAGCTCAAGTTTATGGCGGGTCAGGGAGATGACAGTTTGAAGAACCTCATTGATATCCGTATTTACAAATTCCAGAACAGACTCCCGGGAAAAGGCAAGGAGGCCGGAAACGATATTTCCGCATCGCTCGAGTTCTCTTGTCATGTGACAATTAAACTCTCTGAGTTGTTCGATCTCCTTTTTGTCCAATTGTTCTTTTTTAGCCATATCTTTGATGATATAAGAAAAGGTCAAGAGTCCCTGGATGGGATTGTTAATTTCATGAACACTGCTTGCCACAAGTTTTCCCAATGCAACCAGTCTGTCCTCCTGAATGATTTTTTTCATATCCGAGTGTATTCTCTTAACCTTGTTTTCCCATTTTTCAGTAATCTCCGAGGTGATGTCCTGCCACAATTCAATAATATGGGTGACTTTATTCTCCAGTCCTTTTATGGGATAGGCTGAAATACTGAAATATTTTCTTCTGGGGCCGGGCAAAGCAGTTTCATGGATAATATGGGAGGGTTTTCCCGTATCAAGGGTTTTCATTAAAGGACACTCAAAATTGGGAAGTTCAGAAGGGCAGGGCGCATAAAAACCCTTAATCACTTGATAACATTTTTTCCCGAAAACTTCTTTTTGGTTTTTTTTACAGGCTTTCAGATAGACCTCATTGGCGTCAACAATATTAAAATCCAGGTCCAGTACAACAACACCAAGATTTGTTTGCTGGAAAAGGATTTCATAATATCCCTTGTCAAGAATGGCCTGCTCCTTTGTCTGGATTAGATTTTGGTTCGTTTCAAACAGGGTTCTTAACAACCGGCCTAGATTATGTTCAAGAATACCCAGATTGTCAGGGCGCATGGCGATCAGTTCAGGAAGGCTTTTGTTGTTCGTCAGCTCAAGAACGGCATCCAGCTTCTCATTTTTAAAAAAATCATAAAAATTTTCAAAGGTTGGTATGCCCAATTTATGGGCCATTACCACCCCTTTGGCATCCGGGTTGATATCGCAGACGCCTATAATTTTTATATTAAGATATGGAAGGGATGCTGTTTCAAGGAGGTCAAGAAAATATACACACGCCCTGCCACCCCCCACAATTCCCAGGTTAAGAGATATTTTTTTTTGATCTTTAGAACCCATAATTATATTTATCCTTGTTCGAAAAAATACTTAGCATGGTGTATTTCAAATACATAGCTTATACAAAGGGCAGATGCAATGAAAAGCGCTGGAATTGTGGTAAACTGCTAGGTTGAGAAACTATAACTTTTTCTAAATTTTGGAATAGTTCAAAGGTATTTTTGAATATTCCATAATAAAAGGGCGCAACAAAATAATGAGTGGACAGGTGCAGGGCATAACCCACTGTATTTACCGTTTAAAACCCCATCTGTCCTGCTGGCATGGTTTCTGCTATAATATAGATAGTATAGCTGACTGACCTAATTTACGGAGGACGTTGATGGAAAAAAGGATGATACATAAAAGGGGATTGGCTTTTAAGCTGCTGATTCCGGTTGGTATGGTTCTTTTTCTCAGCATTTTTATCTGGTCTCATTTCAGTACCCGTTACCAGGAACGCATCCTCATTGACAAGGCAGTCTCCGACGTGGACAAGTTCTGCAATTCGGTCTTGAAATTGACCTGGCTGGCCATGCTCCACAGCCCCAGCGAAGACATGCAGGATATTTTAAACTCCATGTCCCGGTATAATGAAATAGAAGAGATCCGTATCTTTAATTGCCAGGGGCAGGTCCGGTTTTCAAACAACCGCGAAGAGATAGGCCGACTCGGACAAAAACAGGATATTGCCTGCAACATATGTCACAGTCAAGATCCGCCTGTTATGAAAACGGATATCAAAGACAGGATTCGAATGTTTGAATCCAAGGACGGTGACTTAAAACTTGGGGTGATCAATCCCATTTTAAATGGCCCCTCCTGTTCCAGTTCCGCCTGCCATTATCACCCGACAAATATCAAAAAATTGGGCACACTGGATGTGGTGGTCTCCCTTAAAAATGTTAAACAGGAGATCGGGCTGAGTAAAAAAATGTCTGCCTGGACAGCGGTTTATCTTTTCTTTACCCTGGCCATCACCATCTGTATCATTATTTTTTTCCGGGTAACCCACCCCATCAACAGATTGATCACAGATACCCGGAGTATCGCAACAGGTGATTTTACCCTCCTTAAAAGTAGTACTGATTCCGGAGATGAGATCGGACAGCTCTCCATGGCTATCAATGATATGGGAAGTGAAATTCATGAAAAACAGGCCGAGCTGAATCGTCAAAAGGATATCTATCGTCATTTGTTTGAGCAGGTTCCCTGTACCATCACCGTCCAGAACCGGAAGTATGAACTGATAGAGTTTAACCAGGAGTTTGCCCGTAGGTTTAATCCGGAATATGGGGATTATTGTTATGCCGCCTATAAAGATCTGGATGCCAAATGTCTTAATTGTCCGGTTGAAAAAACCTTTATGGACGGCAAATCCCATTTTAGTGAAGAATCCGGGATCAACAAGGATGGAACCATTGCCCACTGGTTTGTGAAAACAGCCCCTCTCAGGGATGAAAACGGTAATATTGTGGCGGCCATGGAGATGAGCCTGGATATCAGTCGCCGGAAAAAATTAGAAGAAAAAGTTCGTATATCAGAAAAAAAATATCAGGAGATTTTTAAGAATATACCAAACCCGGTATTCATCCTGGACAAGGAACAATTGTCTATTATTGACTGCAATGATGCTGCCTTGTCCGTTTACGGCTATATCAGGGAAGAACTCAAGGGAAAGGGCTTTGGAATGCTTTTTCCCAGCAATCGTGAGTTTGAGCGCATTAAAAATAATATAACCCTCTCTTTCCATGAGCGTGTCGTAAACCTGAGAAAAAATGAGGATTATTTATATGCCAATATTTGGATCAGTCCGGCTGATTTTGTGGATAAAAATGTCTTGATTGTCACAGCCGTGGATATCACCAATTCTGTAGAAACAGAGCACCAGCTGATCCAGGCTGGAAAAATGGCCACATTGGGAGAAATGGCCACCGGGGTTGCCCACGAACTCAATCAGCCTTTGTCCGTGATTAAAACTGCTTCAGGCTTTATTGCAAGGAAAATCGGGACAGACCAGGATATTGACCGGGCCATCTTGAAAACCTTGTCTGAAGAGATAGAAACCCATGTGGACCGGGCCTCTAAAATTACCAACCACATGCGGTTGTTTGGCCGAAAATCTGTGTTTCAAAAGGAAAAGATCTATATTAACGATGTGTTGAAGCGGGCCTTTGATATCTTCAGCCAGCAGCTCAAGCTCAGGGAAATTGAGGTTATCTGGGAACTTTCCGAGGGTTTGCCCCATATCAGTGCGGATTCGGTTCGGCTGGAGCAGGTTTTTATCAACCTGTTGCTCAACTCAAGGGACGCCATTGTGGCCAAATTTGATGGGGCAAAGAGACAAAAAAACGATAAAAGAGAGATCACCCTTACCACCAAATTTGAGGATAACAAGGTACGGGTGAAGATACGAGATACCGGTATTGGAATCGCAAGTGCAGATATCGATAAAATTTTTGAACCTTTTTTTACCACAAAAAAAGTCGGGGAGGGGACGGGTTTAGGCTTGTCCATATCCTACGGCATTATTAAAGAGTCTGGCGGAGAGATCTTTGTCCATAATAATAAGGATGGAGGTGTCACCTTTATCATGCTGTTTGGAACAGAAAGAAAAACCCATGGAAAACAAGCATAAAATTTATACCATTCTGCTGGTGGATGATGAGGAGGGGATCCGCAATGTTCTGGACATCACCCTCACCCATGCCGGGTTCAAGGTTCTGCTGGCCTGTGACGGGGATACGGGCTTTCGTCTGTTTAATCAGCACAAACCTGAAATTGTGATTACAGACATTAAAATGCCCGGGATTGGCGGGATTGAGCTTTTGAGAAAGATCAAGCAGGCCCGTCCGGACACCGAGGTGATCATGATTACGGGTCATGGCGATATGGACCTTGCCGTGAAAAGCCTCCAGTGTGAGGCAGCTGATTTTATCACAAAACCCATCGACAGTGCAGAACTTGAGCTGTCCGTAAACAAAGCTGTGGACCGGATTTCCATCAATAAGAGAATTAAAGTCTATACAGATGACCTCGAGGGCTTAATCCGGGAAAAGGACAGGGAAATTGATGAGTCCCAGAGTCTGGCCACCATCGGCCAGACCGTTGCAGGCATGTCCCATGTGATTAAGAACATCGCCGGGGGGCTCAAGGGTTCCTCCTTTATTCTGGAACAGGGCATTGAAAATGAAAACCGGGAATATCTGGTCAAGGGCTGGGAAATGATGAAGGGGAATATTGATAAAATTACCAATCTTTCTTTGGATCTGCTCAACTATGCCAAAACCAGCCGGTTGAAATTCAATCAGATGAATCCCAACCATCCGGTTCAAGAATTGGTCACGCTTTTAACCCCCAGGGCCGTTGAAAAAAAAATTAAATTTGTTTTGTTGCCCACAGATGAAACATTATCCGTAATGGTGGATTGCGATGCCATTTATAATGCAATTTTTAATTTGGTCACCAACGCCTTTGATTCTTTTGCTGTTTCCGATGCCTCTGGTGCCTCTGATACTACTGATTCTGGTGATAATAGTGATACAGTCGATACAGGTAAAGAGGGTACTGAAAAAAAAGGGGATAAAGAAGACAAACAGGTGACGATTCGTGTGGAAAAAGAATCGGATTGGATTGTCTACCGGGTCAAAGATAATGGAGGGGGAATGGATGAAAATATCAGTCAGTCCCTTTTTAAGGAGTTTATTACTACCAAGGGCGCACATGGGACAGGCTTTGGATTGATGACCACAAAAAAAATCATTGATGAGCACAATGGTATCATCGCCTTTGAGACCAGAAAAGGGGAAGGGTCTGTTTTTACGATGAAACTTCCTTTGTATCAGCCAGATGAAAAGGAGGGATGAGGGTGGAAAAAATTATGCTGACCCCAAAGGGAGTTATTTTGAAAAAAGGCAAACCTGTTACGAATAATATCTTTGCTTTTTTGTCCCATACCATTAAATTGGAATCGGGATTTACCCTCTCCTCCTTTTTTGCGATGGTTTCCCGATATCCTGAACTTATCAAGCTGTCCCAATTTTTGGACACATATTTAGCCATGGCCAGGACAGGTGATGGCAAATTTCCCAAAACCCGGGAGATTGAGCGTCTTGTCTTTTTTAAAACGATTGCCATGAAAGGATTTCCCGGAAAACCCGGGATTCAGATTTACAATAGTCTAAAAGGAACGAAAGAAGATCAAACCAAAGCCTTAAAATTCTTCCAGATGGAAAGTTTGCTGGAACATGAACTTATCCTGGGGGATTTAAAGCATATCATTTTTGGCGATGGACAGGATATGTTTACCTATGAAACCTTTTATTCGCTGTTTGAGCTGATAGAAGGGATTACCTGGGAGATGTCGTTCAATTTTAATCCGTTACAATGTTCCATAAGGGGGTAACTTATGTTTAAGAAAATACTTTTTGCCACAAATGCCTCACCCGCCTGTGATGCAGCAGCGAAAATTGCCTTTGAACTTGCAGAAAAATATGAATCTGAATTGATCCTGTTTCATGTGTTTGCCGAGCCTTCCCATGGCAGCGGTGCCTTTGTCACCGATTATGTGACAGGGGAAAAAGAGGAGATGGGTCCGGATTATGGTGACTGGGTAAAAGAGGAGATGAAAAACACCTATGATCCTTTGATTCAAAAACACGGAGAACCTGTCTATGAAACGATTGTGGGAATCCCGTCCACAGAGATTCTGCGGTATGCTCGCAAAAATGAGGTGGACTGCATTATCATGGGGGCCCATGCAAAACAGGATGACCCGGCAGCCGCCAGGTTCCGGGGAATCGTAGGATCCACCATGCAGAAGGTGGCCCTGTGGGCCAAGTGTCCGGTCTTGATCATTTCCAGGCCTTGTGAAACCTGTTTCTGGTATTTTAATCAGATTGTCTTTGGAACCGATTTTTCAAAGGCCTCCATGTCAGCCTTTAAGTTTGCCTACAAGATGGCAGACCACATCGGATGTAAACTTCACCTGTTCCATGCTCTGAATATAGAAACCAGCCAGGCCGGGGTCACGCCGGGACAAAAATCCATTGAAGACCATATTAAAGAAGCCAAGGCCAAAATGGAGCGTCTCTATGTTTCCCAGATGGTGGATTTTGATAATTATGAAATATCCGTATGGGAAGGGGTTCCCTATGTGGAGCTGCTCAAATTTGCCCGGGAAACCAGCGGGGATCTGATTGTCATGGCCCACCATACCAAGGAAGTGGATACCCAAGATGCGGTGATGGGCTCCACCATGGAACAGGTGGTCTTAAGATCGGCCTGTCCCGTGGCCAGTGTCAGTAAACCCAACAGGGTGTAACTGGTGTGTACCCAAAACCGCCATTTTTTCCAGACACTGAACAAAAATAATGCCAGATGTGAATAAACCAGATGTGAATAAAAACGTCAAAAAAGCCGGCACCGTCCTGATAATTGAAGATGAGATGGATATGCGGTTCTATCTGATGGCCATGGCAACCTCCCTGGGGCTTGAATCCATCCTCACCCGGAACGGTGTTCAGGGTTTGGATGCCCTTTGCAGCCAAAGAGTTGACCTGATTATCCTTGATGTGATGATGCCGGAAAAGGGCGGGGCTCTGGTATATCAGGAGTTGAAAACAAATCCTTTGTACCGGGATATCCCTTTAATTCTGTTCTCGGGGGTGGACTTTCATTCATTTGTCCATTATATAAAAATGTTGAATCTGGGCAGGAAAGTCCCAATTCCTTCTCCCAAGTATTATGTTGAAAAATCAGCTGACCCAGATTATTTAAAGGAAGTTATAAAAAAATGCATAACCCTTTAACAGGATAAATTACCATGGCAATGAAGGTTCTGCTTGTTGACGATGAGGAAGGAATTCGCAAGGTTCTCGGCATCAGTCTTGCGGATGCGGGATATGAGGTACACACGGCTGAGGACGGGATCGTGGCCTCCCAGATTGTAAAAAGATTGTTGCCGGATATTGTTTTGACCGATATTCGCATGCCCGGAATGAACGGAATTGATCTGTTGAAATTTATAAAGGATCATTTTCCCAACATTGAGGTGATCATGATCACAGGCCACGGAGATCTGCGTCTTGCCATTGACAGTCTCAAAATGGATGCAGTGGATTTTATCACCAAACCCATTAACAATGATATCCTTGAAATTGCCCTGAAACGCGCCACAGACAGAATCAAAACCCGGAATAAAATAGGACAGTATACACGGAATCTTGAAGAGTTGGTCAGGGTAAAGACCCGCAGGCTTGAAACCTCTGAAAAACGTTATATTCAACTGTTTAATGAATCCCCTTCGTTTATTACCCTCCAGAGCAGGGATTTTACGATCATTGAATCCAACAATCGTTTTAAGGAACAATTTGGGGATGAGCCCGGCCTTTGCTGCTATCAGGTCTATAAAAAACGCCTAGCTCCCTGTCCCGGTTGCCCTGTTGAAAAGACCTTTGTTGACAAAAAATCCCATACGGCGGAAATGGATGTCCAGCTGAAGGACGGGAGTATCCGGAATTTTTTAATCCAGACCGCAGCGGTTACAGGCCCCAATGGTGAAGTTGAGCATGTTATGGAAATGTCCACGGATGTGACCATGATCCATGAACTCCAGGATCACCTGGCTGCCCTGGGTCTGCATATCTCCTCCATCTCCCACGGGATCAAGGGGGTTCTTACAGGGCTTGACGGCGGGGATTATTTGATATCAAAGGGCATCGAAAAGCAGGATGCCAGCCTTGTGGCTGATGGCTGGGAGATTGTAAAGGAAAAAATCGCCCTGATCCGGAGGATGGTTTTAGATATTTTATTCCACTCAAAGGACCGGACCCTGGATATCTGTCCGGTGGATATCTTTGATTTTATCCAGGAATTGGCCACTACCCTGGACCAGAAACTAAAAAAAACCGGGATCGTCTTAATCTTGAACACGCCCCCCCCCGGTACTGAAATCTCCACTAGTATATTGATTGACAAACATGTTCTTTTACCCGCTTTTCTGGCCATCCTTGAAAATGCCATTGATGCTTGTGTGGCAGTAAAAAATGTCAAAAAACATCTGGAAATAAAAATTGATGTTATTTTACCAGGCAATATTGCAAGCAATAATAATACAAACAGCTGGATCCTGTTTAAAATCCGGGACAATGGGAAGGGGCTCGCCAGAACCTTTCAGAAAGAGGTGTTTTCTTTGTTCTATTCTGACAAGGGGAATAAAGGCACCGGTCTCGGGCTCTTTATTGCCCAAAGAGCTGTGAAACAGCACAAGGGGGTTATCAATGTCGATTCAGTTCCTGGGGAATATACTGAATTCACCATCTCCCTTCCGGTTTGATATCCAAAAAAATCTCATGATTGACAACCCCAAACACGGTTAGGATGACCTGGGGGAGGTTTTGATAAAGCGGATGATGTTGACGAAGGGAATGGCGCCTAGTGGCAGGAAAGCAAAGCAAATCCAATTGCAGTATAGACAATGGGGTGTTATCGACAATAAAACTTTATTTTTACCACTAAATACTGTATACAGAAAGGTTGTAAATCACAGTCGTTCCAGTGATAGGCCCATAAAAAAGGGGAGGCCTGCAAAAAATGGGACTGATATATAAAAGCTTGAATTTGGAACCTTTTCCACAACTGCAGTTGAAGGATTGATATGTTTATAAAACAATTCAGGTATTCAACCGACAATTTGGGATACCTTGTTTTTTCTGACACCCAGGGCGTTGCCATTGATGGGGGAAACCCAGAGCTGTTAACTTTTGCCCGGGACCGGGGGATTACCGTAAAATATGTGACCAATACCCATTTTCACCAGGACCACACCTTGGGGAACACTTTCCTGTTGGAAATAACCCAGGCCGATTTTATTGATTGCCGCAGTGCAGGAAAAGGGCAGGTGATTACCCTGGATGGTGAAGAGGTTGCGCTTATCCCCACACCTGGGCACACAGAGGACAGTGTTTGTTTTAAGGCAGGCAATTTCCTGGTGACCGGGGATACCCTGTTTAACGGGACCGTTGGAAATTGTTTTTCAGGGGATTTAAACGGCTTTTTTCGATCTTTAAAAATACTGCTGGCCTTTCCCGGGGAAACAAAAATATATGCCGGCCATGATTATGTTCAAGAATCCATGAAAATTGCAGCAAGCATAGAGAAAGATAATTCAGATATTGAGGCCTATCTTCAAAAATATGACCCCCAACTGGTTGTCTCAACCTTGGCGGATGAGTTACGGGTGAACCCCTATGTCCGGTTTAACGCCCCTGGTATGATGAACCGTTTGCAGAAAAGGACGATGCCTTTTAAGACAGAGGAACAAAGGTTTATTTCAATTATGGAAACCTATTGATTTTACCTTTGGGGCCTCTTGATTAATATCCAATGGGTCTTAACTTTATAAGAAATTTACATCTTCGGCTTATCCCGCCGCTACAGGCAGGATAGCATTTAGATATTTTTATTGTTTTTTTGGAGATAGCGTTAATGCTTGATAAAAATATTAAACCTTCAGTTGGAGCCCCTGATCCTGTTTTTGCTTTGGGTAGGCAGCTTACAATTGAATACTACGAGTGCGGAAACGGTGTCCTGCTCAGCCGTGATACTGTGGAACAAGCCTTGCTCAAGGGTGCCACGGACAGTGGTGCAACAATTATCAGTTCATCTTTCCATAAGTTTGAACCCCAAGGCGTGAGCGGAGTTGTGATCATTGCCGAATCCCATTTTACGGTTCATGCCTGGCCGGAACATGATTATGCTGCCGTGGATATTTTTACCTGCGGTGATAATATTAATTTGGATGCTGCCATCCATTCCATGGAAGCCTCTTTTGGATCGGGCAGAGTGGTGATCTCTTCGGATCAGAATCGTGGCATTCTTTCACCGTCGGAATTAAAATCAGGGCCAAAATCAGATTTGAATAGTATTTCTGATAGCATCAAAGATCGGAAGACACTGCCTATCTCCTGGAAAAAAGCCTATGATAAAAAAGATCCCTGGGGCGTATTAACCTCGGTGGATATATATGATTGCGGGCCGGAAATTATCCGTGATGCCAAGATGATAGAAAAATTTGTACAGAAACTTTGCGAACGCATTGAGATGAAACGATTTGGTGATTGCCAGGTGGTCCATTTTGGAGAGGATGAAAAAGTAGAGGGGTTTTCCATGACCCAGTTCATTGAGACCTCCCTTATCTCGGGACATTTTGCCAATGCAACCAATGTTGCCTATCTGGATATTTTTTCCTGTAAGTTTTATGAGCCCCGGGAAGTGGCAGAGTTTGCCATGTCATTTTTTAAGGGCAACAACTATAAAATGCAGATTGCCCTGCGGCAATAATTTAAGTAGATCCATTGTTTTGCCCGGGAGCTGGAATATCTTTCCGATTGCCCGGGTTAATATTTTTAAGATAAAAGAAATATGAAAAATTTAAACACAATCAAAAATGGCTGGTTTTCGGAAATTTGTCCCATGTGGCCCGGGGTTGCCCTTTCCCTTGAAATCATGGAAACCCTTTATAGTAAAAAAAGCAAATTTCAGCAAATTGACCTCTATCAGACAAGACACCATGGCAAGATGCTTGTGTTGGACGGCATTATTCAGCTAACAGAATTTGATGAGTTTACCTACCAGGAAATGCTGGCCCATCTGCCCCTGTTCGCCCATCCCGAGCCAAAAAATATTCTGGTCATTGGTGGAGGAGACGGTGGTATCCTAAGGGAAATCGGCCGCCATGATCTGGTGGAAAACATTGATTTTTGTGAAATTGATGAAGATGTTATTCGAGTGGCAAAAGAGTTTTTGCCAGAGCTTGCCTGTGGATTTGATGATTCAAGAGTTGTTGTCCATATCGGTGATGGCAATACCTTTGTTAATAATAAAACCAATGCCTATGATGTCATTATTGTTGATTCCTCGGATCCCATTGGACCCGGGGAGGTGCTGTTTCAAAAGCCTTTTTATCAGGGATTGAAAAATGCACTTAAACCCGGCGGCATTATTGCCACCCAGGGGGAATCCGTTTTTATGCACCAGGCCTGGGTGGTTACCCTGGCTGGAATTACCCGGGAATTGTTCCCGGTCCAGGCCTATGCCAGTATCCAGGTTCCCACATATCCCGGGGGAAGTATCGGTATTTGTATGGGGTCTTTGGGTCCAGATCTGATAAGGCCGGCAAGGCAAATTTCCCACTCCCTCCAGACTCAACTCAAATACTATACCCCGAAAATGCATGCAGCCGCATTTGTACTGCCCTATTTTGCTGAACAGATGTTAAAAGGATAATAATTTTTTAATGGATGCGCCAATAGAGAGACAGATGGAAATTCCGATGGAAATCACACTGGAGATACGGCTGATCAAAACAGCCGCTATGGATTCCCTTGTCTCGCTTTACAAGGATGCAGGGTGGTGGGAGGATAGCCATGGGGAATCTCCTGAGTTTTTAAAGGGTCTTGTGGCGGATTCAGCCCTTTTTGCCGGTGCATTTGTAAATAAACAGATGATTGGCATGGGAAGGGCCCTTTCCGATCTGGCAAGTGATGCTTATATTCAAGATGTCGCTGTCCTGAAAGCGTTTCGGGGCAGGGGCATCGGGAAAAAAATTATTCAAGCACTGATTGCCGGATTAAAAGAGCACGGTGTGGACTGGATAGGCCTGATAGCTGTGCCTGGAACCACTGGATTTTATGAAAAGTTAGGGTTTCAACCGCTGGAGGGGCATGTTCCATTAAAACTAAAGGACGAAAACTAATGCAAGCCAGATGTGATAAAGTCGAGGGCGAACCAGAGCGATTTATAACCTTTCCAACACCCTGCCGATTTAAGTTGGAAGACCAGGCATTGATTCGATCTTTTGTCGACCAGTTTCAGTCGGAGTCCTGCGAATTTAATTTTTCAAACCTTTTTTGCTGGCAGGAAATCTATGATTATTCATGGTTCACCTATGAGGGACGACTGGTCATTTATGACGGGATCAGCAAACGAGGATTCATGCCTCTGGGGGCGAAGTTCTTACCGGAAGAACTGGCCTCTCTGTCACATCAGATGATCTGTATGGGGTTTGAGCCGGATATCAGTATTTTCCCAAAGGAATATATGGATATACATCCTGATATTGAGCGGCTCTATACCATCAAGGAGGAACGGGATCATGCTGAATATATTTACCGGGTTGACAGCCTGGTAGATCTTAACGGAATCAAGCTCCATAAAAAAAGAAATCTGATTTCCCAGTTCAAGCGGCGCTACCCGGATTATTCGGTCATTCCTTTGAAAAAAGACAATCTTCATGCTGCCTGGGATTTTGCCCGTGATTTGCTGGACGCCCGACAAAAACCGTCCAAGGACCTTGAAGATGAATTCAAGGCCATTGAAAAAGCCTTTGCTAATTTTGACTGCCTGGGGTTTGAAGGGATTGGACTATGGATAAACGACAGGCTGGTGGCCTTTTGCGTTTTCAGTCGCTTGAATCATGATACCTATAATATTCAGTTTGAAAAATCCGATATGCACTTTAAAGGGGCAGCCCAGGTTATCAACCAGGAAACAGCAAAATATTTGCAGAACAAATGCGTGTATGTAAATCGGGAGCAGGATCTGGGCATCAAGGGACTGCGCCAGGCTAAACTGTCCTATGAGCCTGAACGCCTCCTTGTTCCCCATACCCTGGTATTCAAGTCAAAAACAGATTAAAAACTGCTGTGCCTGGGAATTTACAGCATAGTATTTTTCTTCTGGGATAAGGTGTTGTCCTAGGGGGTTGTCTGGACAATTACCTGCCCTCTGGAAGTAAAAGAGATTCCCTGCTGTGACTGAGTTCCGATCATTATGGACTCGACAATGGGTGGATTTACCTGCTTTTTAGATGACCATTTGACCATAAAATTTGCTCCGGATCCGCCCTCTTTGTCCTTTGACATAATGATATATCGGGTTGATGCCAGGCAAGTTATGGTGAGCGGCTTGTCCAGGTATTGTTTGATTAATTGCCCTTCGGTTCCGTAATAATCTACGGCAGTAAGGGTGATGGGGTGCAAAGGATCAATGTTCCGGATGCTCAGGGTTACAGTGAGCAGATAGGGATTGGCCTTATTTCCGATATAAATATGGGAATAGGCAGGCACGTAAAGGATTTGACCCTCGGACAGTTCAATGCGGTCCTTTGCCTGAACCTGAAAAGAAATTCCCAAAACAAGAGAGATGATAATTGCCAGCCATATATATTTTTT
The DNA here is from genome assembly GCA_016744295.1 of Desulfobacteraceae bacterium. Lineage (GTDB taxonomy): Bacteria > Desulfobacterota > Desulfobacteria > Desulfobacterales > Desulfobacteraceae > NBML01. Next base: position 51,925 of record JADGEQ010000008.1, on the reverse strand, counting down.
TTCCATCAGATTGCTCCTGAATTCAAGTTTGGGGTTTCCCCCTGTTGGTATTGATTGATGTTACCTGGTAAATTTTTTTAACAGGTCTGTTTAATTAACACCAGTAATATTTTTTTGTGTCCTGAATTGCCGTCGGGGAAGCAATGTCAGGCAGAACAAATTTTCGAGCAGGATGCAAAAGATGTGGGCCATTCTGCAAAGCAGGAAGCCAAAGATGCAAAAACGAAAGAAGTAAAAGGGGGCGTTGATAAATTCCCCCCGAAAGTGCCGTGTTGGGTGTTAAGACTTTGAACCACTGGTTCAAAAGGTGGGTATCCAGTATTACCTTCAGGCTTTTCCTTCAAAAGAGAAACATGCTCACCAGCAAAAGTGTGGATTCCCTTTTATTGTGCATTCGGACAAAGACTATCTCGCAATCACGAACATTTCAGGGGGGGATGAATTTATTTTGTGGAAAGATATCTCTATCCCCATTATTCCTGAATTAGGCCTGGTGTTATTCCAGTTTAAAGGATACTTTTAATTTGGTGCGATAACCAACGATTCTGTTATCCTCCAAACGCATATCCATCTTAATAACCTCGGCCACACGCATATCGCGAACTGATTTGTCAACCGCTGCAACGGCAGATTTAGCCGCTTCTTCCCAGGAAACTTCAGAAAATCCAACAATTTCAACAATTTTGTAAACGCTTGATTCCATAACAATCTCCTTTTTAAGGTTAAAATGATCTTAAAAATAAGCTTGGTACAATTTTAAGGGTGAGTAGAAAATTATTGAGCCAGTTGATTAATGATACATAGATCTAACCGGTTTGCATAGTCATTATTCTAATTTTTTAAAATAATATTTTATTGGGGTGTGATCTCGACTATCCCAATGATCCTTTTTCCTGAATAAGGTGCTTGATACGGTATTGGATCTGAAAATCAAAAAAAAAGGACTTCCAGTGAAAATCACTGAAAGCCCTTTTAGAATTTGGTGCCCAGGAACAGAATCGAACTGCTGACACGGGGATTTTCAGTCCCCTGCTCTACCGACTGAGCTACCTGGGCTCAAACAAACAGGGGCTTTATATGCCTTTTAGAAAATTAAGTCAAGGGGAAAATGAATTTTTGCTTAAAGTTTTTATATGTCCCCCAGCAAGTGCTGGATTAAAGTGGTGGCACAAATTGCTGCGGTTTCAGCCCTCAGGATTCTGGGACCCAGGGTATAGGCTTTAAAGCCGGTTGCCTGGGCAAATTTTATTTCCCTGTCTGTGAATCCGCCTTCCGGTCCGATAAGGATGATAACCCGACTGTCTGGCGATGCAGGGGGGAGTTGGGTAAGGGGATGACTTGATTTTTCCCAGAAGGCTATTTTTTGATGGAAGCTGCCGGACAGATCCAGAACCTCCTGGAATCTTTTAGGTTCGGGGATGGAAACACAGCAGCTTCTTTGGCATTGTTTGATCGATTCTTTGGCAATAATATCCCATCGCTGTACTCTTTTTAGAAGCCGTTTCGAATCAGGGGTAGGGATGGACCGTTCACAAAAAAAGGGGATCCATTCAACAATGCCAAGCTGGGTTAGGTGTTTGATTACCAGGTCCATTTTTTTATCCTTCAGCATGGCGCAGCAGACTGTTAAACTTAGGCTGGACTCGGTTGCAGAGGGATGTTGGCCTGTCAGGCAGACTTGGATCAGATTGGGACCGGTGGTGAGAATTTTACCCTCATAGTCCATGCCATCTCCATTGGTCAGGTGAATGGGGTCGCCGGGTGCAAGCCTCAGAACTTTGTATATATGTTTAGCGTCCTGGCCTTTTATTACGGCTTTTTCCTTGTCTATACATTCTGGCGGAGTGAAAAATTTTTGCATAATCTGTTTTTTTTAGCCTTTTTTTTGTAAACGCCCTTCTAAAAAACGGGGAAGGGTCCAATTTATTTCATTTGCGGTGATTAGGCATTTGACAATACCGCGTCAATGACGTTTTGAACCTGGTCATCGGTCATGGCCGGGTATAGGGGCAGACTTAAGGTTCTTGAATAATAGGTTTCAGCCCGGGGACATTTTCCCTTGGCATATCCATATTTATCGGCATAATAGGGTTGCCAGTAGATGGGAATATAGTGGACCTGGCAATGGATATCACGGGATTGTAATGCATTGTATATTGCCAGCCGGGATTTCTCCCCTTTTTTAAACTGAAGGGGATAAAGGTGGGGGCAGGCCTCAGAGGCCAACTCCTTTGGGGGGAGAATTAAGTGTGTGTTGGCCTGGAATGCTTTATTATACAAGCTGACAATCTGATTTCGGCGCGCCTTGAATTGGGGTAACCGATCCAGCTGGGACAACCCTAGGGCACATTGGAAATCAGTGATTCGGTAATTGCAACCCAAGGTTTTCATTTCATAATACCAGGGGGCCTCCTTGGTATTATCAATGATATTAGCACTGGCATTAGCACTGCTTTGGCCCTGATTCTGGTCTTTGCTTCTGATCATTCCGTGGGTTCTCAGGGTTCGCAGTCGTTTGGCAAGGGCATCGTCATTTGTCAGGATAGCCCCCCCTTCACCTGTTGTAATGGTTTTTGCCGGATGGAAGGAAAAAATGGCCATGTCAGAATGGGCACAGGAGCCGCAGGCAAAACGTTTACCTTCAATTGTATAAGTGGACCCAATTGCGTGGGCCGCATCTTCTATGATGTAAAAACCATAGGTTTGGGACAGGGACTTGAACCGGGGAAGATCTGCGGCTATTCCTGAAAAATCCACTGGAATTACCACCCGGGGAACTGCCTTTTCCCGGCAATAGGTTTCAAGGCTTTCCGGTGACATGCACAGGGTAAGAGGGTCGATGTCAATAAAATCGGTTCGTCCCCCGCAAAATTCAATACAATTGGCAGAAGAGAGAAAAGAGTTGGGCGAGGTCACTCCAAGATCATTGTCGGTAATGCCCAATGCCAGACAGGCCAGGTGAAGGGCAGCGGTTCCATTTGCACATACAATTGCGTGCCGGGCTTGGGTCAGTTCACATAATTTGTTTTCAAACTGCTCAATTACGGGGCCCGTGGTTAAAAAACTTGATTCAAGAATTTCACAAACACCATGGATATCATCCCGGGTTATCCATTGTTTTGCATATGGTATGGGTTGCTCGGTCATCATCATTTCCTTGAAGTTTGATATTTTTTAACTAAATACGTGAATTAAGGTGAAAATACAATGGATATCCGCCATTGTATTATCTGGCTTTTGGCCGAATGGGGGCCCTGTGCCTTCTTTCATTGGGGGGGATCAACAGGTGCTTATTTCCCTGGTTCTTGGTGATGCCTGTTGTTTGACTTTTAATATGTTGACACTTTCTTCACTCTTTGATAGTTTTTTAGCGCCATGAAGAATCGGTATGGGAAGGTTTATGATGGATTACAACGGGGGATTTATGGTTGATAACACAGAACAGGATGACGGGATTATCGAGCTGACACAAGTGGTTGGTGAAAATTCTTCAGCGTCAAACCAGGACGTGATTGAACTTTCTGATGTTGCCAGAATAGAAGAAACAATAGAAAATGACCTGGATCTGGAATTGGATTTTGATGCCGGAGCGTCAATCCCATCCTTGGAATCCGCCATCACCCCGGAGCAGGTGGATGCTGCCCTGGAGCGGGTGATTGAAAAAAAATTTGCAAAAAAAATTGAAAGAAATCTTCTTGAAGTTATGGAAAAAGTGCTTGAGCGAGAGATTGTGGACATTCGAGACCGTCTGAAAAACAATCTTGACGAGATGACAAATTCCTAGGTTCATCTAGAATATATATTTAATAAGGTTTTGGGGATTCATAACAGGGTCCCCTTTTTTCATTAATATGGGTTTGAGGAGTTAAATTATGGGTTCTGATTCTCTGAACAAAGGGTATGAGCCAAAGGGCATTGAAGAGAAATGGTATACCTACTGGCTTGATAACGGATTTTTTAAGGCAGAAGATACGAGCGATAAACCAGGGTTTTCAATCGTTATACCACCACCGAATGTCACCGGGGTGCTGCACATGGGTCATGCATTGAATAATGTGATCCAGGATATCATGTGCCGGTATCGGCGGCTTCTTGGATACAATGTTCTTTGGATGCCGGGAACGGATCATGCCGGCATTGCCACCCAGAATGTTGTTGAGCGGGATCTAGCCGCCCGTGGCAAAACAAGGGATCAGCTGGGCCGGGAAGAATTCATTGAAGAGGTTTGGAAATGGCGTGAAAAATCAGGCGGCGCCATCATCAATCAGCTAAAACGCCTGGGGGCATCCTGTGATTGGGACCGGGAACGTTTCACCATGGATGAAGGCCTTTCCGACGCCGTCCGCAAGGTTTTTGTCAGGCTTTATAAGGAGGGACTGATTTACCAAGGCCAGTATATTATCAATTGGTGTCCCCGGTGTCGTACTGCCCTGGCCGACCTTGAAGTGGAATACGAGGACAAAGATTCGTATATGTATTATATCCGCTACCCCTTCAAGGATCAGAAAAAAGGACTCACCATTGCCACCACCCGGCCTGAAACCATGTTCGGGGACACGGCCGTTGCCGTAAACCCCACTGATCCCAGGTTTAAAGATCTGTCAGAGACCCAGGTTCTCCTGCCTTTGACCGATAGAATTATTCCCATTATCCGAGATGAATATGTGGACATTGAGTTGGGTACCGGTGCATTGAAGGTTACGCCGGCCCATGACCCCAATGACTTTACCCTGGGGGAAAAGCACGGGCTTGAAAAACTCAAGGTGATTGATGATGGCGGGTGCATGCTGGCCCCCGCCGGTAAATTTGAAGGGATTGACCGGTTTGAGTGCCGGAAACAGGCGGTTGCCGCCCTCTCCGAACTGGGTCTGCTGGAGAAAAAGGTTCCCATAAAACACAGTGTGGGCAATTGTTATCGGTGCCACACCGATGTTGAGCCCTCCATTTCCAAGCAATGGTTTGTCAAGGTTGCCCCCTTGGCTGAAAAAGCCTCGGAAGCGGTAAGAAGCGGCCGGACTAAAATTATTCCCGATATGTGGACAAAAACCTATTTTGACTGGATGGACAATATCCGGGATTGGTGTATCTCCCGCCAGATTTGGTGGGGCCATAGAATCCCCGTGTGGACGTGTCCTGACTGTAAGGCCGTCATAGTGGAAGAAGTAGACCCGACATCTTGCCCCACCTGCGGATCCAAGGAGCTGGTCCAGGAAACAGATGTGCTGGATACCTGGTTTTCCAGTGCCCTCTGGCCCTTTTCAACCATGGGATGGCCCGAGAATACAGAGCTCTTAAAGACATTTTATCCGACCAATGTTCTGGTGACAGGGTTTGATATTCTTTTCTTCTGGGTGGCCCGGATGATGATGATGGGCATCCATTTCATGGACGATGAAATCCCCTTTGATGATGTGTATATCCATGCCCTGGTCAGAGATGAACATGGAAAAAAAATGAGCAAGTCCAAGGGTAATGTCATTGATCCTCTAAAGGTGATTGATGAATACGGGGCAGATGCCTTTCGGTTTACCCTGGCCGCCTTTGCCGCCCAGGGCCGGGATGTGAAGATGTCCGAAGACAGGGTGGAAGGATACCGGCATTTTGTGAACAAGCTCTGGAATGCTTCCAGGTTTGCCCTCATGCATATTACCCCCAAAGATACCGTTATTGATCACGAAAAACTCTCTTTGCCGGAAAAATGGATACTTTCCAGGTCTGCCGCCACAGCTTTTGCCGTAAGCCGGGGCATTGAAACTTATAAATTTAATGAGGCTGCTTCCGCCGCATACCAGTTTGTCTGGCATGAATTCTGCGACTGGTTTCTTGAAATGACCAAGCCGGCCCTCTATGAAAAAGAGGGTGTTCAACGGCGGGATACTGCCAGGGCTGTATTGTCTAAGGTGCTGGAGGATATATTGGTAATGATGCATCCTTTCATGCCCTTTGTGACCGAGGAAATTTACAATATTTTGCCGGCCACCCAAGGCTCTATCATGAAAGCCTCTTTCCCCTATGATCAAACTGTGTATGAAGGGATTCGAAATGAGACCATAGAAAAAGAGATGAGCTTTGTATTCGGACTTATTTCCGATATCCGAAATATAAGAAGCGAAATGAATATCCAGCCCTCCATGAAGATTAAGGTGCTGGGAAATACAGAGGATGAACGGGAAAAAATTATTATTGCGGAAAATAAATCCGTTATTGTTAATCTGGCCTCTTTGGAAAGTTTTTATTTTTGTAATACTGAAAGTATTCCCTCTTCCTGTGCCACATCTGTGACCGGAAATACCACCTGTTTTGTCTCTTTGGAAGGGGTGATTGATTTTGAAAAGGAGATCAAGCGTCTGGAAAAAGAGCTGGAAAAAAATACAAAAGAGTTGCTGGGGATTCAAAAACGCCTGAACAATGAGAGCTTTCTTGATAAAGCACCCGAGGATGTGATTGCAAAGGTGAAGAATCAGCATGTAATCCTGGAAGAAACAAATGAAAAGCTTGTGGTCAACCTGGAACGATTTAAAAAAATGAAGTGAAAAAAAAATGGACATGACAGAACAGATTATCCAGTTGGCCCTGTTTGAAGATTCAGGTCTGGGGGATATTACAACGGAAAGCATTTTGCCGGTTCCCCGCAGTGGCAAGGGTATAATCCTTGCCAAAGAATCATTGATTGTTGCGGGAATCAATGTGGCTAAAAAGGTGTTTCACCTGCTGGATCCCGCCATTGTCTGTACCAGTGACTTCAGCGACGGACAGAAGGTTCAAAAGGGCGAAATTCTTTTTGAAGCGGAAGGTGACCTTCTTTGTCTGCTCAAGGGGGAGAGGGTGGCTCTGAATTTTTTACAGAGGCTTTCGGGCATTGCCACCCTTACCCGAACCTTTGTTGAAACCCTGGACAACCCCAAAGTCAGACTTGTGGATACGAGAAAAACCACACCGGGGTTCAGGAGTCTTGAAAAGGATGCGGTAAGGGCAGGGGGGGGCTACAACCACCGCTACTCACTCTACGACGGTATTTTAATCAAGGACAATCATATTGCCGTTGCCGGTGGAATTGAACGAGCAGTGGCTCTGGTGCGGGCCAGAACCTCCCATTTGATGAAAATCGAAGTTGAGGTTTCTAATATGGATGAGGTCAAGCAGGCCATTGAGGCCAAGGCAGAGGTGATCATGCTGGACAATATGGACACGGCTGCCATGGCCGGGGCTGTTGCCTATATTAATGGCCGGGCAATTGTGGAAGCCTCGGGCAATGTCTCTTTGTCCTCTCTGAACCCCATTGCCGCCACCGGTGTAGATGTGATTTCCTGTGGCGCCCTGACCCACCAGGCCCGGTCCGTTGATCTGAGCATGCGGATTAATCCGGTTTAGATAAAGCCGATCCCCATGGGACGCAGATAGCCCCAGAACTCAGATTTAAGATTTAAAAAATTTGAGTTCTGGGTCCCATAGGGTTTTCTATATGATAAAACGGTAATCAGGAATGGGTCAGCTTGTTTCGTCCGGTTTGTTTGGATTTATACATGGCCTTGTCTGTGCGCTTGATAAAATCTTTGAAATTCTCCCCATCCACAAGTTCACCGGCCCCGATGCTCACTGTCACCGATTGGGTGATCCCTGTTTCCGGCCTGAAAATTTCAGCGGCGATGCTGTCTTTTATCCTGTTCCCTACAACGCAGGCTTTTTTAAGGCCGGTTTCCGGCAGCAGAATTGCAAATTCTTCTCCGCCGTAGCGATAGGCTGTATCCATGGAACGCATGCATGCATTGATGATGCGGCCAATGTGCATCAATACCTTGTCCCCTTCAAGATGGCCCCAGGTATCATTGTATTTCTTGAAAAAATCAATGTCCAGAATCAACAGGGATAATGATCTGGAATAACGGTCATACCGTTTGATTTCCTGTTTAAGTTGGTTGAAAAACTGCCGGGAGTTATACAGCTTGGTCAACCCATCTGTGATGGCAAGCTGTTCCATCTCCTTGAGCAGTAGCGCCCGTTCTTTTTTGAATTCAGATTCTCTTAACACCCGTTTAATCCTCAAGTCCAGTTCCTCAAACCGAAAGGGTTTGAAAATAAAATCACTGGCACCGGCCTTTACCGCTTCCTCATAGGAATAATCGGCGCTGTAGCCGGTCATGACCATGACATCAATATCAAATTTCGCCTTGATTTTTTTGGTCAGTTCAAGCCCGTCCATACCCTGCATCATGATATCGGTGAGCACCATATCTGCTTCAAATGTTTCTAGGATGATCAATGCTTCCTTGGCATTTGGGGCGGTTTTAACATCATAGGAGAGTATTTTCAGATATTCTTCAACCGATTCTTTGATGGCAATATCGTCATCCACAATCAAAATAGCGTATGTCATGGGTTTTAATTCTCCTGAAAAAATTTAAGCTGCAAGAGCTTATCTTGACACTTTTGGCCTCACTTGATAAACGTATAGGAATAAAATTTAGCCAGATAGATGGTATTTGTCAACTCTTAAGTGCGGAGCCCAATTGAAGTTAGATAAAAAACATATTAGAAATTTTAGTATCATTGCCCACATTGACCATGGCAAGTCTACCCTGTCCGACAGGCTTATTCAGTTGTCCGGGATCATCTCCGACAGGGATATGAAAGAGCAGATCTTAGATTCCATGGATATTGAGCGGGAGAGGGGGATTACCATCAAATCCCAGACCGTAACCCTTCCCTATACATCCCCCGATGGCACCGAGTATTTGTTAAACCTTATTGATACCCCGGGGCATGTTGATTTCTCCTATGAAGTTTCCCGTGCCCTTGCCGCCTGCGAAGGGGCATTGATCATTGTGGATGCCACCCAGGGAGTTGAAGCCCAGACCCTGGCAAATTTATACCTTGCCATGGAGCATGATCTTAGTATCATACCCATTATAAATAAGATTGATTTGCCTTCGGCCCAGATCGAGTGGGCCAGGGACCAGGTAGAGGAAGATCTGGGGCTGGATCCTGCAGATGCCCTTCCGGTATCTGCCAAGGCGGGTACCGGGGTGGATAAAATTTTCCAGGCGGTAATTGAGGGAGTTCCAGCCCCTGTTGACGAGGGTACGGGCGCTTTTAAAGCCTTGGTTTTTGATTCCCATTATGATGCCTTCAGGGGAACCATTGTTCATTTTCGGATATTTGACGGGACCATAAAAAAGGGCGATAAAATTCGGTTCATGTCCAACAATGCCCAGTACAAGGTTGAAGAGGTGGGGTTGTTTCAGATCAAAAGATGCCCCCAGGATGAACTTATAGCAGGGCAGGTGGGATATTTTATTGCCGGTATTAAAAATATCAGCGATGTAAGAACAGGCGATACCGTGACCATGTCGGACTCGCCCTGTGCTAAAGCCCTGGACGGATTCAGGGAACCCACCCCCGTTGTGTTCTCATCCATGTACCCGGTTTCCGCAGACGATTATGGAGAGCTCACCGCTGCCCTGGAAAAACTTAAATTAAATGATGCCTCCCTGATTTATGAAAAGGACAGTTCTGCGGCCTTGGGATTTGGCTATCGCTGCGGTTTTTTAGGGTTGCTGCATCTGGAGGTTGTCCAGGAACGGCTGGAGCGGGAATATGATATTTCCCTGATTCTGACCTCTCCATCGGTTCAGTATGAGATCACCTACACAAGCGGGGAGATCAAAATCATTGACAATCCCACGGCCTATCCCGATCCGGCGGAGATCGTCAAAACCCGGGAGCCCTTTATTAATGCCTCCATCATTGTTCCGGACAAATATATGGGCAATGTCATGCAGGTTTGCCATGAGTTTCGCGGTGTGAGCAAAAATTATCAGTATCTTACTTCCAGCCGAATGGAAATGAAATTTGAACTTCCCCTGGCTGAAGTGGTGTATGAGTTTTATGACCGGCTCAAGAGCGTTACCCAGGGGTATGGGTCCTTTGACTATGAAATAGCCGGATACCAGGACACCGACGCGGTCAAGCTTGATTTTCTCATCAACAGTGAACGGGTGGATGCCCTGTCACAGCTCATCCACCGTGACAAGGCCGAGGCCCGGGGCAGGACTGCCTGTAAAAAATTAAGAGAAGAGATCCCCCGGCAGCAGTTTAAAATTCCTATCCAGGCGGCCATTGGGGGGAAAATTATTGCCAGGGAAACCATTTCCGCCTTTAGAAAAGATGTGACGGCCAAGTGCTATGGCGGGGATATTTCCAGAAAGCGAAAATTGTTGGAAAAACAGAAAAAAGGAAAAAAACGAATGAAAATGGTGGGATCTGTTGAGATTCCACAGTCTGCATTCCTATCTGTGTTAAAAAGCGATTAGCTTTTTCGGGGGAGACAATGGATTGAGTAAATTCTTGTCTCTCCCAATGACGATATTATAATACGTTTCTATTTTTAGCCTTATAAATCAGACAATAATTCATGGAGCCAATCCAAATGAATTGTCCAAAGTGCAGGTTTGATAATCCAGAGGGTTTAAAATTTTGTGGAAAATGCGGGGAACAGCTGGGCATCTCCTGTCCAAAATGCAATAGTGACAATTTAGTTCATTTCAAATTTTGTGGAAAATGCGGATCTCAAATCCATATTAACCATAAAGTAGAAAAAGAAAATAAAACCAGTCAAAGCGAGAGAAAATATGTAACGGTTTTTTTTACAGATCTATCCGGGTATACGGCAATGACGGAACGTTTAGACCCGGAAGAGGTTAGAGCCATATTAAACCGCGTTTTTAAAAAAATTTCCGATATAATTGACCAATTCGATGGATTTATTGAAAGATATATCGGGGATTCGGTTATGGCTGTTTTCGGAATACCCAGGGCCCACGAAGACGATCCTGTAAGAGCGATTCATGCTGCCATGAAAATTCATGATACCGTTAAATCAATGAATCCGTGGATTCAAGAGAAAACAGGTCATGGCATTTCCATTCACACCGGTATAAATACGGGTCTTGTGGTAACCGGAGAGGTAAATGCTGAAGAGGGATCCCATGGGTTAACCGGGCTCAATATTAATATCGCATCTCGGCTTGAAAGTTTGTCTAAAGATGATGAAATAATCGTGGGGCCGGATACCTATCAACTGGCCCGGCATCTTATTAATTTTCAAGAACTTAAACCGGTTAAGGTGAAGGGCAAAACCGGGTTGCTGCTAAACTATAAGGTTTTATCGAAAAAAGAAAAAGAGGTCGGATTTAATGATGACACAAACACATTTTTCTCTGGTAGAGATCACGAAATTTCAACTTTAAACACCCTGTTCAATCAACTTGTTCGCCAGGACAGGGGGAGTATTGTTTCTATTATTGGTGATCCAGGTATCGGTAAATCACGTCTGGTGGATGAATACAAAAAACAATTGTCTGACACCCAGTTATTATGGATAAAAGGCCGGTCCTCTGCATATCTTCAAGGGACGAGTTATGGCACGTTTCTAGAGCTGTTGAAACATTATGCCAACATTCATGATACCGATGATGATGTGAACGGGTGGAATAAGCTTGAGCATAAATTAACGCAATTGTTTCCCGATGAAGTTCCTGATACGCTTCCCTATCTGGCCACACTTTTGTCTCTGAAAGTAAAGGGGAATTTATTCAAGAAGGTTAGATTTCTGGATGGTGAAACAATAAAAAATCAAATATTTAGAGCCTTTTTTGTTTTGGTGAAGCAATTGGCCTATAACCAGCCATTGGTGCTTGAGTTTGAAGATTTTCATTGGGCGGATGGGTCAACCGTTGAATTAATAGAACATCTTACAACGATTATAAGTGAAGTCCCTATATTAATCGTATTTATCAGCAGGAATACAAAAAATCGTCCTGTATCAAAATTAAGAAGACAGCTGAAGAGCGAACACAAGGATTACTATTCTGAAATTTCGCTGACCCCGCTTTCCAAAGAGGAAGTTCTTGAATTAGCTTGCAAAAAGATGAATCTTGATCCAATGTCTTCACATTTGTGCGGATTGATCCATCGCAAGTGCGAAGGAAACCCATTGTATCTGGAAGAATTGCTGCGAACACTTCAAACGAATGAGTTGATCGTAAAAAATGATTCCACGGGGCAATACACCATAAAACCCCTTGCTGGTAAAGTACCTATTCCGGATACATTGAGGGGGTTGGTTGAATCAAGCATCGATAGATTGGATACAGATATTAAAGATCTTCTGAAATTAGCGGCTGTAATAGGAAGAAACTTTCTTTATCGTTTATTGGAAGCTGTTGAAGACAGCAGCAAAGGCATAGATAACAATTTGTCCATATTAATTGGGGAAAATTTAATAAGAAAAAATACGGATAATTCTGAATTAGCCTATTTTTTTTACCATGATTTGATAAGGGATGCCGCCTATGAAACCATCCTGCTGAAGAATAGAGAACAACTGCACCGTAGAGTTGGAGAAGCAATTGAATATGTTTTCTGTGAGCAGATAGAAAAATTTTACGGATTGCTTTCATATCATTTTGCAAAAGCAGCCCAATGGAATAAGGCCCAAAAATATTTAATAAAAGCAGGAGACCAGGCCAATCGAATAGCGGGTGACTCGGAAGCCCTTTCCCACTATAAAAAAGCCATGTCTGCCCATGAACAATTATTTGGAAGCAAATTAGCTGATTCTGAAAAAGCAGTTTATGAACGCAAATTAGGAGAAATATATTTCCGACGTGGAGAACACGATAAAGCATTGGTATCATTTAAACAAGCCTTTAACTTAATGGGGATCTTCTACCCCTTTGGTAAATGGCAGACTCGGATTGCAATTTTGCATCAACTCTTAAATCAGGTACTAAAAAGAACCTTTGGAATTTTTAGAAAGAAAAGGAGGTCGCAAAAATTAAAAAGAGGTGAAGAAGAAGTCATTAAAATTTATGAATCCATGGCCTGGATTGATTTTTTTATTAATCAGGAGCGCTTGGCCTTTGATCTGCTTTCTGCTTTGAATTATGCAGAAAAAATAGGGTCTCTCCCCAGAACAATCCAGGGATATGCAGCAATCGGTTTTCTATTTGATACAATGGGATTTCCCTTTATTGCACGGAAATATCATGATTTCTCAATGGGGCTTATAAAAGAAACAGATGAGGGCCTGATAACCGCTTCTGTCTATTTAATGTTGGGATACCATTTTAATTTTCAAGGAAAATGGGAAGATGCACTGGCCTCATATAAAACATCTGCCGGACAATTTAAAAGGGTAGGGCATTTGAAAAAATGGGGAAATGCAAAAATTATGATGGCTATGGTATTACGCTATCAGGGAAAATTTCTCCAGAGTAATGAAATTTGTCAGAAAATTGCTCAAATCGGATTGGAAAGTGGAGATCATCAGTTAAGGGGGCATGGCCTGGCCGGCATTGGCTCAAATCAAATTTTTACAGGCCCCTTGGATGAGGCCATATTAAATTTAAAAAAATCAATCAAGCTATTGAAGTCCATTCCGGATTATTATGCATTGGGAGAGTCTTATACAGATCTTGCAAGGTGCTATTTAGCTGAGGGAGACTTGAAGAAAGCCTATTCCATTTTAAAAGAAAACGAAAAAATGATCGTAAAAAAAGGCCTTCATGGCTTCGTGGTGAGTCAATTTTATAATGCTTTGGCGGAAACGTATTTAAGGCTATTTGAAAAATCAATTGAGGTCAGTGAAAAAATTACCATGGGAAAAGTAAAAAAATACATTTGTAAAACAATCAAATATGGGAAAACTTTTAAATGCGGCCTGCCAAAAGCATTTAGATTAAACGCTTTGTTTTTCTGGCTTAAAAAAGATTTTAACAAGGCCCATAAATTTTGGCAAAAGGGAATTGATCTTTGTCAGGAACTTGGTTGCAGGAATGAAGCGGGGCTTATCTATTCGGATATGGGCCAACGGCTCCAAGAGATCAAATACTTGAAAAAATCCAGGGACATATTCGTTGAGACAGGTGCAACCCTGGATTTAAAACAGGTAAGAATGACCACCCAACAATTGTCTTGATGTTTTTAAATACAGGCCAGTATATTTCCAAATAGGATAGACCTTTCCTGCATGCTTGATTTTTGGATGTACTCATCTTCACTATGGTCCTTTGCGCCAATGGGGCCGAGGCCGTCAATCACGGGGATGCCTTCTTTTGCAATGATATTGGCATCTGAGACGCCTTGTCTCAATTCTGCTGCCACATGGATTCCCAATTCATCACCAATGGCTTTGATTTTGTTGAACAGCTCCGTATTGGCCCGGGTCTGGGGCATTGACGGTCGGCTACTGTTAATGGTCATTTTAGAACGGGTTCCCGGAATGGTCTGACCGGCCACAATTTTATTGATTTTGGTTTTTAATCTTTCGTCTTCACCCATGGTTAAGTATCTGAAATCAACGGCAGCTTTTGCATGCTGGGCAATGGTGTTGGGACCTAGGCCCCCTTCTATGGTGCCCACATTGGCCGAGATTCCCTTTTCCGGATCATTTAAGTGTTCAATGGCAATTGTTTTATGGGCAAGCTCAAGGATGGCGCTGGCCTTGTTTTTTCCCGCAAAGGCGGCGTGGCCAGCCTCTCCTTCCACCTCAAGGCAAATGGACATATTCCCCTTGCGGCCGCTAACGATTTCCCCTGAAAGGCCGCCGGCTTCCAAAACATAGGCCAAATCGATTTTTTGTGCTTCTTCCCGGATCAGTTTACGGGAGGAGGGGGAGCCAATTTCTTCGTCGGAATTAAAAATAAAGGTGATGGCATTTTTGTGGATCAGGCCCGCGTGACACAGGGCTTTCAGGGCAAAAATGCCCACCACAAGACCGCCTTTCATATCTGCCACACCCGGTCCAAAACAACGGGTTTCATCCTCTTTGTAGTCATTAAAGGGTGTATCAAAGGGGAAGACCGTGTCCATGTGTCCGGTAATCAGGATCTGCTTTTTGTCATTGTTTGTGTCCGGCCCGCTGTCGGGGCTCCTGGCAATGAGGTGATCGCCGTATTCCGTTTCTTTTTGGAATTCACAGGTAAAGTCCATGGCTTCCATTTCCAGGGCGATTCGTTTTCCTACCCGGTCTATGCCCTGTTTGTTTCTGGATCCGCTCTGGATACAGATAAGTTCCTCCAGCAGGCCAAACATTTCAGATTTGTGGTCATTTATATAAGATGTAATAGCGGGATTCATTGGTATCGGCCTTTGTCGCATTGACAGGGTTTTAAAAAAGGCAGCAGGCATCGGGCCTGCTGCCGTGAATATTGGTATTGAAATGGATCCAATATCTAAACTATCTTGATAGTTGAAACCAATCCGATTGTTGAAACCATATTTTATGGTTTCATGAAGGCAAAGCGTTCATTTTCATATATGCCTTTATCTGCATCCGGATAGTTTACCACTTCTCCATTCCAGGGTTTTTTAAGAATTATATCACCGTCGGAACTTCCCTGTACATTGCTTCTGTGTAGGGGGATTTTTCCGCCGGCCGTTGCAATATACCGGGGGATGGCATCTCCCGAAATATTGCCGTACATGCTTTCTATAATATCTTGTCCTTTTTCAATGGGCACCCTGAAGTGGGTGAACTGGGGATTTCGATAGGAGCAGTTAAACAGATAATAGGGGCGCACATAGTTTTCCTGGATGGTTTCGCATAATTTCCACATCTTGACCCTGGTATCGTTGATGCCCTTTAAAAGGACCGCCTGGTTCAGGACGGCAAACACATTTTTGGAAATCCGTTTAAAAGCATCCCCGGACAAAGGCGTCATTTCTTGGGCCGTATTGATCTGGGTAACCACCCGAACCGGTTTTTTGTCATTGCTCTGGGCCAGAATATCCAAAAGTTCATTGTCCACCCGCTGGGGAGCTGTGACCGGAATGCGGGTTCCCAGCCGTTTCATTTTAACATGGTCAATCTCGTCCAGGGCGGTGAGGATTTTTTTAAGGATTTTATTGGGCAATACAAAGGAGTCTCCGCCGGTGATTAAAATGTCACGGATCTGGTCATTGCCCCTTATGTAATCAAGGGCTTCCTCATAGGCCTGTTCTGTATAGATCCTGTCTTTTTTGCCGATGTGGGCAAGTCTTAAACAATGGGTGCAGTACATGGCGCACATATTGGTGGCCTTGATGGTGACCACCCGGGGATAAAACTGATCAATGAGCCGGGCAGGAGAGTGGTCGGCAGCAACAGGGGGAATCTCTTCGCCCAGGTTGTCGATCATTTCCCCCGTGGGAACCGATTGCAGCAGTATCGGGTCATTGGCTGATTTTGTCTGGATCAGGCTGGCATAGTAAGGTGTCAGCCGCATGCGGTAATCTTTGGTTACACGGGTGACTTCTTTGATCACTCGTTCCGGAAGATCAATGACCTTTGACAGTTCTTCAACTGAATTGATGCAATGTTTGATTTGACCGGAATAGGAGTTCCAGTCGTCATCATTCATATTCAGATAGGATTTTATCTTTTCCTGGGTTTCAAGAATCGAATCCCAGAGTTCAAATCCGCTGGGAGCCTGTTCTGTTTTGGCTGAAATATATTCGTCAACCCGGGTAATGGCCTCTTGTACAATTGGAAGGGCCTTTTCTACCCGCCCGCCCACGGAAACATCGTGTTCGTCAATGTTTTCATGTTTAAGGGCCAGGGTGGTCAGCTCCCTTCGTTCAAGTCCAAAAGCTTTTGGTGAAAGTTTTTGGGTTTCCCGGATGGATTTTAATTTTGAGAAAAGGGCGATGATGGGGGTGGTAAGCTCCTGGTCTTTTGCGGCCTGTTTGAGGGTATTGACCTGTCTTTTTAGTTCTGTATTATCGGTGGTTTCGTTTCCCTTGAAAAGGATATCAAAAAAATCCTTGGTAAAGATGTCAAGATTTTCCTGGTCGTTATTTTGTTGATCTGAGTTAGACTCTGGCATACTCATTCTCCACGGTGTTATGGCTGATAAAGGTTAGTTCGATGATTTGGCACCCCTGGGTGATGCCCTGGGCAACGCTTTCATGATCATGTCCCAGCGCAATTATCCTGCCGAGAAAGGATCCCTGGGCAATGATAAATGAAGTGCCGATGTGCTCAAGGATCAGGTAATCTTTTTTTAGTTTTCCGTCTGCCACTTTTTTAAAAGATTCCCTTTCTCCAATCCCCTGGGGGATATAGTTTTGGGTTTTGACCTGCTCATGAATTTTATAATTATAGGTTCCCCAGTGAAGCTTTTTGGCATCCGAGGCAATTTCACGGGTATTGGCCGGAAAAACTTCCTCGACAACGGCATAGAATTCAAGTTCCGGCAGGTTTGGCGCATTTATGGGGATTTCCTGTTCCAGGGTGCAGCAGAACTCCAGGGTGGTACCCTGTTTTCTAGCGTTTATTTCCAGGAAGCGGATCTCATTGTCGTGGGTGATTATATAGTCACAGCCGAAAATACCCTTGTAGCCTTGCTTTGCAAGCCAGGCACCAACGGTTCTCGTATATGCTTTAAGCTGTTTTGTGTGTTCCGAAGAGGCAGTGGTTGGATAGGTGGAACCTGTGAACCGGTTTCCGTTTTCAATCCGTTGGTCAGCCACGCCGGCAATGAAAATGTCCTCTTCATTGGCCACCACTGCAAGAACCGTGGGGTCCAGGGTGTGGGGGATAAATCTGGAAATGATATAGGTGACGTCATTTTTTCCAAATTTATCTTCAACCTCTTCTCGATTGTGCGCCACCAGGGAGTTGATCCCGGCAGCGGAGTATTCCTTGGTGACAAAAATACCGTCGGACCATTCATCCCAGAGCATGTCCGTGGTCTGGATCAGATCATTGTATCCTTTGCAGATTTTAAACTCAACTGTGGGAACGATATCCTTAAGTTGGGTAAGTTGAAAGGTTTTGTTGTTGGTTTTTTGGGCAATATGCTTGTCCGGTCCCAGGATGGAAACATTGGGAATTTCATCAAGGGTCATTTCGGACAAACTTTCATACATATAAAGATACAGGTTGGGCTGTCGTCTTAAAATCTGTTGGATTAAAGATTTGATTTTTTTGCTTTGGGAGACCGCTGCCATGAAATCGCTTGCATTGATTCTGCAGGATCTTTTTTCAAGGCAATCTCCGCCGGAAGATTCAATAAGGGGGTTGATGACGATGAGGTTGTCATAATTATATTGTTCCAAAACATCCGGAACAATGGCGATAAATTCAAATTTGCGATTGTAGTAGCGGGTAAGGGCTTCCTTAAGAAAGCAATTTAGCCCGTAGTTTTTCAATTCCCCGATGTAAAGAAAATAATCTTTTCCTTCATCTATCTGGAAATTTGAAAAATGTATGGATGACATTCTTCGATTCCTGTCACGTTGTCGGTTTAATAAATAAACCTGATTTTAGTTTGCTCCGGTCAATTAAAATCCACCATAACTTCACCCATGGGGTAGACCAAAAAGTATGGTTGATAAACCCCAGTGATTTTTGAGCAAATATGCCAAAAAAAAGTTTATGTCAAGAATAAAACAGCGGCGGGGATTTTTTACAGGAATATTAAATATCTTTATTTGTTACGGGACAAGATTCCCTGGCGGATACCGGCATTTTTTTTAAAAAAATAGGTTTACAAAAACAGGGGAAAACGATAGGTTCCATCTGGGTTCTAACCCAAAAAAATAACCAGACCTAGCTGAGCATGTAATTGCTGAAATTTTCAAAATTGCTCGAGTAAACTGATCACTGTAAATTCTCTTCAATAATATAGGTTGCTGGTTGTTTTATCGCGTTGCCATGTTTGAAAATGAATAATGTTGTAAAATTAAAGAAAGGGGGAAAGAGGGACGCAAGTTTGCTATTGATTGTTATAGTTTTGCTTGTTTTCTATGGATATAAACAGTTTCTAATATTAATTTTGGAGGTTTTAAGATGAAAAAGTTATTGGTCATCACTATTGCAGCAGTTTTCGGAATGGGTCTTTTCTTGTCCACAGCACCCGTACAGGCATCTGATCAGATATTTGCCACCATCGGCACCGGCGGAGTTACTGGTGTCTATTACCCGACAGGCGGGGCCATTGCCCGTCTTGTGAACAAAGGGAGAAAAGAGCATGGTATCCGCTGTTCCGTTGAAAGTACCGGCGGATCTACATATAACGTTAATGCCATTGCAGCCGGCGAACTTGACATGGGAGTTGCCCAGTCAGATGTTCAGTTCGATGCCTATAACGGAACCGGCAAATTTGCAGAAAAAGGACCCAACAAAGAGTTGAGAGCAGTTTTTTCTGTTCATCCCGAGCCTTTCACTGTTGTGGCCAGAACAGATTCCGGCATTAAAAATTTCATGGACCTCAAGGGCAAGCGGGTTAATATCGGCAACCCCGGTTCCGGACAGCGCACTACCATGGAAATTGTCATGGGTGGCCTTGGCTGGACAAAAGACGATTTCAAATTGGCCTCCGAGTTGAAGGCTGCTGAAATGTCTTCTGCCATGTGTGATAATAAGATTGATGCCTTTGTATATACCGTGGGTCATCCCAACGGATCCATCAAAGAAGCCACCACTTCCTGTGACGCAGTAATCGTTACCGTGGACGGTCCTGTGATTGATAAATTGGTTGCTGACAATGCATATTTCAGAATTGCAACCATCCCCGGCGGCATGTACCGCGGAACGGCTGCCGATACCAAAACCTTTGGTGTGGGCGCCACCTTTGTTTCCTCCGCCAAGGTTTCCAATGATATCATTTACCAGGTGGTTAAAGCGGTTTTTGAAAATTTTGACCAGTTTAAAAAACTCCATCCGGCCTTTGCAAACCTGAAAAAAGAAGAGATGATCAAAGACGGTCTGTCAGCTCCCCTTCATGACGGTGCTGTTAAATACTACAAAGAAGCAGGTTTGATGTAAGATCGGCCTGATTTAAGCGATTTAAAGTGTGCGGCTTTGGCCCCACGCTTTAATCGTTTTTTGTGGTGAAACACCTGCGTTACCCCCACTAAAAGTTACCCCTTTCCCCCATGGAGGAATCGTCACAATGAGTCAAGCAAATACAACGGCAGCATCCCAGGATGAACTGCAGGAGATGATTGCCGAGGCGGATACAGGCGCCCGAAATCCCGTCGGCACGATTCCCAAACGCGTTCTGTTTTTTGTCCCTCTGGCCTGGACATTGTTCCAGCTATGGTATGCATCCCCTCTGCCTTTTTTCTTTAATTTTTTTGTTCTCAACGATACAGAAGCCCGGGCCATTCATCTGGCCTTTGCCATGTTTTTATCCTATACGGCCTATCCCACATTCAAATCCTCACCCAGGGACTATATCCCTCTTCAGGATTGGTTCTTGGCTTTTGTGGCCGCCTTTTGTGCATCCTATCTGTATATATTCTATGTTCAATTGTCCGACCGTCCCGGAGATCCCACCACCCTGGATCTTGTGGTGTCGGTGATCGGACTTGTGCTCCTGCTGGAATCAACCAGAAGAGCCCTGGGGCCTCCGCTGATGGTGGTGGCCTGTGTGTTTATCATTTATACCTTCGGCGGGCCCCACATGCCCGATGTCATTGCCCACAAGGGAGCAAGTCTTGCCAAGGGCATGTACCATTACTGGCTGTCCACCGAAGGGGTTTACGGGGTGGCTCTGGGGGTTTCCACGGGCATGGTCTTCATGTTTGTCCTGTTTGGATCTTTGCTGGAATCCGCCGGGGCTGGCAACTATTTTATCCGGACGGCCTATGCAGGTCTGGGTCATATGAAGGGAGGGCCTGCCAAGGCTGCCGTTGTTTCCTCTGGTCTGACAGGGCTTGTGTCGGGATCTTCCATTGCCAACGTGGTCACCACGGGAACCTTTACCATCCCTTTGATGAAAAAGGTGGGATTTTCGGCTGAAAAAGCGGGGGCTGTTGAGGTTGCCGCCTCCACCAACGGTCAGCTGACCCCGCCGGTAATGGGGGCGGCGGCCTTTCTCATGGTGGAATATGTGGGCATCTCCTATGTGGAAGTCATCACACATGCCTTTTTACCCGCCATTATTTCCTATATTGCCCTGGTTTATATTGTTCACCTTGAAGCCTGTAAAATGGGACTTGAGGGGATGGAGCGCCGGGTGAGTAAAACCCTTGCCCAGAAGCTTTTGTCCTTTGTCATGACCATTTTGTCCATTATCATCATCGGTGGGGCAACCTATTACGGCCTTGGCTGGATAAAAATCGTTGCAGGAGCCGCCACCATCTATGTGGTATCGCTGCTTTTGGCCGTCTCCTATTTTGCCCTTCTGTGGTTTGCCTGTAAAGTGCCTGAACTGCCGGTCTCCCATGACATTAATGAACTGCCGGATCTTGGATCCACGGCCCAGGCAGGATATTATTTTTTACTCCCCATTGTGGCGCTCATGTGGTGCCTTACGGTTGAACGGCTTTCCCCCTCTTTGTCCGCCTATTGGGCCACCATGCTGCTCATTGTCATCGTGCTCACCCAGCGGCCTTTGAAAGGGTTTATCCGCAAGGTTGGCGGAGAAGAATTTTCCTTCAAGCGCGGATTTGATGAGTTTGTTACCGGGTTGGTCTCAGGCGGCCGGAACATGATCGGCATTGGTGTGGCTACAGCTGCCGCAGGTATTGTAGTGGGGACTGTTACCCTCACAGGCATCGGTTTGGTCATGACCGAATTTGTTGAGTTTATCTCCGGCGGTAACCTGATGCTCATCCTGTTTTTCACAGCCATAATAAGTTTGATTCTGGGTATGGGACTACCCACCACGGCCAATTACATTGTGGTTTCCACCCTGATGGCACCTGTGATTGTGGATCTGGGGGCCCAGAATGGGCTGATAGTTCCCCTTATTGCGGTGCATTTGTTTGTGTTCTATTTTGGAATTCTGGCCGATGACACGCCGCCTGTGGGGTTGGCAGCATTTGCCGCTGCCGGTATATCCGGTGGTGATCCCATCCGGACCGGCATCCAGGGGTTTACCTATGACATCAGAACCGCTATCCTGCCCTTTATGTTTATTTTTAATACGGAACTTTTGATGATCGGGATCGGCACTTGGTATCATCTGTTGGTTGTGGTTGTGACCGCTGTGATTGCCATGCTGGTATTTGCCGCTGCCACCCAGGGTTATTTCCTGGTCAAGAGCCGGTTTTATGAAACCATTGCTTTGTTATTGGTTACCTTTGTTTTGTTCCGGCCGGGATATTTCTGGGATAAATATTATCCTCCTTTTGTGGAAAAACCCGGGGTGGAACTGGTTCAGATTGTTGAGACCATGGATCCCGGCTCCATGCTTCGTCTGAGAATTTCAGGGGAAACCATGCGGGGGAAAGAATTCACCAAATCCTTGATGCTCACCGTTGGCAGTGCCCAAACAGGGGTTGAACGGCTGGATGAAATTGGATTTGAGGTCCGAACCGAAGAGGGTCGGCTTCTGGTGGACAATGTGGTGTTTGGCAGCAAGGCCGAAAAGATGGGGGTGGATTTTGACCAGGAAATTTTAGTGGTAAAAACACCCTCAAAAAGACCTCCAAAACAGTTGATGTTCTTTCCTGGTCTTGGGCTTCTGGCCCTGATTTATTGGCTTCAAAAGCGACGCAGGGATCTGCCTGCTGCAGTTTAAACAAACCTTTTAGGAGAAAGTTCATGTTTAATAAGATACTGGTTCCCATAGATATTGATTATCCGAGAACCTCCAAGGCGGTTTATGACAATGCTGCGGAGCTTGCATCCATGAGCGGTGCACAGATCCGTATAGTCAGCGTGATGCCGGGCTTTTCCATGCCCATTGTGGCATCCTATGTCACCGAGGAGATTAAAACCGAGGCCAGGAATCATTTTAAAACGACCCTGGAAAAATTTATTGAGGAAAACTGCCAGGGTGCCACAACGGTTTCCCACAAGGTGATGGTGGGAAAACATTATGAGCAGATTCTGAAAATGGCCGACAAATGGGGGGCAGACCTGATTGTGGTCTACCATAACCACCGGCGCAGTATTAATGAGGCCTTTTCACAAAATTGTGCCCAGAAGATTGTGAAAGAGGCAAACTGTTCGGTATTGAGATTGCGCAATGTTTTGAGCTGATTTCATCCCTTGTGTTTAAAGCATTTTATTGACAGATACAAAGGCTTTGGCTAACATCCTGTGGTGTATAAGGTCAAAGCCTTTGTTCTTTTCGGTATACTGATAGCTGTAACCGAAAGGGCGAAGCTATGTTTATCCTGGTCTATGGAGAAAAAAATGGAATCCACTCAATTGGTAAATCTTATTGTCTCTGAAAAACAGCAGTCACTCCTCAAACAACTGTCATCTTCCATGCCGGATATTATTCTCAATGACCGGCAGATCTGTGATTTTGAACTGCTGACCACAGGGGTTTTCTCCCCCCTAAAGGGGTTCATGAAGCAGATTGATTACGAATCTGTCCTGGACCGTATGCGCCTTGAAACAGGAGAACTTTGGCCGGTGCCCATCTGTCTGGATATTCCGGAAAACCTTGCCGCCACCTTTGAACTTGGTCAGTCTGTCACCCTGAGAGATCTGGAAGGTTTTCTTCTCGGCATCATGACCATTGAAGACATTTGGGCCCTGGATATGGAAAAAGAAGCCATGGCCGTATACAATACCCTGGACAAATCACATCCCGGTGTTGACTACCTGTACAATAGATCTGGTAAATATTATATTGGTGGTGAAATTCAGGCCCTGAGCCTTCCCATTCATTCTGATTTCAAGCAGATCCGGAACACACCGGCCGAGGTGCAAAAAACCTTTTCTAAACTTGGCTGGAACCGTATTGTTGGGTTTCAGACCCGGCAACCCATCCACCGTCCCCAGTTTGAAATGACCATCCAGGCCATGCAGAAGGCCCGGGCCAATCTACTGCTTTTGCCCATTGCCGGGGTTACAAAACCCGGGGATTTTGATCATTTCACCCGCATGCGCTGCTATGAAAAAGTTGCTGCCCACTATCCGCCGGATTCCTACGTTCTCAATCTGCTGCCCCTGGCCATGAGAATGGCAGGCCCCAGGGAGGCGCTCCTTCATATGATTATCGGAAAAAATTTTGGCTGCACCCATTTTGTCATCGGCCACGACCATGGATCCCCAGGCAATAACCCTAGCAACACCCCTTTTTATGAATATGATGCGGCAACACAGCTTGCATGCAACGCCACCCAGGAACTGGGCGTTGAAACCATCACCTTTGAAGAAATGGTTTATTTACCCTTTGAAGATGAATACAAAATAGCCAGCAAGGTCCCCAAAGATATAGATACCATCTCTTTTTCCGGAACCGATATTCAAAAAAGAATCCGGGCCGGCAAAAAAGTGCCCGACTGGGCCACATTTCCGGAAGTCATCCAGGAACTTCAAAAATCTTATCCCCCTCCCCCAAAGCAGGGGTTGACTATTTTTTGCACAGGGCTTTCAGGCGCCGGCAAATCCACCATCGCCAAAATCCTTTATTCAAGATTTCTTGAAATCGGAACAAGGCCGGTTAGCCTCCTTGACGGGGACATTGTCAGGAGAAACCTCTCTTCAGAACTTAACTTTTCCAAGGAGCACCGTGACATCAATGTGAAGCGGATCGGATTTGTGGCCTCGGAGATTACCAAAAACCGCGGCATCGCCATCTGCGCTCCCATCGCGCCCTATGGGAAAACCCGGGCTCAGATTAGAAAATCCATCGAAGCCCACGGCGGATTTTTTGAAGTCCATGTGTCCACCCCCATCGCTGAATGTGAAAAAAGGGATAGGAAGGGCATGTATGCTAGGGCAAGGGCAGGGCTTTTAAAGGGGTTTACCGGTGTAGACGACCCCTATGAAGATCCCTTCAACCCCGAGCTGAAAATCAACACAACCGATCTGACCCCGGACGAGGCTGCCCAGGAAGTTTTGCTTTACATCAGTCAAAAAGGGTTTATCTAATTTTTATTTATTAAGATTGACAACGATTGATATAGTATTCTATATGTTTCCAACGTGTTCTCATAGCAATAAAAGCTATACACTAGTTCAATGTGCTTAATCGGCTATAAAATTATTAAAAGGAGGTAATACAGATGAAACGTGTATCTTACCCTTATGCTGTAACGCTAATCACCGTCTTTCTTGTTTGCCTTTTGGGAGGCGGGTTAACCGCATTCGCCAGTGATGGAGAGGCGCTTTATCCCATTCCTCTGAATGCAATCCTGGAAGATATTATAGAAACTAATCCTGAAATTATAGAAGCACGGGAACATTACCGTAGTGTGGTAAAGGAACTTTCCATCGCTAAAAGTGGCTACTATCCAAAAATAGGAGCAGAAGTATCTTCAGGTCCGGAACGTACTGACGGGGTTGACACCAATAACATTGAAGAAGACTATATCGCAACTCGGGCAACGGTATATGTTCGTCAAAACCTGTTTAAAGGGGGCGAGACAACTGCATTTGTTGAAGAAACAGATGCCAGGATTCTAGCAGCAGCCTATGAAGTCATTACGGTTGCTAACAGGGTTTATCTCGAAGCGCTTGAAGCTTATATAAATGTATTGAAGACCACTGAATTACTATCTTTTTCAAAGCAAAATGTTATGACCCAGGAAAAAATCTTGAGCCAGGTAAAGGAAAAGACAACAGCAGGATTTACCCGTGTTTCCGATTTGACTAACTCAAAGGCGCGTTTGGCATTGGCCAAGGGTAATTTTATTTCAGCTCAACAGGATCAGAACCAGGCTGTAGTAAAGTTTCATCGCCAGTTTGGCCGAATCCTCCAATCCGAGCAATTTGTGATGCCCGAACCTGCCTTTCAATTTCCGGATACGGTTGAAGAAACTACAGATTTCGCATTTCGAAACCATCCAGCCCTGGAGGTCGCAAAATATGATATTCACGCACGCAAATCCGGTTATGAAAGAACAAAAGGGGCGTACTGGCCCAGCCTTGATCTGGAACTAAATGGGACCTACGAAAATGATGTTAATGGCGATGAAGGTGATACAACCCAGTTATCTGCAATGCTGAAATTGAGCTACCTGTTCTACGACGGCGGAGTCCGTTCCGGAGAAAAAGGCCAAAAATACCATTCCCTGCTTAAGGAATATCAACGGGCCTATACCGAACGCAGGAACGTTAACCAGGCTGTCAGACTGGCATGGAATATCGATCAAGCCGAAAAGATCAAAAAAGAGTTTCTGAATGAGCATCTGTCTTTGAGTGCTGAGACCCTATCGAATTTTAAGGATGAATATCACTTGGGGCGACGGACACTTCTGGATCTTCTTAATATGGAGAATGAGTATCATTCGGCCGAGATTGCTAATTCTGAATCCAAATATAACGAACTGATCGCATATTACAGAATTTCCCAGGCAACAGGTGTCTTGATCCATGAATTTGATACAGGGCTGCTGGAGGAAATGCACCTTCCCACTGAGAAGCCTTATGATCTGAAGGAATATGAAAAAGAAATCCTGAATCCGAATCGTGATGTGGATACGGTAGTAGATATCAGCGATCAATGTGATAATACGGCCAAGGATGGTAAGGTTCTTCCCCATGGCTGTGTTGGAGAAAAAATTTCACCCATTGGCTATACCGAACCGGCAAATGTCAGTCCTTATATTTTGCCCAAAGAGGCACCTCCTGAACCTCTCATGATAGATGCAAGTAAGGCGGTTCAATCCATAAGCCTGGATACGATTCATTTCCATTTTGATTCTTCGGACTTGACGGATGAGGCAAAGCAAATAGTCATGCTGATCGCAACACAGTTTAAATCTGAATCGGAGTATGCCATCGAAATAGTTGGGCATACTGACAGTATCGGAAGTTATCAATACAACCAGAAGCTTTCTGAAAGAAGAGCCCAGAGTGTGCTTGAAGAACTTCAGCGATTGGGTGTCGAGGGAGAAAGAATGTCTTCAAGTGGAAAAGGAGAGCTTGAGCCTGTTGCAGATAATACATACAAAAAAGGCCGGGCCAAAAACCGCCGTACGGAATTCATTCTGACAAAATAATTCTTTGATGGATGTTCAATATCAAACATCTGATAATATTATTAATCACCTTGGTGGTGGCAGGCGTGACTGCCACCACCACCACCAGATTTTTTGTACCGGAAAAACTGGTGGGTAATTTTGAGAAAAAATATGGTGGGCAGGCTGTCAGACGTTTAAACAGCCTGCTTGGGATGATGGAGAAACAGGCTGGTTTACCCGAGGACCAGATTGTTGTTAACGTTAATAATTTTTTTAACCAATTGGAATATCGTTCTGATATAAAAACCTGGAATAAAAGCGATTACTGGGCCAGTCGCCTGGAATTTCTCGGCAAGGGACAAGGCGATTGTGAAGATTATGCAGTGGCCAAATTTTTAACCATGATACAGCTCGGTGTACCTGGGGAAAAGTTATTCCTTACCTATGTTAGAGCAGTCGGCTTTCCTGAACCAGCCCACCTTGTTACAACCTATTACAAAGAGCCGGACACCGTGCCCTTTGTCCTTGACAACTATAATAAAAAAATTCTGCCTGCTACCCAGAGACCTGATCTTGTCCCTGTTTACAGCTTTACTGCAAAAGATCTTTATATCCAAAAACAGCACGGTCTTGGTAAACGCGTGAGTCGCGGGCTGTTGAAAAACCAGCTCAATTTAAAAGCAATTGATCTGGAAATCCAGGAGATTAAAAATTGAGTCTTTTAAAACAGATACAGATAATGGTCACCCTGCTTCTGATTGTCACCCTGATTATCGTGTTGAAGATCAATTTTAATACTGCAAGGGATTTTACCACAAATGAATCATATCTGAACACAAAAAATAATGCAAATATGCTGGCCCTGTCACTGAACACCAGACCCATGGATGAAGATTTCATGAGAACCAGTATTAATGCAATGTTTGACGGCGGCTATTTTGAATCCATTACATTGATTCGCCAGGACGGCACCCTGGCTTATGAAAAACGTGAAAAAGTGGCAATTCATGGTGTCCCCTCCATCTTTATCGATTATATTGATCTGGTCATACCCGAAGCAGAGGCAAATGTGATGGCCGGGTGGAATATATTCGGCACCCTTAAAATCAAGGGACACCCGGGTGTATCTTATACAAAGCTTTGGGAAACATTGAAACAGCTCTGTCTGCAGTTTTTTATCCTGGGGATACTTGTTTTTTTAATCAGTCTTTTCGGACTGCGTCACTTGCTGGGTGCCCTGGAAAAGATCAAGCACCAAGCAGAGGAAATCAGCAATAATGAATTTATCATCAACAAGGATATCCCTAAAACCCCAGAATTGAGAAAAGTTGTTCTTGCCATGAATGTAATGGTTGAAAAAGTGAAGTCAATTTTTGAACGCAACCTTGAAAACCTTAGTCGGTATCAGAAGTTGAGATATAAGGATAAAATTACCGGGCTTCAGAATCGGTCATCGTTTGTGAAACATCTTGACTGCTTTATTAATGAAGGAGGTAAAAATGCCCAGGGACAGGTTGTCATATTAGGCTTGACTGGGATGGAAGAAATTGAATCCAGCGGTAACAGAACCCTTGTTCATAAAATTTTCATAGATCTGGCAAAAATATTGGAAACTGAAACACAGACCGTATCAAATGCGCTGGTTTCTAGATTTCCCAGGCGGGAATTTGCAGCCATCCTTCCGGGCACTGACGCTGAATCTGGATTAAATCTTGTTGAAAAAGTCATAAAAAACTTTCTGTCAGAAAAGGACAGGGATACCCCGGATACCGTAAAGGCCTACGGTGGAATTTCCTCCTATGATAAAAATGACGAAGTGGGCATGATTTTGTCCAGGACGGACTATGCCCTGGCAAAGGCCAAATCCGGTCAGTCGGGAGATGTAAGTATATATAGGGACGAACCGTTCCAGAAAGCCCTTGGTAAACAGGAATGGAAAACATTGATCGAAATTTCTTTTTCCAATAGCCATTTTTTCCTAACGGTCCAGCCTGTCTTGTCTGACAAAGATGAATTCCACCGGGAAGTTTTTGTCAATATGCTTGATCAGGAAGGCATCCAGCGCAAAGCAAATCTGTTTATGCCCATGATTCTAACCCTAGGTCTGGCAAGCAGGCTTGACCAGTTCATCATAGAAAAATCCGCGGGCTACCTTCAAGAAAATCCAGGAAATGTCTTGGCTGTTAATATCACCACCGAATTCTGCAGGGACCGCATGACAGGGCCATGGCTTAGGCAGTTTCTCATGAACAGAAAATCACTGGCAAATAACCTTGTATTTGAGATCCATGAAAACACCTTGATTAATTTTCCTGAAATTTGCATTGATTTTATAGGGCTGATCACAGGAATGGGGTTTAAATTCGGAATCGACAGGTTTACCATGCATGATGTTTCACTCAACCTGTTAAAGAGAATAAAACCCGATTATATTAAAATTGAACGGGAGTATCTTGAGGTTTTTGATGACCCTAAAAAAGTGGATCTGGTTATAAATTCACTGTTTACAATTATAGATAGCCTGAGTATAAAATTGATTGCTGTAAAAATTGAAAATGAAATGCAAAGGCTTGAACTTGCCGATAAAAATATAATTTATTTCCAGGGACATGGCATTGCCGGAATTATTCCATTAATAGGATAAACATGAGTGACACCCAATCTTCTGACCCTTTGATGCAGTGCCTGGTCGCGATGACCCGGCTAAACCACAAACCAAGCTCTGAAAAAGTCTTGGGTCATGGTCTTCCTTTTGAACCTGGTGCTGACAGACAACGGCTGTTCAGTATTGACAATCCAAAGGCCAATTTTTCCCGTGCAGCGAAAAAAGCCGGGTTTATTTCACAATTGCAAAAACGCACACTTAAACAGATCCCCTCTCTTGTCCTTCCCGTCATTCTTACCCTTAAAGATGATGAGGCGTGCGTTCTGCTTGAAATCAATTCTGAGAAAAAAAATGCAACGGTTATCATTCCCTCCCTTGAAGAGAAACCGGTTCAGGTGAGCCTGGAAAAACTGGAAGATGAATATCTGGGGTATGTATTCTTTCTGAAAAAAAAATATCAAGGGTTTAGCCAGGATAATATAGGCGCCACCATCATAAAGAAAAAAAACTGGTTTTTCGGCACCCTTATGAAATTCAAAGGCGTATACGGAAGGGTATTCCTTGCTACTTTTTTGGTTAACCTCTTTGTAATCGCAGGTCCCATGTTTACCCTGAACGTATATGACCGCATCATTCCTCACAATGCAGTGGACACCCTGTGGGTACTGGCTGCAGGGGTGGGCATGATTTATATTTTTGACCTGATTCTCAAGAATATCAGAATATATTTTCTTGAAAATGCTGCCCGTCGGAGCGATGTTATTCTCTCTTCAATGCTTTTTGAACAGGCCATGAACTTAAAGCTTTGTGACAAACCGCGTTCTGTGGGCTCATTTTCAAGTATTATTAAAGATTTTGACGGCATACGATCTTTTTTTGCATCCAGTGCGATAACCGCTTTTATTGATCTTCCCTTTGCGGCCATTTTTCTTCTGGTGATTTATTCCATCAACAGCCTCATTGTGTTTATCCCCATGATAACCATTCTTTTGATCCTGATTCTAAGTATCCCCATGCGATATTCCATCCAGAAAACCATCGACAGCACCCATGCTGCCACCCATCACAGGAACAGTATCCTGATAGAATCTTTGTCCAATCTTGAGGCCATAAAGGCATTTAATGCAGGCAGTTCCATGCAGTGGCACTGGGAAGAAAGCACCGGATTTATTGCAGGGAAAAGCCAGCGTTCAAGGGTCAAATCCGGTTCTCTTAGCTCCCTGACCGCCTTTTTAACCCAGTTAAGCAGTGTGGCAATTATCATTGTAGGTGTCTATCTTATCCGGGAAGGCGAACTGACCATGGGTGGGTTGATTGCCGTAAATATTCTTGCATCCCGCACCATTTCTCCCATGGCTCAAGCTGTGTCTCTTGTGCTGAACTTTGGTCAAATGAAAGCCGGGCTAAAATCCCTTAATGAATTTATGGAAAAAGAAAGTGAACGACCTGAAAACAAAAAATTTATTCATCAGCCAAAGCTTAAGGGTGACATTGAATTCAAAGATGTCGGATTCAGTTATCCCGAAGAACAGAACAAGGCAATATCAGATATCAGTTTTCGTATAAAAGCCGGAGAGAGGGTTGGAATAATCGGTGCAGTGGGTTCTGGGAAATCTACAATAGGAAGGATGTTATTGTCCTTGTTTGACCCGGGTGAAGGATCTGTCTTTATTGACGGGCTTGATATCAATCAGATTGACCCAGCGGATCTCCGTAATAACTTTTCCTATATCCCCCAGGATGTAACCCTTTTTTCAGGCAGCGTGCGGGACAATATTACTTTAAAATCTCCC
Source organism: Desulfobacteraceae bacterium (assembly GCA_016744295.1). Classification (GTDB taxonomy): domain Bacteria; phylum Desulfobacterota; class Desulfobacteria; order Desulfobacterales; family Desulfobacteraceae; genus NBML01. The sequence continues at coordinate 20,668 of JADGEQ010000008.1, read as the reverse complement.
CATGCATCTGATGAATCCATTATCAGTGCTGCTAAAATTGGCAAAGTTGATGGGTTTACGGATCACCACCCCCAGGGTATGGATCTCCAGGTCGGTGAAAGGGGCGCAAGCCTTTCCGGTGGACAGCGTCAGTCTGTTGCCGTTGCCATGGCCTTTATTGATAAAAGCCCTGTCGTTCTGATGGACGAACCCACCAATGCAATGGATTTCAATACCGAAGCTGAGGTTATTTCAAATCTTGACAAGGTGACCAAAGGTTGTACCACTATTATCATCACCCACAAGCCCTCCATACTTAGAATTGTTGACCGTCTTCTGGTCATGGACAAAGGCAGGCTTGTCATGGATGGTCCCAAAGATGAGATTCTTGCAAAACTTGGAGGGAAATCCAAATGAGCCTTGATGCCAATTCTGTTACAAAAATCACTCCTCGAAGATGGTTTGTGGGAAATGGTAGAAAATACAGCCAGACCGATATAAAATTTATGAACAGCCTGAGTGCTGCTGTTTTGTCTGACAGTCCCGCTAAAACAAATATCTTGCTTTATGCGGTTACCCTGGTGGTTGCTTCTCTTATAGCATGGGCAAATTATGCAAAACTTGACGAGAGAACCCAAGGGTCAGGCCGGCTTATTCCATCCCGGCAGATCCAGGTCATTCAAAACCTTGAAGGTGGGATTATCAAGGAAATTAAGGTGGTGGAGGGGGATACTGTTAAGAAAGGACAAACCCTTGTTATTATAGATAGTACCGGTGCAGGCAGTTCTTTTGAAGAAGGCAAGTCAATGATCAATGAACTTCGTGCACGCACGGTTCGTTTTTCTGCAGAAGCCGGGATAAGAAGCTTTAATGCAGGCGCAAAAAAGGAACGAGACCTTGCACCAGCGTTACTTAAAAAGGAAAAAAGGCTTTACGATACCAAAATGATCCGCAAACAAAGTGAGCTAGAAGTATTAAAACAGCGTCTCAAACAACGGAAAATCGAATTATCCGATACCCGCCAGTCCATAGAGAGTTTAAAATCCAGCATGGAAATGATGGCAAGGGAAATGGAACTTACCAAACCCATGTATGAAAAAAGACTGGTATCGGAACTTGAATTTATCCAGCTCAAGCAAAAAGTTTTGGATAAAAAGCATGAATTTAACAGTGCCTTTAAAAATGAAGAGTCACTGGAATCAAAAATTACAGAAAGTGAAAACCAGATTCGGGAAATTCAAAGCAGGCACAAGGCTGAGGCCCAGGAGGAATTAAACAAGGCCATGGCTGAAATAGCACGGATGAAAAATAATCAGGTTGCCATAGCAGACAGGGTGATGAGGACAAATGTCCGGTCACCAGTGGACGGTACGGTTAAGCAGCTTTTGTTTAATACCTTGGGCGGTGTGGTCCGCCCGGGTATGGATATTGTGGAAATTGTACCGGATGAGGATAAATTATTGGTAGAGGCCAAGATCAAACCTTCAGATATTGCTTTTCTTTATCCAGGACTTAAGGCTGTTGTTAAGCTGACAGCCTATGATTATGCAATTTACGGCGGGCTTGACGGCAAAGTGGTTCATATCAGTGCAGATACCATCACAGATGATCGGCAGGAAGAATTTTATCTGGTCAGGATCATGACTGAGAAAAACTATTTGGGAATCGAAGACAATAAAAAAGAGATTATCGCGGGTATGACCGCACAGGTAGATATTATCACAGGAAAGAAAACCATTATGCAGTATTTGATGAAACCGATTCTCAGGGCAAAAAATAATGCATTACGAGAAAGATAAATCAGGAATGACAAACTCATGATTTTTATTTATAGTAATGATCAGCCATTGGTTAACCTCTGCATGGACCTGTTTAAACGTAAATACGGGGCAACCCACTTATCTTCCAAAAACAAGCTGTCCAGCCCGGATATCGGGGAAAACGATATTTTGATCGTTGATTTTAAATCCTGCAATGAAAAAGAGTTGCCCCCAATTACTTACCCCTGTATGGCTCTAGTTTCCATACCGCAAAATGACCAGGCGTTGCGGCTTTTGCGCCGGGGCATTAGGGCATACGGCAACCGCCACATGCATGAAGGCAACCTGGTACAGGCCGTTACAGCGCTTGAGGCAGGACAAATCTGGCTGCCCCCGGCCATCCTTTCTCAGATGATCTCCGTGTTGCCCCAGACCCGAATACCGGAACAAGAAAAACCCCTACTCAAAGAGTTGACATCCAGGGAAGCTGAGGTGGCCGAATGGCTGGTCAAGGGATTGTCAAACAAGGAAATTGGTGAGAAAATGTTTGTTTCCATCCGGACGGTCAAGGCCCATTTGACATCTGTTTTTAAAAAAACCGGATGTCGCGATCGGCTTGAACTGGCCATGCGGCTCAAATAAAAAATATAAAAAAAAGCCGCACCGGAAAAATCCGGTGCGGCTTTTTTGTTTTAGTGAATTATTTTTTATACATCGAAATCTGTAGCGGTCGGGTCGACAACATCAACGTGAATCGTATCATTCCAATCACCAAATACAACCGTTGGACCAGAAGCAGAACCAGCCACATCACCATCGACGATCTGAGTAAATGAATTCGGATTGGTTCCATCCTGTTCCCAATCTCCAGCTTCATTACCAACTCCCGTAAGTGTCACAGATTCCGTATCCCCGAAATCTCCTGTGATATAAAGTCTGTTATCACTATCCGTCATATTTAGAACTTCATTCAGGCTGATGGTAATATTCTGATCCACACCAGGCTCATCCAGATGAATTTTCTCAATATTGCTGACATTACTGAAATCAAGTTCCGTCTCATTGGTAACAATCAATGTGTCAAATCCGGTACCGCCGTCTACTGCATCGTTTCCTGCACCGCTATCAATGACATCATTGCCTTCCTGTCCGTAAATGATGTCATCTCCATCTCCGCCCTTAATATAATCATGCCCGCCCTCGCGGCTTTGTTCGTCTGGTGTTCCTGCATCAAGTACCGTTTCTATGGCAAGGTCTTTATGGTTCTCCTGGATGTATTGGATGGTATCTGCCCGGGTCCATGAGTCGGGGTTAGCCGCTTCAAGGGTGGCAAATACTTCCCAACCCGATCCGTCGGGTAGATCCTGAATAGTTGACAGATCATAATCTCCACCTTCAAGATTTTCATAAACACCGTCCGTGTTAAGGACATCCCCGAAAATAAGGTCGTTTCCGTCTTCGCCGTATATCTCATCACTCCCCGCATCACCCAGATCGTAATCAGAGATAATCTCATCAATCACGGCATTGAGCTGATCTTTATTGTCAGCATGGGCAGCATCATTGTTTCCATCAATCATATTCAGATAGATTTCGGTAATATCGCCATCTTGCATTCCGATACCGATCGCCCGGATGCTACCATTAGTAGCGGTACTCAGGTCACTTAATTCAGTGGCATAGCTCGCAGGATTTGCATCTGGGATTGTTGGCTGACCATCACTGATAAATATAACATGGTCCTCAATACCCAAACCAGTCGAATTCGCATCTGCTAAGGCTGCTGCTAAGGCTGCCTGATAATTGGTGCCGTTGCCCCCTATAGGAATACCGTTTATCCAAGCAGTGATATCCTCCAAAGTATCAACACTATCAGTAGGGTCACCAGGCACAAATACGTTGCTGGTTATAACCACTGTACCCCCAACGTCTGTAAGCGTGATCTCGGCACCTGGAAGTATGCTACCATCGAAAGGCAGAAGCGTGATAGTCACTTCTCCACCGTCACTGTTATCAACTTGGTCATAGAGACTCCGAATCATTTGATCGGTTGTTTCTTTGAGGACCCCTAACCGGTCTGTTGGATTGGGTTGGCTTGGGTTGTTAGGGTCTGGGTCTATTTTATCCATTGATGAGGAGACATCCATGACCATAATATAATGATTATTAAACGCTGCATTTTCAATGTAACCCGGGTCACCCACCAGGATATCGGCACCAGCCTGGCCTATAATCGCCCCCTGATCAGCACCGGTCGGGTTTACTTCATGATGGTCATTTTCCACAAAGTTTTCAACATCATCGCCATACCTACCTTCCCCTTCCCCTTCCCCTTCAAACTGATCTCCTCCTTCCTGCGGATTCGATCCAACGATAAACTGTGAAACAGGCAGGTCAAAAGATCCATCATCCCAGTCTCCATCTCCATCGTAGATCCGGAAATCAACATCAAGTGTTTCTTGGGCCATGGGTTGGTATTGATAAGCAGTCCATTCACCGGTCTGACTATCCATAAAAATTTCATAGATGGGGTTGTTGCTTGCATCCTCGACCATGATATGGTCTGTTGCTGCGTTATTATTCCAGAGATAGAATCCGCCGCCAGCATCATCAGTTCCAAATTCACCATCTGCATCACCTGTAATCATGCCAATCACATCACCGGGAATGGTTGCTGGGGATGAAGCTGCTATTCCAAGTTCTGCAGAAAGAATCTCATTTCCTGTAATACGTGGGCCATCGTCTCTGATTTCTACATAAAAATTACCGTTTGCAGTATCGCCATCATCATCTGTTGCAGTGATGCTAACAGTCCAGGATAAAACATCATCATGATGGGTATATGTATCGTCTCCTGCAATAGGGTGATTCAACGCTGTAAGCTGGGTAAACTCATATCCATACCCATTTTCACCATCGCCAGTTAGTGCAATTGTCCAAGCAGCCACTGTACCTTGGTAGTAGGTCAATGTTTTACTCGCATCATCCCAGATTCCGCCGTTAACAGACAAGGCAATGCTACCTTCACCATCTGTACCAAAATCAACACCAAGATCCAAAGCATCAATCGTACCAGTAACCATGCCATTGGTCTCATCTCCATATATATCAGAGGCTTCAATAGCAGGTGTTATACTGGGGCCATCATCATAAATACCGGCAGTAAAGGTTGTGGTTTCGGAATTGCCAGATGAATTTGTGGCAGTTACGGTGACACCAACTTGTTCAAGGGCATTATGCTCATTGCCATCAGGCCTATGATCAAAAGCGGCAAGCTGTTCAAAGGTAAATTCACCGGTATCCTGGTCAAGTACGATTTGCCAGATATTTGTTCCGTCCTGCTGGTATATAAGTGTGTTGGATGCTATATCCCAGGTTGCCCCGGCTGCGGATAAAGCGAGGGTACCAGTGGGTGTACCGTAATCTACAGTAATGGTTCCTGTAGCAGTATTAGCAGTCTCAATGTCGGTTTCGTCTACAACAACGCCGATGGCTGAAAGGGACGGATCTGGAGTGATGACAGTTGTGATCTCCTCCTCTCCATCAATATCCTCAAAGGTTTCCTCTTGAACGCCATATTCAGTAGGGGTCAGACGACTGCCAACTTCGCCCCGGGTCTGGTCGCCGGCATAGTAGCCAAGGTCGTAGTCATGACCTTCATCTTCAGCACCGGCTGCCGGTTCTTCGTCAGGAATCTCCTCACCCGTTTCCAGGGCGGCCTGGAGTGCTTCTACTTCCGTAACAACCGCATCCTGTGCGTCAACTTCAGCAAGGACTGTTTCGTCAAGAGTAATATTGTCGTTTTCAGACAGTGCCAGTGTCTTTCCATCGTTCAGCTCAATGGTAACCTTTGAACCGGTTGTTGTTTCGATAATTTCATTTTCATAAACAATGTCCCCGGCCAGGAGCTGGCGAACCTGGCCATCGGAAGTACGTGCATTTACCATACCTGTAATTGTTTTAATAATTCCTGCCTGGGCCATGATTTTTCCTCCAAATTAGTATAATTTGTGTCAGACTTTTCTCTTGTTGCTTATAAACAGGTGGTTTATTAAAGCTTGATCCAAATTGTACATCATTTTTATTAAAAAGATATTGTACCATGGTCCAATTTTTTATATATAAAATAGTCCCTTTTATAAACTATTGATGATTTACCTGGAAATATGTTCGAGGCTATGGTAGGAAAAAAACTATGTAATATTTAGATTTTTAGGTAAATTATGTAATACTTTTAGGTAAACAATGTAATATATTGTTTTGTTTTGATGCCGTTAAAAATGATTACTTGGTGAATCTGTTCATTTAACAAGAGTTTTAAAGTTTTTTTGTAACTATGGCACTCTTATTGCATTTATTTTTCTTGAAAACAGGTGGATAAACGTTACACTAAATATATTGAGGAGTTTACAAATGAAAAATCTTTTATCTTTCTTTGGATTTTTATTAATTATAGGATTGGCTAACCAGGTATCTGCCACAACTATTAATAATGCCGATTTTGCAACCAGTTTAGACCCTCTAACTGATTGGACTTCAATCGGAACGACAGGTATAAATACATCAGTTTCCTCAGATGTTAGCAGTGCAGCAGCCGTGACTCAGGCTACGTACACGTCTCCTTATGGTAGCGGTGGTAGCTTTGCTGTATTGACAGGTACTAGTTCTATCTCTCAGGGCATTACTTGGCTTGCAGGCGACACCATTACTTTTCAATGGGCTTTTATGGGATTTAGTGAGGACGATGATTATGCATATTATACTATCGGTGGTGTTACAACAATATTAGCCGATATTACAGATGATTTTTTTGTTGATGATGATTTTGATTCTCGTGTTCATGTCGGTGCGGGGGGTGGCCATTCTGGTGATAATGGTTCCGCTGTTGGGGACTGGATAACAACGACAATTACTTTACCAGGAACTGGGTTTTCTGGCGACATAGTATTTGGTGTTGTTACCGGAGGCGATGATTCTAAGCTGCTGATCGATATGGATACACCCGCAGTACCGGAACCTGCCACCATGTTTCTTCTAGGTCTTGGGCTTCTCGGTATTGCAGGTGCTGGCCGGAAACAAAAAATATAATATCAAATAAAGCAAATAAGATTCAAAAAGGCAGGACCGGCTAAATTCGGTTCTGCCTTTTTTTATTGGATTTTCTAATCTCCGGTATTCCCAGTAAACCTTTAGTATTGCATCCATTCAACAGGAAACAGAATTTATTTTTCTGGCCAGCTCGGGTAAATTGAGTTGCTTTTGTGCCATAACAAATTTTGGTAATGCAAGAGGGATAACCTCTTTTTATTGACTTTAGTCGGATTGACTTGACAAAACCCAAGTTTTTCTTTCTAGAAAATAAAAGAAATTAAATAATAACCGATAATACCAAGAGAGCAGGAATGAGTAATGCCATAACAAAATTAAAAAGAGGTGTTAATAGTGTAAAAGAACCTCTGATTAGGCCATTTTCTCAGCTCAGGGGAGGGGCATGGCCATTTGTGCCGGGACCCGGAAGAATATCCCAAGCAATGGCCTTGCAAACATCCATTTCCATGTCAGAATACTGGCCACCTGAAAAGATTCAAGGTTTTCAGTTGGGTCAAATTCAGCATCTAATCAACCATGCCGTGCGTCATGTACCCTTTTATCAAACTCGGCGTAAAGAGTTACAACACTTGCTAAATGGGCAGTTGACCATGGAAAAATTTCAAACGCTGCCGATATTGTCACGTACTGAAATTTTTGAAGCCGGTGATCAGATGTTTGCAAAAGTTATTCCCCGAAACCATGGCAAAATAATGGATGTTGCAACATCCGGCTCAACTGGACGCCCCCTGAAAATCAAAACCACAAGTCTTAACGGTTTGTTTTATCAAGCCTTGAGTATGCGTTATCACCTCTGGCATAAACGTGATTTATCCCTTTCATCTATGACAATCAAATCGCTTCCTTCAGATTTAAAAATTCAGCGTGTTGGTAACTGGGGGGCGGGCTTGCCTTCAGGTCCTGCTTATCTGGTAAATTTCACCCTTCCAGTGCCTGAAATTTTGAAGCATATATTTGAACTTCAACCTGCCTATATACAGACCCATCCAGGTGTTTTGCGTGAATTATTGCGTATTGCAAAACAGCCCGATCAACGCCCGGCTAATTTACGTGAAGTCCGTTTGATGGGAGAACCTGTGACAGATGATCTGCGCAGGATGTGTATGGCGCAATGGGGAGTCCCTGTTTCCAATAACTATAGCGCCATGGAACTGAATATCATTGCCCTGCAATGCCCGGATAACCCGGGCAATTTGCATGTGCAATCTGAGAGTCTGTTTGTAGAGGTACTGGACAAAAACAACAAACCTTGCAAGCCCGGTGAGATGGGGCGCTGTGTAGTAACGCCGCTAAAAAATTTTGCAACACCGCTGTTTCGTTATGACAATGAGGATTATCTGGTTGCCGGAGAATCCTGCTCCTGTGGTCGGGGCTTACCCGTGATTACCGAAGTTTGTGGACGCGAACGCGGCTTGATTCAGATGCCGGATGGTAGCCGGGTCATGCCGAGGATTGCGTTATTTAAGGTAATGGATCAGTTGCCAGTGCTACAGCATCAACTGGCTCAGAAAAGCTTTACAGACATCGAGATTCGTATTGTTACTAAAGAAAAAATGACCGAAAAACAGGAACAATTGATCCTCTCAACTTTTTATAAGGATATCGGTCAACCGTTAAATTACCATATCGCCTATCAGGACGAAATCCCTCGCCTGCCTAATGGTAAGTTCGAAGTATTCCGAAATGAAATAGAGGAAAACTCAAACTGATTGTTCAAAACGGATTTTACACGAGTATTTTGTGTTAATATCCTGTTTTATTAATTTGGTTTTGCTTATCCGGTTTCAACTTTATTCATCCAGTGATAAGGCGCCCGGTATTCTTTTCAACCTGTATACATCGGTCATCATATAATTTTATCATATAATAGTCTTTAATATTTGTAATCTCAAGTTCAGGAAGGGTGTTGGTTTTCAGCCATTTTCTGATGAGGGGCAATTGCTTGGGATCTGTTGCCCTGGCAGTAAATATTTTGACCCGGATGTTGTTGTTAATCATTTTTTTGACCAGTGCCAGCATATCTGGAATCGGTGGTCCAACCTTCTCAATGGATGAATTGTTATCATAGTATGCCAGGGTTCCGTCAAGGTCAACACCGATCCAGGCTTTAGGCAGCTGTGGCAAAGAACTTTCATTTGCCAGGTCTTGGTCCGGGGCTGTCTGGTCGGATTCCGAAGAGAGGATTGAATATTCCTTTGAAACCTCTTCCCTGGCTTTTTTCAAATATTTTTTTATGGAATTAAGCATAATGGATTATAGCATACATAAAATTTCACTGAAAACAATAAAAAAGGCAGCTATTGAATTGATCTATTGAATTGAGTTGTTGAGTTCATGGATAAATTTTACCGGGATGGCATAGGTGATGCCGGTGGGCTCCTTTAATACATGTTCTTTTTTACCTTTAATAAAGACCATGTTGATTACCCCCACAACCTCGCCTGTGGCAATCCTGTAAACAGGGCTTCCGCTGTTTCCCGGATAGGCGGTCGCATCAAGCTGAAAAATTTCAAAGGGATCTTTCAGGTGTTTGATCATCTTCCCATCGATAATTCTTGCAGTGGGGCTTGGCAGAATAATCGGGGCAATGGCAGAAATTATGCCGGTGTGGGTGGTGGGGTTCAAACCCAAAACAAATCCAATGGGATAGCCTGTAAATGCAATTTTATGCCCTTCTGCTGCACTTCTCTGTTTTTCCAGCGGCAATGCGGGAAGGTTTTTTTTCTCAATTTTTAAAATAGCAAGGTCATGGAATTCATCTTCTGCCAGTATGGTCGCCTTAATCCCTTTTGTGGGCAAATCTTGGTGAAATATTCTTAAATTAAAAAGCAGCTTTTTTTTTTTGATTGCCGCAATCACGTGGTGATTGGTGACAATCCGGTCTCCGTTTCCAATCACAAAACCGGTTCCTAAAAATTGCACCGTGGGTTTGGTGTTAAAGTGAAAGGTGCCAATGGCTACGATTCCGGTTTTCGCCCTTTGAATTAAAGCGGCAAGTTGGGTATCTTTTTTTAGAAAATCGGTATTAACATCGGCTTGGGCAGATACCATACAGATGAACAATAGATTGAGGAAAAACAAAGATATTATGGTAAGAATAAATTTGGATAATTTCATTCTTTTTTTTAGCATTCTTTGGTTGATTGTTCAACGCTTGAGTTTCGGAGGGATTGCACTGTTTGGTTATTAATCGGCAAAAAAATGAAGTTGTGCGACCCGTTTTTTTTTGATATCGATTAACCTATAAATGGGTGGGGGATGTTATCCCTGAAATTTTTTAATTTAATACGATCGACTAAGGTATGCTCAATGCAAAAACACGTATATGTTTCCTGTCCCATGGACTGTTTTGACCTGTGTCGGTTTCTGGTGACTGTAGAAAATAACCGGGTAATAGATCTAAAAGGGGACCCAGACCATCCCCTGACCCGGGGACTGGTTTGCAGGAAGGGAAAACAACTGATTGATAGGCTTACCCATCCGGATCGGCTTCGGCATCCGTTGATTAGAAAAAATGATTCTTTTGTAAAAACTTCCTATGACCATGTATTTGATTTGGTGGCAAAAAAATTATCGACCATCAAAGAACGGTATGGAAATACTGCCATATTAAATTATACCAGTGACGGGTATGGAGGAACGAAAAACAGGATACAGAGTATCTTTTTTAATTGTTTTGGCGGAGACACCCGATTTGAAGGAAGTCTTTGCTGGGGGGCAGGTATTGCCGCCCAAACCTATGATTTCGGAACTCCCAGGGGGCATTTGCCCCAGGATGTTCTGAATTCAAAATTAGTGATTTTATGGGGAAGAAATCCTAAACATACCTCCATTCATCTGCAGTCTCTTTTGGTCCGGGCCCGCAAGCAGGGTACCCGGGTGATTGTGATTGACCCGGTTAGAACCGCAACGGCCAAAGCCTTTGATGATCATATTTCCATTGCCCCTTCCACCGACGGTGCCCTTGCCCTTGGTATGGCCCATGTGCTGATTGAGAAAAATTTGGTGGACACTGCCTTTGTCCGGGATCATGTCTTGGGGTTTAAGCGTTTCAAAGCCTATGCAGCAGGGTTTACCCCGGAAGTTGTCCGGAAAATCACAGGGATAGACGTCGCCGTCATTAAAGCACTGGCAATTGAATATGCCCGGTCAGATCCGGCTTCCATCTATATCGGATACGGGATGCAGCGATATGAAAACGGGGGAAATAATATTCGGTGTATTGATGCCCTGGCTGCCCTGGCAGGCCATATCGGTAAAAGGGGAGGGGGGGTGAATTATGCCTCCAAATCAATGGCGCCTTTTTTAAATTTGCCTGAAAAAAACAGCGAACAATTTGCCTCCCCCCGGACTTTTTTGGCGCCAAAGTTGGGAAACTTTCTGGAGACTGTGTCTGGTCCTCCCATAAAGGCTGCCTTTGTGGCCAGCGGCAATCCCCTGGTCCAGAGTCCGGATTTGTTGACCACGGTGACTGCCTTTTCGAAAATTGATTTTAAGGTGGTCTTTGATCATTTTATGACAGATACGGCGTCTTGTGCAGATATTGTCCTGCCGGCAGCCTTTGTGTTTGAACAGGAGGATATTTTTACCACCTCCATGTATTCCCATGTGCTCAATTATTCTCAAAAAGCGATTGAACCGCCGGACACCCTCCTGCCTGAGTTTGAGTTCTTCATCGAACTGGCAAAAAGAATGGGGCTTGGTAATCTCGGGTTTGATTCATCCGCCCACTATCTGTACCAGTGTGCTGCTCCGCTTCTGGCAGAAACGGGAGCATCATTTGACCGGAAACTTGCCGGGCTTGAATCCGCCTATATCCAGATCAAGCGTCATGAGGTTGCCTGGGAGGACAAACAATTTTTAACCCCCTCGGGTAAAGTTGAAATCTACAGCGAACGAGCGCTGGCTGACGGGTTAACGGCCCTGCCTCAATTTGTTCCGCCACTCTTGGGAGATCCGCAATTTCCCCTGCGGCTACTTAGCTGTCATTCAAGGGATAGCATGCATTCCCAGGGGTTTGTTGATGAAAATAAGATTCCGACATTGTATATCAATAAAAAAACTGCCGGCCAGTTTGACCTTTGCCAGGATGACCGGGTAAACGTATGCGGCAAAAAAGCATTTCTTGAGGCCGTGGTTTGTGTGGATGAGGCTATATATGACAACACCGCTTTCATGTACCAGGGGTACTGGCATAAAAGCGGTGCTGTTAATTATTTGACAGATTCAAGGGTGTCGGATATGGGCGGTCAGGCAGCCTATTATGATAGCTTCTGCACCCTGTCAATCCGCCTCCCGTAAATTTTATTCTACAAGGTACCAGGTCTGGGTGCGGGAGAAGAACAAAAAGCTTCCCTGCATCTTAAGCGTGTCGCCGTCTCTGGTGATTTTACATTTATAGTTTTTGCCGTTTTTCGGGTCGAGGATGGTTCCCCGTGAGTAGGAATCTCCTTTGGGCTCAAGTCCCTGGATGATTTCCATTCCCAGGGTGGGCTGATCTTTCCTGGGATCATCATCATCGCATTCGTCGCAGACAGGGTTCTGGTCTGCATCTGCCTTGAGAAAGAGCTCGACTATTTTGCCGTAGTATTTTCCCTCTTTTTCGAAAATTTCCACAATGGATTTTGCCTCATTGGTTTCATCATCAATGGTTTTCCATTTCCCAACAATGGGCCCTTTTGCAAAAGCAGAACAGACAAAGCATAAAGAAAAAAGAATTGCACCAAATTTAAACATGGTTTTCATAAATTACTCTCCAATGGGTTAGGTTAAAAAAAAGAGCCTATAAAATAAAATTGCAAAACAATGTTATTGTTATAAGTCGTCTGTTTTTTGAGTGTCAAGTAAAAAATGGCAATGCCTTAAAATTAGACTAGAAAAACCACATAACAATAGGCTGTTTTATTTTTTTGTGGCACAGCTAAATTGCTTGACAAAAATCAAACTTCTATTTATAGAATACGTATTCTATAAATGAAATATAAATTAAGAACCATGGGGAGAACCTGGGGATGTTAACCAGAAAAGAACGGGATGATTTAAGAAAAAGAAGGGAAATATTGGAAACAGCCCTTGAAATATTTGCAGCCAGAGGTTTTCACAGCACTACCATGGCCCAGATCAGCAAATTATCCCAATACCCTTTGGGCTCCATTTATAAATATTTTCCCGGGAAAAAAGAGATGTACCATGAACTGGTTATCAACCGGGTTCGTGACCTGGGGCAGATATTGTTTGAGATCAGTCAAGATCCGAAAATAGGGGTGTGTGATAAACTTAAATCCTCTTTGTTCGCCCAGGCAGCCTTTTATCGAGCCAACAGGGAGGTGGTCCGGATCTATATTTCCGAGCGGAGCAATATTGATGCCGTGGCCATGCCCAAACTCAACGAGCGAGTCAATAGTCTCCATGATAAAATGGTCAGCCTTTTCCAGGATATCTTTCATCAAGGCATAGATCAGGGAAAATTTAAGTCCTATCCCGCCTGGGATATGGCGGCCCTGTTCAGCGATATTGTTCATTCTGCTGCCTGGGCATCTCTGTTTAGGGATGAAGATGATATCGCCCTGAATAAAAGGCTTACCATGATTTTTGATATGTTTACCAATGGCATTTTGAAGCAAGAATTATAAAACATAAATTTTAAATTAATATCAGTATAAAGGAGGGTTTAACAATGGCACAATCAATCGCAGACAGACGGGATCAGGATTTTGTTCTCCATGAAATGCTAGCAGTTTCAGATCTGGCCAAACATGAATTGTTCGAGGATTTTAATAAAAAAACCATGGACATGGTGGTTTCCGAAGCCAGGAATTTAGCCGTAAAAGAACTATTGCCCACAAACACGGATGGGGATGAGCAGGGCTGTACCTTGACCAATGGGCAGGTCACCGTACCTGAATCCTTTCACAAGGCCTATAAACTTTATTGTGAAGGGGAATGGCTTGCCATGTGTGATGATCCCAATTATGGCGGCCAGGGAATGCCCCGGGCGTTGGCGACTGCTGCAGGCGAGTTGTTTGTCGGCGCAAACTGCGCCTTCCAGATGTATCCGGGACTCACCCACGGGGCCGGCAAGCTGGTGGAAGAGTTTGGGACCGAGGAACAAAAAAAGAAGTATCTGGAGAACTTGTATACTGGAAAATGGGCCGGGACCATGTGTCTGACAGAACCCGAAGCAGGTTCCGATGTGGGTAATCTTTCAACCACGGCCAAACGCAATGAGGACGGAACCTTTACCATCAGTGGTAATAAAATTTTTATTTCAGGTGGTGACCAGAACATCACCGAGAATATCATCCATCCGGTATTGGCCAGAATAGAAGGCGAACCCGCAGGGACCAAGGGAATTTCCCTGTTTCTGGTTCCCAAGTTCCTGGTGAATGGGGATGGCAGCGTTGGCGAGCTGAATGATGTTGTCTGCACGGGTCTTGAGAAAAAAATGGGCATCCATGGTAATTCCACGGCCTCCCTGGCCTTTGGATCCAAGGGAAATTGCATAGGAGAGCTTTTGGGTGAGGAAAACAAGGGCATGAAGGCAATGTTCGTAATGATGAATGAAGCGCGTCTTGGAGTTGGTCTCCAGGGGTTCAGTTTTGCCACGGCCTCCTATATCAATGCGGTCAACTATGCCAAGGAACGGGTTCAGGGCACAGACCTCATGAAAATATTTGAAAAGGATTCAAAACCCGTCAGCATCATCAACCACCCCGATGTCAAACGTCAACTCATGTCCATGAAGGCCAATGTGGACGGAATGCGGTCGTTGCTCTATTATACCGCCCTTTGTTTTGACAAGGTCCAAACTGCTGAAACAGAAGAGGAAAAAGAAAAATATGACGGGTTGATCGAATTTTTGACCCCCATTGTCAAGGCATATTGCACAGATCGGGCCTTTGAAGTTTGTGTCCAGGGTGTTCAGATCTACGGTGGTTATGGCTTTACCCGGGAATATCCCCAGGAACAACTGCTTCGCGATTGTAAGATCACCTCCATCTACGAAGGCACCAACGGGATCCAGTCCATGGATCTTCTGGGACGGAAACTGGGGCTTAAAAAGGGTAAACCCTTTATGGACCTTTTGGGTGAAATGAATAAAACCATTGCCGCAGCCAAACAGGTTGAAGGGTTGGATTCATTGGCCGTTAAAGTGGAGCTGGCTGTGAACAAGTTGGGTGAAGTGGCCATGCACATGGGCATGACCGCCATGTCAGAAAAGGTATTGGACGCTTTTGCAACCGCCCACCCCTTTCTGGATGTTGCAGGAGATGTCTGCATGGCATGGCTGGAACTTTGGCGTGCCCTGGTGGCAGCGCCTAAAATTGCTACGGCCAAGAAAAAGGATGTGGCGTTTTACCAGGGTCAGGTAAAAACAGCCGAATACTTTATTACCTGGGTGTTGCCTGCCACCATGGGCAAGATGGAAGCTCTCCAGGGTAATATCCCCTCCATCATGGAAATGCCGGATGCCGCTTTTGCCGGTTAGAAAGTTGTTTTTGCCAGAAATGATAGATATGATCCAAAATTGTTGAGAATAAAAAATCTTGATATACATAAAAAGGGCAGGGGAGTTTTCCCTGCCCTTTCTAATTTTTAAACTCATTTAAAGCAGGATCAAATGATTTTATTCAAATCATATGGGGCCAAATTCCGGTTCATAGCCAATGGTAAATGGGGTGGTGGCGGTGTTCCGAATGGTTAAAAAATGTTTATTGTTTTTGTCAAAGGGGCACACAGGAATGGTGCATCCTTCAAATCCGAATTTCCGGTAAAATTTGGGATTGCCCAGAACATACAAGGACTTTTCTTTAATAACTTCCTGGCGCAGTGCAAACCTGAGCAGTTCAGAACCAAAACCCTGGCGCTGAAATTTGGGTGCCACAACAAGGGGTGCCAGATGAAGGCCGCAGATCTCATCGCCCTTGTAGGCGTTTGAAAATGCGATATAGGCAATTACCTTGTTGATATGGATGCAGACCCACTCATGTATGGGGGTGTCGTTGTCATGGAATTCTTCAAATAGCTTTGCTTCGTATTGGCTTTTGGGAAAGGCCTTATCCAACAGGCCCGATACCTTGACATAAATATCCGGGGTCGGTTTTCGTATTTTCATCATCATCTCCAAAATTTAGTATTCACACCGCACCCCTTTGTATATAAGATCCGGGTAAATATCCATAGGTTACCGAAAATTAAAAAAAAATATAAAGAACAGATTGCTATGTATCTTAACTTGAAATATTATAGAAATAATGAACCGGTTAAACACAAAAGACTATATTTAGGATACACCCATGGAAAATCGATTAAATCTTCCATCTGAATCAGATATTAAAAGCGTTTTAACCCTTGATGACAAAAAACTGCCAAGTTTTCCCCAGGCCGCAACCAAACTGCTTGAAGCATCCAGGGATGAAACCGTCTCCCTCGTAGATCTGTCAAAAATTCTGGAGACAGATCCCGGCATTTCCGTACGGGTACTGGAAATTGTCAACTCCGCTTTTTACGGACTTGGGCGAAGGGTCATCAAGCTGTCAGACGCGGTGGTTCTTTTGGGGTTGGATGAAGTAAAAAAAGTGGCCCTTGAAATAACAGTGTTTGAAAAAATGTTCAAATCCGGCCGGGCCAGAGAATTTGACAGGCTTCTTTTTTGGCGCCACAGCCTTGCTGTGGCAGTCTTAAGTCTGGAGATTGCCAAGGAAATTGGGTATCCTGATCCGGAAGAGGCCTATATCGCAGGGCTTTTGCATGATATCGGCAAAGTTTTTCTAGATGTTCACGGGAAAAGAGATTATGGCGGTTTTATCCGGGAACTGTCCACCTCAACTGACCTGGTCATTGAAAAAGAAAGAACCAGCCTGGGGCTGGGCCATGACGATATCGGTGCCTTTTTTTGTTCCCTTTGGAAGCTGCCGGACAAGCTGGTTATGGCCGTAAAATATCATCACCAGCCCTTTGAACACCTGGATATTACACAACAGGACAAATTGCTGATTTCCATTGTTTCCCTGGCCAATTTTCTCAGCTGGACCCAGGGTATCGGGTCCTTTGATTTTATCCGGCCGCCCATTCTTTCCCCCGAGGTTGAAACCACCATAGACCCGGAAAAAATCGATATCATCAGGTGTATTCTTCATATGAACACGGAATTGGAAAAGATCTCCGAGTTCTATCAATTTGTCTTCCCCTCGGCCAGTGAACTCAAGGAAAACTTACTCTGGGCAAACCTCAAGCTGTCCAAAGCAAATACACAGTATTATTACCAGGAAGATCCCTTTAAGCCCAATCAGGAAGCAGAATCCATACGAGATAATCTGGAAATCGGAAAACCCCTTGCTAAAGCAAAAACCATCAAGGAGGTCCTTGATATTGTCATGTACCAGGTGGGCCGTATTTTTGAACCCCTTCACTGGTCCATACTCCTAAAGGACCCAAAAACCGAAGACATGGTGTTCTCTGTTGTGGTGGGAGCCAACAAGAAAAAACTCCAGGGAGCAAAACTGCCCAAGGGTGAAGGGATTGCAGGCCATATCATGGAGACCGGAGAATCTTTGATTATTCAAGATGTCTCAAAGGACAATCGGTTCAGTCTTCGGGTGGATAAATATACCAAATTTAAAACCCATTCCATCATCGGCACCCCCCTCAAAACCGAGGACAAATGCTTTGGGGTTATTGAATTGATCAATCGAATCAGTGATGATCCTTTTAGTTCCAATGACCTGGCGCTTTTATCATCCATTGCTGAATATGCCGCCATAGCCATTGAAAGATCCTATTATAACCAGGCCCTGACAAATCTGGCCACCAAGGATTCATTGACCGGTCTTAAAAATCGATGGAGTTTTGAATATGCCGTGAGCAATAAAGAAGCGGTTTTAAAACAGTATGGCAGCATATTTACCATGTTGATTATCACTGCCGCAAGCATTGTGCAGACAGATGAATCAAAAAATCTGCCGTCTAAAAATGAGATTTTGAAAGAAATGGTCCAGAGCCTGATGAAAACCAAGCGGAGCAAGGACACACTTTTCCGATATGGAGAAGATACCTTTATCATGCTGCTGCCCCTGACCTATGCAGAGGATGCGGAAATAGCAATGCATAGGCTTGAAAAAGAAGTTTCTAAAACAATTGTTGAAAGATTTTCTATTCCTGGAAAAATTAATATTTCATCCCATACGGTCAGCGCAGAGGATGCCGGGCAATTAAAAAAAATAGTGGCCGACTTCCTGTACAAATCAAAGGCAGCCATAACCGAGGATTCCATTGGCAGGATAGAAGACAATATTCAGCCCCTGTTTGAACAGGAACAAAAAAAAGAAACCGATGCGGCTGGTTTGGATCAGGATAGGAGCAGAATCTTTGGCAAGTCTGTCTCATTAAAGGGGAAATTTAGCCGTTTGAAAACAGGAGAATCCGGCCACATAAGGGTGGAGAGAATTTCTTTGGAGTCCATCGGTTTCAGGATTTCAAGATCACATCGAATCCAGAGTAATGATTTTTTGGATATTCAATTTGTTTTGGATGATATTAAATCTTCTTTGGTAAAACGGCGGAGTGTGGTCAGACAACTAGAGGGCAATTATATTAAAGCCGATTTTTACAATCCACCGCCCTTTTCAAAAGATCTGGGTTTTTATCTGTTAAGCTGATCTGGATTAAGATTATTCTATTCCATCCCGAAATGGTTTGATCCGTTCCTTTATACCGGGGTGGCTTGAAAGATAGGTGAACCATTTTTGATTTGAATTCTTGAACACTGCCATTTTCTGATCTATCCGCTCCATGAGCCTTGAAAAGTGGATGGTGGGGATGGCCTGTTGCCGAAGCCAGCCCAGGGCATATTGATCGGCTTCCCGCTCAAATCCCCTGGAATATGCCATCTCTGTCAACAGTACCGGCAACCCAAGAAAAAGCTCTGATGATCCTGCAACATCGCCGGTCATGGAAAGCAGGGCAAAGCCCAAAAGAGAATTCTGAACAACAGTTCTCATGCCGTGACGGTGAACAACATGGCCCACTTCATGGACCAGAACTGACAAAAGTTCATTATCATGCTCTGCCATTTGAACCATTTCATCGGTGAAGATAATAATGCCGTTAGGCAGGGCAAAGGCGTTGGGTCCCAGTGAACCGCCCTTTCTGAAAATAATTTTCAGCCCAATCTTTTCATGGGTGTCAACCACCTGCTGGAAATGATTTAAGATATTTATCTGCCTAGCCTCTTCCAATTGGGTCGGCTTTAAAATCGATTTGTCCAAAAAATTTAATGTCTGACTGCCTGCGTATCTCAGTACGGGCAGGGGCAGGCGAAATGCAATACTTTCAGATATCACCGGGACAGCATACCGGACACTTCCCCAAATGAGTAAAATAAGGATACCCAGGGCAATGAGTACGTATCTTTTACGGCTTTCAAGAAAATGCACCATATCAAGCCATGATTCTTGTTTAAACTGGCCCAACAGCTTGTTAACAGAAATATTATCAAGGGTTTCAAATTTTTCGCCACCTGGAAAATGAACATATCGAGGTGTGTTTGCAAGCCGTGGAGAGATCTTTAACCGATCCAGGTTGGCAGCCACAAGGAGATGTCCGCCTTCTGCAACCTCCACATGGGTGTGTCCGTTTGATTTTCCAATAAACGCTGCATCAACCGCCCGGGAACTTTTTCCGTCATAATATTTACCGGGTATGGAAATCACAACCCAATATCCAGATCAAAAAAATCACCGGCCTCATCCCCAAATGCGCTTACCTGTTTTTGCTCCTGGGCAATAAAATCATTGAAATCGCAACTTGAGGATAATTTAAGGTGATCCAGTTTATAGGATATCATTCTTACCTGTGCCCATGGATAAAAGATACCCAGGGTGAAAACCATTCCCAAGGTGTTTGTTGCAACGAGAATAAGGTATGTCATGGGGTTCAGATCCGCTTTAAATCGATTGGCAGCTAATCGGGTGGAATTGTATAAAAGGTTTGTAGATTTAACTGAGAAATATGCAAACAGATACAGATAAAAAACCAGGCCGATCAAACCCGAAACAATGGGAAGAACAAAACCTGTCCCAACCACGAGGATCAGCCCAAGGACAATGGGAATAAGCCCCTTGAAGAGCAGGGTGTAATAATCTTTGGGAACCGCCGTGAATGTGAATCGGGTTTTCCCATAGCTGCTGTTTTCAAGCATAAATTTTTTTTGACGAAAATAGACATAGGGAAAGAGAATTCCCAGTGTAAAGGGAACCAGGATGGGCCAGAGTAAATAAACCTTAAATGCTTCTTTGACGGATCCATTAAACCCAAAGCAAATATTTCGGTAGGAACTGTTTCTTGCGTTAAAGGCAAGTGATTGAACCACAAGCCAGGGGAGAATCAGTAAAAACAACAGACTCAGAACTCCCCCGATCAGGGGGAGAAATTCAGATATTACAGAGTAGAAAATGAAAAAAATAAACACAATGGCACGGCCTTTAAGAATCTTTACCGGGTCGGCCAGATACTCAAAACTAGCGTTTTGAAGACGGGTGTTTCCGTAAAGGTATTGTTTCCGCCGGACCTTTGCCCAGGCAGAATATATGCCCAGTGTGAGAATGGAAAGAATGATGTTAACAACCCATATTTTGAAATATTCCGATCCGGTCCCATGGAATTCAAAGGGCAGCAGTACTTTTTCGGGCGTTTTTTTTATTGTGGTATCCTTTTCAGGCTCAGAAACGGGGGCAACATTTTCTTCCTCTTCCTCTTCGGGTGCGGTCGAAGTGGGAGTCACAGGGGGTGTCACAGGGGGAGTCACAGGGGGTGTCACAGGG
>JADGEQ010000049.1 GCA_016744295.1 Desulfobacteraceae bacterium | reverse complement strand
CTACCTGTTGAAAAAGCAAGAGTGTTTATGTCCGGAGAGCCGGAAAATCAATTTAATACCGGATAAAGTTGATTCTTTGGACTCAAGAATAATTATCCTTGTCAAAAGTGCCATGAGGCACCCCGAATATCAATGATACCAGATCAAACCTTGATGAATCTTTAAGCGTTGGCTACTGCTATAGTTTGGTTTTTCCAGAATTCAAAACGGACCCCGGATTTTTCTTGTGAATCCGGGCGTTTTTCGAAAAACCTATAACCACATGTAAAATTGTCCTATTTTCAAAATGGAGAACCTAAGCGGCATCAAGCAATTGACTTATAAACAACAGGGTTTCTGAGAATTTTTTCAAAAACCCCGTTATTCTATCTCTTCGCGAAAACGTTATTATTCTGGAAAATCAATCTCACATTGGTCACTTAGATGAAGCCGAAAAATATAAATTGCCAGTACTATGACAGGTACGGCCAGTATAAACCCGAAAACAGGAAGCAGGGTGATCCCTATAATAATTAGACCTGACGCTGCAGCCAGCAGGAAAGAACCCAGTATAAATTTGGATATTTTCTGAGGGATACATTCTGTTGCTTTCATGATTGTCTCCTTTTCATATTTGGGTTAACTTTGTTTTGAGCTTGAATATAAGTTAGTTATGCAAAATAAAATGTCAATAAGGTACTAATAAGTATTTAATGATAGGCAATAACTATCATTAAATTATACGAGAGAACCCTGATCAGCACAAAGTGCCCGGACTCTCTGATAGCATTATCATAGATTCCATAAGATGTTCAGAGCATCAATGATACCAGTTCAAAGTTTTTCAACCACCATATGTTGTACCTCGAATTTTTTTATCTCAAAATTCAAAAGTAACCTTATTGGAGAAAGATATTTCCATCTGAAAATTGTTACAGGAAACTGGTACATTGATAAGTTTATAAAATTTGCACGATCATATGGAGGGCCTTTTTTGGCGGGTGCCTGTGATGAACGATGCCGGGTAAAGGGATCGTCATTGGAGATAAAAAGTCCCGGGATAAAAAATCCTATGCGGTTTTTTTTGGGTGGAGGTAAAAAAAACTCATATGCCCGGATGAATGGGCATATGAGCAATTATTAAGGGGTTGAATTGATGAATTTAGACGGAGCATCTGTGGCGATTATACATGACCCCCAAAAAATCCAGGGGGCTCGTTCCGGGAGCTTGCCCAGGGTATGCTGGGGGAAGGGCCGCTATTGCTGTAGGGTTCAGCCTGCAGTTCCGATTGTCTTTTACAATCCGCCTCTCCCACTAGGTTTCTGCATTCACCTTCACAATGACCTGTGATGTCTCTTGACGGTATCTGTTTCATATATGGACCTCATTGTTTTTTCTTTTAAAAAAAGCCATTCATTTGTTGGCCTCGGTTGAAAGAGAACTTAAGCATTAATATAAGTTGGTCAAGACTAACAAAGTATGAATTAACCGTTTTTCATCGGGAGAATCCTTATTTTTATTGTTCAGCTTTCAGGGGCAGGGAAAAAACCCGGATGGGATCTGACTTGCCCTTGACCGTGATTTCAGGCATGGGATGGAAATTATATTGATCCGATAAAAGAGATTGAATTGCTTCACTGACAAGGATATCGGTGTGAAGCTCCTTGGTCAATCCCTGGATTCTGGAGGCCAGGTTCACCGTGTTTCCGATCAACGAATAGGCGGATCGGTCTGCGCTGCCGATATTGGCAGCCAGTACAGGTCCGGTGTGGATTCCCACCCCGTGGGCAATGGGTGGGATACCCTCCCCTGCCAACCGTTTGTTGAGTTGTTCCAGGCGAAGGCGCATGTCCATGGCGGTTTTAACAGCTGCAAGTGTGTGGTCGGCCTGGTATATGGGGGCGCCAAAAACAGCCTCCACTTCATCGCCGATAAACTGAAGGATGAGCCCCTGGTTTTCCTTAATGGCTTCCGCCATTTCATGGAAATAGGCATTGAGCACATAAATCAATTCCTTGGGAGGTGTTACCGCCACCAGGGGGGTAAAATTTCTCAAATCTGCAAACAAAATGGTGGCCTCCTTGAGTTCACCGTCCAGGTTCACCCGGCCGCTGAGAATTTCATCCCTAATCCTTGAATCCACGTATTTGCCAAAGGTATCCTTGATCAGTTCCCGGTCCCTCAAGCCCTGGGTCATGGCATTGAGTGTCTCCCCCGCAAATCCGATCTCATCATTGCTAAACACCCTGGCTTTTTTTGAAAAATCACCCTTTTTCACATATTCCATGACCCGGATAATCTCCACGATGGGCCGCCTGGTATGGTGGGCAACCAGCCAGGACAGGGCAATGGCAACACCTATGAATAAAATGCTTTCTTTTGTGATGATATCTTCCATGCGGTCGACCAGTATGGGCAGCGGTATTTTATCCATCACCTGTATTTTTTCAAAACTGTGCATGGTTAAATGAATGATGGC
Source organism: Desulfobacteraceae bacterium (assembly GCA_016744295.1). GTDB lineage: Bacteria > Desulfobacterota > Desulfobacteria > Desulfobacterales > Desulfobacteraceae > NBML01. The sequence continues at coordinate 48,675 of JADGEQ010000049.1, read as the reverse complement.
CAGGGGCACTACGGATACGGCAAAGATCAGGGCGGCAAAGCGAACCCCTAGACTGATTATTTTCACACCTTTCACCGTTGACAGGTCACCTTCCGGGAAAAACATAGGGATAAAAGAGTCATGGGACATATGTTCCACCCAGAAAAAAACCAGGGTCATTGTAATCATCCCGCCGGCAACACCCACTCCATGCCCGGTCAATCCGGCGAGCCATAAGAAAAAAAAGGCGATACTCCAGACAACCATATCCAGGATTACGATCATATAGGGTTCGTTGAGAATCCTTCTACGGGCATTTTCCAGAAGAACGGGGTCCGGGGGCATCCCCTGGTAGAAAGATTTCAGGCATTGGCGGATGGGCTTTTCATACCAGACTATAATCACGGACATCACCACCACACAAATGGTGCCATAGAAAAGGTCCAGATACAGAATCGTGTTCAGAGAGTCTCTCGAAACATCCAAAATTCTATGCTCAAACAGGATACGGGTGAGCCAGTCACCCAGAAATACGGCAATCATATTGCCCAGAAGTACGGCGTTGGAAATATAAAAATACTGGAATCGGTTTTCAATCAGTTTATCAGTTTTCATGGTGCCCTCTAACATTTTTATCAATTTTATCAGAACTATTGATCAGGATATCTGTTTTGTAAAGAAAATATTGACTTGATGCACCCATATCATGTAAATAGATTTTAATAATTTATGGGTAGTGTCTGGTCCACGGAACACGGTGAAACTCCGCGACGGTCCCGCCGCTGTAATCGGAAATATTTATTTTTTAACATGGCCACTGTTCACACGGGAAGGCAGAAAAATAAATTTAATGCCGAAAGTCAGAAGACGAGTCAGACATTCTTGGTATCGTAAAACCCGATGGAAAAGGGTTTTGTAAGAATTCTATTTCTTGCAAAACCCTTTTGTGTTTTGCCGAGAAAAACATAGCGAGGAAACTATGACAACACAGCTGGAATACGCCCGCCAGGGCATCATCACCGAAGAAATGAAAATCGTGGCCAAATCCGAGGGTCTGTCAGAAAGCTTTATACTGAGCCATCTGGCAAAAGGGGAGATTGTTATCCCCTGTAATCCCAACCGGAAAAATCAGAAGGTTGTGGGTATCGGCACAGGTCTTCGGACCAAGGTGAATGCCTCCATCGGCACCTCATCGGACATCTGTGATATTGACCTGGAAGTTCAAAAAGCTCAGGCTGCGGAAGAAGAAGGGGCGGACACCCTCATGGAATTGTCCGCAGACGGAGATCTGGACCTGGTGAGAAGAACTGTGCTTGCCAACACCCGTCTTCCCGTGGGCAACGTGCCTTTGTACCAGGCCTTCAAAGAAACCATTCGAAAATATAAAAATCCGGCCAAGCTGGATCCTGAATATTTGTTTGAGCTCATTGAACGACAATTGGAGGACGGGTTGAGCTTCATGGCCATCCATTGCGGTATCAATCTCTACACCATTGAGCGTTTGAGAAAACAGGGGTTTCGCTACGGCGGCCTGGCCTCCAAGGGGGGGACTTATATGGTGGCCTGGATGGACATCAACAAACGAGAAAATCCTCTGTATGAGCAGTTTGATAGGGTTTGTGCCCTGATGAAAAAATATGATGCTGTGCTTTCCCTGGGCAACGGCATCCGGGCCGGGGCAATCCATGACAGCCACGATCGGGCCCAGATGGCGGAAATGATCATCAACTGTGAACTGGCGGAAATCGGTCGGGCCAACGGATGCCAGATGATGGTGGAAGGCCCGGGCCATGTTCCCCTTGATGAAATTGAGGGGAATATCATGCTGGAAAAACGCATGTCCGGCAATGCCCCCTATTATGTGCTGGGCCCCATCCCCTGCGACACCGGAGCGGGTTACGACCATATCACTGCGGCCATCGGGGCTGCCAGTTCCGCCAGGTTCGGAGCAGATCTTGTCTGCTATATCACCCCTGCAGAACACCTGGCTCTCCCCGATGTAAGTGATGTCAGAGAAGGTGTCCGGGCCACACGGCTTGCTGCCCGCATCGGAGATATTTCCAAATATCCTGACAGACGGGAAAATGAAAAGCAGGCTGCCATGGCCAGACGGGACATGCGGTGGGATGACCTTGAAAAATACCTGCTCTTTCCAAAAGTTGCCCGGGAAATCCGGGAAGAACGGGCGCCCGAGCAAAAAGAAACCTGCACCATGTGCGGGGATTTTTGTGCCATGAAAAAAGGCATGGAAATTTTTGAACAAGATATAACAGACAAGAGGTAGGCCATGTCACTGCTTGAAAAGACCATTGAATCCATACCAGAAAGCCTTGATGAAGCCGCATTTAATGCGGCAAAAGACCGGTTGCTCAACCAGGCTAAGCCTGTCGGCAGCTTAGGTATCATGGAAGATATTTCAGCCCGTCTGGCCGCTATTAAAGGGACCATTGACGTAAAATTAACCCATAAACGCATCGTCACCTGTGCCGGGGACCATGGGGTTACCCAGGAGGGAATCAGTCTCTTTCCGGCGGAAGTCACCCCCCAGATGGTCTTGAATTTTGCAGGAGGAGGTGCCTCGGTAAATGTCATCGGTAAACATGCCGGCGCCGTTGTAAAGGCGGCAGATCTCGGCGTGAATTATGACTTTGATCCGGATTTACCCATTTTTCATAAAAAAGTGAGACACGGCACGGCCAATTTTACCAGGGAGCCGGCCATGACCCGGGAGCAAGCCATTCAATCCATAGTAGCCGGCATTGAAATCGTGGAAGAACTTTTGGCAGAAGGAGAGGTGGATATCCTCGGCACCGGCGACATGGGCATCGGCAATACCACGCCCTCCTCGGCCATTATTGCGGCCTTTTCAGGAATTCCCGTGGAAAAGCTCACCGGCAGGGGAACCGGAATTGATGATGCAGCCCTGAAAAATAAAATTGCCGTCATCCAAAAGGGGCTGGATCTTCATAAACCAGACCCGAAAGATCCCATTGACATTCTCTCCAAGGTGGGTGGGTTTGAAATCGGAGGCCTTGCCGGATTAGTGCTGGGAGCTGCTGCCCATGGGATCCCCGTGATCTGTGACGGGTTGATTTCAACGGCCGGGGCACTCATTGCCTGTGAATTGGCTCCTGCTGCCAGGAAATATCTCTTTGCCAGTCACAAATCCGTGGAGGTTGGCCATAAATACATGCACGACCGATTGGGGCTGGAACCTCTCATTGATCTGAAATTCAGGCTGGGGGAAGGCACCGGGGCCGCCGTATGCATGGAGCTACTGGATCTTTCCACCCGGATTCTGGCAGATATCAAAACCTTTGAGGAGGTGGGGGTGACAAGCATTTAACCCCCCTCCCCAATCCACATATGCCCGAGAAAAAAGCCCCTGGAAATCAAACTTCCCAGGGGCTTTTTTACTTTATTTTAAAAACCAGATGTTCTCTGATTCCTTTTTGTTACGTGAAACATCAAAATGCAGTAAACGGATTGCAGTGCAGTAATGCTACCGTTCCGGATCATGCATCGGGTGGAAAACAAGACTGTGTTTGGCTAATTACCTGGAATTATTGGCATTATAATTTTATTAATCCTCTTGGTATAAACCTTGCTGTTATTTTGGGGCAAGAAGTTGCATCACCGATAACAGACAAGTATTTATTTCCATAACCCGTTACCCAAAGGATTATTATAATGGCCGTATTACCTGAAGAAGTCAGCAAGGCATGGGAAAATCGAAAAGGTCCCATCATTTTATCAACCGTTAATAAAGAGGGCATCCCCAATTCCATATATGCCACCTGTGTTTCCAAATATAGCGCGGACGCACTGGTGGTTGCCAATAATTATTTTTCAAAAACATTGGAAAATATAGAGGCCGGCAGCAGCGGTTCAATCCTGTTTATTACAAAGGAAGACAGCTCCTATCAGGTGAAAGGAACTATCGAATACCACAAGGATGGTCCATTTTTTGAAGACATGAAAAAATGGAACCCTGGGAAACATCCGGGCCATGCAGCGACGGTTTTAAAGGTAGAAGCCGTTTACAAAGGGGCCGAACAACTATTGTAGATTGATAATGGAACAAAATGGATTTTTCACCCCAGCATTTGATGATCAATGTTAAAAAAGAGGGCCCTGGCAAATTGGTCAAACAAACCTTTCCTTTGCGGTTTGGCCAATATTCAGAAATCCGGACCCCTGATTTTGAGTTCTGCTTTAACCTGAATGGTGAGATTAAATCAATTCGGGGGCTTAAATCTGACTGGCCCCATCCGGCAGAGCAATTTAAACGGACAATAGGAAACGATTGGGTTTATTATACGGTTGGTGATAAAAGCGGCGATGAAGGGATTATTTCCTGGATGGGAGAGTATTATCTACCCTGTTTACCATATGCCAGCAACCCGGTATGGGAAATCAAGTATTTTTCCAATCCCGTAGTTATGAGTGCCTTGGCAGAATGGTCCCAATTGTTTGCCAACCTGTATATGGCAAATTCAAAAGGATTGTATCCCCATGCAAGAAATCTTATACAACGGATACTGGCCAATGATGACCAGGTTCTTTATGAACGTTCCCAGCAGTTGAACAAGATTATCGGCAGCAGGGTTTCAGTGCTTCCACCGGATACACGGCATGTGGATTACGATATCATTCCACTGACCATTTCAGATGGATGTCTTTATCATTGTAAATTCTGCTGTGTTAAAACAGACCAAAAATTTCAAAAGAGATCAAAAGAAAATATTCAGGAACAGATCGGGGCGTTGAAAGATCATTTTGATGCCAATTTGGTTAATTATCATTCTCTGTTTCTTGGCAACCATGATGCCCTTGCCGCAGGGGAGGATTTAATTTGTTTTGCCGCCCAAGCGGCATATCATGTATTTGGGTTCAGGCAGCGGGATGAAAGGCCTTTTTTATATCTGTTCGGCAGTGTGGGATCCTTCCTGGGAGCCGGGCAGGATTTGTTTGAACAATTGAATCAATTGCCCTATTACACCTATATTAATATTGGATTTGAGTCCATTGATTCAAAAACCCTCTCCCAGATTGGCAAACCAATTACAGTGGAACAGGTAAAAGAAGCCTTTGATAAAATGTTAGAAATAAACGATGCTTTTGATCGAATAGAAGTCACCGGTAATTTTATCGCAGGAGATAAGTTATCACCCGAACACGATGGTTCCCTGGCCCGCCTTTTAAAACATGCCAGGGTAAAAAACAAATCAAAAGGTGCCATATATTTATCACCCTTAAAGGACAGTCCCAAGAAAAGAGAACTTTTATCGCGGTTTTACAAAATAAAAGAGGAAAGCCACCTGCCGGTATTTGTCTATCTGATCCAGCGATTGTAGATTTTTTCATGTAACTTTTTTCATGTAACCGGGTATGGGTTCCTGCCATACCCGGTATCCTGAGGCTATTTGTTTAACCGTTTCCAGGCCCGGGTTCCCAGGGCACTGTTTGGCCAGTGCTCCAGCATTGCCTTAAAAAGTGCAAAGGGAACCGAATAGGTCATTTCTCCTTTTTTTAAATATTTTATACAATTGAGATCAAACCCGCCGATCACAGCCTGATTTTTACCCTGGGCCAGAAGCTTTCTCGGCCAGGAGATCATTGTGCAGCAGCCCATACCAAAAGGCATTTGGACCGCGTCGGGGGCTTGGGTCAGAAAGGTTGTCAAGGCGTTCAGGCCGATCATGGTGTCTCGGTTGGGAAAGAATACCACGATTTCCGGTTCCTGATCCTTTGTAAATAAACTCAAGGGTTGGATGACAAGCACCGGGCCCGAGGCTTTGGGCGGTTCGAACCCCTCGTAGAACAGCCGTCCTGTTTCAGGAGAATCAACATAGTACTCCCCTGTCATTTTGCCGGGTATTCCCGTTGAGAGAAGGGCAGGTTCAAAGGATTCATAATGGGGTTTGAATCCCATGAAAAATGCCCCCCCAAGGCAGCCGTAATGTTCCTGGTCAAAATAGGCAGCTGTTTTTTCCCGGCGGGCCCGTCTGACTTTGCCCAGAACACATGAATTCCAGTTTATTTCGCTGTTGGATTTTCTGGACAGATCGCATAGAGGGGTTTGGGGTTTGGGGCAGAGTCCTTTGGCAGGTTTGTTTTGGGTATAGAAAATACCCATGGGTTCTTCGGTAAGTCCCAGTGCTGTCAGGAAGATTTCAGTGTCCCGGACCATGGAATTATGGATGGTATTTTTATTCATTGTTTCTCCTCATATATTAAATGGTAAAAAAGAAAATTGCAGCAAAGGCACTCAGAATCCCCAACCCCTCTTTTATGGTCAGGGGTTCTTTTAATATCAGGTACCCAAGAGCGATGGTGATCAAGGGAGACAGGGAGGTGAACATGGCCACAACAGATACCTTTCCTGATTTAACAGCAAACAGAAAACCCAGACCCCCTGTTAATCCGAGCATGCCCGTTGCAATGGCCAGGCAGATTCCCTTCATGTGGACCTCGGGCCGAAAATCAATGAGAACAAGGACAATTCCCCCAACCATGAGGGCTCCCAGGGATTCATAGATCATGGCACTCATGGGGCTGATATATCGGGTGGTGATCTTGGGAATAAATCCCCATAACCCCCAGCAGATAAGTGTCACAGATGCAGGCAATATCCAGGTTTTCATAATCGTTCTCCTTTGGCTGAATAAAAACAGGTTGTGCTGTTGAAACCAAGTATAATGGATCATCGTCCCCAAACCGTCCCCGAAAGGATTCCAAAAGGCGTGATCAATAAAAAATTGAAATATTTTATGTTTTAAGATACATAGGCCCCGGAGGAAAAAATCACTATGACGGAGTTAAAATTTTACTTTTTAGGGCCCCCCTGTTTTAGGTTGAATGGGTCACCCGTCAAGGTTGGACGACGTAAAGCTGTTGCTCTGGCAGCCTATCTTACCCTAACCGGCATCCCCCATTCCAGGGAACATTTGGCAGATCTGTTCTGGCCTGAATATGACCGGGATAAGTCAAGGGCCTCCCTTCGGAGAACCCTTAGTGTGATGACAAACGCCCTGGGAAAATTCTGGCTGAAGATTGACAGGGATATGATCGAATTTGCCCCCCATGAAGATCTCTGGGTTGATGTGACAGGGTTTCGACAGCTTATTGCCCAGTCGGTTGGGGGCGTTGATGCCATGGCAGCCCTGGAAAAGGCGGCCGAAATTTATCAAAATAAGTTTATGGCCGGATTCAGCATTGGTGAGGCCCCTGATTTTGAGGACTGGCAGTTTGACCAGTCCGAGGAACTTTGCCGGGAGGCAATTGGGGTAAGGGAACGTCTGGCAGACAAATGCATGTCCCAAATGGATTTTCCCGGGGCTGTCACCCATGCCAGAAACTGGGTTGGGTTGGATTCTCTGAACGAAGCCGCCCACCGGCAACTCATCCTGGCATACCGGAAAAACGGCCAGTCAGGGAATGCCCTCCGCCAATATGAAAAATGTAAAGACCTGCTCCAAAGGGAACTTGATGTTCAGCCCCACGAAAAGACCACTGCCCTGGCAACAAAAATTAAAACTTCCTTTCATGATGCTTCTCCTTCTTTTTTCCCGGTAAAGATGAATTTACCGGCACAATCCACCCCGTTTGTGGGAAGAAAAGAGGATATAAATGCTCTGATGGGCCGGATGATAGATCCAAAGATAAGGCTTTTAACCCTTACCGGACCCGGGGGAATCGGCAAGACCCGTCTGGCAGTGGAAGCTGCATCCGCATTGGCAGATCAGTTTTCCCAGAGAGTTTTTTTTATTCCCCTTGCCGGTCTCTCTTCAACAGAATCCATGGTGGCCTGCCTGGCAAGGATCTTTGGGCTCAGTAGTGGTGGACAAATCGATCCCCTAAAGCAGGTGATGGATTTTCTGGGTCCTGGAAAAACCCTTGTTGTGCTGGACAATTTTGAGCACCTGACCCGGGCGAGAGGGCTTGTGTCACAAATGCTGAACCAGGCCCCGGGTCTCAAGATTATGGTTACCTCAAGAACTCGATTAATGCTCAAAAGAGAGCATCTTTTTCCCCTTTCCGGTCTTTTGTGCCCGGGCGTGTCACCGCCCATAAATGATGGCAGAAAATTGCTGACGACTGCAGAAACCTATGATGCAGTAACACTTTTTCTCTCCATTGCCAGGATGGTCAGCCCGGATTTGAAATTGAGCGCCCAAAATTTTCCCGGGATTGCCCGGATCTGTGACCTGACCGGTGGAATGCCCCTTGCCCTTATATTGGCGGCCGGGTGGGCAGATGTTTTGCCCCCCGACTTGATTGCGGACGGGATTGTTGAGCGCCTGGATTTTCTGAAGGCCGGGATTCACGATTTTCCATCCTGCCACAAGAGTATGCAGGCGGTGTTTGATGCCTCCTGGAGCCAATTGCCGGCAGATGAAAAAAACCTTTTTCTGAAACTTGCGGTATTTAAAGACGGGTTTACCCTGGACGCCCTGGGTGGCGTGGTCGGCATGCCAAAAGATGCTGCTGCAAATCTGACCGCCATGTTGGTACGAAAATCCATGATAAAAGTCGATCCAAAAACCGGGTGGTTTGAAATTCATTCGCTTCTGCGGCAATATGGAAGGGAAGGGCTTACCCGCCTTTGTCTCATGGAAAAGATGATGGATGCCCATAAAAGGTATTATCTGAATTTGGCCCATGAAAATAGCACCCGATTGATCGGTAAGGGGATGCTGGCCTGCCGGGGGGAAATGGATGGTGATTTTGCCAATATCTGCCAGGCCTGGTACAGGGCCGTGGCCCAGAGAGATTTTTTGTCTCTGGGACATTCTGTCCGGGGGATCTACCTTTATTTTGACATGCACACCCGTTATCACGAAGGTGAAGCCTTTTTTAGACCGGCCAAAGAGTTGGTTATGGGTGTTTGCACCCCAGATTCTGGCCCGGGTTTCGGGATGATTCTCCTGTGCTGGTTTGACATGCAGGCCTCTGGTTTTTCCCTTCCCCCTGATGTCCTGGAGATTGAAAAAACAGCCCAATCATGGTTGAGAAAATCAATAAAAGATACACGGACCCGGGCTGTGATGTTCTTGCTTCTGGGTGCCATTGCCCAGGGCCGGGCTCTGTACACCCGGGCCATTCGATTTTATGGACTGAGCCTTAAGGCAGACCCGGAGATTGAGGCGTCTTTCTGGGTGACCATTCGTATGGGAACCTGTTTGCGTGTCCTTGACAATATGGACCAGGCAATAGTGAAGTTCAGCCAGAGTCACAAAATTGGTATCCGGCTTGGGGATTCCATTAAAACGGCCTGGTCACTCGGTAACCTGGGGTCTGCACATTTGTGCTCGGGAAATCTGGAAACGGCTAAGGTCTACCTGGAACAAGCGGATGCGGCTTTTAAAAGAATCTGTGCACCTCTGGGAATCGTGACAACCCTGGAAGAACGGGCCTTGCTATCTTTTTTGAAAGGTGATATCACCCAGTCCATTTTTCTTGCTGATCAGGTGCTGGCAATGTCAGAGGATCCTGGGTTGGCCCTGGCAGGATATCAGAGAGCCTGCGCCCTGAAGGGGCTTGCCCTTGTTGCTGCCAACAATTTGGATGGCGGTATTTTTCTTGAAAAAGTTTTAAAAATCGGGGTGTCAGACTTTACGACCCATCTGGGCATGGTGTTCTGGGCCTGTTTAAAAAAAGATATCTCTCTTGCCCAAAGCCATTTGAAACTGGCTGAAAAATGGGGGGTAAGCGTTCATAAAACGCAGTTAAAAACCCTGTTGCTTCTGGCTAGGGCCGCGGTTTTTGAACGGATCGGGGAGGATGAGGGGGCCTGCGAGTTGTTGAGCATTCTCTTTTATCACCCAAGCCGCCCGTCAGGGCTCTTCAATACCTGGAAGCTTCCTGAAATCATTTTGTCCCGGCTTGAGTCCAGAATGCTGCCGGAAAAATTCAAAGGGGCCTGGGATCTGGGAAATTATTAAAATTTTAGCCGGGGTCAGCACGGTTGAAGATACCGTCACTTGTTTGCAAGATCTTTGACCCAGGGCAATTTTTTTATTGAATCGTAATCTCAAAAAAATTAAGTAATGATAATGCTTCCGGCAAAGAAAATTTTGCTTTTTTTATATTATTTTTAAGTGGATCAATATTGTAGTTGGCGCAATTTATCAAATTTGCCCCCATTAAATTTGTGTTGTGGAAAAGTGATCCTGAGAAATTTGATTCAAAAAGATTGGTTTCTGAAAGATCGGTATTAACAAAATCGCATTCAATTAAATCGGATTTATAGAGCTTGGTTTTTCGTAGACAGAGATCCGAAAAAATACAGTTTTTTATGGTGGACTCTTCGATGGAAAACTCCATTATCAATGTGTCACATTTTGTAAAATCGACGCCAATGATTTTGCAACTGTCAAAAACAACCCCGCGAATTTGTGCCTTAAGCATTTTGGTTAAAGAAAAATTACAATTTAAAAAAAAGCAGTCTTCAAAAAGAGAAGATTGAAAATTTGCATATGAAAAGTTACAATTTTTAAAAACGCAGTCAAAAAAAAATTTGTGGGATATTATTTTATTTTCCAGATCTAACTTACTAAAGGTTTCATCCTGAAATTCGGTTTCTTTGCTGAATAGGGTCATTGGTGTCCTTTCGGGGATCTAAAAATAAAATAATGATACACTTTTCATCTCTTATATACTAATTATCATCTTATGAAAGAGAAAAGATACAGATTCTCTTTTTTTAAGGATTGTTGTTATGGCGCTTGTGTTTAACGGTAAAGAATAAATTCCACAGCAACCAACCGGATTGATCAACGGGTAGTTAAGAAGAGGAAAAATGATTAAATTTGCTTTGTCGCTGTTATCGTTTCTTTTGATGAAATCGTTACAAAACCTTTCGGAGGTAAAAAATGACAGACAATTATGGAGAAATTGTTCAGGCGAATCTGAAGACGCTCTATGCAAATTTACCAAAAGATCTTGCAAAAAATCTTCCGGGAGAACAAAATGGAGACCGGTTTGTTTTTGATGCCTTTGGCGAAACCTGTACGATTGAACCCCAGGGGGTTTTGCTTGGCGATTCAGCCCACTCTTCTGTGTTGGGTATTTTAATCTCTCTTTATGCCCTGAATGCCTGTCCCGATATCTGTATTCCAGCACCGCTAAAAGCATTTAAGGAGTTTCCCGACAGCATGCCCTATGCGGGCGCCTTTGCAACGCATACAGAACACTTGTTGGTCCCCCATGTGGCCAAAATAAAAGAGGCTGTCCCGGAAATTATGGCGGCAATGAAGGGTGAGGTAGCGCCTCTTGGGACAAGTGGAGATTTCTCTTTTGTTGTTTATCCGTTGCCCAAGATAGCACTTTGCTATATTTTTTATGAAGCGGATGAGGATTTCCCAGCTTCCGTCACCTGCCTGTATTCAAATAATGCCCACCAATTTATTCCGACAGATGGGCTGGCCGATGTGGGAGAATATAGTTCAAAAAAAATTTTACAGGTGATCAGATAATCATTATTGATGTGATTGTTATTGAATTGATCGCTATTTGCCGGTTGAATTAAGCCAAGGAGGAAGCCATTATGAAAATTTTCAAAAAAAGCCTCTTGTTGATTTCCTTTATTTTCTTCTCTTGTATTCTGGTTTTACCACAACTATCCCAGGCCCATTGTCAGATCCCCTGCGGGATCTATGATGATTACGCCAGGGTTCAGTCCATGAAAGAGGATGCGGTCACCGTTGAAAAGTCAATGCAATTGATTGCCCAACTGACGGGCAAGTTGGATGCACAATCCCAAAACCAATTGGTTCGTTGGGTGATGAACAAGGAGGTGCATGCCCAGAAGATTATTTCCAGCATCAGTGATTATTTTTTAACCCAGCGGGTCAAACCGGATCAAAAAGGCTATGCAGAACGGTTAAAAAAACACCATCTGGTTATTATTGCCGCCATGAAAGCGAAACAAAATGTTGATATGAAATATGCTGATAAGTTGATGAAAAGCATTGAGGCATTGTTGCCTTATTATCCTGAGCACAAGGAATAGAGGGGGGAGGCGTTTTTTCCTGGTATCACAGGGAAAAACGCCTTTGTTATTTTTAAGAGATGAGAGATCAGGTATCAAACAGTTCGGACAGATGAATCACCCGGATGTCCCTGCCCTGTTTCAAGGCGCCCCCCCGAAGTTGCATCACACATCCCGGACATTCGGTTACCAGCAGATCCGCCCCGGATTTTTCCACATCCGCCAGTTTCTGGGTGAGTATCTCATGGGATACTGCCGGAAAATTTGCTGAAAAACTGCCCCCAAACCCGCAGCAGGTTTCTTCTTCAAGGGTTGCAACATAGCGGTTCCCGGATTTATTTATTAAATCCTTGGGGGCCTGTTTCACCCCAAGCCCCCGGCAAAGATGGCAGGGGGAATGGAAGGCGGTTTTGCGTCCCTTGCCTTTTATGGGGTCAACCCCCACAACCGTGTTCATGAACTGGCTGAAGGGAATGATTTTTTTGGCAAATTGGGCCGCCTTTTTTGGGGCATACTTCTGGACAAGGTCGGGCAGGCTGTTTTTTAAATGGGACCCGCAGGAGGCACAGAGGGTAACAATATAGTCCACCTGTTCATTTTCAAAGGCGGCAAGGTTCTGGAGGGCCACATCCCGGGCAGCGTCTTTTTCCCCCATCATCTGAGCAGGCAACCCGCAACAGGACTGTCCCATGGGAAAGCTGACGCTGACATTGGCCCTTGTAAAACTTTTCATGGCCGCTTCCAGCTGCTCCGGGTACACAAAATCCTGTACACATCCGGCGAACAGGGCAATTTTATAGGAAGGGTTTTTAATGGCTTGATTTTCAAAAATTTGGTTCAGCCGTTCAAATCGTTCCCTGAAAGGGATCTCGGCGATGGCCGGCAATACCCTGAAATTGTGCTCCTTGGAAAAAATCATGGGCAGGTGACGCAGATAGGGGGTGTCTCCGCCCTCTTTTTTATGGGTTAGGGGTTTCTGGGCCAGCTTGGCCGTACGCAGCAGGGTGTGGAAAAGTTTTCTGTTTTTTAAAACCTTGCCCAGCAGCAGGCTTTTTAAGGGGTGGCCCTCCTCATCCTGGATTCTTGCGTGGACCTCTTTGATGAGTTTCGGCAGTTCAATGCCCCCGGCGCAAACCGCCTTGCAGGCGCCGCAATTGGTGCAGTTCTGGACCAGATTCCGGGCATGTTCCCTGCCGTGGAAAAAGTAGGTGGTGATCAACCCGATAGCCCCGATATAAACATGGCCCAGCTGGTGGCCCCCCACCATTCGGTAAACCGGACAGACATTGGCGCAGGCACCGCAGCGCACGCATTGAAGCACCTGGGCAAAGACAGGGTCTGCGGCAATTTTTTTCCGGCCGTTGTCCAGAAAGACAATGTGCATCTCCCGTTTGCCTCCGGTTGCAGGTTTACATTCACTGGGGCCTGTGATCCAGGTCACATAGGAGGTGATGGCCTGTCCCGTTGCATTTTTGGACAATACCCGGTTAATGGACAGGGCCTCTGCGATGGTGGGCAGCAGCTTGTCAATCCCGATTAATGCCACATGAACCTTGGGAAGGGTGGTGCACAGTCGTGCATTGCCCTCGTTGGTGGCAATGCCGATGGTACCGGTTTGGGCAACGGCATAGTTTGCCCCGGTGATTCCCATGTCGGCATCCATATATTTTTTGCGCAGCTGTCGTCTTGCCACCTTGACCAACCGTTCGATCTCGGCATCCTGTGCTGTTCCCGTGACATCTGTGAAGAGGTCTGCCACATCAAACCGGGACAGGTGGATGGCCGGCATGACCATGTGGGAGGGACCTTCATGGCGAAGTTGGACAATCCATTCTCCCAGATCTGTTTCCGTCACCCCAAGGCCCAGATTTTCCAGCCATGGGTTCAAATGGATCTCTTCGGCTGTCATGGACTTGGATTTGACAATGTGTTTGGAGCCTGTTTTTTGAGCAATCTCTCCGATGATGCGGTTGGCATCCTCTGCCGTATCTGCCAGGTGCACATGGATTCCGTTTGTTTCTGCTTTTTGGGTAAATTCTGTGAGGAGGGCTTCATTGTTTTGAATGGCCTGGGCTTTAACCTCAGCCACCTCAGCTATTATCCCCTCCACATCCATGCCGGCAAAGGCATTTTTACGGGAGGTTCTGTAGGCCACGGCAAAATTATCCATGGCTGTGCGCAGAAATTTATTTTTCAGAGCAGTGTCAAGCCTGTCTTTATAGGCCTTTAAACTTTCTTTGGTCTCTTCTTTTTCGTGTTGTTCCATGGGTTATGCCTCCACCAATAGGATTACAAGTTCCAGAGGCCCGTGAACCCCCAGTGCTAAAACCCGTTCAATATCGGCTGTTCTGCTGGCCCCTGTGATAAAAGCGGTGTAGGAAGAAGCTTGCCCGGTAAGATCCTTGAGTTCATCGGTCATGGTAAGAGCGGTCTCCCGGATCTTTGATTCCTCTAAAATGGCCACATGGGTTTCGCAGAGCATGGTGGAAAGCCGAGTCTCTTCGGAATCGGAATTTAATACCAGGGTTCCGGTTTCGGCAATACCAAAATCCACTGTGGTGACGCCCATGTCAATGCCGCCGGGGTATAACCTGAGATTATCCCGGATCAAACAAATGTCTCCGGATTCCCGGCAAACAGTGTCAAGTCTTGTAAAATCCACCTCATCCAGATTGGGAGCTGCCATAACCCGCAGCTTTTCTCCGGGTATCGGGGTTTCCTTCTGATCCGGTTCCATCTGAGAGTCGCAGGGCAATTTTGAGCGACAGAGTTCAAGGGCCTTATTCAGAGCAGACCTCAGGTCCTGGACCCGATAAATCCGGGCGGATACAAGAGAGGCTTTTTCAATGAATTCCCTGGTGAGTGAATTTTTATTTGCGGTGGTGTTCATGGTGGTATCACTCCTGTTCCTGATAGCGTTTTCACCCATTTTCCCCCGTTTTTTTCATAAATGCAAATGATTTCACCACAAACTAAATGGCGCAGATGAAGAAGATATGTATTTTTCCAGGTGCGCCATTTTGGGAAACAGGGGTAAAGCTGGATTCTGTTTATCAAGAACCGAAAAAGATTCCCGGCAGCCAGGTCACAACACCGGGGAACAGGCAGAGAATGACCATACTGATAACCTGGAGCACCACAAAGGGAAGAATCCCTTTGTAAATATGCATCATGGTATAGCCTTCCGGGGCCACCCCTTTAAAATAAAACAGGGCATATCCAAAGGGTGGGGTTAAAAAGGAGGTCTGAAGATTCACGCACAAAAGCAGGGAGAACCAGAGAGGATCAAACCCCAGCTCCATGGCAATGGGCAGAAAAATCGGCACGGTAACCAAAAGAATGGCTGCCCAGTCAATGAACATTCCCATTAAAAAGACGATGCCCATCATGACAAACAGGACCAGCCAGCGATTCATACCGGATCCGACGAGAAGATCTGCCACCACATCACCGCCGCCCATGCTCAGGAACACAGTGGAAAAAAATTTTCCGCCCACAAAAAGCATCATGACCATAGCCGTGGTTCTCAAGGTAGCATAGGAGGATTCTTTGAGGACCTGGAAATTGAGTTTTTTATTGAAAAATGCCAGTACCATGGCGCCCAGAGCACCTATGCCGGCAGCTTCCGTGGGGGTGGCCACCCCGGCCAGGATGGTTCCCATGACCGACAGGATCAGCACCATGGGGGGGAGCAGTGATTTGAGGGTCATGGCCCATTTCTGTCTGGCCGTATGGGTGAGGGCCTCCTCTTTTGAAATGGGAGGCCCCAGGGCGGGGTCAAGATTACAGCGAATCAGAATATAGACAAAATAAAGGCTGGCCAGAATCAGGCCGGGTAGAATGGCACCGGCAAACAAATTGCCCACCGAGGTTTCCTTGAGGCCGGTAAGCCCGCCGTAAACCACCATCATGATGGAAGGGGGGATCAGAATGCCCAGGGTGCCGGAGGCACAGATGATGCCAGCGGTCAATTCCTTTTGATATCCCTTGTTGACCAGGGCCGGTGTTGCCAAAAGACCCATGGCCACAACCGAAGCACCAATGATACCGGTGGTGGCGGCAAACACGGTGCAGACCACAACCACAGCAAGGCCCAGGCCCCCTTTGATACCGCCCAGAACGATGTACAAGGATTCAAACAGCGCATCTGACACCTTGGACCGGTCCAGAAGCTGGGCCATGAGAATAAACAGGGGGATGGCCACCAGGGTGTAATTGTTCATCAATCCCCAGGCGTTGTTGGCAAACATGTCAAAGAGCATGGGAATGGAAAACCCGTTGTCAATCAGGCCGAACAGGGTGGCCACCGCGGCCAGGGTATAGGCCAGGGGATGCCCCAGGGTGATGGCCAGAATAAGGGTGGCGAACATGGCCAGTGTCATCAGTTCAAGACTCATTGCTTACCTCGCTGTGCTTCAGGCGGTTAATATCATTGATCAGATTTGCAATTCCCTGGATGACAAGAAACAAAAAACATGCGGCCATCAGAATTTTCAGGGGCCAGATGGCCGGAGCCCAGCTGGTGGGATTGACTTCCAGGCCTATGGTGGATTTAAAGGCAAAGCGAATGGACCAGATACTTGTACAGATCATTACCGGCATGAAAAAGATCAAATTGGTAATTATTTTTAGAATGATTTGAACCTTTTGGGGCATATAGGAGGTGAAGATATCCACCTTTACATGGCCGTCGTACAAATCCGTATAGGCCAGCCCGAACATATAATGGAGACCGTACAAAAAGGTGGTGGCCTCAAATCCCCAGGTGGTGGGAGAGTTGAAAACATATCGCATGAAAACCTCATACACCACGATAAACAAAAGAGGGTATACAAGAAATGAGGTGATTTCCCCTTCTTTTTTGATAAAGGTTTCCAGCTTTTTTGATAGTGATTCCGCCGTCATGATAAAATCCTCTATGGAAAATAGTCTAAAAACTTGGGCAAGTAGGGGTTTGACTGCCTGGTGCGAAGTATTGGGATCATAAATCAGGCAGTCAGACCCTAGTTAACCCTTTGTTATTCTGTTGTTTTTCCCTGGATAAAGGTTTTATAGGGCCAAGGTGTCGCGCCGCCCCTTGCCTCTCTCCATACGGAATATTCTTCGATGAATTGTTCCTGGGAATCCAATGCTTCCTTAACATCTGGATATTTAGCCTTTACCGAATCCAGGTAGGTTTTGGTCATTTTTCTGAATTCAATAATGGTTTCCTTGTCCATTTTTACAATTTCAACATTCTTTTTAAACAAGGTCATGGCTTTTGCATTCAGGCTGTTGATCCAGTTGTAGCTCCACAGCTGGGTCTCTTTGGCGCAGATGTCTATTATCCATTTAAGATCCGCCGGAAGTGCATCATAGGCTTTCTGGTTAAAGATAACGTCGCACTGGAAGGCTGGCTGGTGAACCCCTGGCTGGATGGCATATTTGGTGATTTCGTCAAATCCCATGGGATAATTGATGGCAGGGGTTGAATATTCCGCCGCATCAATAACGCCCCTTTCAAGGGCCAGATATACCTCGCCACCGGGAAGGGGGCTGACGGAAGCGCCCAGTTGGTTCATAATATCCATGTACCAGCCCGGGGTCCGAATCCGCATGCCTTTAAAATCTGCCATTGTTGTGGCTTTTTTATTGGAAAAAAGACCCATCTCCTGGCCTGTCTGCCCGGCTGGCAGGGCAAACATACCATGCTTTGCATAGAGTTTTTGCAGCATTTCAAGGCCGCCTTTCTCATAGAGCCAGATATTGTATCCTTCAGCATCCAGACCGAAGGGGACGGAAGCAAAGGCAACAAAGGCTTCGTTTTTACCTTTCCAATAAAGGGGAGATCCATGGGCCATCTGAACGGAACCTGCTGAAACAGCATCAAATGTTTGATTGGCCGGTACCAATTCTCCTGCAGAAAAGGGTTTAATATCCAGTCTGCCGGCGGATGCCAGGCGGACACTGTCGGCAAAATGCACGGCAATATCATAAAACAAAAGCCCTTTGGACCAGGGCATGACCATTTTCCAGCGAATTTTTTCTTCAGATGTTTTGAATGAAACGCGTTTTGCATCTTTATGGCGGGGATCTTCACCAAATTTTTCGCGTTTGCCGGCATAGGAATTGCCGCAGACGAACAGGAATGCCATCAAGCAGGTAATCAGTACGGTTAAGCTTTTTTTCATTTCTTCCTCCATCCTTAAATTGCCTAGGGTAAAATCATGGATACAAACCTGGACTGAAAATCAACCCAGCGATAGGTTTTGCCGTTGATCTGTTTCTGCCTCCTTTCCCGGTCCTTTGTTTTAAAGGTTTTCCAGCAAACCAATTTTTAGTAAAGTCTTAAAAAAACATGCGTTTTCTTTGGTATGACCATTAATTAAGGTCTGGAAATAGTTTTGTCAAGAAAAATATTTAAATATTTGTTTTTTGTTTTAAAGTCTGCTATATAATTTATTATTAAATAAATTCAGTTGGTTCTGTCTCGAGGCGCAGGTGCTCATACGAGAAGGCGCTCTGACACATCCACACTGAAAGCAAAGAACCTGACCAAAATCTCAAATTGGTACTACCATGATACAAAAGGGGCAAATATGATCAGCCAGTCTATTCTTCGCGAATTAAAAAAGATTGTCACATCCGAATATCTGCTAACGGAGAAAGAGGACATGCTTACCTATTCATATGATGCAGCAGTGCTTGATTCACAGATGCCCTTTGCTGCTGTGATGCCGGGCACCAAACGGGAGGTTGGCAAAATCATAACGCTTTGCCATGAAAATCGCATCCCCATCACGGTCCGGGGATCCGGCACCAACCTGTCCGGGGGTACCATTCCGGAATCTTCCGGGATTGTGCTGCTCACGGGACGGCTCAATAAAATTATCGAAATCAATGAACAGGATATGTATGCCGTGGTTCAACCCGGGGTTGTCACGGCCACCCTTGCTGCGGCCGTGGAGAAAAAGGGGCTTTTTTATCCGCCGGACCCTGGAAGCCAGGCCGTCTCCACCCTGGGGGGGAATGTGGCGGAAAATGCCGGGGGTTTGCGGGGACTCAAATATGGCGTCACCAAGGATTATGTCATGGGGCTTCATTTTTTTGATGCCCAGGGCAATTATGTCAAAACCGGGTCCAGAACCGTTAAATGCGCCACCGGATACAATCTCACGGGATTGATGACAGGATCCGAAGGCACCCTGGGCATACTTGATGAAATCATCTTAAAACTTATTCCCGCCCCAGCGGCAAGGCAGTCCATGGTGGCCGCCTATGAAACAATAGATGCGGCATCTGAAACCGTGGCTGAAATCATTGCCGCCCATATCGTCCCTGCCACCCTGGAAATTCTGGACAATTTTACGATTCGGGCGGTGGAGGATTTTTCCCATGCAGGTCTCCCGGTTGATGCGGCGGCTCTGCTGCTCATTGAGGTGGATGGCCACCCTGCTGTTGTGGCCGAAGAGGGCGAAAAGGTGGAAGCGCTCTGCCGGAAAATGGGGGCCAAAAATATTAAACGGGCGGAAACAGATGAAGAAAGGGAAAAAATCTGGTCGGCAAGAAGGTCTGCCCTGTCTGCCCTTGCCAAGCTGAAACCCACACTGGTCCTGGAAGATGCCACGGTTCCCAGAAGCAAAATTCCTGAAATGGTCCGGGCCCTCCAGGATATTGCCAGGAAGTATCGAATCGACATCGGTACCTTTGGCCATGCCGGCGACGGCAATCTCCATCCCACCATCCTCACCGACCGCAGAAATGTTGAAGAATTCAAACGGGTGGAGGAGGCCATTGAAGCAATTTTTGACAAAGCCCTGGGGATGGGCGGCACCCTGTCCGGTGAACACGGAACCGGTATTGCCAAGGCCCCCTTCCTTGAAAAGGAAACCGGATGGTCCTCCATACTCTTTTCCCGGCGGCTTCGCGCAGCTCTGGATCCCCACAACATTCTTAACCCGGGTAAAATAACAGGGGTCTCCCAAAAGGATATAAGTTAAAATGGCACAAATGAATGAGTTGGCAGCCCTTGTCAAAGAACTGGAAGAACAATTGGTCACCTGTATCCGTTGCGGCATGTGCCAGTCGGTATGCCCCCTTTTTGAACAGACCCGGAAGGAGGCCGATGTTGCCAGGGGCAAACTGGCCCTGCTTTCCGGCCTCATGGAAAATATTTTTGTTGATCCAGACGGGGTAAATAAACGGTTGAACAACTGTTTGTTGTGCGGTTCCTGTGCCGCCAATTGTCCTTCCGGGGTGAATGTTCTGGAGATATTCATCAAGGCCAGGGCCATTCTGGCAGAATACAAGGGGCTTTCTCCGGTTAAAAAACTGATCTTTAAACGGATGCTGGCCAATCCCAAAACTTTTGATGCCCTGACCCAGTGGGCCGGGCGGTTTCAACATTTGTTCATCAAGGATAATGCCAATGCCCAGGGAACCTCCTGTGCCAGGCTGGTCTCCCCCCTGCTCGCCAACCGGCATATTCTGCCCATGGCCAAAACTCCTTTTCACAAAAGCCTGACAGATCTCAGTCTGAAGGGGCCTGCTTCCGGCCCGACCAAAGGTCCGACCAAAGGTCCGACCAAAAGTCCGACCAGAGGTTCGACCAGAGGTTCGACCAGAGGTTCGACCAGAGGTTCGACCAGAGGTTCGACCAGAGGTCTAAGGGCATTGTTCTTTACCGGCTGCCTCATTGACAAGGTATTTCCCAATGTGGCCCATGCCGGCGTCCGAGTGCTCGCCCACCATGGGGTGACACTGACCATCCCCCAGGGGCAAGGCTGCTGCGGTATTCCGGCCCTTGCTTCCGGGGACAGGAAAACCTTTACCCGATTGGTGGATCACCACCTGGATTTGTTCAGGAATGAAAAATTTGATGTGTTGATCACAGCCTGTGCCACCTGTACCTCCACCATTAAAAAACTATGGCCTGCCATTTATAAGGATCCCGCCAGCGGTGTGAAAGAACAATTGAAACAATTGTCCGAAAAGACCATGGATATTAATCAATTTCTGGTGGACCGGGTAGATCCTGATTTTTTTGGACAACCATCTGTTGACCCGGCAAAAGATCCAGAAATTGTCACCTACCACGATCCCTGCCATTTGAAAAAATCCCTGGGCGTTGCCGCCCAGCCCCGGCAAATCCTCCGGGCAGCAGGAATTAGACTGGTTGAAATGGAAGGATCGGACAAATGCTGCGGCATGGGGGGAAGTTTTAATGTCTACCACTATGATGTGTCTGCTTCCATTGGAAACCTAAAACAAAAAAATATCGCAGATACAGGCTGTACAACGGTTTCAACAGGTTGTCCCGCCTGTATGATGCAGATTTCCGATATGCTGGCCAAACAGAAACGAAATATCAAGGTTTGTCATCCTGTGGAATTGTACGCCCGGTTTCTGGAGGAACAAACCCAATAATCAATCATTAACCACAACATTGTCATTGCCTGCAAAGGAGAGAATGGGTGGACATCTTCAGAATCTGAAATCAACCAAGATGAGATTCTTATGCTAGCCGATCCGGATTTCAAAATATTTGGCGGGTGGGGATCTCCTCTTTGACGGAGGTATGGTTTTAACCTATTAAAAAACACTTGATATAAACTCTGGAATGGTTAATATTTACGGGTTTAATTTTTATAATAAATAAAAGGTCCTGAATGTTGAATCGCCTAAAAATTGGACCGGTAAAAATGGACAGGTAAATAATTTAAGATTATGACAACACCCATTAAGCCCATAAAGCCAAAACGCATTTCAGATCAGGTCTTTGACCAGATCCGGGAACTTATTTTCAGGGGAACCCTAAAACCCGGTGAAAAACTGATGACCGAGCGGGAACTTGCCCAGGCAATGAATGTCAGCCGAACCACGATCCGGGATGCCATCCAGCGCCTTGTCACCATGGGAATGATTGTCCAGAAACAGGGCCAGGGAACCTTTGTTAAACTTGTTGATCCCGGACTTGAAAATCCTCTGGCCAAGGCCATGGAGGCCCAGAATGCTTCCCTGGAAGATTTGTTGGAAGTTAGGATGGGTCTGGAGTGCAATGCAGCAGCCCTGGCAGCAAAACGGGCAGATGAGGCCGATATCACAGCCATGAGCCAGAGCGTTGACGAGATGCAGACGGAAATCGAATCCGGGCGACTGGGCACCGAGGCAGATACTGCCTTTCACATGGCCATTGCCTATGCTGCAAAGAACCCATTGCACATTTTGATCATGCGCAATTTTTATGATTATCTTTTCCTGGGCATCGGAGAAAATCTGGCCTGCCTCTATGAAGACCCAAAAAATATCCAGGAAATTTTTCGTCAGCACAAGAGTATCCTGGCCGCCATCAAGGCCAGGGATCCTTATAAAGCCTATACCGTAATGAACAAGCACATCAATTTTGTGCTGACGTTTTTTAAAGACAGAGAGCAATTTTTAAAAGACAGGGATCAATAAGCCCCACCCGTCAATCCCCATGGTCACATGTCCGTCCGGTAATGGTCACAGGGGACGCAGATGATCCAAAACCTGTCTGCGCCCAATAAATACACACTACTATATTAACAAAAATTTCAAAATAGGGGTTTTCCTGATTGATCTTTCAGCTATTCTCTTATATGGCATTATTATATCTTTCTTCTCTGGCAACATTTCACGGCATGTGTAATGGAAAAGCTAGCGCTATTCCCTGACCTCCGGCAGATCCGGCTTTCAGATTATTCCGGTGAAGGGCAATAATCCTTTTAACAGGGTGCATGATAATAAAATACTGAATTTTTACCAAATCAAAACAAGAAAATGCAGATGTCGATTAATTATGAGAACTGTGGCTCTCTGCTAAAAAACCCAAGGGACGCCATCAAAAAAAATGCAATAATTACAGCCAAGGAGTAAAACAATGGGAACTAGTCTTTTGAGCGTTAAAGGGAAGTTGTATTCACTTTATAATCATGCCGCTTTGGAGGAAGAAAGGGCACATGGGTATAAGCAGATTGAAATTGGGAACCCCATTCTCATCGGATATTTATATTTTTCCCTTTGAAACAAAGAATTCTGCTGCAGAGGCTATCAATTATTTTTAACCAAATTATGAGGAAATAATAATGAAAAAAATTATCTTTTTATTGATCATACTACTTTCTGCAACATCTGCATTTGCCGTGGACAATCCCTGGGACACAAAGTTGCCTTTTAAAAGCGCAATTATCGATTCCAAAATATCTGGCACCATGAATGGGGTGAAAACCCTTTATATAAAAGATTACGGCAGGACTCGAGCTGAATATAGCAACACATCCATGAAAATGTTCGGAATGACTCAACAGCAAAAAGAAATCATCATTACAACTCCGGACTGGGTCTACACAATCAATCTGTTGGACAACACCGGTACCAAGCAGGCCAACCTGAAAAAATATATGGTCCAGGAATTTAATGATCTTTCGCGAAAAGACCAAATACAGGTGAGTAAAGAGGCAGAAAGCCAAGGCATTGCTGCCATTGAAGGAATGGAGGGGACTCTTCAGAAAAATGCGACAAAAATCCTGGGTTACAATTGCGACAAGGTGACAATGACAGGAACTATTTTATATGCGATAAGCGGAACTGATCTGGCCCTGAAAATAAACGGGGACATGATGGGGATCAAGATTCGCCAGATTGCCATTAGTGTTAAAAAAGAGAGTGGTCCATCGGGAAAATTCAAATTGCCGTTAAACATCAATTTTGAACATGACAAACAAGCAGATCAGATGATGCAGGACCAAGCCAAAACCATTATTCAAAATTTATTGGAAGGTAATTCAGGGCAAATGTCAAGTGCGGCTAGCGGTACAAAAACCCATAGCCAAACGTCGATGCCCCAGCAACAAAGCCAATCCGGCAATGTTCTTGAACAGGATGCAAAGGATGTGGGTCAGGCAGCAAAGCAGGAAACCAAAGACGCAACCATCGATGAGGTCAAAGAGGGCGTCAGAAGTGTTTTTAAAAGTTTGTTCGACTAGTAACCAAACCTATGTTCATTCATCCCCTATTGGGTTCAGGATAATACAAATATTATAAATACGAATGAAATAGCCACAGCCGTAGCGATACCAATGGGAAGGGTTCCATGGTTCATATCCTTGTAGAGTTTGTTTTTTTTATAAGTCAGGTGTTGTTTCCGGTACCCCTGGATCAGCCAGAAATTGACAGAAAAAAACAATGCTGAATTGGTTGTTATCGTTTGAAAAAAACGGGAAGTCTTTTTTGCAAAATCAATGAGGATGCCATCGGACAAACGGTTCAGTGAATTTAACCCCTTATCCAGTACACGGTAGACAAATCGTCCCAGTTTCCGATAAATCCAATCGGTATCCAGGTTCCGGCTTTTCACCTCGGGCACATAATAGCCGGACAGGATCAGCAGGGTAAAGGCAAAGGCACCAAACATCAGTAATTGAAGCTGCCCCACTACATGGGCGCCGGTATAGGGTTCATACTGCACAGCAAAAGGCAGAAGGTCATAAAGGGGCTGATAATATACACCCAACCCCACACAGATAAAGGCGGCAATCCCCATTGCCAACAGCATGTTCAGGGGTGGTTCCTTTGCTCTGATCCCTGAATCATGGCCAAAAAAAGTAAAAAACGGCACCTTGATACCGGCATGGTCCACCACGCCTGTGGAAGCAAACTGGAGTATCAGCCAAACTAAAAATATTTGTTCTTGGGCGGAGGCGGAAACGATCATGGATTTGGAAACAAATCCGGAAAACAGCGGGAAAGCGGATATGGAAGCTGCGCCCACCAGACAGAAACCACAGGTCAAAGGCATGGTTTTATAAAGTCCGCCGATTTCTGTACACTTAATCTTACCTGTCATCTGGAGAACGGACCCTGCTGCCATAAACAAGAGAGCCTTGTAGATAATATGGCAGAAGGCATGGGCCACTACCCCGTTCAGGGCCAGTTCGGTACCGATACCGATTCCAACCAACATGAACCCGACCTGGTTCATGAGACTATAGGACAGCACCCGGCGGATATCATTTTCTAAAACCGCGTAAAAAATCGGAACGATTACCATGAATGCACCGATAATAATGAGCAGGTCTGTACCCGGAAAGGTTCTAATAAACAGGTACACAGCCGATTTAGTCGTGAATGCACTTAAAAATACAGTGCTGGTGGGGGTTCCCATGGGATAAGCATCCGGTAGCCAGGCATTGAGCGGGATGGCTGCAGCATTAAGGGCAATACCGATGAAGATGAACCAGGAAGAAAGGCTGTCAAGCCCAATATAATCAAAGGCAATGGTACCGGTTTCATTTATATAAAATACAATACCGGCCAGCAGAAATAGTCCACCCGCCAGATGGACCAGAATATACCGGTAAGCAGCTTCCTGTGACGCTTTGGTCCGTGAAGCAATGATCAAAAAGGTGGAAGAAACCGCCATGAGTTCCCAGAATAGGTAAAGGGAAAGGAAATCCCCTGCCAGCACTACCCCAAGGGTGGATCCAGCATAGACCAGGCTTGACACATGCTGGAGATTGTCCTTTACTTTAAGAGCAAACAGCACCCCTAAAAATGTCATGATGGTAAATACAAGTGCAAAAACCCGGGAAAGCTTGTCCACCCGTCCCAGGATCAGATCATATCCCAAAAATTCAACGGTCCCAAAGTTTCCCAACGGGGTGCAGATAAGGGCTATAAACGCAGCGGCCGGCAGGGCCAACATATAGGCCCGTTGTATATTTCCTCGGAAAAATGGGATAAGCGCAGCGCCGAAAACAAGAATAAACGCAGGGGGGAGCAGATTAGTCATCATAGTAATCCTCTTTTCGCATAAGTAATTTTCTTAGGAGCTTGGAAATAAATATGAGGGAAACATAAGAGAGAAAACCGTATACCGCATAAAATCCGTAAAAATGTTCCACAGAAAATTGGCCGTGCATGTCTACAAAGGCTTCGGCAATCAAGACCAGGACAAGGGCCACAAAAAATCCCATTTGAAGTCGGCGTACATTTTTAGGGTTATCAAAAATCGTTAATTCCTTTTTCATTGTCTAATCCTTTTTCTGAATATCAATGTGAATTGGCGAGTATATAAAGAAAATAGCTGACAGCCACACTTAGAACAATGTGGAAAGCTTTCCTGAACCCAGGAGATTCTCCATGCTCAAGGATTTCAAATGTTTCGTTGTTGAATTCTTTGTTTTTAATTCCCATATGCATTTTCCTTTAAATGCCTTTGTTTTTCATCTGGAAGACAAGGGCTCAATAGAATTTGTTTGCCTGGCAATCCTGCCGAGTAGCAGCAGGAAGATAGGGGCGCCTGGGATGAATATTCGAGATTCCCTATCATTGGATATTTTGAAAATGAAACTAAGAGGTCAGACAATAAGCGAGATTAGGACAATTAGAAGCGGTAATTGAGAGCTGGTATCCATAAATGGATTTATCTTTTCAATTTCAACCCTAGTTTGTACTCATATCAAGAACGAAATGATGATGTAAATACAATAGCGCTGGAATATAATCCTACAACAGGGAAGTCGTTCACCAATCCCAAAGCCACTGCGACTGGGTTATATCCCTTGGAAAAAATTGATTATTCATGATTTCCTCCCCTTGGCTAACAAAAAATAGTACGGTGGTCCGCATTATCATGTAATTGAACTATTATCCCGGTATTTTAATCGCATATTATTTAATTGCGAATAATTTATCCTAATAATATTTCCGATATTGGAGAGAATATAAACAGCTGAGCCGTTTCGGAAACCTTGTATATTATATCTATAATGTTAAATTGATGAATGCAATAGATAATTAATTTCCTCTTTAATAGAAGTAATTTTTTTAAGATTCCATATTATAAAGAAAAACAAAAATCATTTGATACCCTTTTACACTCTCGTGCAGGCGGCACATTATGTTATACTAAATAAAATAGAACAAGCAGTATATCAGTGCATAAATGAGAACATGACGATGGGTTTAGACGCTGAAATGCAGTCCAAAATTCATGGAGAAGATTCTTAAGAGAGAGTTTGATTTTTGTTAAATTGTAGTATTACAGGTCCACAGAGCGGTAAAGGAATGAATAAATGCAAACGATCAAGTAAAAAATTAAATATGATTTTCTGGCCTGTTCTTTGCATCTATTAGAGTTGGGTGGTTCCAAATTCATCGTTGTGAAAGCTGGTGGTTGAATAGGGCTTGTCATCCCTGCTGGCCGCAAAACCCCGTGAAAAAGAATGGGGGTATTATTTTTACTCAATGGGCAAAGCAAAAGGATCAATAAATGGCAGTTTACAGGTATGGGGACCGTATTCCCAAAATCGGCAAAAATACATACATCAGTGATTCAGCCAGGGTTATTGGTGATGTGACCATTGGTGACAATTGTTATATCGGTCATGGTGCTATCGTCAGGGGGGATTATGGAAAGATTGTGATTGGATCCGGAACTGCCATAGAAGAGAATGCAATCCTCCATATAAGACCCAATGGAATTTTAGAGTTGGAAGAAAAAGTGACAGTTGGACATGGCGCGATAATACATGGCCAGAAAATAAAATCCCATGCTGTTATTGGGATTGCTTCAGTCATCGGGTTCGATGTTGTTATAGGCATATGGGCTATTGTCGCAGAAGGGTGTGTTGTGCCACAGAACAGTATTATTCCCGATTTTAAAATTGCGGGTGGTGTCCCCTTTAAAATCATCGGGGATGTTAAACAAAAGCATAGGGATTTTTGGACTTATGGCAAACAATTGTATATTGATCTTGCCGAGGACTACCCGGACAAATTTGAAAAGATATAAATTGACCTCTCCGGGCTAGGAATTGTTTTCCCGGATAAAAAAAGGTATATCCTTTGTACTGCTAATAAAACCCAGAGATGATCGGTAAATTGTATGCAAAAAATTGTTTTGATTACAGGGGGGGTTACCAGCGGGAAGACAAGTTTTCTGGCTTTTCTGGAAGGGTTGTTCTCCTCCCAATGGCAGACAGACGGATTTTTGGCTAGGGCACCTGAAAGAATACATAATTCTGCCCAATTCGCTTCAGAGTATGTACTTTACCGAATAGGAACACAGGAAACCTATCCCTGGGCAACGCCACAAAAAAACAGCAACGGGTATTTTTTCAATCAGGATACCCAGAATTTTCTGGACAACAGGTTTGCACACAAGCTTGTTGCCAATTGTCCGGACATGGTTTTCCTTGACGAACTCGGCAAGCTGGAACTCAGAGGTGCCGGGCTTAAAAAGGTATTGCAGTCAGCTATCAACTCAGAGATAAAAGTACTTGTGTGCACTGTTAAAAAAAGAGTTTTTAATGATATCGTTGAACAATACGGGTTGCAAAATTCCATATGTATTGACCTTGATATCATGGACAAAGATCAGGCAATTGAAAAGATCACCCAATATACCAATCCCAAGCAATAACATAACACCAATGCTTCGTGGGCTCCGGGCTACTCCCGCATCCCTTAAACGGGTATTAGATCTGCTGTCGGCCTAGATAATCTGGATGAAGTTTTCAATCTTTTTTTTGATTTTGTCCGGGGTTTCGTTATTTTGTATGGATAGAATCCTGGTATTTTTTTCTGAAAGCCTCAAAAAGCGTTTACCGGCGTTGACATTTCCCTTGCCTGCGAAGGTGCAAAAAAATGCAAGCTGAGGCAGGTATTTTTTGTTCTGAACAATATAGGTTCTGAGGGCAGGAGAAAGATTACCCAACCAGACCGGCGTACCCAGGATGACAAGGTCATAGGCGGAAGGATGGTGTACGGGTTGTTTTATACGGGTTTGTCTCTGCAGCAGGGCGTCCACTCCACCGGAAAGATTGCCTGAAAACCCGTTACGGTTTTTCAAATCAATAATTTCTTCGGTTTCACAATTCAGCGTCTGTTTCAGAAGCGCTGCAATATTTTGGGTGGTCCCTGTTCGTGAGTAGTATGCAATCAATACTTTTTTCATCATCATTCCATTAAAGATTATGTTCAACCCATGAACAAAGCTTGTATGGCCTGGATTTTTTCACTTTCCCTGGAATATATTTGATGGGCAAGCAGCAGGTCAATTTTTTCAAATACAATGGTATCCCCGGGCATTGCCTGGGCCACCTTTGGCAGATCCCATGAGATAATGGTGGCAATCTTTGCGTACCCGCCTACGGTTTGTTCATTTAACAGAATAATCGGCTGTTGGTCCGGCGGAATCTGAATACTGCCTGGCAGCACTGGTTCTGATATAATGCTATTGGGCAGACCCTCCCGGATAGGAACAGCTGGTCCAGAAAGCCGGTATCCCATTCGGTCTGCTTTTTGTGTCACTTGGTAGGAAGATCCGAACAGGGTATCTGGCATAAAAAAATTTTCCTGGGGTCCGGGAACTGCCCGAATAGTGATTAAATTGCTAAGATCCGGCCTGTACTTCCTGGGCAGATGCCGTGGCGTTTTCAACATCTTTTTGTCCATGGTTTCCAGCACATCTTCTTTTTTCAGGGCACGGCCGCAGAAACCGCCGGTTTTCCCGGAAAAATAGGTTGAAAAGCTTCCCATGATTTTGGGAACATCAATTCCACCACCAAAGGCTATATACGCCCGACACCCTCTTTGGACCGGACCCAGTAAAACCGTATCTCCCGGTTTAAGGCGAAGGGTTGTCCATTGGGCCATGGGAATATGATTAACCGTTATCTCCATGTCTGCACCGGTCAGGGCCATGTCCATTTCTCGAAGAACAACAAACCCCGGCCCAACAACTGTGATTTCTAATAAAGGGGTATTGGCGGGATTTCCCACCAAAAAATTTGCCATGGCAGCAGAAAATTTATCCAGATAGCCGGACACGGGAACACCCATATGTAAAAAATCAAACCGCCCTTGGTCCTGGACCGTTGTAAACCAACCCGGAGTTATTATTTTAATGGCGTTTGTCATTCTTTTTCTCTTTGGGCCAGTGCCCTGAATTGGGTTTCAGAAATCGGTATAAATTTAATCTGATCCCCGGGTTTGTACAAAAAAGGATCTGACAATTGAGGATCAAAAAGGTTTAGCGGTGTTCTGCCGATGATTTTCCATCCGCCCGGGCTGTCAATGGAGTAAATACCGGTCTGGCTGTTGGCAATACCCACAGATCCTTTGGGTACTTTCGTTCTCGGTGTTTTAAGTCTCGGGGAATACAGCCGCGGGTCGAGCCCCCCTAAAAATGCGAAGCCCGGTGTAAATCCCACCATATAAATCAGATATTCCAGGCTGGAATGAATCTGGATCACCTCTTCCGGGCTTATCCCGCAGGTTGAACTTAAATCCGCCATATCCAGAGCAAACTCACCTTCATAACAGACAGGGATTCTGATCTCCTTTGGCGGAACCATGTCCCTTACATCCAGAACATTTGCAAGGTTTTCAATGGACCGGGACAGCTGATCCGGATTGGTAAGCCCAGGCTCGTATAGTAGAAGAATGGAAGTATAGGTTGGAATCACAGCCTTTAATCCATTTATTGATGTTTTTTTTACGGCCCGGGTCATTGCCATGACCTTTTCATGTATCACAGGGGAAATCTGATGGCCGTATTCAAGTAATAGACCGGTATCCCCGAAAGGACGATATCGTATCGGTTCAGAAGAACAATTGGTCATGACGCCCCCATGGGTGCCACCATTATTGCGTTGTTTTCGAGTCGTTGACGGATCTCTTTGACCAGATTGACTGCCCCGATATTATCCCCATGGACACAAAGGGTCTGAACATCCAGATCAATATGAGAACCATCCTTGGCAACAACAAATCCATTGGCCATGTCAAGGGCGCGGCCAGCAACCTCATCAGGGTCTGAAATCACAGCATTGGGCTCATTTCTGGGCACCAGTGTACCTTCTGGCGTATAGGCTCTGTCCGGGAAGGCTTCAAATACCACTTTTAAGCCCAGTTCCCGCCCCATGCGACGCATGGTTTCTCCCTTTTTCCCTGAAAGAGCGACAAAACAAATCGATGCATCCACACTCAAAATAGCCTTGGCAATTGCCCGGGCAGTTTTCTTGTTTTCCACCGCATCCAGGTAGAGGGCTCCGTGGGGTTTGACATGTTGAAGCGGGATGTTGTGGACATGGCAGAAGGCCTGAAGTGCCCCAATCTGGTATACCATATATTGCTGGATTTCATGTTCCGTGCAATTCATATGGCGACGACCAAAACCGGGCAAATCAGGATATCCCGGATGCGCCCCGGGCATGACCCCGTATTTTTTTGCCATTTGAACCGTTTTATCCATGACCATGGGGTCACCTGCATGCCAGCCACAGGCGATATTGGCCGAGGTAATATATTCCATGACATGGTCATCCATGCCGATACTGTAATTTCCAAAGCTTTCGCCCAGGTCACAGTTCAAATCAATTGTTTTCATTGCTCACCTATTTTTATCACTCCATGTCAGGATACCATGAAAAGGATGATCCGTTCCCTGAAGGTTGAAATATGGTCTGTTAATAATTCTTTGAGCTTTTTGGTCTCATGATTTTCAAGGCAGACAATCATCTTGTCATGCTCTTCGACCACTAATTTGTAATAGGGCCCAAGGTTTTTACCCGATCCGATAATATTATTGTAAGACAAATAGGAAAGCCGTTTGGCTTCGCTTCTGACATCATGGATCGCCCGGATCAAAAATTCATTTCGGGAACACTCGGCAAAATTAATATGAAACAAATGGTTGGCTTCCACCATGCCCAATAAATCGTTTGATTCAACAGCTGTCTGGATTTTATTGTTTGCCGCCTTCATCTTCTGGATAAAGGTTGTGCAGTCTTTATTGACAGCGATATCAACGACGCCAAACTCAAAGATACCCATACTTTCGAACATGGACTTGGTATTCTGCAGGGTAATGGGCCGGACAATCACGCCCCGGTTGGGCTGGGACTCCACCATTTTTTCTCCGTGCAGGCGGACCAGGGCTTCCCGTATGGGCGTTCTGCCGATACCAAGATCGTCCATCAACTGACTTTCATCCAGATGCTGACTGGGCTGATATTCAAGACAGATAATCCGGCTGAGGATTGTTTCGTAGGCAGTTACTGCCAAGGGCTGCTTTGGAATTTTTTGGGTTTTGATTTTTGTGCTCATACCTTGTCCTTAATTTTGCCCGATCATTTAAACTTAAGTATTACATAATAGATGAATATATATCAAGTATATTTTATGATTCGACAATAAATATACTTGACATATATTAAAATTATATATTATGGTTTTACCTTCCATGGGAAGAAACATAAATTGACCCATTAAAGGTGCTGCGTCCATGCTGAAAATAATTACACTTGATTTTTTGTTTGACACCAGGGAGCTTTTTACCAAAGCCCGGGGGGCAAATGGATTTGATGATCTTAATCTTAACCTGGTC
The DNA here is from genome assembly GCA_016744295.1 of Desulfobacteraceae bacterium. Classification (GTDB taxonomy): domain Bacteria; phylum Desulfobacterota; class Desulfobacteria; order Desulfobacterales; family Desulfobacteraceae; genus NBML01. Next base: position 16,309 of record JADGEQ010000049.1, on the reverse strand, counting down.
GTGTCCAAAGACTTGAAAAACCCTGAAGTATGGTCTGGAATACTCAATCTTTGTGCCCGTCTCAGTTTTGAAACCATCTCATTTAATGGACCGATACTTATTCAAAAACATGAGGCCCCTCAAAAAACCTGCCGCCTTTACCTGGACTTGCATCCGCTGAATGATAGTGCATCACAATCCATATCCATTAAAAAAACAGACAGCCACCAGATTCATATCCAAAGTAATTCAGCACAGGCCCTTGGGATGGTTATCAATTGTCTGGCCGCAAGCCCCATAAAACAAGTGCCACCATCTGCCGTTTTACAGGATAAATCCGGGATCAGCAGATTGGCAGCCGGTGAAACCTTGACCGGAGAGTTTACGTTTGGCAATGTTTTGTCTGGATGCTGTATCAACGACAGGGCCGTGGGAGAGATCTGCCTTGTGGCCGGACCGGTACAATTGGAGAAAAAACAAGATGCCCCTCCTTCCCCCTTCCATCCATTGGATTTTTCCCCTCTGTATAAAAAAAATTCAGCCATTCCAGGTCGCCGGGAACTGGATGCCGTTTGGACCATCAGGCCCGAGGGTATCTCTTATCCTACCGGGCTTGCACTGTGTGATGCCGTATGCGCGATGACGATGGCGTCCACTGCTATTTTTTTTCCGCTGGTTGTTATTCATCAGAACAAAAAGCAACCCCCTTCCAGCCCCCGACATTTGCTTATTGAGGAGAAAACCTCCGATGGTCTTACCGAAAGCCATGGCCTTATTGTCCGATTCCCTGACCCGGCAGGGCCTGTGCATATCAGTGGAACAGCACAGGCTTTTTCCACACACCTTTCCTCCTGGGTTGACCTGGCCCTGAATCAGGGCGGCCCCGGATTCTCCCGATCACAGGCCCTCAGAAATCAGATTACTCGGTTTTCTGTTCCCGCCGGTGGTAAAGGGGAAACAGCCTCATCTCATAAAAATCCTTGTTCTGTTGTCCATGAATTTTCCCTGGTATCGGAAATCAGCGCCATCATGACCGCCGTATCTTCAATAAAGAAGGGAAGCGGCCCCATTTTGTGCGAGGTCTGGACAAGCAAACCAATGGATATCCGGATCCAGATGAAGGGCAAAATTGAGATGACCCTTACAGCAAAAGGGTACCAACCGGATGTAAGGGTTTTTAATGCGTTTAAACCCGGGATTTGCCGTATTCTGGACCTTGATCTGCCGGTATTGCAGGCCAAAAGACCCGCCCGTATCCATATTGGATACCGCCCCTTTAATGAGGAACCCAATGGGCTGGAATTAAACCACCGATGGCTTCATGAATTATATCCCGCAGCAGAAATCCTTGCAAAAAAATTGGATATCCCTGAAGATGCCGTGACGATTTCAAAAGAGGAGACACAAGAAGAGGTCTACTGCCTGACCGCTTTTGATAAAAACCAGACACTCGTTTTTCAAGACAGGTTCTCACCATTTTTCCACACATTTGACTATATGGCATCAAACCCGGGCCTGGGAACGGTTTCCCCAACCTGTGCCGGTATCACCATTGGGGTGGGGAAAAAAAGTCTGCTGGATCAATCCATTCCCACAGATCGGGATCAGTTTTGGTATCAATTCCAAACGGTTTTTATGCGGGACCTGATCGCTGCCATGGAAACCCGGATTCAATCAGAATCTTTTGACAGACTTCAGGCATTTTTTGAATCTATCCAGGTGGACGTTTTCATAGATGAAAGCAATTATAGACTTGGCTTCATGGACGAGCAGATCAGCCCCATGGAAAAACTCCATGAGGATATTTATTTTTTCCTGCTAAAATCCTTTGAACAATTTGCCTTAAAACACAAACTTTCCGAATCCCTGAAACTTGGACAGATTTTACCCAGGGTTTGTTCCAGTGCCGGCCACAAGGGCCCGAGGGCTTTTATCCAGGCAATTCCTGCAAAAACATCCCTTGCCTCCTCCGGCGGTTTAGAATCCCCTCCCCTGCCATTTGACACCCTTGTCCTTAACACTGAAAATTGGACATTGTCCGGCTGTTCTGTTGCGAAAGGTCCATTTTCACTCATATTGAATCTGCCACTGGAAAGGGATGAGCTGGCTGGCGTTGAAACCATCCCGGGGCCCGTACCCGAAGAGGTTTTGCTGATGTCAGAAACCGTTGTCAGGCATTTGGCCCGCTTGAACGAAATGCCCCATATCCGGGTCTGGGAAATTGCAAAATCTTTACAGGGAAGGCCCATTTATGCCGTGGAAGCCTATCGGGTCAGGGGGCATCAGGTGTCCATTCCCCGGTTACGGCTCACAAAACCCACCGTTTTGTTTAATGCCCGACACCATGCCAATGAAGTTTCCAGTACCAATGCAGCACTGAAATTTATTGAATTTATAGCAAGCCCCCAGGGACAATCCTATCTTGAAACTGCCAACGCGGTATTTATCCCCTTGGAAAATGTAGACGGAGTTGCCGCCTTTGAGAGCCTGTATGTCAAAAACAATTGCGATATTCTCCATGCGGCCCGCTACAATGCCCTGGGTGCTGAATTTTATGACCAGTATTTTAAGCACCCGCCTGCATTTTCCGAAGCCCTTGCCAAACAGCGGCTCTGGCACCGATGGCTGCCCGAACTAATGGCAGACCTTCACGGGGTGCCCAATCATGAATGGTGTCAGCCCTATGCCGGATATCTTCCCAAAGGATTCAGAGAATTCTGGATACCCCGTGCATTTGTCTATGTACACCTGCCTTTTATCGAAGACAAGGACCATCCGCTTTTTGGGACAGCCCTAGAACTGGCAGAAACTTTGCGAACTGCCATGGCAGGATCTCAAAAGATTATGGCTGCCAACAAACGAATTACAGGTTTGTACCAAAAATATGCCCGTATTCCAGAACCCCAGGTCTTCCCTCCGGCTGACAATACAGAGTTGACAGCGCTGCCCCTTCTGGGTCGAGCCCGAAGCTTTAACTTTGCTGTGCAATACCCGGATATTACCCGATCCGAAGTAATTGTAGAAGTCCCGGATGAAGTTGCCCATGGCGAAAACTTGGCCCTGTGTATAACAGCGCATTTTATGATCCAGAAGACTCTGATTCAGGCACTGAAAACCGATCGGCCATGTGAGGTTCAAAGTTCTGTGCCCGGCAAATTTGAATATTGCGTTTCCCAGGCCGCTGGCCTGTAACAAATAGTAAAAATGAGGTGTGAGTAATTAAGCAGAAAATGAATTAAGGAGAAAAAAATGAAAAAGTATTTAGGCGCATTATTTGCCATTCTGATTTTTGTTCCCTCCCTGTCAATGGCGGCAAGCGACACATTGATGTGGGGAAGGGGAGGAGACTCGGTCATGCTGGACCTGGCCCAGGCAACAGATGGGGAATCCATTAAAGCTGGAATCCAGATACTTGAAAACCTGGTAAAGTTTGGTGACAATTCCATGGATGTTGAACCCCAGCTGGCTGAATCCTGGAAGGTATCCGATGACGGGCTGATCTGGACCTTTAATTTGAGAAAAGGGGTTAAATTCCATGACGGCACAGATTTTAATTCAAAGGCTGTTTATGATTCATTTGCCAGAATCATTGACAAGGATCACCCCTTCCACGGGTATGGCAAGTGGAAATACTTAAGTCTGTCTTTAAAGTATGTTACAGAAATCAAAATAATTGATGACTATACCATCTCCCTGACCACAAAGATGCCCTATGCCCCCTTGATCAACAACCTGGCCCTCTGGCTCTGCCCGATTTTGTCTCCCAAAGCCATGGCTGAGTATAAAGATCAAATCGGTACCCATCCTGTGGGAACCGGCCCTTTTATTTTTGATAAATGGGTAAGGGACGATCATATTTCCCTTATCCGAAATGACAGCTATTGGGGTGGCCCTTCCAAGCTGAAAAAAATCATTATCAAATCCATCCCGGAAACCTCCACTCGTCTGATGGCCCTTCAGTCCGGATCCATTGATATTGCCGATGACCTGGACCCGGATTCCATCACACTTGTAAAAAAGAATAAAAACCTGGTGGTCAAGGAAAATGCCAGTGTCAATGTGGGGTATATTGCCATCAACACCAGCAAACCTTATCTTGCCGATCCAAGGGTCAGACAGGCGATCAACCATGCCGTGGATAAGAATATCTTGATTCAGACACTATTTCAGGGGCTTGCCATACCGGCTAAAAACCCTTTTGCTCCGAGTATCTGGAGTTATAATGATGCGGTTGCACCCTATGATTATGATCCTGCCAAAGCAAAAGCCCTGCTAAAAGAAGCCGGGTTTGATCGAACCCGTGAAATAGAACTCTGGGCCATGCCCGTATCCCGCGCCTATATGCCGGACCCTGTAAAAACAGCAGAACTGATTCAGGCCTACCTGTCTGCCGTGGGCATCAAATGTAAGATTGTCCGCTATGACTGGGGAACATATTTGAAAAAAACCTCCAATGGAGAGCATGATCTGTGTATGCTCGGATGGCTGGGCGGCAATGCAGATCCGGACAATTTTTTGTATGGTCTTTTGTCTGCTGATACAGCCAAGATACCGGGCGCTTCCAACGTCGCCATCTGGAAAAATGCTGAATTTACTGATTTGGTAAAAAAGGCTCAGAAAACCTTTGATAAAGCGGCAAGAACCGAATATTACAAAAAAGCCCAGGTCATTGCCCATGACCAGGCGCCCTGGATGCCCATTGCCCATACCAAGGTGGTACGCTGTTTTAACAAAAAGGTTCAGGATATCCCCCTACGACCCAATGGACTCAACTCCCTTGAAATGGTCTGGAAAAAGTAGATTTTAATGAACTTTTCCCTGATCATAAGGAGATTGTTCCAATTGATCCTGATTGTGGCAGGGGTTTCCGTGGTGGTCTTTTTCATGCTGAGAATGATCCCCGGAGACCCTGCCCAACTTCTTTTGGGAGAGCTTGCCTCACCTGAAGAACTGGCATCACTCAGAGAACAACTGGGCTTGAACCGGTCCCTTGCGGTGCAATACTTTATCTTTGCAAAGAATATGTTGGTGGGTGATTTTGGCTATTCAATCCGGACCGGTGCACCGGTCATCCAGGAAATTATCCCCCGGATGGTCGCCACCATTGAGCTTTCTGTTGTCGGCATGCTCATCGCTACGGTGTTCGGTGTCCTGGCAGGCATCTTGTCCGCCGTATACAAGAATACTGTCATTGACTACACTGCCATGTTGTCAGCCCTTGTCGGAGTTTCAATTCCTGTCTTTTGGCTGGGATTGATGATGATTTATCTTTTTTCCGTCCATTTCCAGGTTCTGCCCATGATGGGGAGAATGGACCTGGCCGTGGATCTTGAACCCATTACAGGCTTTGTACTTTTGGATGCCCTGATTCACCTGGACCTTGCAGCTTTTAAGGACGGCGTGCTTCATTTAATCATGCCGGCGATTACCCTTTCCACCATTCCCATGGCCATCATAGCGCGGATTACCCGCTCATCCATGCTGGAAGTGTTGAACCAGGATTATATCCGTACGGCCCGTGCCAAAGGCATGGAGGAACAGGTGGTCATTTGGCGCCATGCACTGGGCAATGCCTGCCTGCCAATTGTTACGGTTTTGGGTATTAATATGGGTCTGCTGCTGGGTGGTGCCGTGCTCACGGAAACCATTTTTTCCTGGCCCGGACTGGGTCGGTTTGTGGTGGATTCCCTCATGGGAAGGGATTATAATGCGGTCCAGGCCTGTATTTTGATTTTTGCCGTACTCATGGCCCTGATTAATCTTACCGTGGATTTGCTCTATGCATTTTTAGACCCGAGAATCCGGGTTGACGAGGGATAACACAAATGAATAAATGGGAATTGTTTACCGATTTACTAAAAAACAAAAATGCCGTACTTGGATTGGGGATTGTTTGTTTTATCCTCTTTGTTGCCATGTTTGGCAGTATGCTCGCACCCTATGACCCTTTTTTACCGGCACCCCTGGACCGACTCCAGCCCCCGTCCATGGCCCATTGGTTTGGCACGGACTCTCTGGGCCGGGATATTTTGACCCGGGTCATCCATGGCAGCCGGATTTCCTTGATGATCGGGCTTGTTTCTGTGAGTATTTCCCTTGTTCCGGGAACTATCCTGGGCCTTTTTGCCGGCTATTTCGGTAAAACAACCGATGCCATTATCATGCGGGTCATGGATGTGCTCCTGGCATTTCCCGCCATCTTAATGGCCATTTTTATTGCGGCAATCCTGGGACCCAGCCTCATTAATACCATGATTGCGGTGGGCATTGTCTATATTCCCCATTATGCCAGGATCGTCAGGTCCAGCGTGTTGTTGCTCAAAGAACAGCTTTTTGTCCAGTCGGTGCGGCACATGGGTGGCAGCCATACCCGAACCATTTTCGGCCATATCCTGCCCAATGCCCTGGCACCGATTATTGTTTATGCAACACTCGGCATGGGAACCGCCGTACTCCAGGCTGCCGCGCTTGGTTTCTTGGGCCTGGGGGCACAGCCGCCCCAGCCTGAATGGGGTGCCATGCTGTCCGAAGGACGACAATATCTTCAATTAGCGCCCCACGTGGCCGCCTTTCCCGGTCTTGCCATTTTGCTGCTGGTTCTGGGATTCAATGTGTTTGGAGACGGGATGCGGGATGTGCTGGACCCCTCCCTCAGGACTTAAATTTGATCTCCTTTTTGGAAAAATAAATCATGACATCCCCCTTACTTTGCATCGATAATCTTACCACTCGGTTTTTTACCAAAAACACGCCCATCACAGCTGTGGACAGGGTGAGTCTTTCACTTTTCGAGCAAGAAACCCTGGCCATTGTGGGAGAAAGCGGATCAGGGAAAAGCGTGACCGCCCTTTCCATAATGGGGTTGATACCCGAAACCCAGGGGGCTGTCACCAATGGGTCCATTTACTTTAAGGGAAATGATTTAACCAAACTGAACAAACGAGAGATGACCAAAATCCGGGGCAATGAAATCTCCATGATTTTTCAAGAACCCATGACCTCCTTAAATCCGGTCCTGACAGCCGGCTTTCAATTGATGGAAGTCATTCAAAAACATCGGGATATGGATAAACAACAGGCATTAAAAGAAGCCGTTTACATGTTGTCTCTGGTGGGAATTCCGGAACCAGAATCTCGGGTAAATGCCTATCCTCACCAGTTGTCCGGCGGTATGCGCCAGCGGGTAATGATCGCCATGGCCCTCTCCTGCCATCCTGACATCATGATTGCGGATGAACCCACCACGGCGCTAGATGTTACCATCCAAGCCCAGATTCTCCACCTGATCAACCGACTTAAACGAGAGATCGGCATGTCGGTGATCTTGATCACCCATGACCTGGGAGTGGTGGCCCAGACAGCCCAAACCGTTCTTGTTATGTATGCAGGAAAAATTGTAGAAAAAGCATCTGTTTCCCAATTGTTTACCCATCCGCTTCACCCCTACACCCAGGGGTTGTTTGATTCACTGCCAAAAATTGGTTCCGGTACAAAACGACTTATCCCTATTCCCGGTATTGTGCCATCCCTGGACAATCTGCCGAAGGGGTGTGCCTTTCAGGAGCGGTGTCCCAAGGTAAAAGAAATTTGCAAAAACCAAATGCCTCCATGGAAAGAAGTGTTAACCGATCATTTTTCCCGGTGCTGGCTTTATGAATCTGAATAATCAAAAGAAGGTAACAATGACAGATCCAATCCTTTTATCTGCCCGCAACGTAAAAAAGTACTATCCCATTAAAAAAAAAGGGAAAAGTGTGTTGGTCAAGGCCGTGGATGATATCAGCCTGGACATTATCAAGGGGGAAACATTTGGGGTTGTCGGAGAATCCGGTTGCGGCAAGTCCACCCTGGGAAAAGTGCTGCTGCGGTTGGAGGAATTGACCCATGGCATTGTTCATTATGCCGGAGAAAACCTGATCAATTTGAGCAAACCCGGATTAAAGGGATTTCGGAAAAAAGCCCAGATCATTTATCAGGATCCTTTTTCAGCCTTAAATCCAAAAAAAAAGATTGGTGCTGCCATTGAAGAGCCCCTGATTATACATGGGATGGGCAACCGAGCATTTCGCAGGGAGAAGGTCCTTGAACTTATGGACAAGGTTGGTCTCAGGCCGGAGCACCGGGACCGGTATCCCCATGAATTTTCCGGTGGACAGCGCCAGAGAATTATCATCGCCCGTGCCCTTGCCGTTGGGCCTGAATTCATTCTGGCAGACGAGCCCGTTTCAGCCCTGGATGTCTCTATTCAGGCCCAGGTAATTAACCTGCTAAAGGATCTCAAGCAGGATGAAGATCTGACCTTTTTATTCATCTCCCATGACTTGAGCGTGGTGGAGCATATCTGTGACCGTCTGGCTGTCATGTACCTGGGGCGCATTGTAGAGACCGGGCCTGTGGAAGATTTTTTTAAAACGCCTTTCCATCCCTATTCCAGAGCACTGATTGATGCCGTCCCTGTGACAGATCCGTCAATCGCGCTTCATCACACGATTCTGGAAGGAGATGTGCCAAGCCCCATTAATCCGCCCTTGGGATGCCATTTTCATCCCAGGTGTATTTTCCGGCAGGACCTATGCAAAGGAACAATGCCAAAATTAAGAGACCTTTCCCCAGATCGCCAGGTGGCCTGTCATTTCCCCCTTGCTTGATCATTGTTTGTAAATATAGTCCGGCGTATTGTCATCTTTTCCATGGTATTCAGGAGGGGATGCTGAGATCAGGCAATTGAAAAGACCACCCAATATATTGATTCTCTTCCATCAGCCTATAAACACCCATCCCTGACCTGGATGGTCCGGGAGGCAAACTTCTCCATTTCAGTGTTATGGGTTACCATGATAATGGTGTGGCCGTCGTTATTCAGGGATTGCAGCAATCCCATGATCTCCTTGGCAGTTTCGGAATCCAGGTTTCCCGTGGGTTCGTCGGCCAGAATAATGGGGGGTTTGTTCACAATGGCCCGGGCAATGGCTACCCTCTCCTGCTCCCCGCCGGACAATTGGTCGGGGAGCCGGCCGGATTTTTTTTCCAGGCCTACCCGTTCAATCACTTCCATGGCCATCTGGTTTTTTTCTGTTTTTGTCCGGCCGGTAACGGCCATGGGCAGTTTTATATTTTCCAATACCGTTAAATAGGGAATGAGCTGGAAAGACTGGAAAATAAATCCCATGTATTCACTTCTAAAATCTGCCCGCTGTTCATTGGAAAGCGCATATAGATCCAGGGAATCCACAAATACCTTTCCCCGGGTGGGCCGATTCAGTCCTCCCATGGTGGACAGGAGGGTTGATTTCCCTGAACCCGATTGCCCCATGATGGTGACAAACTCCTTGTCATCAATGACAAAATCCATGTGATCAATGGCAGTCACCAGGCTATTGCCGCTGGTATAGGTTTTCCCAAGATCTCTTATTTCAATTAAATGGTTGATCTGTCTCATATGGATGCGCTTCTTTTATGGTTAATAGTTAAGCGATTGCTTGCCCGGCCCGCAAACTCAGAGAGCCCTCAGGGCATCGCTGGGGTCCATTCGTCCGGCTTTAAATGCCGGATAGAGGCTGGCCAAAAGGCTGAGTGCCGCTGCCATGAGAAGACAAAGCCCCCCAAGCTGGTAATTGACACCGGCAAAGATTCCCTCTTTTATGACCAAAGGAATGATGCCCCAGGCAAGCAGATTGCCCAGGACAAATCCAAGTATTCCCCCAAACAGCCCCAAAGCAAGGGCTTCCAGGAGAATGATCTGCATCACATGGGTCTGCCTGAACCCAATGGCCCTGAAGATACCTATTTCCCGGGTCCGTTCATTGACAGAGCCCATCATTGTCACCATTACCAGCAGGGCACCGATTCCGATGACCAGGATGGAAACCCCCAGGGAAAAGGACTTGAACATTTCAATGGACTGCATCTTTGACATAACCGCCTGCTTCATGGCCGTGACCTTGGCATTGGGAAAGACTTCGGCAATCTGCAGGGTCACTTCGGTAATGGGGCACCCCCGGCAAAAGGCGGCAATCTCCACCATTGATATTTTACCCGGCTTTCCCAGTAGGGTTTGTGCTGTTCCAAGCTCTGCAATCACGGCATTGTCTTCGGAAGAGCCCGTGGGATGCAGGACGGCTGTCACCTTGAAGAGGGTCTCCCCCATTTTTATCTCATCCCCGGGGTTCAGGCCCAGTACAGATGCGACGGAAGCCCCCAGCAGCACCTCATCGGGACGGGTTGGAAATATTCCTTTTTTTTGCCACCATCTTTTTAATGCCAGTTCCTCGTCAAAGATGACCCCCATGAGCAGCAATTTTTTATCATCAATCATGACAGGCCCCAACACCTTGGGCGCAACAATTCCTAAATTTTTGGCATTTTTAATTGTATGGATTCGGGCCAGATTCTCCTGGTTAAATTCTTTGACCTCATAGCTGACCCCGCCCACATCAATCCCCCCGTAATTAAGGGATAAATTTTCTGTTCTCGGCACCATGACAATATTGGCCCCAAATTTGTTCAGGCGCTCTTCGATTTCTGCGGTCATGGTTTCGGTAATGGCCAGCAGGGTCACGATGGTGGAGACACCAATGATAAGTCCCAGAGCAAGAAAAAGCATTTTGCCCTTGCGGCGACGAATGTTTCCCAGGGAAATATTATAAAGTTTCACTTGATTCCTTTTCAGTTTCCAGGGTGTTCTTTCGCTGGCGGTGGCTGACCCGGTTCAGCAGGGTTGCATCCAGATTTTTTTGCCTGAATAAAGAGCTGAAGGTATCCGGCCCGGCAGTCCTGCGGTCAAAGGTTACCACCAACCGGGTGCCATGGGTATCCTGTTTTGCAGCACTGACACCATCCAGCTGCCGGATTTGGGCCACCAGGGAACCTTTAAAGACTGTATTTTCAGTCAGTTTGTAAATGGCATCATCCAAATGCCGGGTCTGGATATAGGAAACAGCTCCCGGTACACTGACAAAGGCAAACCCCATAAGGATAACCAAAGAGACAATGGCGGACAGACTGCCAAATGAAATCCCCCGTTTGCGAACACCCAAAACTTTTTCCCTCTTTTCCCTGTATGTTTCCGGATCCCAGGTCATTTTTTTGCCCCCTTTATTTTTTAAACTTGCATAACCAGGCATTGGCGTTGATATCTGCCATGGAAATTACAAGATTTTCGCCCTCAATGGCTCTGATCAGGGGAGCCGGATTGCATCCACCCTTGACTTCATTGATCCTATCAGTGGCAAATTTCATTCCGCAATTGCTGCAGACCATGACATTACCCTCCTGAACATAGCCTTTACCTGCTCTATAACAGACATCACAGGCATCCACTGCCGCCCGGATGATTCCGTCATGGCTTTTGACCACAAAAAATTTTACCTTCACCCCTTTTTCGGATTTGGTCGTAAAATAATGGGCCTGGCCGTCGGAAATCCCTTCCAGGGGGATGGAAAGATGGTTGTTTTTTGGGGTGAGCTTTTTGAATTTATCCCCAAACCAGGCATGGGCAGTTGATCCAAAAAGAAAGAGACCCACCAGAATAAGATTAAATATGGATAGAGGTAATAGATGCTTCATGTGTTTGCTTCTTGTTCGTTTCATAATGTATGCCTTTTTATGGTTTATTTAAATTTAATGATCATTTGTCGCCCGTATCATTGGCTAGTGTATTTTATGGGTCTGTTGCCGGGGGAAGCTGGGAAACACCCGGCAGGGAGCAGCAGGAACCGCCGCCTGGTATGCCGGAGCCTGCTCCCCTTTGGCGACTATTTAAATAGGCAAAGGATTCTTTTTTCATGATGGGATCCACAGAGGCAAGGGTTGCCGGATATCCTTTTTTCGTAATGGCTGCCCCAATTTCATCAGCAGACAAAGGGCCTACAAAGTCAACGGCAACCCGTTTTCTGAACAGATTAACCCCCATGCCTGAAAACCCTTTTAGGGGAGAAAGTCCTGCATTAATATTAGAGAAACATGCCCCGCAACTCAGATCTTCAACCTTGAAAACAGCCCGTTGGACAGATCCGTCTTTGGTGTCTTCGGCCATAACCGTCCCCATGGCCCAAAAAAGAATTGTCCCTGTTACAATGAGTAAACTGATTTTTTTCACGCTATCCTCCATTGGGTGATATTATTGTTTTGGGTCTTTATTGATGATGATCAATAGAACACTTTTAATAAAACACTATCAAATCCCGTGCCATGCCGGGGTCTGGTAGGGGATAATGATGTAACACCTTTAATTCTCAGGAAATTTTTATGGCAGGAGCAATCCCTGTATACAGGGCTTTAAAAGATTGGTTTTCCGGGAATCTAGACTATTCAACAGAGGGGTGTAGAATAGTCTACAAAATCATATACTTTTCAATCCGGTACAGGAGAACATGCCGGGGGATCTTCAGAAGCCGGGCTGCCTCGGATCTATTCTGCCCCGCCTTTTCCAGGGCTTTGATCACATAGGCTTTTTCAACCTCTTCCAGGGAGATGCCTTCATCCGGGATCACGGGGTCCAGTATGGAGGGGTTGGTTTTCATTCCCGGCAGGTTCAGGTCCTCGGGCTGGATAAGCGGGGCTTTTCTCAGGATAATACACCGCTCCACAATATTTTGCATCTCCCGGATATTTCCCGGCCAGTGATAGGTTTTCATCAGGCCCAGGGCTTCGGGGGAAAAGCACACGTTGGCCGGGGCATCAAATTTTTTTAAAAAATGGGAGACCAGGGCCGGGATATCCTCGGTGCGTTCCCTCAAAGGCGGTATGAACAAAGGAATCACGCTGAGGCGATAATAAAGGTCTTCTCTGAATTCTCCCTTTGCAATCCTTTCCTGCAGATCCAGATTGGTGGCGGCAATGATCCGTATGTCAAGGGTTATTGTCTTTTCAGACCCCACCGGCTGGATTTGCCTTTCCTGGATGGCCCGGAGCAGCTTTACCTGGACATCCACTGCAAGCTCGCCGATTTCATCTAAAAACAGGCTGCCCCTGGCTGCATTCATGAAATGCCCTTTTCGATCCTTGATCGCACCGGTAAAGGCACCTTTCACATGGCCGAAAAGCTCAGATTCAAGAAGAGAGGCAGGGATGGCAGCACAATTGACCGCCACCATGGGCCCCCTGTGCCGGGGGCTGTTCTGGTGGATCAGCCGGGCCAGCAACTCCTTGCCCGTTCCCGATTCCCCTGAAATCAATACCGTGGCTTCGCTGTTTGCAGCCCTGGATGCAGTGGCCAGCAATTCTTTCATGGCGGAACTGGCCGATACAATGCCCTTGGTTCCGGTGAGACGGTTTACCTCATGGGTGAGCAGCCGTGTCTGGGAGCGAAGTTTTGTCAACTCCAATGCTTTTTCACAGGATAAAATCAGGGTATCCCTGTCAAATGGCTTGGTAATGAAATTAAAGGCTCCCTTGTGCATGGCCTGGACTGCCATTTCAATGGAACCGAATGCGGTCATGATAATCACGGGGGTATCGGCAGATTCCTGCTTGATCGTTTCCAAAAGATCCAACCCGTTTAAATCTCCGAGTTTTACATCCGACACCACCAGATCCGGGTCATGTTTCCTGAAAAATTCAATCCCCTGGCGCCCTGACTCCGCTGCCAGCACCGTAAATCCCCTGGATGATAAATTGTATTCGGTTACCCTGCGAAGGCTTGGATCATCATCAATGAGCAAAATGGTATGGTTCATTGGGCCTCTTTTTAATTTGCCAAGGATTCTTTATCCGGCAGGAACACTGAAAATAGTGCCCCTCCCATGTCTGAGCAACCCACCCCGATGGTGCCGCCCAGCCGTTCAATTACTTTTCTGGTGATGGAAAGCCCAAGACCGGTACCCCCCTCCTTGAATGTAACAAAGGATTCAAAGATTTTTTCAAATTTTTCCGACGGTATTCCCGGCCCATTGTCTGCCACGTCAATTCTGCAGCCCTTTGGTTCCTGGGTGTGGCAGATGCGAATTTTTCCTTTTTTGGGCACCGCATCCACGGCATTGAGGATAATATTCACCAATACCTGGATCATGGCGGCTTCCTCAACCTGGATCATGGAGGTGGCGCCTGTTCGTTCACAGGTCAGATCAATGGATTTCTCCCGGATCTGGGGGGCCAGCAGCAGGATTACCTTATCCAAAATATCAACCAGGGGTTCGAGGCGGTCTTTGTTAAGGGTCTGCTGTCCCCGGCAATAGGCAAGAACTTCGTCCACGGAATTGTTGAGTCTTGAAATCTCAGACCGCATGATTTCGATGAACTCATGTTTTGGATGGGAGGGTCCCACTTCATCGGCCAGAATTTCAGCCGCCCCCTTAATGGATGCCAAAGGGTTTTTGATCTCATGGGCCAGGGAGGCAGACACATGGCCCAGGCTGGATAATTTTCGGGCCTGTCCCAATTTTTTTTCCGCCTGCACCAGTCGGGTGGCTTGGTCATGGAGACGTTGATAGGATCCGGCAAGTTTTTCCGAAAGCTGCTGATATTTTTCCCTAAGTTTGTTTTCCCGGCTGGAGATCAGCCCGATCACAAGCCCGGCTGCCAGGTAAAAAAAGATTTCCGATAATTCGGAATAATAGGCCTGGGGTCCCTGGAACCAGAACATTAACAAGTGGGGTACAAAGGAAAGACAAGACAGCAGGGCAATGATTAAACCCCCTGGAAGTCCATAAAGAATAGCCCCAATGGCAATGGGGAAATAGGAAAGCCTGCGATAGGTGTCATGGAAGAGAATCATATATCCGGGGGTAAGATAATGCAGCATCCCGATAATTGCTACCATCCCTAGCAGGCAGATAAAAATTGTTTTTTTCATTCGCGGTGTCATTCAGGATCGGCCTTAAAAATTTAATGGGTTTCCATCCTGTCATTGTATGGGAAAGAGATATAAAGAGCAACCAGAAGGAAAACCTGTGTGAATACTTGGGTTTTTAATATAACCAAAACCAGAAGCTGTTCAACCCAGCAATTCTCGCCGAACATTCTTCATTAAAGAAGATCAAATTTTTAGTGTTATTTAAATTTGCAAAGTAGGCATTGATCATATCAATCAAATATTTATTTCGGGAAAATGGGGAAAATTGATCTGAACATTATTGGTGAGGTGAGGGTCCTGACCAGCCGGGGAAGATTGCAGCCTACTGATTGAACAATTCCTACAGATCTCTAAAATTCCGCTGCGCTAAAAGCCGTGAACTGCGGTCCAGTAGGTCCTCAAACAGCACGTCTCGCTTAACGCTCCACTGCATTAAGAGCCTGTATGCAATTGCAATCAATGATACGCCCGCAATCCCCCCCGACCTCTTAACAAACTCCGACCTGATCTTCACATCCAAATTATTCACTATTTGGAAACAATTTATTATATTGGTGGTCTTATCAAAAAAGAATGTTTCTATATTTTAATTACCGGATTTTGCGGGAATCCTTTTCACGGCGGTATTCAATGTAATAAGTTTAATGTTTGAATATCAAATGCAATTTTCCTCAACCACAAGATCTTGTGTCAGGCTTTTGATTTAAAAAAAACCGGATTTTTAATAATAGTCCAGAATTTCAAATTCAGTATTTGGAGAGATCGGATTCGCCAGTACCGGCCGGGGTGGGATGCAGTTCACGGATTGAACAATTTTGACAGGTTCTAAATTCCGCTACGCTGAAGATGGAAAACTCGCTGCGCTCAAACAATTCCATCTTTTAACCGCTTCACTGCATTAAGAGCCTGTACAAAATTGCAATCAACGATTCACCCGCATCCCACCCCGACCTCAACCCCAGATTCCAATCGGTCTTAATAATTCAAATCTCACTTATTCAAATTTTAGGCTAAGTAAAGTAAAGAATCCCGTAGATAAATTACAATTTCCTCCAATCACAAGATCTTGTGGCCGGTTATGATTCGGAAAAATATGGAACTATTAATAATAGTCTGGGCCACGAATTCGGGATTCAGGTCATTTCGATTTTGACATAGTCCGCGGTGAAATACATTAAAGATACCAATACAATTCGGAAGGACAATTTAGTACCTCCCTCACACAGAAAATACAAGTATATGTATGCACTTGAATAAGGTTTTCTGTTGCTTTTTTTCGCCTGGGGTGATTATTTCATTCTATGTGATAATACGCTCTCGATAAAAGATCTTTATTCTTTCCAGTCGTATATCACTCAGATATTCATGATATGCGGCTATTATCCTGGAATGATATCCGCACCCGCATATCTCGGCTATACGGACTCGGTCAAGTACTTGTTGAACACAACCGCTTCGCGGAAAGAAGCGTCAGTCAGTCATTTTAGCCATTGACAGGCCATTGAGCCGATACCATATAATATCCCTTTATATTTACCC